>CAZCBH010000080.1:8497-22312 GCA_964496875.1 uncultured Candidatus Obscuribacterales bacterium | reverse complement strand
ATGCCCCAAAAAAGAAAAGCCTATTCACCCTCGTGAAAGAAAGTGAACAGGCTACGAAAGAAAAAGTTGAAGTCACAGGTAATTGCCAGGAACAGGAGGTTGTTTTCCTGTTCCTGGCTCATCAAAAACCTCAGTGCTGCCAGGTGTACTGACGCATCACCTTTTCGGCGGCGCTGATATGGCTGTAAGCCTGGCTGTAGTTCCTCGCCAGGAGAGCCTTGTTCGCTTTCTCAATCGAAGCTGTAGCTGCTCTGACGTGGTAAATCTCCAGACCGGGCAAAAGCCTCGCTTTTACCTGTTCACAGATTACCCTTGCTTTTTTCCAATCGGAAAGAGCGCCGGCGAAAATCCAGTGAAGCATGTAGCGCGCGTTGCTGAGCGCCGTGGCCGAGAGTTCGACCCGTTTCTGAGGCGGAAGTACCTCAGCCTGGTCAGCGCCAGCCAGGCGATTCGCCCGACCGGAGATATCCCAGAGATGGTCGAGGAACTCGGACAACTCTTCGGCGCTGGCGTAGGAGCGATCGGCAGTGCTTTTTGCAAGAGAACGCTCCAGAAGCTTGCATTCAGCCAGAAGAACGCGATGGCCGGCGTTCTCGGCATCGAGTTTGATCAGTCCATTGACAGCTGAGCGCAAAGTCTCGATCTGGGACTTTTGCCACCGCCCGCGGTTTGCCGCTGTCAGAGTGGAGACGATCAGTTGTTTCACGGAGCCGGCGATCACCGTCGCAAGTGCCTTCTGTACACTGCCTTTCAGAGAATTGTCGGTTCCTTCTTCCGGGCAGAGGTCGAGGAGTTGTTCGATCCAGATAAGGGCAGCGGCGTAATCTTCTGCCTCCAGCAAACAGCGAGCCCTGGATTGAATTAAATCCAGATCTCGGTCGGGGTTGTTGGTCGTAGTCATGAAATCCTCCGATAACTGTGGTTTGTCGATTGTTGAGATCAATCTTTCGGAAGCTCTCGCGTCGGCATCAGCCTTGGTCCATCGAGATGGAAAGAGGCGAGATTTCCGAGTATCAGGGCGATCGTGGGTGCCAGAGTGAAGCTGGACCAGGTCAGGCTTCCCATTCCCAGAAAGATACCGGTGGAGGTAGCCAGAGTGAGAACCATGAAAAGCAGCAAGAGCATGGTGTGCCTCCTGCGGCTGATCTGGTCGCCCCGGGTATAGACGAGGGATCGTGCTCCTTGAAAGAAGCCGATGGTCTTGGATGAGAGATAGCTCAAAGCGATGAATCCGGCGAAAAAGAATGCCACGAAAAGAGCCAGGTTGGCCAGTACGATTACAGCAGGGTGCATGGGGTTTCCTTACTCAAGCGTTGCGTCGGTAAGTTGTTTCGCTGTTAATCTTTTTAGATATCTGGAGTTTTCCGGAGTTTTAGAGTCCTTAATTTATTGTGGAAGGGGATTACTTTATCTATCAAAGTCTTCGGCTCTCTTTCTATGAACCGGCGATGAAGTTATATCTCGTTTCTATATTTCTCTTTGTTACGAGGTGGCTGGAAGCCTGACAGGCTCTTCTTTGTTGGACCGGCGTAAGCAATCTAAAGGAAAGCTTGAGGACCGTAATTCATGGCTGTACTTCTTGGGTCGAGACATAGCCGTCTCGATTCAGGTCGTGTCTTTTAATCCAGTGCCAAAGAAAAGGTGTTTCCTTTTGCGAGATGTAAGAGTTGCGGTCCGTATCCAGGATGTCGAAATTTGCCAGGATCCAGATCCTCGGCAGAGGCACTTTTTTCTTGTTGATGCCGCCGGGTTTCAAGCTCACTTCCGATTGACTGACATAGGTATCGCCATTGATATCGAATCTGTTGAGCCACCGCCACAGACTGCCTGCTTCCTGGCTGCTAATATAGCCGTTCCTGTCCCGGTCGAAATAGCCGAAATTGACTCTTACCCAGCCCCGGGGAAAGTTGTATCTAAACAACTTCAATCTTCTGGCCTGTTTTTTGTCTTGGCTTGGCGGTTCCCTTTTTGCTGTAGGGACCGTTGCAACATAGACGGCTTTTGGTTTTGACTGGGGCGGGGGCTGCGTTTTTTTTGTTACTGGTGCAATGGTGCTTGCGATTGTTCTTGGTGGAGTCCTAGAAACCGGTTTAGGCACGGATTTTGCTATTGGCTTGGCTACCGGTTTAGTTTCTATCGGCTTGGCAGATGCTTTGGCTTTAGGTTCTGCCTTTGGCTCTGGTTTTTCAACCGGTCTTACAGTCTTCTTCTCTATCTTTTTAGCCGAAATCGTCGAAGGGAGAGATTTTGTCTCTTTCAAAGCCGGTTTTGGTTGGTTGTTAGCAACGGATGTCTTTTCATTCTCAGTATAGTAGCCTTGCAGAATGGTGCCGCCATAAACACAGAGCGCCACCACCGGCAATGCTGCTGCCACAGCAACTGTTTTTCGATTTTTGCGAGAATAGCCTTTGACTTTATAGATAGCGGTGTTCGATTGGTTGGCGAAGGTCCAGAGTTTTTTAGAAAGTTCGGTGACTGAATCGATTCGATTCTGCGGTGAAACCGCTAGACATTTGTCTACCAGAAGGCGAGCGAAGGCGCCGGGGACTTGATGTCTTTCAAGATTTTCCAGAATCTTGTTTCGGTCCATATTTATGTGGTTGAGAATCACTTTGACGGAATTCTCTGCTTGAAATGGAGATTCTCCGGTGAGGGCTTCGCAGGCAAGGCAGGCAAGCGAATAGATGTCCGATCTCGAGTCCACCGCCTCTCCCTGGCATTGCTCCGGGCTCATATAGAGCGGGCTGCCGATTACGTCTCCTGTCTGGGTAAGCTTGGTTTTGTCTTCGAGTCCTTCGTTGTTTATCTGTTTGCTGATGCCGAGATCAAGAATTTTGGCGTGTTCCATGCCGGTTTTGCTGCGGGTTATGATCACGTTGGATGGTTTCAGATCTCTGTGAATAACGCCGCGATGATGGGCGTAAGACAAACCTTCGCAAATTTGAATAATCAGATTGAGCACTCGGCGCCAATCTAGATGCCCTTCTCTTTCTATCAACTCTTCCAGAGAAATGCCATCCACATATTCCATTACCAGATAGGGTTTCCCTTCTGGTGTACTGCTGTATCCCATTACCTGAATTATGTTTGGATGGCTGAGACTGGAGGCGGTGAGCGCTTCTTTCTTGAGCCGGTTCACACAGGTCTTGTCCCTGGCATATTCGTCTCGCAAAAGTTTGACGGCCAGAAGGCCTTCGTGGCCTTCCTCCCTGACCCGATAGATCTCTCCCATTCCGCCGATTCCAATCGGGTCTGTTATTTTGTAGCGACTTCCCAGGAGTGGAAAGCCGTTCTCGTCCAAATTGGTCCTGTTGGGCTTTTCGTACTCGGCGGTACGCTTGGTGGCCCTGTTTCGATTGATCTTCGGATTGAGGAGTTCTCCAGAACCGGTTGCTGAGCAGGTACAGTAGCCGGAGCTGAAAATCCAGGAGGTCATCGATCCTTTCCTGGATGACTTTATCGGTTTTCTGCAAGCTGAACATATATCGATATCACCCGAAGTTTCCGGTTTGACATCAGACATGATTCAGTCCTCAATTCTAGAGGTCATGCAAAGAGATTTCGCTGGAGACTTTGTCAAGTTCCTGACTGGACTTTACGCCCACGGCGCTGGTCTCTTTATCGCTTTCTGCGTCGGAGCTGTTGCCATAATGGGCGCAGATTATCGTGACGTTGTCCGGTGCGCCCCGGGCGAGGGTTTCGCTGAGCAGATCTTCGCAGGCTTCTTTGACAGTGTCGCAGGCTCCCACTATCTCGGCGATTTCGGCATCATCCACCACTCCCGAAAGACCATCGCTCGAAAGTATAAGCCAGTCGCCTGGTTTTACCGAAGTGGGCGTGTTGTCGATTTCGACCTTTTTCTTGTGACCGACACAACGAGTGAGATAGTGTTTGAAAGGGCTGTTTTTGACCTGTTCTTCGGTCATCTTCCCCTGAGCGACCATCTCCATGACTACCGAATGGTCCATGGTCAGGACAATGGTTTTTCCGTCTCGGACAAGATAGGCGCGAGAGTCTCCAACGTGGGCAATCTGCAACTCTCCGTCATCAGACTGTACTACGGCGACAATGGTGGTGCCCATATCTCGGGCTTCGGGGTCGACGGCGGCAGCTTCGAAAACTCTTGTATTTGCTTCCGCCACGGCGGACACTAGCCAGCGTTGCAGCTCTTTTGGACCAAGACCGTCAATGGACAGAGTCTCGAGACTGTCTTTCATAGATTCGACAACCAGGCGGCTGGCTTTGCTTCCGCCTTGCATGCCGCCCATGCCGTCAGCTACGACGAGTACCCGGTGGTCCTCACTCATGAAAAAATTGTCCTGGTTCTCCTCACGTTTAAGGCCTGGGTCTGTGACAGCGGCTACCTGCCACGTGATTTTCGTCATCTCGATTACTCCCGATAAGCTCAGATCAAACATTCAAGGGCTTATGCGCAGTCTTATAGATAGCATAAGGGATCTATACCCATATAAATGCTCTGTCTACACAGTTTAATAGAAGCTTTTTTCTAATGACATCGAGGGGCTCTAATTTTATCTTCCGGGCTACTTCCCTTGACTATTCATCAGTGTTCAAGCGTAGTCAGGAATAACGCCAGATTCTCTAAGTGTTAAGAGACATAGTTTTACATTGAGAGGTGGAAAGAGGCTTCCTCCCGGTACAAGAATGAGCTTGCCAATACCTTTTTTAGATTTTTTCTAGGTTCAAACGAGAGTTCATCACCGGATGGAAAGTCTATAGTTCCAAAAGCGGCGAACCGAAGTGTGATTTCATCATAGGCAGTATTTTAGAGATAGCCTCCGCGCGAAAGAGAGTATTTGCACAGGAGATTGAAAGGGGGGGGACCCCAATCATATCGTTCTCTCAGCTCTGCTTTAAATAGTTCAGTGCTGTGCTTGCCAGCATGGCGGAACCTACGGGCAGGCAGTTTTCATCGATATCGAAAGTCTCGGTATGCAGTTTGCGGGGTGAGTCTTGCAGCATTGCTCCGAGAAAGAAATAGCAGGCTGGAAACTTTTCGGATAGGAAACTGAAATCGTCTCCTCCCATCTGCATCTCGGCTGGCTGAACTTTGCCTGCACCCAGAAGATCATGACCGGTTGCTTCCACGAGGGCTGTTATGCCTGGATCGTTAGATACTGGCGGGTTTTCTTCGATATATTTGAACTCGTAACTTCCACCGAGAGTGGTGGCAATTTCCAGCGTTTGTTCCAATTCTTTTTTGACCATGGATCTAGTATGGCTGTAGAAATGTCGGACAGTACCGGTCATCTCGACATAATCGCTGATGATATTCGGGGCATAGGTACTGCTGCGGATGCCGCCTATGGTAATTACCAGTGGCTCAAGTGCAGAATTTTTCCTGGAAACAATCGTCTGTATAGCCTGGACAACCTGGGAGCTTATCACCACTGGATCTAGACCGCATTCCGGATAAGCGCCGTGACTCCCCCTGCCTTTGATCACAATCTCGAATTTGTCGCAGGCAGCAAGAACCGGTCCTGATCTGACAGCTATCGATCCGCATGATAAGTCTGGAAAGACATGCAGGGAAAGAACCCCTGAAACTTCCTCGAAAGCGCCGTCTTCCATCATCAACGTGGCGCCGCTTTTGCCATTGTGGTTGGTGTCTTCCTCTGCCGGCTGAAAAACTATTCTGACCCGTCCGGTCGTCGGTGGTGTTTTTTTTAGGATTAGCGCTGCACCCAATCCCATGGCCGTGTGGGCGTCATGACCACAGGCATGCATCACCCCATCGTTCTGAGAGCAATATTGCACCGTATTTGTTTCTTTTATCGGCAATGCGTCCATATCCACTCTAATAGCGAAGACCGGGCCACCCTCGCCTATTTCTGCCACCACTCCTGCTCCGCCGACCCCTTTGCGGCACGAGATGCCTGCTTCCTCCAGCTTCTGTGCCACGTAGAGTCCCGTGCTGGTCTCCTGGAAGCTCAGTTCCGGATGACTGTGAATATGTCTTCTGAACTCGGAAATGCGGTTCTTGATAGAAGAAGCTTCTGCGAACATATTTATAGTCTGTGTTTTGCTCAAGATGATTTCTACCTCTGTCTACAGATTCCGGGCGTGCGAGGATCATACTATATATAGAGTGTCTCTTGACATCAGGATTTATCGGAACCACTGCCGGTGGTGTGATATCTGGTGGCGGAGTCTTCTAAACATGCACCATATGCGGCATCTCAAAGTTTGAACCGCCCTTGAGCTGTTCTGGCAACTGGAGCGAGGTTCCTTTGAGATCGCTCATGTGTTATTCTTCGACATACGCATCAATTCGACTTTTTATATTCTCTCTAGAAGGAGCACTTCATGAAAAGGACACCCCTAATTTTAGCCCTCGCCGGTGTTCTCATGCTGGGACCAGTTTTCCCGACTATGACGATGGCTCAAACTTATAATGGACAGACGTTGCAAGGCCAGGTTACCTATGTTCCCACTGGCACCATTGTCGATGCCACACTCACCAGTCCTATCGATAGTGCCGTCGCTAAGCCCGGTGACATCTTCAATGCGAAACTTTATGCACCCATGTACCTGGGCAGCGACTTGGTGTTGCCTGCCAACACAGATCTGCAGGGTCAGGTCATTTCGGCGGACAAAAGCGGGCTCGCCGGCAAGAGTGGTGCCATGAGCCTCAGGCTGACCGCTGCTGTCACTCCCGATGGTGTCAGGTATCCTCTTTCGGCAATCATAACCGCCGATCAGGCCGACAAAAAGGTCATCGAGGACGAAGGTCAGCTCAAAGGTAGAACCACCAAGAAAACCGTCACTTCCGGTGTAGCCAGAACGGCTGCCTGGACTGCCGGTGGTACTCTGCTGGGAGTTATTTTTGCTCCAATCGTAGCCGGGTCGGTCGGCGCCGGAGCCATCGCCGGTGTTGCCACCGGTGGAGCAGTCGGTCTCGGCAGCAACCTCTGGAGAAAAGGCAAAGACGTCAAGATCCCCAGCGGTACCCGGGTGAAATTCGCCCTGGATCAACCCATGGCCCTGACAAACAGTGTCGCATCTTCGCCTTCCTACCTCAAGTAAGTAGTCGAAATCAGATCGTGAAGGGATGAAGCAGATGCTTCATCCCTTATTTTTGTTTGTTTTTAGACCCTGTCCGGGAACATATAGATCTGGATATAAGCTATAAACGGGCCTGAGGAAGCACGGTTTAATGGGTAAAGAGCTTAATCTTTCCAGGATCAGTGCCGAAGACATCGTGTCTTCCGGCTCTGAGAACGTTGTGGTTATAAAAGCACAGGAGGAGTTGAGCCGCGATAGTGGATTCTTTTCCGGTCGCATGGAGCAGACCGCCGCCGGTATGCTGATCGGTGCCACCCGGGATGTATTCGGCGAAGCTAGAACCCTGGAAGAGAAGGAGAAACGGGCAGAAACCAGTGATTTTCTCGGTCATGTCGTGGCTGATGCCCTGGTGATGATCCCGCGATTCAAAGCTGTCAAAGCCGGAATGGCAAGGACAGCCTTGCTTACCAATCCTCATGATGGTCTTGCCCAGGACCCCCTGGATATGGGCAAGAACTTTCTGGAAGGAGCCGCCCTTAATAAAGTCAGTCGAGCCGTTTTGCCCGGCAGCTCCCTCAGTGGACTGACCGGTAGATACCTGGGGGACGGCCTGAAGGCCGAGGCGGCAACCCATATGAGTGCCGGCTTTGGTTTCGGTGCAGTCAAATCCGGATTCGATGCCCGCACCTGGCTCGATAGTCAAGGCAACTTCTCGGTTGGCTCCGGCCTCGAGTCCATGGCCAAAACGGGCACTGCCGCTGCTCTAATAAACCTTCCTGCCGGTATGGTCGGCATGCGCTCGGCGCAGTGGGGTGGGCGGGCCCTCAAGGCCGAAGCACTCAGTCCAAGAGCCCATTCTTTCTTCATCGGCACTACCTCAGGCTACAGCAGTGGCGCTGTCGTCGGCGGTATCGAGGCTTTCAAGGAAGGCAAGGGCTTCTACGAGACTCTCGAGCAGATGAATCAAGCCGGTCTCATCGGAGCCGGTACGGGAGGCTTGCTGATGTCGGTGGCTCCTCTGGAAAAGCCGCTTTATAGCAAGCCGAACAAAGCAGGAGCGACAAGACAGTCAAAAGAGACCAGTATCGATCTCTCCTCCGAGCTCTCTTTATCCGCCCGGGCGAAGATGATGGAGATAGAGTCAGCTTTGCCGGCAGGGCGTCGCACAGTCCTGGTAGACCGTCCGGATGATCCGGCTATCTCTGAAGCCGGTCTGGGTTCAAGAAGAAGAAAAATTCCGGTGGATGAACTGGAGTATCAACCCCGGGAAGCGCTCAGATTGACCGATCTCAGCCGGCAGCTTATCCGGGAGCCCAATCAGACCAGGCTGCGCCTTTTCGTTCCGGAAGAAGCGAGCCGGAAAGCCTATGGCAGTTACGAGGAATTCGCACCGCATATAAAAGGACGTCATGTCGATACGCGAATCTACAAAGTAAAAGGATCCAGGACAGAGATAGAGGTTTCCGAGACTTATGCCGTCAAGTTGGATCAAATCCGCACACTCAGGCAAAATGCTGCCGAACCCAACGCTTACGACCGGTTGCCGAGCTTTCAGAGGTCCCAGGTATCGAGGGCTCTCGATCCGAAAGGTCCGGAATTCGTGGGCGAGTCCCAAGCTGCCCAGGTGGGGACCCTTGGTAAATTCATGTCCGAGGCAGAAGCCCGGCAGTCTTTGAAGGTTTTAAAAGCAAGGGATGAGCTCATGCGCAATCCTGAGAATACAAAGGCCCTTCCTGAGGATATTCTTGTGGTTTTGCAAGAGCTGCCTAATCCTTCTCTGGTTAAAAAGGTGGTTATTGATGAAGGTACCAATCCAAACGATATCTGGACTCGACAAAGCTATGATCCTGAATTCGTGTCGGCTGCCACGGCGTCTCCTGATGGAGAGATCACTTTCTACAAACCGACCATTGATTTCGTCAGAGTCGGCGCGGACAAGGTTAATTTGGACGGCAATTTGAGCAGAGCCGAACTACGAGGTTATGCCAACCATGAATGGTCGCACCTTGGACACTTTTCCGACCCGCTCAACTTCGGACTGTTCAAGCTGGCTGAGCACGTCGATGCGGTGGTCCCTGCCGGTAAGACAGCGGCCGCTCTAGAAGATGCACATAAGACGGCTCTCGAACGACCACCGGATCAATATTTCATGAGAACATACGCAAGGCGCAATACCGAAGAGAACTGGGCTGTGCATATGGGAGAGAGTTTCCTGGCGCCGGAAAGCCATCTTTTTGCCGATCTGGCCGAAAGGGCGCCGGTGCGAACCACTATACTGGGGCGTAGCATTAACGCCAAATCGGCTATTTCTCAGGGGACTAATGTCCATGGCGAGTCTATAGCAAAAAGAACCGATGCCGCCAACAGAACGGCTATGCCTGCTGCCCAGAAAGTTCTTGAACAACGAATAGCAACCGGGTCAGATGCCCAGAAAGTGGCGGCGGTGGAGCTTCTTGGACATATGGGCAGCAAAGAAAGGCATATCAGAACTTTACTCGATGTGGCCGATTCTCCCGAATCGCTTTTGATTAAAGACAATGTAGAAACTCTATCCGGTGGCTATATTCGACGATCCTCGCTGGTTAAATCAATTAATGAAAGTTCACTTGCCGATGCTGCTTTGGACAATGCCATTCGTATTGCCGGAAACGGCATGAAGGGAGAATCGGAAGTGGCGTTTCTTATCCGCCAGGTGAGAGAGTCGAAGGGACAGGTCAGAGACCTTTCTTTAGAGCGTTTGCGTAGAATGGATGATGGTTTTGATCTGGCTCGTTTTGCCACCATGTCTGGTGATGCCGACAATCTTCCTGCCATGATGGAAATGCTGCCATCTCTTAGAGACAGGCAGGCTCAGAGCATGGTATTCGACGAGATTATCGCTCTTGGCGGCAAGGGAGAGTACGGAGACGGCTTTGTCAATTCTATTTTGATCGATACTATAAAACGCGTTCCTTCTTTGCGTATCAGGGCTATGAATGTGCTTGGCGACAGGCTTGCCAGAGATCCGGATATGGCAAGCGGCGAGACGGAGTATCTTCTTAAGCTCTGGAGAGGACATTCTGATGAACAGTTCGCTTCCAGGGCCGGTAAAATCGTCGATACTATAGCAGCGCGAAGAGAGATGATTCGAGCGGTGGAATTGATGGACTCGCCTGACGGAGCGAAGCGAGTGAGCGGCATAGATATGGCGGCAAAGCACCATGATCGATCTTTGATAGCTCCATTGTTGAAAGTGGTCGCTTTGGGCAACGCCGATGAAGTCGCCCTTGCCGCAAAGGCTCTTAGAGACTATGAATGGCAGATTGTCAAACATGAGGCCGGGGTGATGCAGTCGGAAAATCCCGAATTCAAGTTCGATGCCAATCTGCGCTATCTGATCCAGGATTGAGGACCTTTTCAGGCCGGATGGAACATCTCGAACAATTTATTGCGGGTGAACTTCAGTCGCACAGGTCTGCCGTGGGGGCAGGTGTCATGGCGTTCGGTCTTGAGCCATGCGCTGACCAGCCGCAGAATATCTCTTTCCGACAGCGGCATGCCATTCTTTATTGCAGATTGACAGGCTATCGATTTGGTGGCGTCAAGGGAGATATTCGCTGCATCAGCGGTCTCCAGGTCATCTAATAAGGTCTGGATGATTGTTGCATAGTTCTGATGAGCCATTTGAATCGGCACCTGAGTACAACTGACGTTATCATCTTTATCGATTTCGAACTCGAAGCCAAGGGAGGAGAGGGCTTCTTCGCAGCCTTTCAAGACATCCGTCTGTGTTGTGGTGAGCTCCAACGGAATTGAGATACAGAGTTGTTGATTGTGCTCCGATGTTCTTCCCCGGGTTTTCTGGGCCGCCAGCAGTTTTTCGTATAGATATCTTTCGTGGGCGATATGTTGCTCTATAAGCTCTATGCCGTCTTTTGTCTCGAAGAGATAATAGGTGTTGTGCAGATAGCCTGCCAGGCGCCAGCCGGCAGGTAGCGAGATTTCTTCTTGTTCTTCGATAAATATTTGACTCTCTTCGCAAGTTGATATGGTATTGATAGTGGTGCCCGCATCTTCTTGTGGTTCCGGTACTTCCCGAACTTCCGGTACGAAGGCCGGTCGATAGGATAAATCTTCGGCAAAGCTAAGCTGCTCTGTCTCTATACGCTCTTTTTTAGGAGAATCATAGTTCCACTCTTGCGATTCTCTGACCGAATAACTGTCTCTTTCTCTTGCTCTCAGCGGATTGTAAGAAGCGGCAGCAACAGAAGATGATGCAGGCTCGAAATGTTCTTCTGCGTATTCTTCTCTTTGTCCACGGGCTGCCATGGCTTCTACCAGCTCTTTGCGCGGCTCCCTGAGAGCGTTTCCGATTGCGCGGTGCAAAGTGGTGTAGACGTTATGGCTGTTGGAGTATTTGATCTCTTTTTTAGTGGGGTGGATATTCACATCGATCTCGTTTTGAGGAAGTTCTATCGATACCACTGCCAGAGGATATTTGCCCCGGGGAATGAGGTCTGAGTAGGCGTAATCCAGAGCCTTCAAAGTTAGAGGGCAGCGGACCGGCCTGCCGTTGACAAATGTGAGAATACCCTTTCGATCTCCTCTAAACTGAGTCGGTCGAGCCGCATAACCATAGATAGACACTCCGGCTACTGTATCGTTCAACTCTATTTTGCATAGATTGCCTTCGTCTTTGACCAGTTTGGTTTCGACGATGCTACGCAAAAGGTCTGCGCAGCCGGAAGTTTTCAGCTTCGTGGCGCCGCCGAATTTAAGCTCGAAGGCTATTTGAGGATAGCTGAGAGCAAGACTCTGCACTATTTCCTGGATGTGTCCTATCTCGGTGGTGGCACGTTTTAGAAACTTCAGGCGCGCCGGCACATTGAAAAACAGATCCCGGACATCCATCACGGTTCCTACCGAGCATCCGGTCTCCACTGCCTTGATCTTGCTGTCTTCCACTTCTATTCTGGTTCCGGTGGCGGCGTCTTTAGGTCTTGTCAGGCAAGTGAATTTAGAGATAGATGCGATGCTCGGTAGCGCCTCGCCGCGGAAACCAAGGGTGGACAGGCTTTCCAGATCCGTTGCCGAGGTCAGTTTAGAGGTGGCGTGTCGTTGAAATGCCAGGGTGGCGTCCTCTGGAGACATGCCGCAACCGTTGTCCGCTACTCTTATATCCCGGGCGTCTTTGCTTATTTCTATATCGATGCTGGTGGCGCCTGAGTCGATGGCGTTTTCGACCAGCTCTTTGACTACGGAGGACGGTCTTTCGACCACCTCACCCGCGGCAATCTGGCTTGCTACATGATCAGGCAGAATAGTAATTTTGTTCATCGCCAAATATTATCATGCTGATTTCTACCTGGTCGAAGAATCAGTCCTTCAGTTTTCTAATTTGGGATATGCTTTGTATATCCTTGACTATTCCTTCTACCAGGGCTTTCAGAAGCTTGTGTCCTTTCTCTGCAGATGCTTTTGTAGGATCGCCCCAGCTACCTGAGGGTGAATAGACACCGGGGACCTCTTCGTCTCTATCTCTCTTCAATGGACCTGATGCATTGCCGTGATAATCTGGTCTGGCTTTGTCCATATGCACTATATCCGGTGCGATTGCCAGCATCAAAGAGGTCTCGATCTCGTCAGCATGGCCTCCGCCAGGTTGCTCTTCAACCTGCTTTCTAACCGCTGACAGGTGTTTGTTCATATCGGTATAGTCGAATTGCAGACCACGGTTTTCTAGAATGTCTCGGGCTTCTGCCAGAGGCTTCATGGTCGAGATGCCTGTGTTGAGGCAATAAAATGTGCGGGGCCCGAAGTTTGCGATGCTCTCCACTATATCTACGATCAGCGCCAGGGCTGTGGACTTTTGCAGGCTGACAGAGCCTGGATATTCGACCATGGCGGGGTAATAGTTGTAGTTGAGCGGGGGCAGGGCGACCACCGGTAGCCTTTCCAGAACCGCTTCCGTCAGATATTTAGCCAGAATCCAGTCGTTGTTTAGGGGCAGGTGCGGACCGTGCTCTTTTAGCTGTCCGCCCAGGGGCAGGACTACTACAGTTTCATCGCTGAGGACTTGCTCGGCCTCTTGCCAGGATAGATATTCGAGCGCGATGCCCTTTTTAGGTTTATTATCTGGAAGCGAATTGGTCATATCTCGATTTTATCAAACTATAGCATATAATAAAAGAGTCTTCAAAAACATGGCAGCCCGGAAACCGTTTGGTTTACGGGCCGCCAGGAAGTTAACGAGAGGTCTTTTGGGAGCAAGAACGAGATTGAACAATGCCAATCCCGGGCCTGAAGAGAAGTTCCCCAGCCTCGCCGACCTGTTCGCCGACTCGGTCCGTTTTGGGGGACGGAGCTGGCAACTGGACCAGTTTGCGCTGGTGTTCCATGTTGACCTCTTCAGCATCGCGTGTCATTTTCGCTACTGCGAGTCGGTCTGCCAGTTGGTTGAGTGAAGCCGGATCGCCTTCCAGATCCTCGAATACATCGAGTTGAAGCTGGAGGGATTCGCATTCACGGTTGGCTCGGTCGTAACCTTTATGTCCTTTCGGTTGGGTCTCCAGGTCAATCGGATTGATGGAGAGCAAGCGATAGAGAGCGGTAGCACCGATTGCCAGAACGAGCAGCACGCCGATCGCGGCAAGGAAAAGAACATGGGGCGTTGTTGTTGTTGAAAGCTGAATCACAGGTTTCTTCCATAAAGGGGAAACTCGGGAAAAGAGAAGAAGGCACCAGACCGAAAGATCTGGTGCCCTCCCTCGTAATCACACTTTCCTGATTCGTGTTCAAGCGCTCGTCTTT
>CAZCBH010000080.1:3077-8487 GCA_964496875.1 uncultured Candidatus Obscuribacterales bacterium | reverse complement strand
CGTCGATATCCTTGTCGGTGTCGCAGTCGCTCGGGATGTAGCAGACATCCGAGACGGGGCGATAGAGCCGGAGGATACCAGCCAGGATGAAGCCGGCAACGAAGCCGCCGACGTGCGCCCAGTATGCGACGCCGCCCGGGGAACCGCCGTTGGTCTGGATGATCGGCAGAAGCTGCAGACCGAACCAGACCGCCAGGAACCAGTAGGCCCGGATGGTCACGATGAAGAGGGGCGGCACGAACGCCTTGATGTCAGCCTTCGGCCAGAGGATGAGGTAACCGCCGAGGACGCCGGAGATGGCACCGCTGGCGCCGAGCATCGGGATGAAGCTCGTGGGGTCGCTGCCGATGTGAATCAGCGCAGCGGCGATACCCGAGACCAGGTAGAAGACGAGGAAGCCGAACCAGCCCATGCGAGCTTCCATTGCCCTTCCGAAAACGAAGAGGAAGAGCATGTTGCCCAGCAGGTGCATGATGCTTCCGTGCATGAACATGGCAGAGAACATGGTGAACGTCGTCCAGCCCATCGCACTCGGGTCGCCCGAAGAAAAGGCGTTGATGAGGTTGGTCGGGACGAGGGCGTAGTCCATGATGAACTGCCGGAATGTGCCGTTGCTCTGGTGAGTGAGTTCGAGCACGAAAACCAGGATATTAACAATGATGAGCGACAGCGTCACCGTCGGAAACGTGAGGCATCGCAGGTTGTCCTTGAGAGGAAACATATTCGGGTCTCCCGGTTAAGTGCATGGATTCCTCGCCGAAAACGATCCGACGAAGCACCATGCCGATTTGGACCAGAGCTAAGCTTGCTGAACAGGCCCTGGCATATGCTGGGATTACGATTTGCAGCGAACTCGGACGGAACCCTTCCAGCAAGCTGGGTAGTTCTTTTCTTTCTGAAGACAGAGGAGAAGGGTTATGAGTTCAAAAAATCGGAATCTCAGAGATTGAAGTAAAAGCGGTATACCTGGTCAAGTTACTAAGTACGAATGAGCTTTTACAAGGCTGATGATTCGTGAGCCTGCGTATTTAATTCTCATATAGTGTGCATTACTTGTGATCTTGAGAAAAACCGCGAGTATATACCCGAAATCAAAGCAAATTCAGGGCTTCGACAGAATTCGCGAAGCTTGTTTATATTGACAAGTGTTTGTGCCTGCTGTGTTTCCGGGCGGATGTCAAGTTGTTGCCTGGTTGCGCGACCCATTAAGATGCCAAGTTGAGCTTCTTAAACATATCAGAATCTAATTCGATTGTTCGGGTTGATAACAGGCTGTTAGTCTTTATCCAGTTTTTGAATTCAGCAAAACCGCAACAACTTAGTTTCTTCTAGCCAACCGATTCCCATTTCCCGAAAGCGCTTCTTCCGAATCATGCAATCTCTGCGTGATCCGTCTTGTAGCGCTTGTCCGTCTCTCTGGCAATGAGGCGGATCTCTGGAGTGTAGGAACTCACTTCAAAACCATTGGAGACATCTATGAATAATCAAGAACGCAAGAGGCTGCTCAAGGCAGGCAAGCCTGTTATCCAGCTTCACTTTCTCGGCGCTGCCGGCCATGTGACCGGGTCTATGAACCTGATCGAGTACTGGCAGGGCGAGAAAGTCACCAGGTTTCTTTTGGATGCCGGCTTGAACATGGAGAACAAGCGTCTGGACTTCGGTAACCGCTTTCCCCGCGGCATTACCGCCAAGGACATCGACTTCATCGTTCTCAGCCACGCCCACATCGATCACTCCGGCTATCTGCCCAAGCTGGTCAATGACGGTTTCCGCGGTCGGGTCTACTGCACCGCTGCTTCGGCAGACCTGACCAAGATCCTGCTGCCTGATTCCGGCTACCTCCAGGAGGAAGCTGTGAAGCGGGCCAATCGTTATGAGGCTCGGCGTCAAGCCCAGGCTGCCGCCAGCAAGGCTCCGGCCAAGAAGGGTCACAGCAAGCAGGATGCAGGCGCCGAAGAGGTGGTCTCTCGCAAGCCGCTCTACACTGAAAAGCAGGCTCAGAACTCGCTCAAGTACCTCAGCCCCCTGAGCTACTTCGAGACCCATGAGCTCGCCCCGGGAGTGAAAGTGCGCTTCACCGAAGCCGGTCACATCCTGGGTTCTGCGGTGACCACCGTCGAGATCGGTACGGGCAGCCACAAGAAGACCCTCTGCTTCACCGGCAACATCGGACGTCGGGATGCTCCGCTTTTGCGCAAGCTCGAAGCGGTTCATGGTGCCGACTATCTGATCACCGAAGCCACCTACGGCAACAAGTTGCACCACAAGCGTGACCGGCTCGAAGAGCTGGCTCGCATCGTCAACGAAGGTTATGAGCGCGCCAGGGAGACCGAGCGCGGCAAGGGCAAGGGTGTGATTCTCATCCCAGCCTTCGCTGTCGGTCGTGCCCAGGCTGTGCTCAACGACCTGCGCATCCTGATCGATACGGGTCGAATCCCCAACATGAAGGTCTTCCTCGACGGTCGCATGAGCATCGCTGCCACCCAGGTCCACCGTCAGTACGAGGGGGATCTGGATGCGGCAACTCGAGCTGTTTTCGACGAGGGCAAGGATCCTTTCCGGACGCCCAAGTTTGAGCAGTGCAAGGTCTGGCAGGAGTCCGAGGCGTTGATGACGCCCCAGAGCGAGCCCATCATCATCGTGGGCTCCAGTGGTATGGCCAACGGTGGTCGTATCGTCGGGCATCTGCAGCACCGTCTCACCGGTCGCAACAACACTGTCGCTTTCATCGGTTACCAGGGTACCGGCACCCTCGGTCACTCTCTGGTCCGTTTCGCCGACAACCCGCCCGCTTCGATTCAGAAGTGCGAGGCTCCGTGCCCGAAGACTGTTCGGGTTCAGGGCAAGCAGCTCACGGTGCGGGCCAAGGTCGAGTTCATGTCCGATTATTCGGCTCACGCCGACTATTCGGATATTCTCTGGTGGCTGAAGCAGATGAAGCGGCGGCCTGTGAAAACCTTCATCGTCCACGGTGACGAAGACGCCCTTGCCGGCCTGCAAGAACGCATCCGGTCCACCCTCAACTGGACCGTCGAAGTTCCCAAGCCGCGGGAGTCGGTCTATCTCACCTGAGGAGGTAGCTATGACTTTTACTACGAAAAAGCCGGTGCGGTTCATTGATGATCGCAAACTGGCACAGTCGATTCGATCGATTGCTGAAGAAGGCATGGAAGCTTTCTCCGACGCCAAGCGCTTTGTCGAGGATGCTGCCGTCGTGACCGCCGAACTTGTTCGGTTGGCGCCTGCGGCACAGGTGGTGAGGGGCGACCGAGTGGAAGGGCAGGCAGAGGTCGAGGAGTGGCTTTTCGAAGCCAATAGCCTCGACTTTCTGAAGGCGCATTGCCGCAACCGTTACTGGCTGTGGTTTCTGCTCAGCCATCTCGATACCACTCAGTTTCCGGTAACGGCGCTGGCTCTCGCCCGCGCCCATGCCCGGGCTAAAGCTGCTATTCTCGACCGACGCTACGGTTTCAACTGGGTGACTCCGGCGGAGCTGATCTACAGCCTCAAAGGCCTGCCTCCGGGCTTCGTCTTCGAGCTCTGGGAGACCGGCCGTCTGCTTGCCCATACCGATAGCGTCGCCGACGGTTTCGGTATCATCATCAATCCGATTCTTCTGGAAGACTGATTTCACATACGGTGGCTTCTCGCTCAAGAGGAGCCACCGTGACATCTTCAGCACGCCTCATAAGAAGGGCAACCTTCTTCGAAGGGAAAGACAATGTTCACTACCATGTTCTGGTTCTGTGTGGTCGGTCTGGTGCTTTCGTTCGTCGGTCTGATCACCACGAAAAAGGTCTCCGAGCTGATCGCACCCAAGTCTGAGAGTCCCCTGGCCATTCCCCGGACCATCTTCTCGATGTTCTGGTTTGTCGGCGGTCAGTTCATCTGTTTGATTCTGATGCTGACCTTCGGGCTTATTCTGGCTCTCATGACCTGAACCCCCACGGTGGGACGACCGCCTCGTCCGGGACCGGCAGAGTCTATCTCTCCGGTCTCTTTTTTGTGGTGTTTAACAACTATAAGGCGCAGTAGAAAACAAAACAGAAAAATGGTCAGGGCTCAGGACCCGATCAAGGCTAGCGTTTCGAAATTTCCAGGTCTCTGGCGACATGGCGGTAAGTCGTCCGGAAGCCTTCTTGTCTGGCTGCCTCGAGCACTTTCTCCACATCCTTTTCAATGACGGCTCCAGCCATCTCGGTGACTTCGTCTTCCCAGGGGATATCGAAATCATCTGCCCCATATGCAAGGGCTTTGAGGGCGTTGCGATTCTGGGTCAGTACCGAGGCTCTTATATGTTTGATGTTATCCAGATAAATTCGGGATAGAGCAAGATGGCGCAGGTACTCTTCAGGTCCTATCTCTTTGCCGCCCAGCTCGTTGTTGTAAGGTTTATAGGTCCAGCAGAGGAAGCTGAAGATCTTTCCGTCAACATCATCCTGAAAGTTTCTCAGGCTTTCCAGATGTTCCAGCCTTTCATCAAGACTTTCGTCGAAGCCTATCACCATTGTAGCGGTGGTATTTATTCCGGCTTCAATAATGGCCCTTTGGGTCTGGTAGTACTCTTCGACCGTGTATTTGAGCGGGCTGTGTCTCATTCTAAAAGAGTCGGCTAGAATTTCGGCACCACCACCGGTGATCCAGCGCACACCGGCTTTTTTTAGTTCTGCCAGGGTGTCTTCAAGAGAAAGTTTGGAAAGTCGGGCGATATAAAGTAATTCGACGATGGTCAGGGCGTAGAATTCGATCTTGTCTCCATATTTTTCACGAATCGAAGAGAATAAATCGGTATAAAAATCCAGCTTCAGTTTGGGGTTGAAGCCGCCGTTGAAGCCGAATAGATCGCCTCCGACATTGATAAGCTCGTTTATTTTTTCGAAGATCCACTCTTTCGATTTGACATAGCCATCCGGGGCGTTAGGCAGCCGGTAGAACGAGCAATAGTCGCATTTTGCCACGCAAACATTGGTGTAGTTGACGATTCGCATCAACAAATAAGTGGCGCAACCCGGCTCATGAAAACGATCCCTGACCACATTGGCCATCCGCTTCAACATGTCGTCCGGCGCTTCCAGATAAAGAAGACGGGCATCATCCGTGCTGATTCGCTCTCCGGCCTCGACTTTTTTCTCCAGCTCGATCAAGCTAGCCTTCATCTTAAGAACACCTGTGTTAGGGATCTGAACAAAGCAGTATATACTTATTCTCTTGGACGGGGAGATCATTTGTCATAAGTGTGTCATTAGTTTGTCGTTAGTTTAAAGTTTCGGAGAGAAGCCATTGTCCGAAGAGCTGGAATCGCAAGAGGTTAAGGAAACAGAGCCGGTTGACTCTGTAGCCGAACGCAAGAATATAACCATGGGCTCGATTCTGGGCCTGCTCAGTTTGACCATGTTCATCGGTGGCGCTC
>CAZCBH010000080.1:0-2977 GCA_964496875.1 uncultured Candidatus Obscuribacterales bacterium | reverse complement strand
ACCATGGGCTCGATTCTGGGCCTGCTCAGTTTGACCATGTTCATCGGTGGCGCTCTGGTGACGCTTATGCTTCTGGCTCGTTCCTTCGAGGTCCACGGCATGGCGCTGGTAGCTTTCGTGCTTACTTCATGTGCTCTCGTACTTGGCCTGGCCGGCTATCTGATCACCAATTTGATGGGTCATAAGCCGGCACTGGGTGCCTTTATAGGAGCCCTGCTGGGAGCCTTCTCCGGCTTGATGCTTTATCTGACCACCAAAGAGATGCCCTGGTGGCAGTGAGCAAGAACTTTCAGGAAAGGTCTTTGATTTCGAGATTATCCGGTTCGCCCCGGAAAAGGCAGAACTTGCTGATGTTCTGCTCTTTGAGCTGATCCAACTGTTTTTTCAGATCTTTGCGACGAGGAACCAGAGTCGCTTTATGACCTTGCCCTTTCAGGTTTTTGAAAGCCTGCATCACCGCCTCCAGGCTGTCTCTAGCTGGATCATAGACCAGGGCGGTGAGGGCCGGGCGGTCGGGAGCGCTAAAATTGCGGTCCTGCAAGATGGTGATGATTCTCTCGAAACCTATCGAAAAACCGCAAGCTGGTACTTCGCGTCCCAGTAACTTCTCAATCATCCGGTCGTATCTGCCGCCGCCTGCTACAGAAAAGGAATAGCCAGGTACGCTGATTTCGAATATAGGTCCGGTGTAATAACCCATTCCTCTAACAAGGGTGGGGTCGAATACGATTCGATATCCCTCGGCGTTGTGGTCGATTGCGGCAATCAAATCAGAGAGTTCGTCTAACAGCTCTTTGCTAGCTGTGTCCGGTAGAAGCGCTCTCATTCTTTCAATTTGTTCACTGCCACTGATAGTGGTATCGCTACGCAACTCTTCTGTAGAGTGGAAAATCTCGCCCAGTCTTTCAACAGCCTTTTCCTGACCGGGGTTCTCTTGCAAGAGTTCCGTTTTTACGCCATCGAGTCCAATCTTGTCCAGTTTGTCTATGGCGATAAAAACCCTCTCCCAGGAATCTTCGGGAAAGCCACAGTAGCGGGCGATGTCTTGTAGATAACGTCGGTCGTTAATTCTTATCGTGAAGCCGTCAAGACCAAGCGCGAGCAAGGCCCTGGAGCTGGCGTTTAGCAGATCGAGTTCGGCGAAATTAGACTTCAATCCGATGATATCGATATCGCACTGGGTGAACTGCCGGAAGCGTCCTTTTTGAGGGCGTTCGGCTCTCCAGACATTGCCTATCTGAACCGCTTTGAAGGGAATCGGCAGGTCATTAGCGTTATTAGAATAGTAGCGGACCAATGGAACAGTAAGGTCGAAACGCAGACCCAGATCCGAGAGTTCTGGCTGTTGACCGTTACCGGACATGGCTTTTTCGAGCTTCTCTCCTCGCTTTAGAATCTCGAAGATCAGCTGCAGATTCTCGCCGCCCTCGCCTCGTTTGAGAAGCTTGATGTTCTCCAGGGCAGGGGTTTCGATGGGGGTGAAACCATGCTCTCTGTATGTGGCTTTGATCTTTTCGCAGGCCCAGTCACGTAGGGCTGCTTCCTCGGGAAGGAAGTCCCTTGTTCCTCTGGGAGGTGTCGCTTTCAATGTCTCTTGTTTGGCCATCGCTCTGTCCGATCTCCTCGCTTGAGTTATCGATTTTATCTGATCAGAGCTCGATCTTAACCGTATAGTAGGTCTCACGAAAATCATTGTTGACATTTTGATAGCGCGAAGTGTGCAATATCAAAACCGCTATTGGCAACCAGGGCTGGCGATTTGCTTATAGCGCTGTGGTGATTGCTTTTTATGGTGCTGCCAAGTGATCACGGATGTCATGTTGCACACTGGTTTCAGGCTGCTCCCTATTCAGTTTTCAAGTTTCATCTCTATAAACTAAAACGGTTTTTGCACCCAAAACCTTTCCCTGGTTTCTTTTAGAGCTTCATTTATTCAGAACATTCATCCTGCGACAGTTCAGTTCTCACTGATCCGTCCCGCGCCGGCTGTCGATGGAATCGCACGAATTGATGCTCTTTCGGGGAAAGCACAGAAACACATTAACCAGTAACAGCCGGCTGCGTGATTAACGGTAGGAGATTTCTATGAAAAAATCACGAGACGATAGAAACGCCCGCCGCAGCAAATACTCTGCCTGGCAACGATTCCGGATCTATGCCGAACTCTGTGTCACCAGCGGATTCATTCCAAAGCGGATACCGTGGGTGGTCAGGCTTGGCAAAGCTCTGGCTCGCCTCTGGGCCTTCGTCCAGATTGGAGAGGTCAAAGTTGTCGGTGCCGAGCATCTCAATGCGGAAGGCAACAAGATTTTTTGCCCTAATCACAGCTCTTTGCTCGATGCCATCGCCGTCACTCCTCTGATGCCGGACCGTATGCACTACATGTCCGCCGTCGAGGAGATGCGTGGCATGTTCGGGTTGAAGGGCATAATTATGGGCTCTATGGGTTGTTTCCCGGTGGACCGCAGCCGAGGCAAGACTGTTATTCAGCCTGCCATCGACCTGCTTGCCTCGGGCAACAACATCATGATTTTTCCGGAGGGCAAGATCAGCCCCAGCGGTGAGTATCTCCGCTTTAAGAGCGGACCTGCCCGGATCAGCATCGGCGCTTACAAGAAGCTGGAAGGTCGAGAGCCTGTCGCTCTTGTCCCGATGCATATCTGCTACGGCACCCGGGACGAAAAGAGCGCTCTGAACTTCGGCAAGATGTTTCTGCGCTGGAGAAAAGGCGTTACCGTCACCATCGACCCGCCTATCTATCTGCATACGGTGGAGCCTCTCGATGCCGCTACTTTGATAGATCTGCTGCGTCATGATATCACCGATGCTGTCTGTGATACCACCAGTGGTGGGTAGTAGAGAAACAATTTGCTGATAAGGGTAGTTTAAGAAGAGCACGGGTGGACGGTTGGTTATCGATTTATTCTGGTCGTAAATCAGCCGTCCACCTCTGCTTGTGTCTCTTTTTCTTTTGAGC
>CAZCBH010000079.1:2488-22452 GCA_964496875.1 uncultured Candidatus Obscuribacterales bacterium | reverse complement strand
GGTTTCCATCACTAACCTCTTTTCTAGTTCTGAAAGTGTATGAATTACATACCCCGTTCCTGACGCAATATCGCGCTTGACAGCTTGTGCCTGTTTTTCTGTTGAGACTATAATAGATAGTAAAAAAATCCGGAAAAGAGGAAGGAGGGAAACGCAGAATATTGGTTCCCTCCTTCCTGAAGAAGAGCCGCACCGGCAGTCAACATCTGACTGCCGGTTTGGCTTGTTCGGACCATGCACCGTTTAGATGCCCTGGCTTTTCAATCGGTGATTATTACTTCCCTGAGCGACCGCGGAATTCATCCCACCAGGCTTTGGCGGAAGCGATCATGCCGGCGAAGAAGAGCACCACCGGCTTGAAGAAGGCGTTGTAGACCACCTTGTAGACTGCCACGAACTTGTTCCAGATGCCTTCGAAGCTTTTCCAGAAGAAGTCGTAAATTCCTTCGAGCAGCGGCTTCAGCCAGGGAGTGAGGATCGGGTTTAGCGGGAACTTCGCCACCATGTAGACCAGCGGGAAGACCACCCAGGTCAGAATCGAGAAGACGGTGCCGCCGATCAGAATCGCCACCGGGGTGTAGATCCAACCCGACGCGATTCCGTAGAGCTCATAGCCGACCGCGAAGCCGGCGATGATGCCCAGGGCGAATCCCAGGAAGCCCGGACCGATGCCGAGGAAGATCTTGCCCAGGATGAGGTAGGTCAGATAGCCCAGGACGGTGAGACCCACAGCCGTTGCCCAGATGGGCAGGCCGAGGAAGCCCGTGGCGATCGGAAGCGCCTGCCAGATTCCCAGAGCGAGAATGGCCAGGTTGGCGAGATGCACGAAGAGCTTCGCATAGTCGGAGCTGTCCTCGTAGGTTTTCTCGATGACGTTGGTGTCCCACCAGCGCGACACTTTTCGCACCGCTTTGTAGGCCCGGTCATGAGCCGCGTCCATCAGCGAACCCAGAGGCTTCGAGAGCCAGGGCGTGGTCAGGAATCGCAGGCCGATATAGACCAGGGGCACAGCCACGAAGAAAGCGGCTAGCACACTGCCGCCGAGAGCGACCCAGAGGGTGGCACCGGCGAGGGTGCCGGCAAAGGATGCATGGAAGCCCCAGCCGGTGAGCACGGCAGCAGCCAGACCGACAAAGACGTTGCCGGGGGCGTCTTCCAGGAACTCGCCCAGGCCGATATAGGCAGCCAGGGCGACGAGCACTGCTACGGTGTAGACGGCGGTGGCCGGAATGAACGCATAGACCGCGGCACCGTAGACCACCAGGGCGCCGAGCGCGACCGAGGCGACGATGTTGATGCTGTGGCTGAAGAACTTCTTGAAGACGTCGTTGTCGTCGGCATAGGTCTCTTCGATCAGCCACTTCAGACCTTTGAGCAACTCTGCGAAGAGTCCGCTCTTGAGAATTCCGTGCACGGCAGGATAGCCATAGGCGAGACCGAGCAGGAAGAGCACAGGGGCCGCACCATAAATGGTGGCGGCAGGCAGACCGAAGGCAGCGATGAGCTTGGCGGTCAGCGGACAGGCGACATAGACGGCGGTGCCGGTGATGGCGCATGCCGACGTGTGCAGCTCGTTCTTGCTGAGAATCTGAAAGAGAATGCCGCCCACCAGAATGGTCGGGATGAAAGCGGCGACTCCGGCCAGGGCCTGGCTCAGGTAGGGCATTTCGAAGGTGACGTAAGGCAGGGCGAAGGCGTAGGTGGTGATCGCCACATAGGCCGAGAGCCCCAGGATGCCCGCGCCGGTGACGAAGGTGACCACGGCGGTGACCCAACGATAGCCGCGGTTACCGTCCTCGACGAAACTCCAGAGGTTTCCGGAGCCGGGCAGGACTTTGAGGGTTGAGACCAGGCCTGAGATCAGGCGCTTGATCTGGTTCTTGGCCAGCTTCTCGGTCTGCTTGAACAGCCACTCGAAGGCATCGAAGAGCGGCTTGAAGAAGTAGAGATAGAGAGACGGCCAGGCCACGAAGAGGACGAGCAAGAATGCCAGGATGCAGGCAGGCACCCAGAGCAGCAAGCTATAGCCGAGATTCCAGCCCAGGTACTTTGCGGTCAGGAAAGACCCGAGGAAGGAGAGCGGCAGCGCGATGACCATGTTGAAGAGACCACGCATGATCCCCTTGTAGGCTTCGCCGCTTACCTTCTTGCCGTACTCGTAGACCGGCATGACGGTGATGGCGAAGATGATCATCAGCACCTTGAGGAACGGATTCGACGGAAGCTTCGATTTGTTTGAGCTTTGCATTAGGTTCTCCAGTGGGAGTAAGTTGAAACTTGCTTTCTCAAGGCAAGCTCCGATTTGGCCAAAACAGCCATAGAAGCGTTTGGGACGCTTCTGAAACTTGAGATAGAGATTCTGTCAACCGGCTGAAACTACCCGCTCCGATGCGATCCGCAGAGGACGGAACCACAGGAAGGGTCGGCGGGCTTGATGGAAGTCGAGGTATGGAAAGGGTTTAGAGTGATGCTGTTTTGAAAAGTTGAACGGTTGACAAGAAGTACTTGAGCATACGAAATTAGGGCTCATGAGCCAATATATTTAAAGAGCATCTTAACAACGGAGTCATGATATTCAGATTCTGGTGTTCTCTTAGTTAGGCCAGCTTTTTATTAGAGCGAGCAAATCTATTGCGGGCTTTATCAAGAGACTCATGGCTGATTTGGTTTTGTAGCTCCAGAAGTAAAAATGCTTCTTCCTTTCGGGAAAACCCATCTGTCTGCTGCTGTCTATTTAAGTCATTGGTAGAGTCGAAGAGGCACTCGGAAAACTATTCTCTAGAACAGCTGATCATATCGAAGTCGTCTTTCGAGACAAGTATTATAAGCGATAGTAACGGCGTCTCAAAAAGCATAGCCCCGAACCCGAATGCTCTCAACTAGGGAATATCAGGGTGGGGGCTAGCGAATTCCTTTGGGACGGAGTGAAATTGGGTCGATTTCACTCCGTCTTGTTTCTGTGAAGTTTGCTCCTCCCCGGAAAACTTTCAGTAGCGGGGTCGGGGCAGGAAAAGTTTTCGAGGTATTGAAGTTTTTATCCCTCCTTTTCCATCGTTCTTCGCAAAGATCATGCGTAAAACAACTTTCGCATGTTCTTTTCGGTGCCGAAGAATTGCAGGGTGCCAATCTGGGGACCGCCGGTGCTGATGTGCACCAGTCGGAAGTTGCAGGTTGCTTTTCGTCTCTCGCTGTCGGAGACATAGCTTCCCTGGTCACCGGAAACCGTCTCCAGGTGAAAAACTACTTTGCCGTTTCGAATCAGCTTGATAAAGAGAGAGTTCGGATCAAGGTCGTGGGACAGGGCATACTGATCTGCTCTGGCGATTACCAGTTTGGATCCATTTGCCGCAGTGAGGATGACTTTGGTTTTTCCCTTGTCCTGCAGAGTCTCTCTCAGTCGTTCGATGGTGAATCGACCGGCGAACACTTTACGTTGCTCGAATTTGTCGCGGTTCTTCACCGTGACGAAAAGCGAGATTGAAACATCCGGCTCAGGAATCGCAGTCTTCTTCGAATCTGCGGGATTGCTATCGTCAGCGGTGACGATTCCTGGAATGCCGTACCTGGCTATGAGAGCGTCCACCTTCCTCCAGTTGAGGACTGTGAGTATCAAGCCAAGCAAAAACGAGGCGATCAAGTAAGCGTGGCCGACCATCAAGTCGTCCAGGGCGCTGCTGCCTGTCAGGAATCCCATCACGTAGTGAATGAAGAATTCCAGAATGACGTAGCCAGCCAGCACTGCTATTGGCAGCGTGACGGCAAGGGACAGAACAAAACGCCCGCGTGAAGTATTTCGTGCCATGATTGAAGCTCCGGCATCCTCTAGCCCGCACGAACAGGGAACGATTATGGGTGAATGGTGAATCAAATCAGACTTGGTTCGGTAAGTCGTTACGAAAATCAGAAGTCAAAGAACACCAGATGCTAGAAGCTATTAGATTCTCGCTTCAAGAGAGAAGCTTAAATGCTTGATCATGTTCGGGCTGTCGACTTCGGTCAGGCACCTGCTTGCGAAGCCGATTCATAGCTGCGCGAGGGTAGCGCATCCAGAAAGATCCCAATTTTGTGCAGGGGACACTTTAGAGAGTACTCAAGATTTCAGAGAAGTAACAACGAGCGAACTACTTCTTCTGCTCTTCGCCAGTCTCTTTTTTTCTCGCCGGAGGCTTCCAGTTCATCTGGCAAACCCCTCCGGAGCAGTGGGAGGATTCAAGCACTTTCTCGCTGGCTTTGATCATTCTCAGTTCGGTCGGTTTTATCCTGTCCAGAGATACGGACTTCTGGCTGAGGGACTCGGCTTTCATTAGAGATTCCTACCTGACTAGCCTCGAATCGAGGTGGTTGTCTTTTGTGGTGGTAAAGAGAGTTTGAATGACATATTAACAGCAGATCTGCGGATTTCAACCAGATATGCGCTTGTTATCGGACTTGTCTGTTGGCATCCTTTGGTTGTCAACGGGTGGTTTGGTTTGGTTCTGTGGTGAATAGGTCGGTCTTTGCAACCAGGGCAGAAAATTTTGCGTCTGTAAAAGGAACTCCTGATTGGTTTCAGACCGTTCGTGCTTAAATAGTCATAGATACTTACGCGGTATCAGTTGGTACAATTTTTTGAGTAGCTCTCAGAGCCGCTCCAGTTCGAGACAGAATGTTTTGAAAAGTTGTCCGCTTTGCGCCACCAAATTGAAAGCCATCCCGATAGGTGGCAAAGTCAGGCAGGCCTGCCCTTCCTGTGAATTTGTGCACTGGGATAATCCTAAACCGGTAACTGCTACTCTGGTTCCTCTCAATGGCGGTCTGGTCCTTGTAAAACGAAAGTTTGAGCCTTTCGTAGGTCACTGGTGTCTTCCTGGCGGTTTTATGGAGGCTTCCGAGCATCCGGAGCAGTCAGCGGCGCGAGAGGTATTCGAAGAGACCGGTCTGGAGATAGAGATCAATCGCTTGCTGGGTGCCACCACCCCGGGTCGAGGTATCAATGTTCTGATCCTTTTTTATCTGGCTCGTCAGGCCAGGGGAGAAATGAAAGCCGGGGACGATGCCAGTGATGTAGCCGCTTTTCGAAAAGATGAGCTGCCTGAAAATATTGCTTTTGAGCTACATCGCAAGATGATTCGCGATTTTTTCGAGTTGATGCACAAAATCAAATAGTGATATCACTTACAGTGTCACTTTGTTTTGTTTTTCTTGGTTATTTCGTCCGGAATTTTCTTTCTTACTGTGGCCAGAAGCTCATCAGCAGCATCCATGCCGCTGCCGATCAAATAAGTCTGTCTTCCTGTTTTGATCACGAAGCCTTCCGGTAGAAGCGGAATCGACTCGGTTACTTTTTTGATCTCGTCCCAGGCGTACTCTCTGGAGAAGAAGAGAGTTTCGACTCTCATGAAAGCTTCTGTGAGTTGGATACATCTGGGCATCAATAAAATGATCAAAGTTCTCCACAAAATGCACACGGTGAGAGCCAGACAGAAAAACAGCAGTATGATCATGTCCGCTTTATTAGTAACCTGGTCACTGCTCAACTGCACAAAAAACACCCAGAATATGATGGTCAGGGCGATTCCCATAAATGCCTGTCCTATTTGAAACACTAGAGAGATAGGATCCTGAGAGAATCTTCGAAATGGGCTGGGCAGACCAACCCCCTGGGGTAGCCTGCTTTTGATGGTCAGAACGAGCTTGTCAACGTCTTTCAGCCATATCGGAAAGACGATGTTGCCGTCTTCGCTTTCTACGACATACCTCTGCCAGTTGAAGTTGCTGCGACGGCTTATGCCTTTTATAGACTGCCAGTTGCGCGTTTGGGATTGAAATAGAGAACGGGTTATCAGGCCTGTTTGGGTGACTCGCACCCTCCAGGTGATGAATCCGTAGACCGGTATCATAACTGCGCTGAAGAGAGAGAGAACGCAGAGAACTATGATCCAGGCTTGTTCCATGGAAGCGAACCAGCCTTGCAAAAAAGCCACCAGTGGCAGTGCCAGTAAAATCAAAAATACGGTCAACTCGGCTAGAATCCTGGCCATGACCATGGATTTCAAGCGATAATCGACTGATAGCTCCGAGCTATTCTCTTGATTTGTCATGTGGTTCACTAGCTATGCTATCGACTGGGGGATTTCTCTGTTGACAATGATGCTGCCTTGTCGGTCTTATCTTGTGCTGGTTCGGAGCAAATGGGGCTCACTTAAAATAATCCATGCTTAAGTATTCTGCAAATAATTCTGCTTGAAATCGGACGCACTTAATATCTAAGTTTTTAGCAGACTTTCACCCTTCTATTTTTAGCTGTTAACCTGACCCAATTTCTTGATTCAAACACTGTTAGTTCTCTTTCTCCTGTTTACCTACAGGGAAAGGGTGCTATCACTTTTGGTTTGAACCTGCCGAATCCGGGATCAAGACAGCTTCTCAAATCCATATGCGGTTGGAGCTTAACTGTTATGAAAAGTAGCCTTACCAGAGTAGAAAGAGACTCGATGGGCGAGGTATCTGTACCCGCTGGTGCGCTCTATGGAGCAAGTACCCAGCGAGCTGTGCAGAACTTTCCTGTCAGTGATCTTAGACTTTCATCAGAGTTTATCAGCGCCCTTGCTTTGATCAAGCTGTGCGCTGCCCGGGTCAATGCTCGAAACGGCTCTCTGTCCCAAAAGAAAGCCGGTGCCATTGTCAAAGCCGCCGAAGAGGTAATCGCCGGGCGGTTCTACGATCAGTTTGTCGTCGATGTTTTTCAGACAGGGTCGGGTACCTCGACCAATACCAATATGAACGAGGTTCTCGCTCGCCGGGCTCGATTCATTCTGCGCGAAGACCCCGATGACAGGGAAGTTCTCCATCCCAACGACCATGTCAATCTCGGTCAGTCCTCCAATGATGTCATTCCGACAGCGCTTCATTTGAGTGCGCTTGTCCTGACCAGAAGGATACTGCTGCCGGCGCTTGCTGCTCTCGAGCAGTCACTGGTAAGCAAGGCTGAGGAGTTCGCCGATATCGTCAAGAACGGTCGGACCCACCATCAGGATGCGGTTCCGATTCGGCTAGGCCAGGAGTTCTCCGGCTATGCGGCCCAGATTGGCCAGGCTGCTCGCTCCATCGACCAGGCTGTAGAAAGACTGCATTATCTGGCAATCGGCGGTACTGCAGTCGGTACCGGAGTCAACTCTGCCATCGGTTTCGGCCGTGACGTCTGTGCAGAAATTTCCGGGCATCTTGGAATAGCCGTAGAAGAGACGGAGAACCACTTCCGCGCCCAGGCGACCATCGACGATGTGGTGGCGTTCAGCGCAACCCTTCGCACGTTGTCTCTGGCCTGTATCAAGATCGTCAACGACTTGCGCTGGATGTCCAGCGGTCCTTCCAGCGGTCTTTCCGAAATTGCGATTCCGGCGGTGCAACCCGGCTCTTCGATTATGCCCGGCAAAGTCAATCCGGTGATTCTCGAATCTGCTCATATGGCTGCACTGCAGGTTCTCGGTGCCGATACCGTCATTGCCTATGCTGCTCAGTCAGGCAGTTTCGAGCTCAATGCCACCCTGCCTGTGGTGGCGTACAATTTGCTTCAGGCAATCAAGCTTCTTGCTGCATCTGCCGATAACATGCGGCGGAAGTGCATCGATGGTATCAAGACCAATGCGAAGGGTCTTTCAGGGGTAGAGCGCAACAACGCCCTGGCTACCGCTCTCAATCCTGTGATTGGCTACGACAGGGCAGCGGCTATTGCCAAAATCGTATCGCAAACCGGCGAGTCGGTGCTGACTGTGGCTTTGAGGGAGACCGGTCTGCCGGAGGCGGAGCTGAAGCGTTTGCTCGATCCGCTCTCCATGACCGCTCCCGGCAATGCTGTCAGGGCGAAGAAGGCTCGCAGAGCAAGGACTAAGAAAGTGGCTTCCAATGCAAGAAAAGGTTATCGAGTAGGAGACCGAGTCGAGTTTCTCGGCTACAAAACAGCTATCTCCTGGGGTGATCGCAAGCCTCAGCGTTACGGCTTTATCGAAAGCATCGACGGGGCCTACATCAACGTGCGTCCACGCTGGTGGCCCGAAGGTGAAGTAATCGAGCGTTATCCCGCCGAGATCAAGCCGGCCTGAGTCGCCTGAGCCTATTGTTTATTCGCAGAGAAGTGGAGCCCTGCCCTACTTCTCTGTTTCTTGAGATTGTTAATACTATAAAGTATAGCAATAAAAACAAGAAGAGAAAATGGAGAAGTCGGTCGGACACGAACTTGTGTCCGACCGGCGTCCCGCTGTTTCGCCGCCTCAGTGCATCCGCTCGACATCGATGATGATCGCGTCAACCGGCATGTGCTGGAATGACGTGTCGAGTTTGAGATAGGAGGCAAGGGTATAGGAGTCGAAGAGGTCGCACCAATCGTGGTCGGTGCACTCTCCTTCCTCCCAGGGGCGGTCGTCGACGACTCGGTTGAGACCGTCCCAGCCCGCTCCGAAGGCGGTGGTTGAGACCACCCGATAGGTGGCAGTCCCGTTCTCCGGGCTTCCTTCGGGAGGTCTTGCGCTGGTGGAGCGCTGGTGGAGGTTGCGCCGGGGCAGTTCGATAGAGCTTCCTGCCTGGGGAATTTCCTTCTCGGCTGCCATGCGGCAGTCGATGAGATCCTTTCCGCAGGCGAAGAAGATCGCCTTCGATGCCCCTTGCGTGCTATCGCTCATAGGCGATTTCCTTTCGTTTTGTTAGAAGAGAGGGAGACTCTCAGTCCAGAGGGACTGTGAGCCAGATCGACCGGGTCGGACCGTGGATGCTGGTCGGCATGACGGCATAGCCCCGGCGCTCGAGCATCTTGAAGGCTTCGCCTTTCTGATCCTCGCTGTAGATCGCCGGGATCTCGACCTTGACGTCGAGACCGCTGTGGCAGGGCGTGGACCGGATCCGTTTGCTCTCAGAGATGATCAAGTCCGCCAGGGTCAGCACACCCTTGTAGAAGGGATCGTCCACCTGACCGTTTTCGGCGACGAGTCGCAGGCTTCTCCGGGCCATGGAGAGCCGGGGGCTGTCGTTGACGTGCAGGGTGAAGGGGTGTTGGGTTTGACCGGACATAGCTGAATCCTTTCGTCTTTCAGTTAGATTGGAAATGCCATTCTCCTTCTCGCCGAAACCAAAACAAGAGCTGCAACTTTTCCTGCCGAGCAGATTTGCCCGGGAGGAAGTTATTCTTGGTGCAGTTCAGTGGTTGTTTCGGTGATAAATCGCTCTTTTGGAATTTGAAGGAGTGGTATCTTCAACTTAGAGATCTTTCTAGATCCTCTCAAAGATTTTTCTGTTACAAGATCCTCTTGACAATTGTTTCTGAGTTCTTAACAAGGGACGAAAAGACAATACTGCAAAGAGTTTTAGTAAAGTCTTTCTGTAAAGGGCTCAATATCAAAAGCCAAGATTAGAGCAGGGGCCAGCTATCGCCTGGTCTAATCTTAGTCGTGACGATACCGTGACCGTTCGTGCGGGCGCGGTCAGCTCTTAGGCAAGGGAAAATCGAAAAAAGAAGAACGGGCATCCCTGCCCGCCTCTTCTTAAAAGCAATTTCTCCTCAGCTCAGGGGATCTGTTTCACCGGGGTGAACTGATAGTTCATCGATTTCTGTGTCTTATGCAGGGTATCGAGCGTGATCCAACCGTCCTCTTTCTCGCCCCTTTGATTGTCGATCAGGACCCAGCAGGTGCCATTCTTCTCCACCACATCATGGATGGTCTGGACATGGATGCCGCCCATGGTATGCACACCAAGGGGCAGTTTGTCGTCAGCTTTGTATTTGAGCAAACGGCTGGCAGTAGGAAGGTCGTAAACCCAGGGTTGACCGGTGATTTGATAAGGTGCGTCTAAATAAGGCATCTTATAGCCAAGCACCATATCTGATGCTTCTAGTATATCGTCGCCAATCAGATTCGGACTTCTGACAGCCTTTCCGTCCCGTCCAATCACCGGCTTCCCGTGTTCATCAAGCAAGGCATCCTCGTCAGTGGTATAGGCCCATTGATTGCCCACTCTGAAATAGGTTTTGACCGGCGGTCCGACGATGTAGCGCCAACCGGTACGATCGAGCTTGTTGCCGTTGCCGTCCTGCTTTTCGTGATAGCGTCCGGTCTCATATACTCCATTGACCAGGGTCATCTGCACCAGTTGACTGGCATGGTTGCGTTTATTGGACGGGGGCGCGTCTATATCGAATGTCTTTTCATCCAGACCGGGAGCCAGAGCGGTTGTCGGCGGACTGATACGTTCTCCTGAGAAGGTAATATAGCTGCCTGAAAGGGCTATCTGAGCCACCAGGTCTGCATAGACATCGGGATGGCGTGCCGCCATATAGACTTCCAGGGTAGTGACATTGCAGGTGGGGTGATTGCCCTGGTCAATGCTTCTTGGTCTGGCCAGATTGTGCAGAGTCAGTTCCGCCAGGGAGTCCACTTGTTTGTTGGCGCCTGTGGCGGTCACGGTCAACATTCGGGTTACAGCTTCGTAGGCGGAGACAATCTGGTCGTCGTTCAAAGAGTGTCTGGCTCTGCGAGCTTCCAGTTCGTCCATTCTCACTTTGATGCGGTTCAGATCAAGGCCGCGGGTGACGGCAGCTTTCTCCAATTCCTGACGGGCTGATGCAATCGTCCGTTTTAAATTGGGTTGTAGCTGACCCGATTGCTGCGGATTTGCGGCAGAAACAGATGCAGGTGCAGGTACAAGGGAGGCGCCGACCACAGACTGCACATTGCGTGTGATATCGTCTGCGATGCCGGCACGATAGCCCCACTGGTTGAAGGTGGGTGGAGCCAGTTCAAGATTGCCGTTCTTCTTGATGTTAAGCCGGAAGACGGCTGTATTCAGACCTCGTTTCGCCTGCAGCTCTTCGTCGATGTATTTGCGAAGCGGCGAGTCTTTGCCTTCCAAATCCGGGTCGATTACCAGGATCAGAGAGTGTCGTCTATCGAAGTTTATCTCTTGCAGCTCTTGATAGAGCTGTCCAAGATCCGGATTGTCCGGCTTGCCGAAGAGTATTACCGCTGGCTTGTTTTCGCGGGCAGCTTCTTTGAGCTTATCGGTCAGGTCTACTTTGAACTCTTCGCTCAAAAATACGTCATCAGCAGGAACGAATTGTGCGTCCTGGGCGCTCGAGACGGAGGCCAGGACGAAAACAAAAAGGAGAACCGGAAGAGCGATTCTGACTTTCATAGGTTTTCTCGATTGTTAGTGCTTATAGGGCAGGTGAAGTTAAACTCCAGCAGTCTGTAGAAAAGTACAACTGAAGAAAGCTTCTTTTGATAGGCCTGTTCAATCTTGATATCTGGGGTGGGTTGGCAAGATTTGAGTTGTTGTCTAGTGATATTGAATATGGTGAACAGTCGCTTATAACTGCTGCTGGCGGTTCACAGACCGACTTCGATAAGATCAAAGCTTATTTTACAGCTTGCGCTAGTTTATCCAGGCTTCGACTCTATCTACGAAAGATCTGAGTGAGAGTTTATTGCTGGCGAAATCTCGACAGCTTTTCCTATCCAGGATATCTGTCTTGAGCAGCGCTTCTGACAGTGCTTCCACATTGTCAGGCTCCACTAGATATCCGGTTCTGTTCGGATCGACAACTTCATGAAGGGAACCCTTTGCGTATGCCACCACAGGCACACCGCAAGCCTGGGCTTCTGCTGCGGCCAGGCAGTAGGTCTCTGCTGCGCTGGAGGTAATTAGCACTGCTCGCGCTCTGCCAAGCTCCTCTACCAGGGCATCAGCGGATAGAAATCCGCCATAGTCGAGATCTTCATAGTCTTCTTTGAGTCTCCGGAAGTAGTCTTGATCTTGAACTCTTCCTATGATTCTCAGAGGTTGTTTCAGTTTTCTTGCGGCTTCCAGAGCGTGCTCAATCTGCTTCTCCGGCGAGATTCTGCCGACATAGAGAAAAGCCTTTCCGGCGCTTTCTTGAAAGCGGAATAAATCGGTATCGACCCCGTTGCCTATTATCCTTAACTTACTGGCAAAGCGATAAGAATCTGCCTGAGAGCGACTATGAACACCAATAGTCCCTGGTCTTTTTTCGAGAATGCTATCGATCTCTTTGTCGATCATCGCCGAACAGGATGGCAGGCTCAGTACGTGAAATATCGGAATGGACAAGAAATGGCTCAGATAAAAGCCGAGAAAATCATATGCGAAATTGATAACCAGGTCATGGTCTTTTTCAATCTCTGCCACGGCTTTCCACATTCCTGAAAGTACGCTCTCATCGCTGATCGAGACAGAGTTCACGCTCCCTGTATTTAGAAGGTTTTCCGAATAATTTCCGTCCACTTCTATACATTTCATGGACGGAACTCGCGATCCTCTGGGAGCTACGACGGTCACCGAATGACCTCGGTTTTTAAGACCGGCAGCCAGAGAGAGCAGTGTACTCTCCACTCCGCCGCCCTTGCCTTCGCCTACCGGACCCAGGGGTTGACTGACAAAGATTATTCTTCTCATGAAACAAGAGTAGCAAAAAGGCACCGCTTACACGGTGCCTTTCTGAAAAATCTGAATTGATCTTACAGACCGAGCTGTTTTGCGATGACCAGTTTCTGGATCTCTGAAGTACCTTCTCCGATTTCGCAAAGTTTGGCGTCTCTTAAGAAGCGTTCTGCCGGGAAATCTTCAATATAACCATAGCCGCCATGAATCTGGACGCATTTGTTACAGACATCGGACGCCACCTCAGAAGCGTAGAGTTTTGCTTGAGAACCTTCCAGGGTGACGCGCTTGCCGTGGTCCTTCAGGTAGGCGGCATGATAAAGCATCAGTCGTGCCGCTTCGAGCTGGGTCGACATGTCGGCGAGGTAGCCCTGGATAAACTGAAACTTGCCGATGGGCTTACCGAAAGCTTCCCTCTGGTTGGCATAGGCCAGGGCTGCGTCGAAGGCCGCCTGACCGATACCGAGGGCGAGGGCGCCGATGGAGAGTCTGCCGCCTTCAAGGGTTGTGAGGGCTTGTTTATAACCTTCGCCTTCCAGGCCGATGATATTTTCTTTCGGAATCTTGCAGTCTTCCATGGTGAGACTGGCCGTGGGGGATCCTCTCATGCCCATTTTCTTCTCGACCTTGCTTACATAGAATCCGGGAGTATCTTTCTCTACGATAAAGGCGGAGATTCCCCTGCTGCCCTGAGATTTGTCAGTCATAGCCATGATGATTGAAACATGGGCATCGGTGGCGTTGGTGATGAATTGTTTGGTGCCGTTCAGGACCCAGTGGTCTCCATCTAAACGGGCTGTGGTGCTCTGTGCCGATGCATCTGATCCGGTGCCTGGTTCGGTCAAGGCCCAGCAACCGATATATTCACCGGCTGTCAGTTTGGGCAGATATCTTTCTTTCTGGGCTTTGGTTCCGAAGAGCTTTATTGGGTTGGTGCCCAGGGATACATGGGCTGCATAGCTCAGACCGGTGGAGCCACAAGCTCTGCCAATCTCTTCTACGGCAATCACATAGCTTCTGTAGTCCATGCCGGCGCCGCCGTACTCTTCATCAATCGGCAAGCCCAGATATCCAAGCTCGCCCAGTTTGTCGAAAGTCTCTCTCGGAAATTTGGCTTCTCGATCAACCTGTTGAGATCTGGGAGCGATCTCCTTGGTGGCGAAATCCCTTATCGATTCTCTGAGGTCGAAATGCTCGTCTTCGAGAAACGCGCTATATGGGCGGACTTCAGTTTTAGTAGTCATGGTGCTCACCTTCTTCTCTCCTTTCGCTAAGGTTCCAGGCTGAACTCAAGCCTCATAAGAGACTTGTGGTGCTCCTTTATCCCAGAAGCAATCAGACCATGATATCGCTTAACTGATGGATCCTTCGCATTCTTAACAGTTAGGAAACAGTTGAGGTTTTGACGGGTCAGGAGTTAGCGAAGTGTTTTTCTATCACTTCAACAATTTTTGTCGCTGCCGAGCCGTCTCCGAAGGGATTTGCCGCCTTTGCCATGCCCCGGTATTCGTCCTGGTTGTCAATCAGTCTGGAGGCTCCTTCAAAAATTCCTTTTGCCGTAACACCTACCAGTTTGGCCGTGCCGGCTTGAATAGCTTCCGGTCTTTCGGTATTGGTGCGCATCACCAGTACAGGCTTGCCCAGGGAAGGGGCTTCCTCTTGGATACCGCCGGAGTCTGTGAGAATGAAAAAGCTTTTGCGCATGGCGTAGACAAAGGGCACATAGTCCAGGGGTTCCACATTGATCAAGCGTGGATGCCCTTCGAAAATCGGTGCTATAGACTCACGCACAATCGGGTTTTTGTGAATCGGATAGAGAATCTGGACATCTTCGTACTTATCGGCGATTGCTTTGAGCCCAAGGGCGATCTGCTCCATGGAATCTCCCCAGTTTTCCCGCCGATGGGCTGTGACTAGCAGAACCTTGAACTTATCAAAATCGGCTTTTCCGAACAGGGTTTGGTCCAGTTCTATTGAATCGAGTCTGGCAGAGGTATCTACCAGGGCATCTATCACCGTGTTGCCCGTCAAATAGACATTTTCGGTAATGTTTTCCGCTTTGAGATTCTCGACAGCCAGGGTCGTGGGCGCGAAATGCAAGGTGGCCAGTCTGCTGGTTTGTCGTCTAGACATCTCTTCCGGAAAGGGGTTGTAGCGATCTTCGGTTCTTAATCCGGCTTCCACATGACCAACCGGAACTTTGTGATAGAAGGCGGCTAGGGAGGCAGCCATAACCGTAATGGTGTCACCCTGAACCAGTAGCATGTCCGGCTTCGCTTCTGATAAAAGTTCATCCATGCCCTGTAAAACTCTTGCGGTCAATTCTGCCAGGCTCTGACCGTGTCGCATCACATTGAGGTCGTGGTCAGGCTTTACTTGAAACCACTTCAGCATCTGATCCAGCATCTCTCGATGTTGTGCTGTGAGCACCACCACGGGTTGCAGAAGTTCTGATTTTTCGAGGGCTCGGACCACCGGTGATAGCTTGACAGCTTCTGGTCTGGTTCCAAACACACACATAATGCGCTTTTTCATAGTGGCAAATTTTACCGCAATTTCGTAAGTAAATCTGCGCTTTCCTGTGTGGTGTCCTCTTGGTGTTCAGCTGCTGGTCAGTGCCACCATTCCCTCGGGATATCTGCTAGACTAGGGTGCCTGAGCCATTGATTGTCAGTCGAACATCGATTTGCTGTAATCAGGTCTAGCATTGAGGCACCGGCGGTCCCGGGTTTGTCGAGGTTATCGTGGACGTAATCATTGAAGGCAAGATAACTGCGGATGAAGGAATGGACGATATCCTTCGGACATGCGCTGAGATTAAGTCGGTGAAGACGCCGGTTCTTCGGATTAATGACAACAACTCCGACTTGCAGGGGAGAATAGGTTTCTCCCAGGGCGGTTATATTATCGGCGGCAAAATCGTTCCGACCGGTGAGAGCGGGTACGATGCTGTTCGCAGGCTTCTCTCGGTTTCGGAGGGCAATTATGCCATTCTCGATCCGATGCGTAAGCATGTGGCTGATGTAAATCAATCGCTCTGGATCAAGGTGGAGAAAATCGTCCCTCTCCTGCCGGATCTGCCTGAGAGTCCGGAAGGTTTGATTGATCCTCACCCCCAGGACGCTATTCGTCAGACGGGTAATATGGAGATTCCGCCGAATTTGCAGCCGGATGAAAAAAAAGATCTTTCGTCGGAGAAGGCGGTGGTGGTAAACGCCGGCAGTAAATCAAGAAAATTCGATCTGGGCTACTGGCGTTTTTTTCGGGCGGGACTCTGCATAATTGCTGGTTTTACAGTGGTTTTATCCGTGTTCATGTATCACAATGAACTGTTGATGTTCTTCAACAATCTCTTTCTAAGCCAGAAGTAACCGATGCTAAGGATTCGGTCATTTATCGCTTTTCTTGCGGTAGTCTTGTTTCTGTCTGTCCTTTCGATTTCTGTTCCTACCGCCCGGGCTGCCGATGTCGATAATTTGATCGCCAGGGAATTGGTGCACGAAGGAGTGAAGAGGAAGTACTTTATCCATGCACCGGCAAGTTATGATCCGGGGCGGCCGGTGCCACTGGTGTTGGTTTTTCATGATCGAGATCAGGGCGCTGTAGAGATCAGTGAAATCACCGGATTCAACACTATATCCGATGGCTGTGCGTTTATTGTCGTCTATCCGGAGGCGGTCAAGGGAATATGGAACGATGGGCGAAAAGCCAGTTGGGCTCACCTCTATGACGATATTGGCTTTGTCGAGAAGCTGGTCGATCGTCTGGAGATCAAATGGAACATAGATACCAAAAGGGTCTACGCTTGTGGACTTGGCGACGGCGGATTTTTCAGTCAGTCTCTGGCAGTCAATCGGCCCAATAAAATAGCGGCGGTGGCTTCAGTCTCGGCCACTCTTCCCGAAATCGTTTATCACAAGCGAAAGCCTCTAGCTCCGGTATCTGTTTTGTTCGTTGTCGGAATGAAAGACCCGATTGTCCCCTACGAAGGTGGTGGCATTGACCCAGGTAAGCTCAAGCATAGTCCCGGTCGAGTCGTCTCTGCATCCCAGGCTGTTGAGTTCTGGGTCAAAGCCAATAAGTGTGCCGGACGCTATGAGCAGGGTCTGCTACCAGACCTTGATCCCACCGATAACACCAGGGTGCGCTGGGTGCAATACCGTGACTGTGCGGGGCAGTCAGAAGTGGTACTCATGGCTGTGGAGGAAGGCGGTCATGGTTGGCCGGGATGCAGAAAAGACCTGCCTTCGAGAAAGTTCGGGAGCACTTGTAAAGATTTCGATGGTGCCCAGGAAATCTGGAGATTCTTTGCTCGCCGTAGACTAGCGAACTCTCGCTAAGCATTTAATCTAGTATTAGTTAGAACTTTGACTGGTCTCTTCTGTTCTATCTGCAAGGTTGGCGGTATTTCCACAGCCGCCTCGGAAATTCCATAAATATAGATTATGAGAGGCTAATTAAGTCGCGCTAACTTTTAAGAGATCAGAATTAATCGTAGATCTACGAAAAAACCAGGCTTTTGTGTAACTTATGCCTTAAAGGACTTGCTCGGCTGAATGCCTGGCTGGGCAATGCTTTGCAGCCCTGAGGGCGTCTTGTTATCCCTGGGTTTGCAGGTTCTCGCGGGTCGCCCGAAAATGCCCCTCTATTGTCAAGAGGTGCTTTCTTTTATTAGGGTGGACTTATCCAATAGATAAACCCCCAGGAACACAGGACTGAAGAAAACCTCAAACCAAGCTCAGTCAAGCTAACTCGAACTTTTACCAGGCACGCTCAGTGTCCCAGGGGCTTCCATCAGGCTAGTAGCAGGGTTTCCTGCAATTAGTTGTCGGCAATTCGCGAAAGTCGGCACCATAAAAGCGTCTTTTCGAAAAGGGCAGCTGCATCGAATTCTCGATGTACCTTTCGGAGCGCGCTCAGTTGTTTCGATAACAAAAACCAGGTCGTTCGATGCGGACTCGCGAACCGTGTCTTTCGATTAAAAAAGGAGCAACGATTATGACTACGAACAAGAACATTGCCCAGGGAACCTCCCCGGAGGTCCAGTCCGAACTGCTGGCGGCTTTTGCTGATGGGCTCGACCAGAGCCTTTTTGCCGAAGCCTGCAAGGCCGGTCTCGATGTCGCCCTCTTCGCGGCGATGCTGGGACAGCGCATCGACTCCATGGAGGAGGTCAACACCACGCTGGAGCGTTTCATCGCGTCTCCCGCCACGGTGAAGATCGCCCCCGACGAGCTTGTCGATGCCTTCAACCGTCTTCACCGTGAAGGCGGATTCTGCAACAGCTAGCGTTCCAGGCATTAGCACAAGACGTTGAGTGGGAGAGGCCGCTGCCGCCTCTTCGCTCTGCGTTGCGCGCTGATGCTTCTCGGGACGCCGGCTAAATCCCCCATCTGTGGTCGAGCCTCCAGGCTCAGCCATGGAAGGGCCGGGTCGCATGCGGTCCGGTGCGGGTCGGCTCTCGACAGGCTCGAGAGTCGACAGGGGAAACAACCCCAAACCATCTCTTCATACGAATCTAAACTGGAGAAAATCATGAATACACATGTATCCCAAGTACAAGACGGGAAGGCGGTCCGTGCAAGGCCCCCGTTCAAACCCGTCAACAACCTCGGGGAGCGTTCGATTTCCTTTTCGGATATTCGGACCTTCCAGATGTGCCAGCTCGCCTACCGGCTGATCAAGGAGGGTGCCGCCAAGGCAGCTCTCCGGGATGAGCAGGTGGTCGGCAACCTGACCCACGACGGCTCCGCCGTGACCGACGAGGGAAGCAGGGAACGCCTTTTGCAGGAAGGGCTGGCTGAACTGCCGGCGGAAAAGAGGGCCGAAGTCGAGTCCAAGGTTCGGAAGCTCATTCAAGTGGCTGACGAGCTGGAAGACGAGCAGGCTTTCGACATCCGTCGCGAGAAACTGGTCCGCTGGCTGGACGAAGTGACCGGGTGGGAACTCGTCGCGAAACCTGACGAAGTCTCCATGACGGTGGGTGAAAGGGGCTCGGAGATCATTCAGGTCGTCGACAAGAAAACCGGCGGCCGACTGCGCGATTCGCATGTCGACCAGATCTTCTTCTTTGGTCTGGTTGTCTACCTGACGCGTCGGGAAGATTTCTTCGGCTCCATCAAGCTCATCGTTCGCCTGCTCGGCGACACCGAAAACCCGGATCGTGAGTTCTGGTTCTCGCGGGCGAAGGTCGATTTCAACCTCAGGAACGTTCGAGATGTCATCCGGCAGATCGAATCGGCCCTGGAGAAGAATCGGTTCAAGCCCACTCTCGGAGACCACTGCGAGCGGTGCTCGGTCAAGGAGCACTGCCGTGCCTACTCGCGCTGGAAGGAGAATGGTGGGGATGGCGATAACGTCGCCAGTTTTCCGCCGACCTCTCGCCAGCGCCTGAAGGTACCGCAACTCGGCGGGGCGCGTCGCAGGACCGCCTGAATCGTTTTGGATTCAACCTTAACCTGGAAGGAGGTAAGTCATGTTTGACAGCCTGAATGACTCCAGCGGTCCCGACCTCGACATGAATGGTCCGGGGCTCTGCGGAGGAGACTACGACTTCTTCGATGGCGATGTCTGTTCGTACGAGTTCGGAGACAGCTTCGATTCGGCGGACTACGGCGACTGTGTCAGCTCCAACGACAGCAAGGGTCCGGCGCGATTTGCCCGGATCGGCTTCGATGAGCGGGCCGGTACCTATGCCGTGCATGTCGTCGGACACGGTAAACCGGATTTCCTGGGCTGGCTGGAGAGTTTCACCGGCTCGGCGGATCTGGTTCGCGTTCCCTGGATCCGTACCGGCGGGCGCGACCTGAAGAGGCAGTACAAGGAGCTGATGCCGCTTTCGACCTGGTCTTCCAAGGCCGGCAAGGACCGCATGGGCTCCGGGCACTACGGTGGTGCCACCGGTACCACCGACGTGCTTCGTCAGTATTACGGTATCGGTGTGAAGAGCTTTGCTCTGACGCCGTGGGGTGGGCAACTGCAGTGGGATCGTAACGCCAAGGCGTTCATCGAGGTCACTGCGGTCACCTGGCGGTATCGGGAGGCGGGCGACTACGAGAGCCGGATTCTCATTCGGGTGATCACCTTGCCCGAATACCGGGTTCACGAAGCTTGCTATCGGCAGGCCAAGTGCTCTCCGGTTTCCGAGCTCAATTGCAAGGCGAAGGAGCTTCGCAGGAAGTTCTTCGGCGCCTTGAGGAGCTGTTCTCCTGCGGCGGCTGCCCGGGTCTTTCGCGAGAACCCGGTGTCGGTCGTCGGCGATGACCACGAGACCGGCGTCGGCATCGACAACTGCGTCGCTGCCGAAACCGAAGTTAACCGCCCTTATGGGATGGGCGTCGTTATGATGCCGGTCTGACCGGCAGAGAACGGCAACCATCCGTTTGGGCTTTCGGGGGCAGTCACCGCTCGTGGTGGCTGTCTCTACTTTCATCCGGGCGCAAGCCCACAACCATAGGAACTGAAATCTATGTTGGCTGAAACCACCCTTCTCACCAAAGTCGCGATGCTTCTCGCTTGCTGCATGCTGGTCGGCGCCG
>CAZCBH010000079.1:0-2388 GCA_964496875.1 uncultured Candidatus Obscuribacterales bacterium | reverse complement strand
ACCCTTCTCACCAAAGTCGCGATGCTTCTCGCTTGCTGCATGCTGGTCGGCGCCGGAGGAACCTTCCTCGGCCGCAACGTGCGCTCGCTCGGGGCATTCATCGGTCTGGCGATCCTGTTCATCGCCGGCACCATCGCCGTCTACTTCGCCGCTGCGGTCTCCCCCGGCGTCGGCGTGGGCGTGCTGATGGTCTGGACCTTCATCTCCGGTCTCTTCATCGGACCGGCCGTCCAGGCCTACGCCGACCGCCTCGGTTGGCAGACGGTCTGTCTCGCCTATGCCGGCACCGCCGGCGTCATGGCAATCACTGGTGGCGTCGGGATGTTCTCCGGCGTCGACTTCAGTGGGATGGGCACCTACCTGATGTTCGGGCTCTTCGGTCTGATCATCGCGGGCGTCGTCGGTATCTTCGTTCGCATGTCGCGGACGGTGAACATCGTCTACTCTCTGATCGGCATGGTGGTCTTCGCAGGCTACTTCATCTTCGATTTCTTCCGGCTCAGCCAGTCGGTGAATACGTGGGAATCGGCCGTGCGTCTCACCATGACGATCTACCTCGACTTCATGAACTTCTTCCTGTACCTGCTGCAGTTCCTTGCGGCGGTCTCGGACAAGAGCTGAGTCGAGTCCTCTAACCCGGTGCCCGGTGGGTCGCAAGACCTCCGGGCTGCCGCCTGGTTCATGGCGCTCATCACTGATGGTGGTGCCCACTGTCCAGGATTTTTTCCAAAACAAATCCTCCGCACATGCTCGCGGAGAGAAATCGGAGATTACTACAATGGCACTAACAAGATTAGGCGAAATCCTCCACGGAGAAGTGGTAGGACGCAACGAATGCAGGCGCTCAGTCGTTCTCGAACTCGACTCGGGCGAAACTGCGTACCTTCCTGCAAGAAGGATGGTCACACCCTTCGAGAAACTCACCGACGGATGCGAGATTCGTGTCCTGGTGGTTTCGGAAAGGCAGGACAGGAGCTATCGGTCCACCTTCGTCGTCAGCGAAAATCTGAATGACGAGGTCGAGTATCCGGAGCCGGAAGAAGGCGAAGCCCCATCGGCCGAGCCTTCTCCCGAACTGCTACGGCAGTATCCGATGGGCAAACGTGTTTCCGGCAAGGTGAAGGGCGTTCGTGGTGATGCGATCCTCGTTTTGATCGACAGTCATCACGCACTGCTTCCCTTCTCGGAGCTCGGCGGCTGCAAGCCCGGCTCCTTCCGCTCCGGCATTACCGTCAAAGCCTTTGTGCTGGTGGTGGATGCCGGTGGTTTGAAGCTGACCAAGCGCGAACCCGGGCAGCTGGACGCTGCCTGAGAACGAGGTGCGTAGCAGGGAGAGCAGTCTCCCTGCTGCGTATCTAACATAACCGGACAGCAGCGGTCTTTCGACAAAAGATACCGTGGCTGACGTTTCGTAGTAAGTAAAACAAAACCCAACAACCAGTTTCGTCGTCGGTGCTCTCCATCCGGAAGTATCGGCGGCATCACCGGGTGTCGGTTCCCTTCATCGGGGTCCGTCGCCCAACCACCGGGCTGCACCACAGGCAATGGCGCAGCCTTCTTGCTAAATCCTCACGAAAGGAGAAACTGCCATGATGACCAAGAATGTTGAACTCGCTGTTGTTTCCACCGGTGCCCACCCCGAGGGCTGGACCGCCGAGGCCATGGCCCTGGCGTCTCTGGCGCACACCATCGACGGGTATCGCTTCGTATCCGAGACCGATGCCGTTCTGGCGCGTCACGAAGGTGATGAGGGCCTCGCTCTCTTCCCCTCGGTCGACGAGCTGATCGAAAGCGGCGTGGAGCTCCATGCTCTCGCGTCCGCTCTCAACAACGGCCTGACGGGTGAGGCGTTCGCGGATTGTCTCCGCAACCTGGACGTCGACACCCTGAACGGTGCCCTGGCGAATTTCGCCGAGGCCGTCGAGCTCCATGCGACGCATCCCGACCCGGTCGACCGGGCCATGCACCTGTGGGGTGAGTGCGGCTGCTGTGAAGGCAATGCCTGATCGGCGGTAGCCACTACGGGGTCGGCGCTTCGGCGTCGACCCCGTTTTCTTTCATCTTTGCCGGGAGTGCAAAAATGAGTGTCACCGGTTTTCAACCCGTCAGCAGTGAAAGCTGGCAAACTTCCATGTATGGCGAAGTCCTGACCACCGGCTTCCGTCTCTTCGATTGCTTCGGCAATTGCGATGAAGAGACCGTCGTGGTCGAAGTGATGGAGCCGCGTGGGATGTGCATGACCGAGTGGTATCCGCGTGTCATCGGTTGCTATCCGATGAATCCGGCGACCATTCACTGACCGTCAACCCGAGAACTGCGCCACCGCCGGTGGCGTATTTCTCTTATGTCAAAAACAACTATAACAAATAGTAAAAATCTGGATGCCTT
>CAZCBH010000078.1:0-22591 GCA_964496875.1 uncultured Candidatus Obscuribacterales bacterium | reverse complement strand
CGCTAGCTACAGATCAAGCCAGCTACAGATCATGCTAGCGACAGATCAAGCCAGCGACAGATCAAGCCAGCTACAGTTAAAGCCAGCTACAGATCAAACTACCAAGAGATCAAGAATCGGCGGTGGTGCTGGGAACATCGTCGTTTTTCTTCGGCTCCTGCTTGGGTGCCGGCTTGGGCTTGGAGACAGATTCTGACTTTGATTTAGATGTACTCTTAGCCTTCGACTCTTTGCTTGAGCTAGTTTTGGATTCCGACTTCGACTTGGCTTTAGCCTTGCTTTTCTCTTTGCTTGATTTAGCAGACGATTTCTTGTCTTTGTCGCCACTCTTGCCTGGCGAGCCTGAGCTGTCATCGCTATCCAGTGATTTCACGTAGCCATAGAGACTCTGGAGCGCTTCATCGTCGGTGATCAGATGCTCGTAATGAGGCATGGTGCCAATCGGTTTATTTAAATAAGCCTTAAAAGTAGCGTAGGTCGCGGTGACGCTGGATCCTAAAATAGGCTTCGATGGTTTGACGTTATTCTGACCACCGGTATGGCACTTGCTGCAGTGACTCATAAAGAGCTGCTTTCCCCGCTTAGTATCGGGCTCTGCAGCATTGACAGCCTGGGCTATGGATCCGGCCAGAGCCGCCATTGTAAGAGATAGTACCAACTTATTACGATTTATCCGCATAAATTACCTTCTCGTCAGAAATTCCTACCGTCCCTGATTCTATACCCAAATCAAATAAAGACATCCTTCAAAGGAAGTATTGAAATTATTCAGTCGGTCTTCTTTCTGCGCGCCAGAAGCGGCCTTAGATACTCATAGAAAAGGGTCAGGATGACCGAGGCGCCCGAGAAGAAAAAGATCGTAAACAACTCCGGCAACTCCAGGGGCTGGGTCTTCAGGATATTCGCCAGACCGGGCAGATACACGGCGATGATTACCGAAAGGTAAGATACGAACATCATCAAATACATGAACTTGTTCACCGGCGGCTTCGGCGCCTTGTGATCCGGATTGAGAAAGAGCCAGGCCCAGGCCTGGAACAGCAGACCGATGGCAATGGTAGTGAAAGCCACGGTGGTGACATAGAGATCGCTGCCATCAACTAAACGGGTCATGATGATAGCGCCCAGGACGCCGAAGGAGACAGCAAGGGCTCTGACTACAATCTGCTCGGCTTCGAAAAGACCGATTATAGATTCTTTTGGATCACGGGGCGGACGCTGCATAATGCCCGGTGCGGCCTCCTGCATGACTATCCCCAGACCAGGAAAGATATGCATGATTAGATTGAGCCAGAGTAGCTGCAGTGGCTCCATAGCCAGGGTACCGTCATAGATTATGGCGGCGGCGATTGTAACCACAGAAGCCACCGTGGCGGTCAAAAGATAGCAAATAGCCCGACGGATGTTCTCGTAGATCATACGCCCTTCTTTGATGGCACTGACAATGGTGGCAAAGTTATCGTCGGTGATTACCATATTCGAAGCTTCCCTGGCTAAATCAGTACCGCTACGTCCCATGGCCACACCGATATTGGCCTGTTTCAGCGCCGGAGCATCATTAACGCCGTCCCCGGTCATCGCCACCACATTGCCCATCTCTTGCAAAATCTTGACGATATTGAGCTTGAGCGAAGGATTGACACGGGCTAAAACCACAGCCTCTTTGAGCCTCTCTTTCTCCGCCGAAGAGGTTAGATTACCTAGCTGAGCGCCGGATACGACAGAGCGCTCGGCGATGTTTTCGGCAAGGTTCAGATCTTTTGCAATATTGACCGCTGTACGCACTTGATCGCCTGTCAACATCATCACTTTTATACCGGCGGTGCGACACTTCTGAATCGCTTCATAGACACCCCTGCGAGGCTTGTCCTGCATCGCCACCAGACCCAGCAGGGTAAGACCCTGTTCGAAGTCTGAAAACGAACAGCTCTCAATTTCATCCGGGTTGAGCTTCTTCTCGGCAAGGGCGAGCACCCTGAGCCCCCTGCCGGCGTACTGGTCATTCAACGCCAGATACCGAGCCCGCCACTCTTCGTCCAGATCATCCAGTCCGCTAGCGGTCAGAAGATGGGAACAGCTTTCGATTACGACCTCCGGAGAGCCTTTGATAAAAGCCTTGATCTCAGCTTCTGATTCTGCTTCTGACCCTGACGAAGATCCAAGCGCATTAATGGTAACCATTCGCTTCCTTTCAAGATCAAAAGGAAACTCATTGAGGCGCTTGTGAACCTGGCCGGCAGCCTCCAGTCCGGTACTGAATCCGGCTTTAGCCGCCAGTACGAGCAAGGCCCCTTCAGTGGGATCGCCCAGGATTATCCAGCCTTCTTCCGGGTCTTTTGTGAGGGTGGAATCATTGCAGAGCAAACCGGCAAGAACAAGCTCCTGCAAGGTGGCATCCTCCTCGCAACGATAACCTTCTTGAACCGGAGAGACCTTTTCTATCCGACCTTCCGGTTTGAATCCCTCTCCTGAAACCGCCAGCTCTTCGGTTCCCAGACATATGTCGGTGACCATGAGCTTGTTCTCGGTAAGAGTACCGGTCTTGTCAGAACAGATTATCGTTGTACAGCCCAGGGTTTCCACCGCGGCAAGCTGGCGAATGAGAGAGCCCAGCTTCACCATCTTCTGGGTACCCATAGCGAGGGCAAGAGTTGCCACCACAGGCAGTCCTTCCGGAATGGCAGCTACAGCAAGGGCTATAGCCGCCTCCAGCATGGACCAGAAGTCGTGCTTGTACAAAAGACCTATTAGTACTATGACGATGCACATCACCACGGTAAGCCAGGTCAGCTGCCGCCCCAGTTCCTCCAGACGGACTTCCATAGGGGTAGGAACAGTATGGCTCTCAATCAAACTCTGCTGCAATTCACCAAGACTGGTATCAGATCCGGTCTTGACCACGACGCCCATCCCTCTGCCGTCCAGGACATGGGTGCCGTGGTAGGCTATAGTCGAAAAGGAATCCGCCCCGTCCTTGTCATGCTCGGCCAGTATGGTCGAAGACTTGGTCTTGGAGATGCTCTCACCGGTTAGAACCGATTCATCCAGACACAGAGAAGCGTCTTCCACAAGCCGCAAATCGGCTGGAACTCTAGAACCGGCATCGAGTTTGACCAGATCTCCGGGCACCAGATCTGATGCCAACACTGTGTGATCGCTGCCATCTCTAACCACCCTGGTAGTGGGAGAGGCAATCTGCTCCAGGGCTTCCAGAGAGACTTTGGCCCGCATCTCGGTGATGAATCCTACAACAGCGTTGATGACAACAGCGATAAGGATACCGATAGCCTGTATGTGATCGCCGGTGGCAAAAGAGATAAGTGCCGCCACCAGCAATAGAACAACCACACTCGATGCGAATTGCCGGTACAAGAGCTGGTAGACGGTTACTTGATCCTCCGGAATCACCTGGTTCTTGCCCCAGCGTTTGCGCCGAGAAAGAACCTCTGCTTCGGCCAGGCCGGCTGTCAAATCGACATCGAAATCGCTCTTGATTTCAGCGAGCGACCGGGCGGCAATGCTCGCCAGGGACCTGTCTTCGCCAATCTCTAATTTCTCTTCTTCGGTCAACATCCCGATACTTGTCAAACTGCCTTAGAATCAGGCTGGACTTCGCTCAATTACTGCCCTAGTGCTTTCCTGAAGCCGCCTCTTGTTTATCTATAGCCTTGTTTTTCACAATCTCTACCGAGCAGCCGGCCCTTTTCAATACCTCTTCGGCGACGCTGCCCAATAAAAAACGCTCCAGGCCTTTTCTGCCATGGGAGCCCATCACAACCAGATCTGCAGGCCACTCCGCCGCCATGTCGCAAATCTGATCGACGACTATCCCACTTACTACCAGGGGCTCGATTTTATGTCCGGGTAGACTTTTGGAGAGCTTGGCTTCGGCGTCTTTGACGATTTTCTCGCACTCTTCTCTCATGCCGTCGATATAGGACTGAGCCGTCTCGGGAAGATGGCCAAGACCGAACTCCATGGGCAGGGTCTCCATGACAGCCAGAATCCTGAATTCATCGCCATCTTTCCAGGGGCGCTCGGCAAGGAAGTCCAGGGCGTTCATCGAGTATTCCGAACCGTCAACCGCAATCAGTACTTTCATTTCGCCTCTCCCTCTTTCATGAGCCTTTTAAATCATGACATTAGTTTGCTTATCTCGGCTTCCACCGATATAAGTATAAACCGTCAGGCAACTATCTAGGAACTATCGAAAAGAAACAGAGCGCTCCCCGGTAGAGCAGTGATCTCGACCTGGCTCTCATCCTTAAGACTGATCGAAACAGGCTGACTCAGACGGTATCACCGGCAGTTTCAGAGATAATGCCGCCTATAGGCGCATTCGCCGGATTATCGAGCTCTTTGAACATTTCGGTGATGATCACTTTCAAAACATCTTCATAGGACATATCGCGCATTTCGCTGATGGGAGCCGCAATATACTCCGCACAACCGAAAAGTATCTCGGCACAATTATCCGGGTCTATGCCCGAGTCGAGAGAGACATAGATAGCGTCCCCCTGATCGGTGACCGTAGACCAGACCCGGGCTACTTCCAGAGCCTCGTCCAGCTTCTCTTTCTCCACAGGAATATCCAGTTCACGAGCGTCAGTCATCGCCATTGCCATTCTCCAGATCTTTGTATTTCCTGGCTATCTGCCTGAGGATAACCGACAGAACCTCGTTGCGGGTGGTTTCACCATCAAGGGTCATGGCATTGACGAAGTGATTACCGAGGGCAGCCAGCATCGTGCCGTAGTCCTCTACGGAATCATAGACACTGACATCCACCGATAGCTGCAAAACGCCGTCTGCTACCCAGACTCGCAGGATCTCTATGGCATTGGGGTCGCTATCCACATCCGGCGGGGTGCATAGCTCATTGGCCATGTTCCTTCTCCTGTGACCTGAAACGAAAGCTCTATGGTAGCAAGAGCAAGCCCATGGTAAAAGGAGAAGGGTTTAAGAGAGCACTCTGAGCAGAAGCTTAATCCGTATCTATGGGCAGAGTCCCGTTCTTGGCCTGTTCAAGAGTTTTTGAAATCATCGCCTTTTCCAGAGCCTCGAAATTCACCGGTCCTGAGCCGGCAGAATAGCCGGAATAGCGAGAATGAAAGTCGATAAGACCGTCCAGCACCTGTTTTTCGGTAAGACCTTGCAAAGACTTGATGCCAAGCTCTTTCATAGAGTCGGCGAGATACTCCGGTGAATACTGATTGGGACCGGTCAAAAGCTTGAAAGTATTCTGAGCCATGGCTTTATAGAGATCTTCCGATGAAGCATCCGAAGAAAGACCTAAATCCGCCCGGGAGCCATCTCGATGATCAGCCACAAAGGCTTCATCGGTGGGAAATTGCTCCCGAAACTGCTCCAGAGGGGTCTGGGCCCGGTCCAGATTATTTTGCCCGACCTGACCGACTTGAAAAGACCTGACTTCTCTCAACTCATCATGAAACGGCGAAGCACCCTGATCGCCGCTCGATGCATCGGCTCGGGACTCGTTACCGCCTTCAAATCTGTGGCCATTTCCGTTCGGCATCTCGGGGACTCCTATAGCACTACCGCAATAGTATATTCCCCGTTTAGGTTCTCTTGAACAGTTTCGAAAAAAACTAAAACGCTCATGCCGGCAGTTCGATGCTAAAACAGGAACCCTCACCCGGCTTGCTTTTAACCTTGATGCTGCCGCCGTGGGCTTCGACCAGGGCTTTGCAAATAGCCAATCCAAGACCGCTGCCGCCCTTTTCGGTGGCGTCGCTGCGGCGGACCTGGCGAAACTTATCGAATATTCTCCCCTGTTCTTCTTCTGGAATACCGCGGCCGCTATCCCTGACCTCGATTTTTACTCCGCCGGGCAGCGCTTCTAATCTAAGCTCGACTTTCGAACCGGACTCTGAGAACTTTATGGCATTATTCAAAAGATTGACCAGAACCTGGATCATTCTGTCCAGATCGCAGTTAAGCTCGATATCCGACCAGGTCGAGATGATGTCGATCTCTTTCGCATCAGCCTGCTGTGCCACCGAGTTCAACACCATATCCTTGAGCTGCCCGGCAGGGAAGCGAGATTTCAAGATCTCCATTTTGCCCTTTTCGAGCTTATCTGCATCGAGCAAGTCATTGACCATACGATTCAATCGGGTCAGGTCGCGACGGCTGCTCTCGGCCATTTTCGTGCCGCTCTCATTGAGCGTGCCAAGAATTCCTTGCAGAAACATGTCGAAAGTGAGGAGCAAAGAGGTTATCGGGCTGCGCAAGTCGTGGCTGACCATAGAAAGGAAATCTTCTTTCTGACGCTCCAGCTCTTTGCGATCACTGATATCATGCGCCACACAAAAAATCTGATTCTCTTTAGCAGAAAAATAAGCCGATAAACTGGCATCCATCCTGGAGCCGTCTTTTCTGAGCACAGCAAGCTCGAGCTGACTGGAAGATTGATCTGCCGTGAGCTTCAAGAGATGACTGCGTGCTTTATCCAGAGCTTCCGGTGCGATTATTCGATCTAATTCAACCCCGACAAGCTCCGTCGGCTCATAGAGCCAGAGTCGTCGACAGGCTTCACTGACCACCTTTATCTCTAGAAGGGCATCCATAGAGAAGATCACATCGCTGGAGTTCTTCAAGAGGGCTTTCTCGCGCTCGGTGGCTTGTTCTATCGCCTCAGCCATCTGATGAAAGACCCTGTCTAAATCCGACACTTCGTCAGAGCCGGAGACCCTGGGCAGAAGAGGCTTCCCGTCCATGAGACGACCGGCATTGCTGAGAACCACCTCTAATCTCCGGATGATACTTTTGTTGAACAGCCCGGCAAGAAAGAGAGCCAGCAGGACATTGAAAACAACTCCGAATAAAACAGCATTGTTGATAAAGCTCCTCAGGCGGAGTTGCTCGGTCTGTTCTATTTCTTGAATCCTGCCCTGGCGATCTAACAAGAGATTGGCTTCATCGAGAAGGTCCTGAACCGCGACATGCAATGACATGACATAGTCGGCTTTGTCTCCGCGATCTACATGCTGCGGGTCGGGAAAGTTTTTCATGATCGCTTCCAGGCTGGCATTGATCGACTGAATGCTGCGCCGATCCAGATCGCTCAAACCATCCAGTTCCAGCAGAGTCTTCCTGACTCGATAAAGATCTTTGAGCTTGGATTGGCCTTCTTGAATAAGAATCTTACCGCCGCCCATCTGGGCAAGGACCCCATAAGTTCCTGCTTTCAGACAATCGGCCAGACCCTGATTGATGACATTGGCGACACGCCTTGCCTGAATCTCCTTGCTGTAAGACTCTTCCAACTGCCCCTGAAAAAAGACGAGCACAGAAACGAAAGCAAGCTCGAAAACAAGTGGAACCGCCACCAGGGAGTATGCTTTGACCGGAAGTCTTAGATTCATTGAATAGAAAGAGGAGCTACATGCTCAGGCATTATAGCTCCCTTTCTGTCAGGTAGATATTGTTGGAGGGTTGCGGAAAAACTTATCTCTTCTTTTGATTTTCGTTTATAACCGGAGGAATAGTAGAAGCAGGTCTTTCAACCGTCCCGCCACCCCTGCTCGGAGAAAAATCCTCCCGCACAGGCGACTGATCCTTTGTTTTAGGTGTTTCCAGCTTTTTAACTTTCTCTTCCAGGTCAGAGGTCTGGGCTTCGTTCATATCGTTCTTGATCTCAGGCTGGATCTCTTCGCCCTGTTCACCTGGATTGACGGCTGCCCGATTGCTATCTTCCGGAGTTCCGGCGTTGGAATCACCACACTTGCCCGACCTGTCATCGCCGCATTGTTCTGAATCAGAATCGGAGTCTGAAGCGGAATTCTCTGTAGATTGGGCGCCTTTCCCGCCATAAGATTCGCCTCTCTTCTCTCCGGTTGCCTTGCTCGAAAGCTGACCATCCTGCATTCCTTCTATTTCTAGCGAGGGCAGAAGCTTCTGAACCGAATCTGATTTCATTGTCGAGTCCTGAGTTGCACACCCGCTTTCTGATTGTTTAGAAAAAGCTTCTTCCCTGGCTCCGTTGATGCCATGAGCTTCGGAGTGCCTGGCACCGACCTGGGATATGGTGGATTCTGCGTGATCTAGTGGTGGCATGGTAACTTCTCCTGAAAAACTTGCTTACTGCAACTGATGCAAGCATCCTAGCTCGCATTGTTGACACGAACTTGACATCCGCTTTTCGGTCGGCGGTCACGCCTTGAATTTATAACCCAACCCCTTGGAGGTCACAATCACAGGCTCTTCGCCATCCGATTCGATCTTCTTGCGCAGTCGCCGGATAAGCTGCCGAGCGGCTAATTCGGAGGATTCAGACTCTGAGGTCCAGATTTGATCGAGAAGGTCATCGACACTGAAATACTGATCCGGTCTTTTCATTAGAAATTCGAGAAGCTCGAACTCTTTAGCGGTCAACTCGACTTTCTCGCCTCCTTTATGGGCAATTCTTGTGCTGGTATCAAGAATGATACCACGCCCCTCGATGATGTCGCCGGCATAAGCGGAGGGACGTCGCAGAAGAGCGTTGATTCTCATTAGAAGCTCCCGCATATCGAAAGGCTTGGTCAGATAGTCATCGGCGCCGGCATCGAAGCCGCTAGCCTTATCGTTGATAGTAGTTTTGCCGGTCAGGATCAATATAGGAATAGCTCCACGACGGTCTCGGAACTGTCGGGCAACCTCGAAACCATTTAACCCGGGCAAGTCCACGTCTAGAATCACCAGTTCATAAGGATAGAGCTTCAATCTGTCTAAGGCTTCCAGACCATCGGTGACCAGCTCGACCACATGCTTCTCGCTCTCCAGAGTGAGCTGCAATGACATGCCCAGCGAGGTGTCGTCTTCTGCAATCAGGATTTTTGCCAATTCCTTCTCTCCGCGCAAGAACGACCAGTTATTGTATCAGGAAGAATAATTCGGGATACTCTGGGCAGATGCACTAGAATGATGCTTCAAAATTCAAGGCTTACCGAAAGGAAAGACAAAATAAATGGAACAGATCCGCTACTGTATGCGCTGCCTGACCGAACTCACGGAAGATTCTAGAAAAGAATGCTTCAAGTGCAAGCGGGTCACCTGCACAAGCAGAGATTGCGGCATCTGGGCGGTAACCAATCGGTTCTGGTCCTGTCACGTCTGTGTCAGCGAAGAGATAGACGCTTTAATAGATCAGCACGATAATAAGCTGGAACCCAAAGAGGATAGCGACCAATATTGATTCAAGCCTCGTAAAGATCAGAGCCTATTCGGGCTTGCAAACTTTGAGACCGCATTTCTTACAGGTGGAGTTCTCGGCATTGCCGTAAAAACGCTCGAAGATGGGCGGCAACTGAGTGACGATATTCGTCATCTCGAAATACTCTTCGTAGAGCTTGGTGCCGCATTCCTGGCAATACCACTGGAAGCCGTCCTGCTCTCCCGGGGTTCGCTTGCGCTCTACCACCAAACCAACGGTACCGGCGGGACGCTGGGGAGAGTGGGGCATGCCACCAGGCAACAGATAGATATCGCCTTCGTTTATAGGGATGTCCACCGGCTTGCCATCATCAATAACTCTCAAGGTCATATTGCCTTCCAGCTGGTAGAAGAACTCTTCACCTTGATTGACATGATAATCGGTTCGATTATTGGGCCCGCCTACCACCATGATGATGAACTCACGATCCTCCCAGACCAGCTTGTTGCCCACCGGAGGCTTCAAAAGTTCACGGTTATCTTCTATCCACTTTTTAAAATTGATAGGAGCCAATCTGGTCATGGCGAAAGAACCTCTCACATATCTGCGAACCGTCATCCAGGCAGTAAATTAGCAATACGCCTCACCAATTATAGTCTTATATTTCTAGAGACCAATAAAATTTCGAATTTCTGTTCGAAATTTCTCCGCCAGTGTGAAGGGTATATTAGTCTTGCTACTGATCATAAAGAGTTGGTTGGTCGACCAACCAAATTGCCGATGACCACAGACAAACAAATCCTAAAACTCTTCTTTCGGATCTCCTGGAAAACAGCGGCGGTTGCCGTGGCATGCATCGCTCTTTGCGCCCTGGTGCCCCGCTACAGCTCCGAAGACTATACCTATTTCCTGGATATCCCGGTTTTCGTCGCCCTGCAAATGCTGGCATCGGTTGCAATTACCGCTTATTTTTTCAACGGACTGACAAGAGAAGATAAACTGAAGGCATTTTTCACCATTTTTGCCGCCACAGCTTTGAGCGGCACAATCGCCAACCTGAGCGCCAACTCGATAAGACTGGCAGCCAACGACAATGTCATGGTGGATTTCCTCACCTTTGGCGTCATCAATGCCGCCGCCGCCCTGCTGACCCTTTCTATGACCAGACTGAAGAAGATCTCGGTGGATAGAGCGCAAGAAGATGGCGAAAACGCAAGAAAAGCCAACAAGCTGGAGGAGCTTGCCCTCAAAACCAGACCGATAGTCGTCTCTGTCCTGGTGCTTCTTCTATCGACGACTTTTGCCCTGATTCCGCCAGAATATTTTGCCGATGCGAACTTTGCCGTTACCGTGCCTTTTTTCTTTTACATGCAGATGCTCATGACTCTCGTGCTCACCTATTTCTGCTTCAATTCACTGACAGGAAAAGAGAAATTCAGAGCCTATTTTACGATACTATCCCTGGCACTACTTCTGGGAGCAGTAGCCAACTGGGACCATTCTCAGTTCACGCCCCGGGTGGGCGGCAGAGTGCTGGTCAGCTCGGTGAGCTTTGTTACGATGAACCTTGGCGGACTGCTTACCGTGCTTATTTTCTACCGCTGGAAAGATTATCTGAAAGGCATGAAAGACCGCTTCGAGGGCGGCTCTGCATAAGACTGCGGTATTACTTGGGCAAATTGATGCTGCGGCAAATGCTTGCAACTTGTGGCAACTAATGTAAGAGTCTGCGCTATGAAGTAGGATCTTGGCTCATGCTATAGAGATATCAGGAGAACACCAATGCCTTTATCCGGGAAAAAAGTTTTGATCATCGCCGGTCCCCAGTACGAAGACCGGGAGTTGTTCTATCCATATTATCGCCTCCTCGAAGAGAACGCCGAGGTAAAGGTTGCCGGTATCGGTGAATCGAGCTACAAAGGCAAATACGGCATCCCGATAGAAGTCGACGGTCAGACCGGCGATTTCACCAACACAAAGTGGGATGCGGTTATCGTACCGGGCGGTTGGGCGCCGGATAAAATCAGAGCCGACGAAGGCGCCCTTGCCATCATCAAAAAGACTTTCGAGGCAGGCGGCGTGGTGGCAAGCATCTGCCACGGACCCTGGGCGCTGGCTTCGGCAGGTATTCTGAAAGGCAAGAATGTAACCAGCTACAAAAATATCAAAGACGATCTGACCAACGCCGGCGCTAATTGGGACGACAAAGAGGTCGTGGTCGACGACAACCTGGTCACTTCGCGCACCCCTGCCGACCTGCCCGCTTTCATGAAAGCTACTATCAAGCAGCTACAGCTGGTCAAAGTATAAGCTACGAGGTCCAAGCAATTCTAAAATTCAAAGAAGAACTCAAACTCTTCCTCGAGAACTTCATCTATCTGGCTACCTGCCTGTCGGTACTGGAGACTTATCGTTCTTTAGTTTTGCTTCAGTTCGGTATCAATCAGTTTGCCCACGGCTATGTCATAGCCGTGAGTGCCGGACTGGTGATGGGCAAACTGACAACCCTATCGAGACGCATCAAACTTTTCGAATTCTTCGACAGCAAACCGCTTATCTGGTCTGTCCTTTACAGGTCGGCGATGATGACGATCTTCGTAGTCCTGTTCAAGGCAGTCGAAGAACTGATCTTCAAATCTGGTCATGAGATAGCTGGTGACCACGCTCTGGTGCTCACCATCACCCATTTTACCGGGACTATGTTCGTCTTCATGGTGCTCTTCATCGTTCGCGGTTTAGAGCAGCGGCTGGGTGAAGGCAAGCTCAAAGAACTCTTCTTCGGCCCACCCTCGAGCGAAGACAATAGTCAGCAATCAGAAATCGGCAATCAGTAATCAGCCAATAACCTCAGTGGTTGAAGCTGGAGCCGTCCCGCTTCGGCACATGAGTTGGCCTGGCCGCAAAATAGTCGATGGCTGTCTTCATATCGCGCAGTAACATGTCCGCCATATCCCGGGTGAAGCCCTCTTTGCAGACCGCTCTGAGAACCGCAAGATCCTCTCTGTTCGGCGGAAAAGTATAGGCAGGCAACAGCCAGCCTCTCTCCCGAAGCTTGTCGGACATATCGAAGACCGAGAAATTCGCCTTATCGTTGGTCGTGAAGGCAAATACCGGAATATCGCTACCATCAGAAATCAATTCGAAAGGACCGAGCTTGGCTATCTTGCCCGCAAGATACATAGCCACATCCTGACTGGTTTTATGAATCTGGCGATAGCCTTCGAAGCCAAGACGAATGAGGTTGTAATACTGAGCCACCACCTGGTTACCGGGTCTGGAGAAATTGAGGGCGAAGTTCGGCAGGTCACCGCCCAGATAGTTGCAGTGGAAGATCAAGTCTTCGGGCAGCTCATCTTTATCTCGCCATATAGACCAGCCGACACCAGGGAAAACCAGACCGAACTTGTGACCGGAGGTGTTTATCGATTTGACCCGGGGCACTCTAAAATCCCACTCTAAATCCGGTTGCAAAAAGGGCGCAACGAAGCCACCACTGGCCGCATCGACATGAATTGGAATATCCAGACCTATCTCTTTTTGCAGTTTATCTAGAGCATCGTTTACCTCTTTGACATTCTCATAACGACCGTCGAAGGTGCTTCCCATAATCACCACCACACCGATGGTGTTTTCATCACAGAGCTTGACCGCTTCTTCGGCAGTGAGGCAATAGCGATCGCCTTCCATCAAGACATAACGCGGCTCTACCTCCCAGTAGCGGCAGAACTTCTCCCAGCAGACCTGGACATTGACACCCATGACCATATTGGGCTTGTCGGTGGGTTTGCCCTGGGCTTTCATGCGCGCCCGCCACTTCCACTTCAGAGCCATACCGCCCAACATCGCCGCTTCGCTACTTCCTATTGTGGAACAGCCGGTGGCCTCTTCTTTGTCTTGAGCGTTCCAGAGACGCGAGATCATATTGACGCAACGCAGCTCAATCTCGGCAGTCTGAGGATACTCGTCCTTATCGATCATGTTCTTGTCGAAAGTCTCGGTCATAAGCTGTTTGGCTTCGTCTTCCATCCAGGTGGTGACGAAAGTAGCCAGATTGAGACGCGAATTTCCGTCGAGAATGAGTTCGTCCCGAATCAAATCGTAGGCAATCCTTGGATCCATTCCGGTCTTGGGCATGGTGTACTTCGGCACCGGCTCGCTCATCGCCCTTGAACCATAGGCAGGGGTGACGCAAGCGGATAACTCTTCTTTCTTGACTACTTTATGAACCATTAAACTGCTCCTGGGATCTGGATTGGGTGAAAAATCTACAAAAACAAGGGCGGCCACCGGCAGAAGGGAAGAATTAGACTCCCATTGAGAGCAACCAGGTGAACGCGCTCTAATATTGTAGTCGATTGAGTTTGAGAGCACAGTCCCTTTACATGGTGAAGCCGGGCAAAATGCCCCGGCCGACGGCATTTTTTTAAACAATAATTTTTGATATGAAAGAAAACAGGACTGCTCAGTCTCAGAGCGGTCCTGTATTTCGGATGTCAGATATCGGAAGAATTATTGACTAAGTAAATTTTCCTAGGGATTCACTTTGATTCGGAAATCTACTTTGTCACCAAACTCTTCTCTGCCGTGGACCATGGTGAAGATCAAAGTGTATTCACCAGGATAAGACGGCGCTACTGCAGAATAATGGAATTCTGTCTTCTCTGTCGGGTTTACCGGAGCCTTGCAATAGATGTCATCAGGAGTAAAGTCATCAATCTGACCGGGACCGCCCGAAGGAGTTCTGTGCACTTTGCACTTGAGACGATATTCTCTTCCGCTCCAGCGGACATCGCCGACATTCTGCATTTTTACGACCACATCGCACTTTTTACCGACACGCAGCGGGTTGGGTGAAAATCTGATATCGGATCTGCCAAACTTCGCATCGAGGCAAGGGCTGCTAGCCATGCTCTTTTGGGCCCAAATTGAGCCTGCAATCAGAAAACAGACAGTGAGCATCAAGGCCCAGACTTTGTTTTTTACCAGAATCTGCAAATCATTTTCTCCTGCAATTAACTACTATAAGAGGACTCTGTTTGAATCCGAAGCCAACTGAGTACTCTGTATGCGCAGCTCGGCACCGATTCATTCAATCGACAAATCGAAAAATCGATAGCTGTGGAAAGACTGCCATGAACTCGAATTCAAAAATCAAATTATAGTCTCTCTGGAAAAGATCCTGGGAACATTTAATGTCAAGAACACAGAACTTTCCACCCTGCTAAGTTCCTGATCCGGAATTTCTCCAGCCGGGCAATCACTCTGAATCTAGCTTTTGTTTCAGAAACTTCTTTTGGTGAGCTGCATATTTCTAGCGGCCTGACGACTTTCACCCTGGTGCCAGGCATCACCAACGACACCACTTCAAAACAGAGGCAAGGCTCGATAAAGCCCATAAACAACCCTGGCTGTTCGGTCGAAATCTATCTTGTCCACGGTGTCTTCGGGGGTATGATAGAAAGGATATCTATATGGTGCGGTATCGGTGACCATAAAAGCAGGATATCCCAGTCTGGCGAACGCCTGGTGATCCGACCAGTCTACCCCGGGGATGAAAGCCGGAGCCGACAATGCTTCCGAGGGGAACTGCGCCGACTTTCTAAACACTTTGACCATGCGTTTGATTGCAGAACGGCTGCCGCTGGTGCCGACAAAAGCGACGAAATTACCCTGCTTCGGATAAAAGAATCCCAGCCCTGGCGGGTATTTCTGACTGCCTTTGCTGTCGTTGTAATAGCCTATGGTCTCGAGCGACAGCATGGCTGTTATTTTGTCGCCTCGATGCTTGCAAAAATTGGCGTATTGATAGCTACCCATGCCTTCCGTGTTGAAAAAATACTCTTCATTAGGGAAGAAAACAAAGCGGATAGTCCTCTCAGTTTTCTGATCATGAAACAACCTGGCCAGCTCCAGCACAGCTGCCACACCGCTGCCGTTGTCATTGGCGCCGGGACAATCATGGACAGAGTCATAATGCGCCCCCAAAACTATGATTTCATCGGGCTTTTGTGACCCGGGACACTCAGCAATGACATTTTCGAACAACTGTCCTTCGAATTCGAATTGCTGGCTTTCGACCTTCCCATACCATTGGCTCAGAATATCTTTGATATAGCCAACAGACTCGGAAAGCTTGCCGGGCTTGTAGAGATGACGTTCACCAATGTCCGAAGCGAGCGCCTCTACATGGCTTCTGAGCGAATGCGATAGTTGTCTCTCCGCATCTAGAAGCGGCGGAAGAGGTCCTATGTAAGACTTTCCGGGCATAGACAACACCGGTGCGATAAACAAAACCGGCGAGAGCAGCAAAACCGGCAGAGTACATGCCGCGAACCGCTTGAGCGCAAACTTCATCTTGATGCTCCAATAGCCACTTCAAGTAGAAACACCTACTAGTAATAACAGCTATTAACCTTCCTATTGAGACCGTCGCCAACAGTTGCTGAACTGTTGGCAGCGTCCTCGAAAATGCCAACAGCTGATATTCTGCCTCTGTTTCAGAGAAAGATAGCCCGGGTATAACCAAGCAAGATTCCCCTTTCGAGTTGTTGCTACCCATATGGCGAAGGTATTGGTTGTAGAGGACGATGAGTTCCTGCAAGAATTGTTGGCAGAATGCATAGAGACCTGCGACCACTCAGTGGTCAAGGCCGGCACTGGAAAAGACGCACTAGAGCAGATCGCCGGCGGCGATTTCGATGTTATTCTCCTGGACTGGCAGTTGCCTGACATGGAAGGCATCTCTATCCTGGAACAATATAGAAGTGGAGACGGAAAAGCCAAAGTGGTCATGCTCACAGGCATGCGAGACAAAGCCGACGAAGTCATAAAGCTTGGCGCCGATGAGTTTCTCGCCAAGCCGTTCAAAATGCATGAAGTGCTGAACATGCTCGAAAGAGTCACCACTTAAATAAGGGATAATCCGCATGACAGAGCCGCCAGCTACAAAGAGCGTCAAGCAAGCAATTGCCGACTCTAAGAAGCGCTTTGTCACCGTCTCTGAGGAGCGTATCTCCAAAGCAGCGGTGATACTGGAAGAGATTGAGAACGGTGAAACCGATCAAACCAAGATAGAGAACCTGTCCCGGTTCTATCACCAGCTCGCCGGAGCGGCCGGTCTCTATGAAATGACCGAATTCTGCAGTCGAGCGATAGCCGCCGAAGACCTTTCCATGCAGCTCAAAGAGCTGACCGGCACTTCATTTACTTCCACGGTAAAGCAGCTCAAGAACCTGACCGAGAACCTGAAACAGCTCATGGCCGCCCAGGGTCAAGACGATGGTGAAGCGGCGAATCAGGACACCTCCCAGTACACTCAGCAGTCTACCTCCGGGCGCTACTCGGCCCTGGGCAGCTCGGTGCTGGTGGTGGCTTCGGACCCGACATCATCGTCAAACCTAAAGGGAATCATGGACACCCTTGGTGTGCGCATGCAGGGTTGCCAGACTTTCCAACAAGCCGAAGCAGCCATCAAAGAACAGACCCCGGATGGGCTGATTATTTGCACCCCGATTCAAGGCGGCTCTCCCCTGGAGCTAGCCTATCAAGTGCGCGCTCAGCCAAACGCCATGGATGTACCCATTGTATTCATCGGGGATGAAGACAACTTTCTCGACAAAGTAAAAGCGATCAAAGCCGGATGCGACGCCTTCTGGGACAAAAGCGCGACCGTGCAGCAGATCGAGGACAAGGCGCGACGAACCTTCGCACGGTTGCTTCCGCACAAGTACAAAATATTGCTGGTGGAAGACGACCCGGTTCAGGCTTCTACCATGTACCAGTTTCTGGAAGCTGCCGGATTCGAGCCTTTTGTCATGACCGATGCCGAGCAGTTTGAGGAGGCTCTACTCTCCAGTCAACCGGATTTGATACTACTCGACGTCATACTGGGTGAGATAACAGGTTTCGAACTGGCGCGTTATGTGCGTCAGAACGAGAAGTTTTCTACAACTCCGATTATCTTTTTGACCACCCAAAACGCGCTCAACTTTCACATCCAGGGCGCCAAGCTCGGTGATGACTACCTCATCAAACCGGCACCACCACAGCTTCTTATCGCCACCATCGCCGGCAGGCTCGAGCGCTATAAGACCATTCAAGATCTCATGGGTCGGGATGCTCTGACTGGCACTCTCACCTATGCCGAGTTCATGAAAGAAGCCGACAGAGTTATTGGCAGAGCCGATACAGACTCCAGCTTCCTTCTCATCGACGTAGACGGTCTGGCTAAAATAAACGAGACCCAGGGATTTGCCGCCGGAGAGCGTGTCATCGCCACTCTTGCCGAACTCCTGAAGAAAACCATCCGTAATTTCGGTGTCATTGGCAGGCTATCGGGAGACGAGTTCGGGGTGCTCTTCGACGCCCTTTCCGATAATCAGCTGCTGGAAATCGCCACCTATCTGAAAACCGAGCTAAAAGCAACAGCTTTTCAAGGCTCAGAAGGAGACTTTCGCGCCAGCATCACCTGTGGTATCGCCCGCTTCAAAGAAGAGGATGGTCTCAACGACTGGATTCAGTCCGCTTATGACGCCGTAAGAATCGCAAAAATGCATGGTGCCGACAGCGTCGGAATAGACTAACCAAATTTGCTAGACAGTCGCTTGGGCTTGCCAGCCCAGGGTCTTTCCGTAGAGGAAAGGTTTAACCTCTCCGCAGATATCCGGCACCGTCCAGCCTTTTTTGACGAATCTAGCCTTGCCTTCATTCAAGGGAAGCCCATAGAAACGAGCACCGAACTCTGACACGAAGGCTTCGAGCCGATTCAATCTGCCATGCTTCTCGAACAAGTCTATTAGCGCCGGCATCATCACCGGCGCCGTGTAGACCCCTGCTGCTCCACAGGGGCATTCTTTATTGGCCACCGTATGCGGTGCACTGTCCGACCCCAGGAAAAACCTGGGGCTTCCGCTAAAAGCTGCCTCCAACAGGGCTTCTCTATCGGAAGGCAGCTTAGCCACCGGCTTGCAAAAAACATGGGGGTCAAGCATACCTCCAATGACATCATCGAGAGTCAGATAGAGATGATGTACCGTCAATGTGCAGGCGATGGTTTCGGGCAGGCTCAAGACGGTATCAACGGCATCTTTAGTGGTGGCATGTTCGAGAATGATCTTCAATCGGGGAAAGTCAGAAGCCAGCTCTTTGAGAGTTGAAAGAAACGCCTTTTCGCGATCAAGAGAGAATACGCCCGGTACTTCTCCATGGATGCAGAGAATTAGTCCTTCATCCTGCATCGCCTGGTAAACCGGATAGATCGCCTTGAAATCACTAACACCGTCGGCAGAATTGGTGGTCACCCCTTCCGGATAGAGCTTGCCTGCCACAGCCCCAGCTTCCTTGAGGCGCTTGATTTCGTCCACATCGGTCGCCGGCGCCACCTTGAAAGTCATCAGGGGCTCGAAGTCGGCAATATCTTCACTCTTGCAGGCGTTCTGAATCTCACTTCTATATGCAATAAGGTCGGCGGCAGTCAAAATGGGCGGGGTAGTGTTGGGCATGACCAGGGCGCGGGCACATTGCCGTGCCGTGAAGGGCATCACACTCTCCAGCATCTTCCCCTGCCGAAAGTGCACATGCATATCATCCGGCCGTCGAATCTCCAGGGTCTCCATCGTCTAAAGGCGCCTCCTTTGGTCCAGTGTCAGCCCGGGAGCAAGAGTAGCCGGTTGGCGACAATTTTTCTATAGGTAAGAACCTTGTCTAAGCTCACCGCAACTGCCCCAAAATCAAAAGTCGAGCATATTTCTTCATGAGCATAAGTGATGTAAATAAGTCGAGCACTGGCCAAGCTCTCTTACTTCATGCTGTAAAGCTCCGAATCCTTACCGACACCACCCAGTTAGCACTTAACAACCCATCAAATACAAACTGCTGAAGCTCCTGAGACAACGAGAGAGTAGATCTCGATTTTACGCGAGGATAGTCTTCAGACATCTGCAGTATCCCCCGTGATTGAAGAAGTAATAGCCCGAGCTCCTTCTATCTTAACTATCAATGCCAGCGAACCCTTGCTCCGAGCAAGTCGATGGCTTTTGCCGATACTGCAGAACATTGATTGCTCTCGCACAGGGCAGGAAGAAAGGCTTGAACCGATTTCGCCTCGACCCATCTAAACGTTGAGGCACCGTTCACGACCTTGCACCGACCCCATATGGGTCAGAATCGAAACCAAATCTATCCAAACCTGGAGCAAAATATTGTCCAAGACCAAAACCGTCACGATCGCCCCGACCGCCACTTTCGGTATGAGGCTGCTTGCCAGAGAAGCCGCCGCCAAGCCCGGTGAGAACATCATGATCTCGCCGCTTTCGGTCGCCGTCGCTCTCGCCATGGCAGCAAACGGAGCACGTGGCAACACCCTCGCCGGCATCACCTCGACCATCGGGCTCGGGGATGTCGATCAGTCCACGAGCAACGCCGCCTATGCGGAGCTGCTCTCCGAGCTGAAGCGCGACAAGATTGGGGTGACGCTCGCCGTCGCCAACGCCGTCTTCGCGCGTGAGGGTGTCGACTTCTACGAGTCCTTCCTCAACGCCAACCGCGACAGCTTCGGCGCCCGGGTCGACGTGCTCGACTTCGCCGCTCCAGAGACCGTCGATGCCATCAACGGCTGGGTCGGCGAGAACACGCAGCAGAAGATCACCAAGCTTCTGGAAGAGATCGATCCGCTAACGATCATGTACCTGATCAACTGCGTCTACTTCAAGGGCGAATGGACCGTCAAGTTCGACAAGGGTCTGACCGAAGACCAGCCCTTTACCACCGCCGACGGCAGCGCCAAGGACCACCCGCTCATGTATCGCAATGCGGACATGGTCTACGGTCGTGGCGAAGCGTACACCTACATCTCGCTGCCCTTCGGCGAGTCCAAAGATGTCCGTCTGATCGCCTTCCTGCCCCAGGGCGACAAGTCGACCGCGGATGTCATCGCTGCCCTTTCGGCCGATGACGCGGTGCAGCTCAACTACGCAATCGCCAACACCTACGAAAGCGAGGGCGAACTCTGGCTGCCGCGCTTCGACCTGGAGTACGAGAACTCCCTGAACGACTCTCTCCAGGCCCTCGGCATGGCCGACGCCTTCGACAGCGGCAAGGCCGACTTCGGTGCTCTGCGCCAGACTCCGCCCGCCGTGTACATCTCGGAGGTGAAGCACAAGACCGTCTTCAAGGTCGACGAGGAAGGCGCCGAAGGTGCCGCCGCGACCTCGGTCGGCTTCGCCCTGGAGTGCGTGCGCATGCCCTTCGAAATCCGGTTCGACCGTCCGTTCGTGACCGTGGTCGCCGACTCGAAGACCAACGCCATCCTTTTCGCCGGGGTGGTCAACGACCCCATGTAAGCTCAGGGCTGAGCTGAATTGAATCATGGGCTGAAACTCCTCTCTCATTGAGTCAGGAGCCCAAGCCTCCCGCGCCGGGCGAGAACTGTTCTGAATTCGTTCTTAACAGATCTTGCCCGGCGCACTTCTTACCTCTAATAGAAACGGAGGAAAACATGCAAGAGAAGCCGCTATTGATTCTCGACCTGGACGAGACTCTGGTGCATGCCTGCGAGCGGGACTCGGAAAAAGACCTCCGCATCCGACAGCACAGGCAACCGGATTTTTTCGTCGGTGAATACACCATCTACAAGCGCCCCGGTGTGGACGAGTTTCTCACCCGGGTTTACGCTGTCTACCAGATCGCGATCTGGTCAAAAGGCGGTTCAGGCTATGTGGAGCCCTGCGTAGACGAGCTTCTAAAAGGATTTCCCGCGCCCGTTTTCGTCTGGAGCTACCGTCGCTGCACCCGCCGCTTTGACCACGAAGCCTTCGAAGCCTATTACATCAAGGACCTCAAGAAGGTCGTGAAAAGAGGCTTTGCGAAGGAGCGTATGCTCATCGTCGACGACTTGCCTTCGAACTCGGAGCGAAATTTCGGCAACGCCGTATACATCGCACCGTTCGAAGGAGAGCCCGAAGATGCTGAGCTGGAGCATCTGGCAGCCTATCTCGAATCTCTGGCACCGGAACCGAATTTCCGCACCATCGAGAAGCGCTACTGGCGGCACCCACGTCAAGAGTAAGGAACGGCCGGCTTTTCCATGGCTGGCCGTTCCTCCCTTTTGCACTTCTGTGGCAACCGAATAAAAATTTTTCTTCTCACTTTATTATGCGCTATAGTATCAAGGTGTACACGCTCAAAATCAAGCAGATGCTATGGATTTAGCCCCTGACGATACCAGTATCATATGTGGTGACACATAACTGATGATCATTTGTCGACTGATTGGTCGTCCACGAAGAAAAAGAAGCAACAATCCTGCTGGTTCAACCGATTCACAGAGATTGCGATAAGCAAATTCCAGAGCATATAGCTGCGAATATTTACGACTTACTCCATAGAAGGTACCAAGTAGAAAGGCGACCAGAGCTGCAGCCCTCGCACCGGAAGAAGGATCCCTCTGGAACTCCGTCCCTGGCTCTTTACTCATATCGAACAGATCATCTCCGACACTCGCCTTGAATAGAGCGGCCCTGAGCATTGAACAGGGCAGAAATTGCCTGTCTCCGGCTTCATCGAAGCTAGTTTGCAAAACCATTCGGATTTTCTGCATCATGAACCAGGCGCTGATGTAGCCACTATTAAAAAGCTTTGAAACAGCAATCGCTGACTTTCCTTCTATGTCCAGGAATGAAAGTATCGCCTTCACCCAAACGCCCAGATTCCTAACTCCATGCAGGAAAGTCCAGGCTGTCGCCGATACTTGCAACCCACAGTGTTTGCACTCCATCAAACCCCTCGTTTGGATACGATAGGCTTCTGAGCATCCGCATCTAGGACACGAAAATCCGTCGAACCATCGCAGCATTTCCAGAATAGTTCTGTAATCTTCATTGGTCTTTGCCACTTCGAGCAAGGAGTAAATATCTTCCATAGTGAATCACCTCCTTCTTTCAATAACGCACTGAGAATCGAGAAGGTTCAATACCGCTTTTGCAGAACATTGTTGAAACGGTCAAGAGAGGAAGTCTGTAGTCACCACCACTGAGCCAACGATACAACCCCTATGTCTCTACCCCAGGGCTTCTGCCTTTCGCCTCTATCGTTCTTTCAGAAAACCCCGGCTTCTGAGCCAACGATACAACCCATCTATCTCTACCCCAGGGCTTCTGCCTTTCGCCTCTATCGTTCTTTCAGAAAACCCCGGCTTCTGAGCCAACGATACAACCCCTCTGTCTCTGCCCCAGGGCTTCTTCCTTTCGCCTCTATCGTTCTTACAGAAAACCCCGGCTTCTGAGCCAACGATACAACCCATCTGTCTCTGCCTCAGGCCTTCTGCCTTTCGCCTCTATCATTCTTTCAGAAAACCCCGGCTTCTGAGCCAACGATACAACCCATCTGTCTCTGCCCCAGGGCTTCTTCCTTTCGCCTCTATCGTTCTTTCAGAAAACC
>CAZCBH010000077.1:0-23434 GCA_964496875.1 uncultured Candidatus Obscuribacterales bacterium | reverse complement strand
ACCAGGTTAATGCCTTCGGAAGCAAGGATGATGGTTCCTTTCAGTTCCAGCGCATCACAGCGCTCTTGCACAATCGGCTGCCATTGAATATAGCTTTCGGGCAGCGATATGAATTTGTAGGCGGCAATGTTCACTATGTCCATGGCGACCTATTATATAGGCAGGGAGCCGAGTTTCCCAAGCCTGCCTGAATTTCTGTGAATCGAAATCGAGATCATCTAAAAATAAGCGATCTGTAATTTACCTGGGCTCTCCCGTGCTTGCCAAGAGATCGATCGATTACTATGATATGCCAGTTGATTCGGAGACAACATGGCAGGCCCAGAAACCAAGCAGAAAAGTCCTCTCAGACGGCAATACAGCGATCTAAATCTAAATCTAGATCTGGATCGAGATATTCTGGAGGACATAGACGACAGTCGGCACTGGACAGAGAGCCGTTTATTAGGATGGTTCGTTCTGGTCTCCTCCGGCTGGCTGGCTAGCCTCTTTCCTTCTGTCGGCTGGATGTCGGACATCTGTGCCAGTCTGACCCAGCAGTTCATCATCGCTTACATATTACTGTTTGCCCTCAGCCTCTTCAAAAAAAGGGCGATTCTGGCTTCCCTGTGCGCCCTGGCGATAGCCATAAACCTGTTTTCTCTTGCCCCCTACCTGCCCACAGCCAAAGCGCTGGCTTCTGCTACGGCAAATTCCGCCACAGTCCTGCATGCCAATGCCGCCGGATTCAACAGCAAGAATCTCGAACTGGTAGAGACTCTTGCCGCTTCCGGAGCCGACGTCATAGGGGTCTGTGAGCTGACTCCGGATTTAGATAGGCTTATCAAAACAAAATTAGAAGATTATCCTTATATCTTCAGCGACCCCCATAAAGAGGACAACTTCGGTCTCGGCATCTACAGCAAGTTGCCTCTAATAGCGCCGCGCCTGCTGATTCCGGAGAATGACCCGGAGATTCCTCCTTCTATCATTGGCGAGGTCGTGACCAAAAGAGGCAGCTTCAACCTGGTCTATGTCCACACCAGACCGCCCCTGGGCTCTCAATGGGCTGAACAGAGGGACAGACAACTGGATTATCTGGCAGATTTAACCGGGTCTGCCGGTGCCAGCCTAGATAGACCCTGGCTTCTGGCGGGCGACCTGAACGCCACTCCATTTAATCCGGCCTTCGCCCGGCTGCTGGAGAAGGGCGGATTTGTCGATTCGAACCAAAAGTTCGGACTTACCAATACCTGGCCTTCCGGCTTTGTGCCGCCTCAACTGCCCCTGGATCATATTCTTGCCAGGGATTCAAAGACAGCTTCACTAACCATCGCAGAGCTCAAAACAGTTGATCTACCGGGTTCGGATCACAAAGGTCTTTTTGCAAACATAGAACTGAATAAATAGTCGAAGATCGTGGGTATAAAAAAGTCCTGGTATATTCGATTTTAATCAAAGCGAGAACCGATGGGAAACGAGCTACCGGCATTTCTTCCTGCCACCCGCCCCCGGAATCCCTCTGTAATAGACCCTGATCATCTCCTCTCTGCGGCTGACTCAGCCAGGCTCGAGGGGCAATTGCAGTCGCTCGATTATCCTGCCATGGTAATAATTTTGCCAAAAGAGCATGGCGTCGAGGATCTCGCCTTGCTACCCGTCAAAATAGAGAAAGCCTGGGGGATAAAAGACAACGAACTTTTCTTTTTGCTGGATATAAAAGGCAGACAGCTCGAGCTTTATCGAGGACCGGCTCTAACTAGAAAAGGGCTGTCCGACTCGGTCACTGACGGCATATTGCAAAAAAGTTTCTTTCCCGCCGCCAAGAAAGGCGATTTTGCAAGCGGCATCGCGGATACCTTCAGCACAGTAGAGAAAACATACAAGACAGGGAACTACCAGCAGTATCAGAGCCGGGATAAAACCGTCGAATATGTAGGCACCGAAAGCAGCGCGGGAAGCAGCCGTGAACCTCACCACGACCAGCTCTCTTTCATCGGCGGCATATTGTTTGTCGCCGTTGTGATCATGATTGTCATTACTCTGCGCTTCAAAGGCAAAGGCGAACAAGAGATAGACCTGCGCAAATCGCGCGAGAAATACAATCAGCACATGGAGAAGATCATTGCGCTATTTAATGAAAAGCCGCAAGAGTTCTTCTTGAGAGTGACCGGCTTGATCTGCCTGGGCTACGCCTATATCGGCATGGCTCTGGTGGTGCTCATTACTTTCACACTTTTCACTTTCATCCTCCTCATTAAGATGCCTTATCTGGCATTCAAATTAGGGCTGCCGCTTCTTCTGATTCTCTGGGTAATTTTTCGCTCTTTCTGGATAAAAACACCACCGCCAGCCGGAATTAAATTGAGCAAGAGAGATTATCCAAAAGTCTATGAAGCGGTCGAAGAGATAAGAAAGGCTGTGAACGCACCACCAGTGCACCAGATTCAACTAATCCCCGACTTCAACGCCTCGGTCATGCAGCAGTCCAGATTGGGACTTTTAGGCTGGCAGAAGAACTATATGATGCTCGGCATTCAGCTTTTGAAGACCTGCTCTTATGAAGAGATCCGCTCGATATTAGCCCACGAGCTAGGTCACCTGGCAGAGGGTCATAGCGCCAAGGACGCCTGGATCTATAGGGTGCAGGGCGTATGGTATCAACTCATGCAGAACCTGCACAACGACCAATCTTTCGCCACCATTATCTTTACCAGATTCTTCGACTGGTATGTGCCTCTATTAGATTCTTACACTTTTCCTTATAGAAGAGAGCAAGAAGAAAGCGCAGACGAACTGAGCGTCAAGCTTGTCGGTCCTGAGCTGGCCGCCAACACCTTTTTATCCATGGATCTGAAAAGCCACTATCTAGAAAAGTATTACTGGGCAAATGTCGGTGAACGCTTCTCTACCCCGGACCCACCGGCGGTTTACGATGGCATGACGGAAGCATTGAAAAACGGCAAAATCGAAAAGCATGATGCCGAAATCTGGTTGCAAGAATCTTTGAATGTCGAAACCGGCTATGAAGACTCGCACCCCTGCACCAGAGACAGGGTGGCGACCATTCTCAAAATAAAGCCGGAAGAAGTAAAAGAATACGCCCACTCGGTCATCGATGAGTTATGCCGCATAGAGAACCCCGCTTTCGACCAGCTCTTTCCTATAAAGGGCAAAGAACTCTGCGCCGCCCTCGATGATGAATACAAAGAGTTCTACAAAGAATACTGGATGGAACGCCACCAGAACTATACCGAAGCCAAAAAAGAGCTGGAAGAACTTCTGGTCAAGAAAACCGAAGGTGAGATATCCGAAGAAGAAGCGGCCACCTGTGCCTACACATCGCTGATTGTGCATGGTTTCGCCAAATCACGCGATCTTTTTAAAGAGGCTCTCGATCGCAATCCGGAGGACGCCACCCTGAGGCGGACCTATGGGCAGTACCTGCTCGATGAAAAAAATCCTGATTGTGTCGGCTATCTGGAAGCAGCCATGAAGCTCGACCGGCAGATGCAGTATGAATGCGGCAAGATGCTCTATGGCTTCTTCAAATCAAAAGATGACGAAGACCGAGCCAAGCACTACGAAGAGATGGTGATCGACTGGATGGAAGAATATGTCCAGCGCCAGAAAGAGGTCGCCGAAGTAAAAAAAGACGACATCATCTTCGAACATGATTTAAAAGAGGAGGTCACCGCGGCGATAGCAGAAGTCATAAGCCAGTTTGCAGAGGTAAAAGTAGCATATTTAGTCCGCAAACAGGTCAAATACTTTCCGGAGCGGTCGTTCTACGTATTCTTGATCGAGTATGACAAGAAGCAAATCAGCGACGCCGAAAAGAAAGACTATCTGCTCTCGGTGATTCTGCATTCTATAATCGAGCTGGGTAACTTCTCCGGGGACGTAATCTTCTATCATCGCGACACTGCACCGAAGAACGTACTCACCGGCGCAGACATGATCGCAAACGCAGTCATATTCGATAAACTGGCAAACTAGAGAAGGTAGAGAAAAAAGAGATTAGATTGTTATACTAAATCGATATCCTGAACCAAGAAGTACAGACCCAACCCATGCTTCTAACCATCGAAAACACCCGCGAGGGAGAGGATGCCCGAGAGCTGGGCCATCTTCTTCAGAAACATCCCGACCGACTGCAGAGCTTCGAGCTGGCTTTCGGTCAGTGTCATATTTTTTACCCGGAGGCAACGAAAGAACGCTGCCGGGCAGCACTTCTTTTAGAGATAGATCCGGTTAAATTGGTCCGGGGCTCCGGGGGCAAAGCCAGAGGCGATGCGCCTCTTGCCCAGTATGTCAACGACCGCCCTTATGTAGCCTCTTCTCTAATGAGCGTGGCGCTGGGCAAAGTCTTTCGCTCGGCCATGAACGGTCAATGCAAAGATATGCCGGAGCTGGCGGAGACTGCTTTACCTTTGATTATTGAGCTCAGTGCGGTCCCGGTCAAAGGCGGAGAGACATTTTTGCAGGCGGTCTTCGAGCCTCTTGGCTATGAAGTGGAAGCGAGGCGGCTGCCTTTGGATGAGCGCTTCTCAGAATGGGGAGAGAGTCGACTTTTTCAGATTCGGCTCAAGACCGAAGCGAAGCTCAAGGATGTCCTCAACCATCTCTATGTACTCATCCCTGTGCTGGATAGAGAGAAGCACTATTATGTCGGCGCTGAAGAGATAGAAAAGCTCTTGCGTCGTGGAGAAGAATGGCTCAAAGACCATCCTCTAAGTCAGGTCATTGCCACCAGATATCTACGCAATAAAAAATCCCTGGCGGCTTTGGCTCTGGAACGCCTGACAGAAAGTGAGAACGAGAAGCAAAACGGCGACGAAGGCGAAGGCGACACCGCCAATGATGCCAGCCCTCAAAACACTGCAGATAATGAAAAAGCGGTCGGTCAAGAAGAGGCGCTGGAAAAAAAGATCAGCCTCAACGAAGTGAGAATGGACACGGTGGTGGAGAGGCTCAAAGACCTGGGCGCGCGCCGGGTGGCGGATCTTGGCTGCGGCGAAGGAAAGCTTTTGAGCAGGCTTGTGCATGATTTCTACTTTCAGGAGATTGTCGGCATGGATGTCTCGATAAGGTCTCTCGAAATAGCCGAAAGACGCCTGAAACTGGATAGAATGCCGGAGAGAAAAGCGCAGCGATTGAAGCTTCTGCACGGCTCTTTGATGTATCGCGATGCCCGATTGAACAACTTTGATGCCGCCACTTGCATAGAAGTTATAGAGCATCTCGACGTGCCCAGACTGAATGCGTTCGAAAAAGTGGTGTTCGGTCAGGCGAGACCGAGCTATGTATTGATCACTACGCCTAATAGAGAATACAACAAGCTCTTCGAGAGTCTGGAAGAAGGACGCTTCCGGCACTCCGACCACCGCTTCGAATGGAGTCGGGCGGAGTTTCGGAGTTGGTCGAAGGACATATGCGAGCGCTTCGGCTATTCGGTGGACTATTTCGATGTCGGTTGCGCCGACCCGGAGCTTGGACCGCCGACCCAGATGGGGGTATTCTGCCGTGGAGATTAACATACCAGAATTCTGCCTGGTCGCCCTTGTGGGCACCTCAGGCTCGGGCAAGTCTACTTTTGCCGCAAGACATTTTCTTGCCAGCGAGGTAATCTCGTCAGATATGTGCCGGGCTCTGGTCAGTGACGATGAGACCGATCAGGGCGCTACCGATGACGCCTTCGACGTTCTGGAACATATTGCGCGCAAAAGGCTGGCGCGCCGCAAGCTGACGGTTATAGATGCCACCAATGTCCAGCAAGATGCCCGCAAAAATGTCTTGAAACTGGCCAAAGAAAATGACTGCTTTGCTGTCGCCATAGTCCTCAATCTGCCCGAAAGCGTTTGCCAGGAGCGTAATCGAGGGCGAGAGAACAGAAACTTCGGCACCCATGTAATTAGGCGCCAGAAGCAGCTCTTGCGTCGCTCTCTAGGCAATCTAAAACGCGAGGGCTTCCGCCATGTATTTATTCTGGATGACGAGACGACGATTGAAAGCGTCAGAATAAACCGGACCAAACTATGGACGGACCGGTCGGAGGAGCGGGGGCCGTTCGATATCATCGGCGACATCCATGGATGCTTCGACGAATTGATTGAACTGTTCGAGAAGCTCGGTTATGACATCGATCGCACCGCCGGTGATGACATGAATATTGTCGTAACTCCGCCACCGGGCAGAAAAGCGATTTTTCTAGGCGATCTTGTCGACCGCGGACCAAAGTCGCCGGAAGTGCTTAATCTGGTGATGAACATGGTCGAGGCTGAACAGGCCATCTGTGTTCCAGGCAACCATGATGTCAAACTGGCGAAGAAACTGGATGGCCGCAACGTCAAAATAGCCTATGGTCTGGCCGAGACGCTGGAGCAACTAGAGAAGCAACCGCCCGAGTTCAGCCACAAATGCAAAGAGTTCATCACGGGGCTTGTCAGTCACTTTATTCTTGACGCAGGCAAGCTGGTGGTCAGCCATGCCGGAATGAAAGCCAGTTACCAGGGACGTTCATCCGGGCGAGTGAGGGAGTTTGCTCTTTATGGAGACACCACCGGCGAAACCGATGAATATGGGCTGCCGGTCAGATATGAATGGGCCAATGACTATCGAGGAGAAGCCCATGTTATTTATGGGCACACCCCGGTGGGTGAGGCCGAATGGATAAACAGAACAATGAATATAGACACCGGCTGTGTTTTCGGCGGCAGGTTGACGGCATTGCGCTATCCTGAAAAAGAGCTGGTTTCGGTAGATGCCCATCGCGAGTACTACGAGTCTATAAAACCGTTTAAAACAGAAGACTTGGAAAAGCTGGATGATGAAGATGCGCCGAACGCCGGAGCAGGGACGACTGCAGAATCCTGCTCTGAATCAGGTAATCGGTCTATGATGAGTACGCCAAGACCGGCGGCATCTACTGGTCTTCGTTCGGCATCAAGAGAAGGGGATCTGCTTGATCTTGATGATGTCTTCGGCAAAAGAAGAATCGAGATAAAGTATGTCCCCGGCACCAAAAACATCATCACTATAAAAGAAGAGAACGCAGCAGCGGCGCTGGAGACGATAAGCCGTTTTGCCATAGATCCCAAATGGCTCATTTACCTGCCGCCGACCATGTCGCCCTGCGAAACCAGCCGCGCAAATCTGGAGGGCGATGGCACCGCCGAAGATATCGGCGGCTATTTAGAGAGACCGGAAGAAGCCTTCGAATACTACAGCTCAAGAGAAGTCTTCGACGTAGTTTGCCAGGAAAAGCACATGGGATCGAGGGCTGTGGTCATAGTCTGCGCTTCCAAAGAAGCGGCGGCAAAACGCTTCAGCACCAGTTATGATGGCGCCGGCGTTGTCTACACTCGGACAGGTCGCCGCTTTTTTACGGAAGAAGATCTGGAAAGAGAGTTTATAGAAGCTGTTCAAGAAGCCCTTGGCAAAAGCGACTTCTGGAAGCGGTTCGAGACAGACTGGGTCGCCCTTGACTGTGAGCTTATGCCCTGGTCGAAAAAGGCGAGGGATCTTCTACGAGATCAATATGCCCATACCGGTGCCGCCGCCCGGGCTTCTCTGGATAGGGTAAACAAAGAGCTCGCCCTGGCTTCCGCCCGGGGTCTGGAAATAGACGAGTTAGTACAGCGCTTCTCTGAAAAAGAAAAGCTCTGCAACCTTTATGTGGAAGCTTATCAAAGATACTGCTGGGATGTGAACTCCCTCAAAGACCTGAAGCTGGCGCCTTTTCATATCCTGGCCACCGAAGGACACTGTCACTTCGACCGGGATCATCTCTGGCACATGGCCGAGATCGAAAAGATAAACAGCGTAGGCGGGGATCTGTTCCAGACCACCGCCTGGATAAAGCTCGATATCTCGCGCGAAGACGAGGTACGAAGAGGCGCCCTGTGGTGGGAACAACTTACCGGCACTTCAACCTTCTTTAAAGAAGGAATTGTTGTAAAACCTCTAAACTTCCTCGCCCGGCACAAAGGCAACCTGATTCAACCCGCAATAAAATGTCGCGGTCGCGAGTACTTAAGGATTATCTACGGTCCCGAATATACACAGAAAGAAAATCTGGAGCGCCTCAGAAACCGGGGGCTCTCAAGAAAGCGAGCCCTGGCGATGAGGGAGTTCACCCTCGGCATGGAGGCGCTGGAATCTTTTGTGCGTCACGAACCTTTGTATAAAGTGCACGAATGCGTATTCGGAACCCTGGCCCTGGAATCAGAGCCGGTGGACCCGCGTCTTTAAAAATCTAATGAGCTGTATCGTCTCTACTTGAGTATCTTGAAAAAGCTGGTGCTGGCGATATTCTTGCTCAATATCTTCGGATTGCCGCGAACATTGAGCACAGACTCGCCCTGGGCGCTTGCCTTCAAGGTATTGGCCGCAAAGACTTTGGCGAAGGTTTTATCCGAAACGCTCGCTACACAGTCGTTGGATTTGAGATTCTCGAGTTTCAAAAGCGATTGCCCATCGGCATTCACATTTAGTCTCTCGACCATTCCGGTAGATTCGACGGTGCAATTATTATGGCTCTCTATATGTAGATCGGAGCCCTTCATCTGATCTAATTTAGCCTCGACAAATCCGGAAGCACTAATACGACTGAGCCTGGGAACGATAACAGTTACCTGGGCGTGACTGGCAGTAAATTTAGCCGGTGTCGATATAGAAAGAATGTTCTTGGATACGCTGACCTTGAGCTGGTTAATGCTCTTTTCGTTGCATTCCACTAGAACTTTCGGGCTGGTGCCCAGCTTGAGATTGACTCGCAAGCCCCCGCTAACATTCACTGCGTCGAACGGGTCGACTTTCATCTCTCGAGAGATAACTTTTGAGGTATCTCTGGTAGCTGGCGCGGAATAGGAAGAAGGTGCCACAACCATCGAGAACGTGCTTATCAAAAGAGTCGCCAGAGATATCGAAATAGTCTTTTTATTCATGAATCAGCTCTTCGCCTTATAAACAGACAGCCTCATTATATTCGATTTGAATCGGCTTTTAAAAATTCGACTGAAACTCAACCGATATCGGTTGAGTTTTTTCGAGAAGGACATACTTGATTAACTGTACTGTCGACTCCCGCCATCTCCTTGCAACCAGGCATCATACAGAAAGAGCAAGGAGGACCACAATGAAACGCATTTTGATACTATCCGCTTCGGCGGGCGCCGGACACCTGAGAGCCGCCCAGGCAATCGAATCGGAGCTGACACTTCTACCGGAGCCAGCCCAGGTGATTCACAGAGATGCGCTTGAGTTCACCAACCTGGCATTCAAAACAGTCTATTCCGACGCCTATATCGAAATGGTCAACACATTGCCGGGCTTATTAGGGCTTCTCTACGACTATGCCGACCAACCCTGGAAAGACGAGAAAAGAAGACTGACCATAGACCGCCTCAACACCAGAGCCCTCACCCGGCTTCTTTACGAAACAAGACCGGATCATGTCATCTGCACTCACTTTTTACCGGCAGAGATAATCTCTAACCTGATCTGCCGGGGCAAACTCCAGACCGGCTTGTCGATTGTGGTAACCGACATGGATATACACTCTATGTGGCTCTGCCGACACTATTCCAACTATTTCGTCGCCCTGGAAGAGACCCGGGAGCATCTCAAGATGCTCGGCTTCGACCCCAAAAGCATACATGTCTCCGGTATCCCCATCGATCCTGTGTTCAGCGCGCACAAGGACAAAATCGAGATGCGGCTCAAGTATGGACTGGATCCGGTTAAACCGACAATATATATGTCTTCCGGTGGCTTCGGAGTAGGCAAGAGCGAGGAAATTCTAGCCTCTCTTTCACAGATACAAACCCCGGCGCAGGTAATTGCTATGTGCGGACGCAACCAGGCTTTGAAAGCCAGATTGGAAAGGATGCGACCAGACCTCGAAAGTCGAGGCAACTTAAAAATAATGCCGGTGGGTTACAGCACAAAAGTCGATGAATATATGGCAGCATCGGATCTGGTGCTTGGCAAACCGGGTGGGCTGACCACCTCCGAAGCCCTGGCAAAAGGACTGGCCTTCGTCATTGTTAATCCGATACCGGGTCAAGAAGAGCGCAACGCCGACCACCTGCTGGAAAAAGGCATAGCGATTCGCTGCAACAATCTTCCTGCTCTCGCGTACAAAGTGGACAGCCTTCTCGGCGATGAAAAGCGCCTGGCAACCATGCAAGAGAACGCCGTCCTCTCTTCCTCTGCCGGAGCGGCTTCCAAAATTGTCAAAACGGTCCTTGCCGAAGAAGGCTCTCGAAATCATCTTCAAAGCACCCATAGATGCGCCAAGTCGCCGAGCAAGCACCTCAAGTGGAAGCCGGTATCCGATCTAATCCGGATGCAGATGAGCACTCCGGCTACCTTCCTTTCTTCTGCTTCCTGAATTCTACAAATAAGAAAGGACAAAAAAAGAAAAAACAAAAACACCGCTCAGATCCCTCTCAAGCGGTGTTTTTGCTACTGTCCAATTTTGCTTACTTGCGATAAGCTCAGTATTTTACTGTCCTTCAATTGGAGGAAGAAACAGCACGGGCTCACTTGCTAGGGTTTCTGGTCAACGTCAACCTGATGTTTCCGCAAGGCCCCTCGGCTCAACGCATCCAACATTTAAGTGTCTGCTCACCGATTTGATATTTAGTATAGCAAACACCACCGGTTTTTAAAGTACCCCTTTAGACATTTATCCAGCATCAATTACATATCGCCGAGACCCTAATCACAAGAGGCTCGCGAGCAGTATGACATTCTCGGCGAATCGCCGAACCACTGATTCTCTCGTCAAAATATTTTTTTTGCACCACCCATTGAAATCCTGGATATACAAAGGATATACACACAAAGGCGCCTCACACAAAGCGCCTCCCTGCACCGTATATAACACCAGGCATCCGACTAGCAAACTAAACCCAATTGAAAACAGGAGCGATAAAACATATAATTCCCGAACCACAGCCAAAGGAGTTCGGCATGGAGACTGCCAACCGAATCCTCGATTACTTCGGATCCATAACACCTTCAGAGGCATTTTTCTGGTTGTTCTTTCAGAACATACTCCAGTTCTTCCTCTGCGTAGGTGCCGGCCTTCTTCTGATCAAACTCTTTTCAGCCAGGCGAATCTATCAGGCACCCGAGCCCCTCACCAAAAAAGAGTTGCTGCTTGCCGCCGGATGTGTCTTCTTCAACAGCTTGGTCGCTTTCGTCGGCTGGTTGTTGTGGAAAAATGGAACCATAGTAATAACCAGGGAGCTAGACTGGACCTGCTTTGCCGACACGATTATCTTGCTTTTGCTAATGGATCTGCTCATGTATGTCACCCACCGAATTGTACATATAAAAGGGATCTACAGCCTGGTGCACCGTACCCATCATATATACGAAGACACAAGACCGCTCTCTCTCTTCGTTTTAAGCCCGCTCGAAGTCTTCGGTTTCGGCTTCCTCTGGTTGCTTGTTCTATGCCTTTACTCATCGAGCTGGCTGGGGATCGTTTTATATCTATTGCTCAATGCCGCCTTCGGCGCCATCGGACATATAGGTGTGGAGCCATTTCCCAAAAGCTGGCTAAAAATCCCCCTTTTGCAGAGGCTTACCACCAGCACTTTCCATGCCCAGCACCACAAAGAGATAGACTCGAACTTCGGCTTCTACACCGATATCTGGGACAACCTTTTTGGCAGTCTGAATAAAGCTTACAAATCGACTTTTGAAGGAGTTTTCGAGCGGGCGGCAAGCAAAAGCCAGCTCTCTCCATAAAGCATCCGAATCATTCAGAAGGCAAAACCGTCCAGGTCGACTGCTCGTCTTGACTGTAGATCTCTTTCACTTCGATAAAACAATCCACAGCCCCGGTGGGGCAGTCTTTGATACATTTGCCGCAATCTTCGCATAGGTTATAGTCTATGCAATAGCGCCCTAGAATACACTCTATCGCCTTGACCGGGCAGGCCATCTCGCAAGCCGAGCACTGAATGCACATCTCCGGGTCGGTGAAGTGTTGCCTCATACTAACCTCGGGCTGCCGGCAACATTATCTCGAGCGGCTTGAGTTCTTCTTGAATGCAAGCGTACCACCTGTCCCGGGTCTCTTCGTTTCGCTGGGATTTTATTTTAAACTGGCGATAAAGCTTGTTTCCATCGCTGTTTTCCGGTCCAAAGCATTCGAGTACCTTGTGATACCAGTAGTTCATGGAAGCCTGGAGTTCAAGGGTATCTTCTTTGACATCCCAGGATTCATCAATAAACTTGAGTCCGAACCCACAATGAACCTTTTCTGTTTCCAGTATGGTAGAGGCCAATTCTGCCCAGGGAGAGAAGCTCGACTCGGCAAAATCGACAAGTTGAATACAGGTCATGGCAGACATTAGATAGGTGAAAACCGCCACATCGCACCAGCCTTCAAGGGGATACATAAGGGCATTGAGCCGTTTATCGGAAGACGCCCTCACATAGCCCAGCGCCGCATGACGATTGACTCTAGATTCCCAATCGTGAGAAGAAAAATACTTCTTCAAATTGAGATCGAGTTCACCCAGAAGCCCGTGGGTCTGCCTGGTCATCTCGAGCTTGTCCCGGGTTATGGTGGCAAGCTCTATACGATTATCCAGACTGGGAGCCAGTTGCATGGCACCGGCAAATGCGCTGGCGGCAGCAAGCTGAGAGTCGGCAAACTGGAAGAGGATACTGGTGAGAAGCTTCCTGTATGTATTGGTGCACTCTTTTAAAGAACGCACCTTCTCGCCGCCGGCTTCCAGGCGCGAGATAAGATCCAGATCTTCCTGACTCAACTCTTGTTTGACCACGGGCCTCTGTCCTATGTTACTTCGCCGCCACCGACTCTTTCTCTTCGGACTGAGCATAGCCGAAGCGCATGTCATAGTCCGGCTCTACATTGGTCGGCATCTCCAGTCCAATATCCTTCAGTCTGTCGGCGACGATCTCCAGATACTCGTCTTGAATCTCCTGGCTGCTCTTCAGCTTTAAGCCATAGTCGAAATATTTGCCGAAGTGTTCGCTTTCGCTATCCGGTCTGCCAGGAAAGCCCAGACCAATACGCATAAACTTGTGCACCGCACTCTGCAATTCGGCTCGACCTTTCTCTCCATCAAACTCGATAACCCTTTTGGACGCCCAGACACCAAAAGCGAGATGACCTTTCTCCTCTTGCCAGATGCGCTCGCTCACCTTTCGCCAGGGCAAATAAGAGGACTCGCGATACTGCCCCAGAAACGCCACTGCTGCCGGTGTCACCACCGTCGAAAACATAGCCACATCGGCCCAGCGCTCGAACATCGGAGCCCAGTTTTCTCGACGAAATCCGTTGATGATACGCACTTTCTTAGGATCGGGATTATCCGGATTCTGAACCAGGTGCTGGACCCGGGTGTTCACATCGATACCCAGAGGCTCTAAAATAGCGTAAAGGTACCAGCCATGACCAATCTCTTCCATGCACTTCTTGGCCAATCTATAAGCCTCTTCCGGTCTTGGCGCATACTTGAGGTTCTCTTGAACCCTCTGTCCTCCGGCGAATTCAGAATCCGCCTGGAATGTCAGCAAGTCGATAAGATGCTTCTTGTAGTCTTCCGGAAGCTGGTCGCCGAGGTCATAGGTTTTCATAATTCACTCCAGAATCTCAGTAAATTTACCGCTACCTACTTTTTACGATCCAGGCCCCTGCTATCATCGACTGAACGGATGATTGAAGATAAATAGAATCTGTATTATTTGTATTACTCTCCGTTCAAAAAACGCCCATGTCAGACCCGATCATCATTTTCTCCTCTTTTCTGACAGCACTTTCCGGCAACCTTCTTGCCGGCGCGGCATTATTATGCGCTGTTTTCAATTGGCTCGGGCGACATGACCGAAACTCAGCAGCCGCCGCCTTTCAGAGTCGACTCTATCGTGCTCTGCCATCTCTCTTCTTCTTCTGGCTATGCCAGGCAGCACTGCAACTGCTCTCAGTCGCGATTCTCTATCCAGCAATATACTCCGGCTTCGAGACCGTCCGGAACCCTTTGGTATTGAGTGTCGCCGCCACTGTCGCCCTGGGCGCTTTCTGCATACAGCAGCTATTTTGGGGTAAGACAAAGAAGAAACAGTCATCGCCAGAGCCTTATAAAGCGACCCTTCCGCTTCTTGTGATTGGAATTCTAGTAAGCGCCGGCACCACCTGGTTTCAAGAGTACTACCAGCTTTTTTTAATGGACCACGGCCTAGCAAGGGTCGCCGCTTCAATTACCCAGGGGGTCCTTACCTTCCCAAGCAATTACTACAGCCAGTCCGCATTTCTACACTATTCAGTCGCTTCAATAGCTATAGGCGGTCTTGCTCTTGCACTGGGTCTGTATGAAAACGGCGAGAAAGACGAAGGCTCTGTTCAAAAAAATGCACGCATCAAAAGCGGTGCCTTTATATTTTTGATCGCGACCATCCTCCAGGCTCCTGTGGGCGGCTTCTACTACAATATGCTGCCAGCCGAGATGATGGCGAAAATTGCAGGATCCGACCAGGCAGTCTCTACCATATTCGGAACCTCTCTAGTGCTCATGACCATCGCCACCGGCTGCATCGCCAGGGCTGCCCTCACCGCAGGACGCTTCAGCCTGATCGCAGGAAGTATAGGCGCATTAGGCACCGTCCTGTGTATGATGGCAAGCCGCCATCAAATGCGCACCATGACCCTGGAACCTTATCTAAATATAGAAGCTCACCCTTACTTAATGAGCACCGAAACCACTGTGGCAATCATCGTTCTTTTGCTTGCCCTGGCTAACTGGCTTTTTTATTTTAGGAAGCGCCTATTTAATCTCGGTGGCCGGGGCCGTGGTTAGATTGCGGGGCATCCGCCGCCAGTTCATACCGGATTTATCTGGATAGGGCACAGGCAGTTCGATTTCAGACTTGGTGAAATCGCCGGGATTAATATGGACCGCCACATCCTGCCCTACCGATAACAAATTCGCCTTATGCTCGGTCAGTCTCTGACTGAGTTTGCGCTTCTCCCCTTGGTATTCGAATTGCACCAGAGCCTGGTAATCGAAGGTGTTGGGTACGCTGGGAGTCTCTTCCGTTAGCGCTTTCAACTCCAGCACCCGGCCTTCCGCCTGATCCCACCCCTGGTATTTGCTTCTCGCCTCGTCGGCTCTGGAGCAACCGGAGATCATGCCAATACCGACACCGACCAAAAGAACTACCGCAGCAAGAGAACGAAAAGACTGACGACTTTTCATGGTCTCTATCTTTACTCCTCGTCGAAGTTGTAGTTCGGGTAGAAGACCAGCTTTATCCCCACCAGCGCCATGATTATCGTGACCGCTTCGACATAGCTGTCCTCTTTGCCGGCTAAAAATGGAAGCGCCAGACAGGCGGCGGCACAGATTATCCCGAGCATCAAATATTCCTTCTTATAGTTGGCCATGCGGGATTCGGACTTGCCCTGATAAAGAGGATAAAAGAGCATAAACAGGCAATAGCCGGCAACAATGAAAATCGACCAGTCTCCGGCGTTCAAGGCGAAGACCGAGAATAAGGTAGCAACCACCGCGCATACCGACAGAATAAGAGCAGGCTGCATCTCTTCTGGATAGCCGCCTTTCTCTTGGGCGGGCTCCTTCTTTTCTGGCGACTCTTCCGAATGGGCGGAAGCATCGGTGTTTTTAACTGGGTGGCTTTCCGAAACGGTCATATCTAGTGGGCTCATGGGCGAAATCCTTTAAAACAGCCTCCCTTAAGGAGGTGGATGTCTCTATTCATTGCCCTGGTAAGTTATTGAAGAAAACTCTTTAGAGAGAGTCTTTGTGGGTCAAACCGACTCTACCGATAATGCAAGTGAAACGGCGGAGTCGGTCCGGAACAAATTAGGTTATATCGATAGATCGCCACAGTTTCCATCATATAGACTGCGCGCTCTTTTACTTCCTCCTCTGCAAGATACAAAATCAGGTTGAATTTGATAACAAAAACTGCCGAAAAAAATCAACTCGACGATCCCATTCTATTATCGAGGATCGGACCGAGCATCATCCTCTGGCATGAGAAACTTTTTGTAACCATCAAAAAACAACCGACGCCCCTTTTGGAGGCGCCGGCTGTCGGTTCACTGCGTTGCATCGGGAATGGGCAAAAAAACTGAAAACTAGAACAAATTATTGACCAGATTATTGATACCGCCGGTGTTCTGAACACCGTACACAGGATGGTAGGCACCGTGACCAGGATGGTTGTATCCATGCACCGGGTGGCCGCCGCCTACAAATCGAGTGTTGGCGTAACCGTTGCCGGGTCCGAGCAGACCCTGGATAAGACCGTTGTTATTACCCCGCCAGTATGAATTGGTCGGAATTATGGAGTTATTGAAGGCACGATTATATCTGCGTCGACCATTGTTGTTGAAGGTCCGGCAATTGTTGCCGAAACCGTTATTTCTGTTGTAATTCTTCCAATTTTTGCGATGGTGTTTGCCACGCTTGAAATTCTTGTTGTAGCTTCCGGAATAAACACCGCGCCAGTTCTTATGATGCTTTCCCTTGCTTGCTTCGGCCGGCTGCTGTCCAACGAGCATAAACGCCCCCGCCAATAAAGCAATCAGAAATCCTGTCGTCTTCTTATTCACAATATCACCCCTTTGAATCCTTACTACTTGCTTGGCGTTCAATTCGGTCAGATTGTCTACAACACCCACAATTCGGCACACAAAATCACTAGACGCCCGAGTGCGAAACATGTTCCCGGACTTTCCAATTTTTTTTGATTAGACGACCATCACAATCACGCGGTTCCCAAGAAGCAAATACGGCGCACAAGAGCTACTCTTGTGCACCGTATACGGTACCGCAGGCTTCGGCGGCGAATTGGCGGAGATGCCAAAAATCCAAAATGAGTTCGAGAATCTTACTCTTCGGTCAGAACCGAACGCAAATCAGATATGAGCGCTTCCAGCTCTTCGCGATCGGAGTTGAGGTCATCGGAATCGGTCACGATGGACTCTATGTCTCCCATAAGGATGGCGACACTATCGTGCAGACAGACTTCCTCTTCCAGGCAAGCGCATTCACCATCCAGGGTATTCATAGCCAGATTATTCTCCACATCCATATTCACAGCTACGGCAGCAGCCATATTCACAGCGGCGCCGACTCCAGGCATCATATGTACATTCATGTCACTCACCTCCAGGGGTTCACTACTCCGAATTTTTGAAATGAGGTTACGGCCACGGGTTAACACCCGTAGCGGCTCCTTTTCCAACCGGCCCGAGCCGGAGAAACAGTCGAACCAAAGCGCTCGCAAGAGTGAGAACTATATGTCCCACGCGCTGACCCTGCGGTTCGATTTATATACGAGAGCGAGTGTATACCATATGCCAAGAAGGGCAATACCCACCGGCACTCCAAAAGCCCAAGACCCTGCAATATCTAGCGTCTCGGGCTCTTGAATTTCTGCTAAGCGGTCTGATAACCGGCGCCCCCAAATAAGACATTCACTCAAAAGAGCCAGAGGCATTGGATTTTCGCCTGCAACTCCCCGCCGGACGACAGACTATATCAGCCATATTAGCCCCCTGTAATCAGAGTCCCTATATATGGGAATTGTGACGAACTTGTGATCGCAGGGATGATAAGATATATGCATCAAGAGTCTACAAGGATCAGATCATGAAAAAGTTGGTAAAAGGACTGCATCAATTCAGAACCGAGGCTTTTCTCTCCCAACAAGCGCTCTTCGAAAGATTGACCCATGGGCAATCTCCTGACGCCCTTTTCATAACCTGCTCCGATTCGCGTATCAACCCCAATCTCATAACCCAGACCGACCCCGGCGATCTGTTTTTGATTCGCAACGCGGGCAATATTGTTCCGGCTCACGGCACCACCGTTTGCGGTGAAATCGCCACCATAGAGTATGCGGTCTGCGAACTGAAAGTAAAAGACATCATCATATGTGGTCATACTCTGTGCGGAGCCATCAAAGGCTTGCTCTCCGATACTCCGATGGATCATATGCCTACCCTGGCGAAATGGCTGGACTATGCGGCAACCACCAAGAGATTGATTCAGGATATCTACTCCAAAGAGATTGAGGACGAAGAGACCCTCTTGAATATAGCGACCCAGGAGAATGTCCTGGTTCAACTCGAACACCTGCGCACCCTGCCGGCGGTGGCATCTGCTCTTACCCGGGGCGAGCTCAATCTTCACGGCTGGGTCTACAAAATCCAGACCGGAGAAGTTTTCGCATACAACCCGGATCTCGGGCAGTACGACCGCCTCTCCGAAGTGTCAAACCTGGAAGGTACTAAAGGTCGTTTCCGTCTTTCCGAATCTGCATCGATCTAACAACAAATCAAATTCAAACAGTGACGGAAAAAGAAAATCTCGATCTAGTAAGCGACACCATGGAGATAATCCGCAAAGCCGCGGCTGCCTTCAAGCACTACGGCGGACCGCTTCCGGATGAAGTGGTGCTTGCCGACGATTATATATTGACAGAGAAAAGCTCCTGGGATGAGCTGGTCACAGCCTATCGCCTGTGGGATTTGGGCGGCTGGCATGCAGAAGCCCGAGAATTGAAAGCTCTTTCTACCTGGGCTTGCAAAACGGTCCCGGCTAATTCTGCCGTCGGAAGATTCATTCGAGGCGTCATCAATGAAGAAGAGATGGTAACCCAGGTCGCTTTGCCTCTCTCGGCGACACTGGAGGACAGACGCTTCACCATTCTAGAGGTCATTCTTCGCCATGCCGAAAGCGGAGAAGAATGGAAGGAGAGCCTGGCAGGACTCATGGTAGCCAATGAAATCACCCCGGAACAGGTGGAAGAAGAGCTGGTCAAAAGAGCTGTCGGTAAAGACAAAGACTAAAGCTGAATCCGATTAAAGCCTGAACTCAAAACCATTGACTTAAGCATTCGACAAAGTGGCGATGTAGTTTCGCCAGCCACCATATTCGGTGATCTCTTTGCCTGCCTCACAAAGAAAAGACTCGCCCAGTACCCCCAGCACCTCTTCGCCAGATGCCAGCTTGACCTTCCCTACACAAAGACCGGCAGGTTCTTTGCGCAAAACGGAAGCAAGCCCCTCGGCAGAGATATCGTAAATTTCAAGGGCGACGGACACGCCGCCGGCATCTACCCGCATCATAGCCGGATGGCGGTCGCCTATCGACCAGAGCCTATAGCAGGGCGCAGTCCGGGTTTCTTCGATAAATTCCGCCCCTACCTCCAGCATATTAGGATACAGCTCAAGACCGCGCATAAGGGTTCCGTTCACCGCCAGCCTGAGATTGCCGTTTAATTTACTCACCTCAGTCAACTCAGTCACCTCATATCTTCATCAGTATCGAAACAATCATTCTCCGACAACCATGACCCGGCAGGCAAGTCCCGAGCAGCCCTTCGTCCCAAAACCATATAAGAAGCATAAGCGTAATCGGCGGCAAGATAGTCTTCATTGGCGGAGGAAACCGAGACCTCTTCCACAGAATCTCTGTCAAACTGTTCGCCTTTTTTAATTGGCCGAAGGGTCTTCACTATATTTCTAGAGACACTTATCGAAGGAGAGCTGACCTCCCGGTCCCACTTCCTCAAAGACCTGGTAACCACTCCTTCTCGGGGATGGAAGAACAGACAGAACGCCACGCCAGCCAGAAAGAGCAATGCGATAGAAATCAATGCCGCTCGAGTCATAGAAAGAGCCCGTGATTGCTATGGAAAAACCGAATCGAATCGGCTATCTTCAATCTAGCAGAGATTCTCGGTCTATAGCGCCAGTGAGAAATCCTTCTTACCAGGCTCTTCCGTTCTTTTTACTTTGCTGAATTGCCTGGCTGGTCTATTTGGATTTTTTCTCACGGGACTTCCAATCGAGAGAACGTAAGAGCGCGCGCTCTTCTGAGCTCAACGCTTTGGGGTCTTTAGCGGCCAGATTCAAGACCGAGTCGAGATCCTTAACCGAAATACCGTTTTCAAAAAAGAGCTGGTCGTCGCTTCTATTCGCTACAGCTTGATTATTGGTGGCGATATCGTTGCTCATCTTCCACGCCGGCGAGCCGTTCTCGAACTTGTTGCGCCAGTAGAGAGCCTCGTCCTTCTCGACATAGCCATTGCTATTGCGGTCGAAAGTCGGGAAGTTGTCTTTTACAAAAAGCGCGGAGTTACTGTCGCCGGATTTATCCGTAGAAAAGGGCACACAGGTTTTGCCGTCACAGACCACCACCAGACCCTCGGGCGGCTTGGACGCTTCTGGCTGTGTCGGTCTCGGTTTGCCGTTGACCTCTGCCAGAAAGGCGTTTCCAGCAGCATTTCTGGCTGCGCTACCGGCATTTGAGGCTGTGTTATCGCTTACAACTATGGAATCGCCCATGAATAAAATCTCTTCGGTAAAGTAAGGAAGGAATCGAACTGCCTGTCTATACACGCCGCATCGAGAAATTTGCCAAAGGCTGGCAGATTTAATCTAAGCAACCCATAGAAACCAGAACTGCCCCGGAGAGCCAAATATAGCGCGTGCGGCGGGATGCAACCAAAGCTCAGCCCTGATTCCCTTCGGCTTCCAGCTCTTTCTCCAGGCGTTTCAAAGAGATTTTTACATCCTCGGCCTCGTCGGCGTCGGGATTGTCGAACAGCATGGTCGACTGCCCCAAATTGGAGGCCGGCTTACCTTTAGAAGAGCTACCGGCCATATCGGATTCGGGTTCGGGTTCGGGTTCAAAGGACGGAAAGCGATAGACCAGCTCTCCTTGATCGCTGACATCTACCTGGCAGACCCCGGTCATGGCAAGACGCTCGAAGGCTTTCTTCGTGACCGAAATAGAGAGTCCGCAATCGACAGAGACCTCCGCCACCGTTACCTCTCCCTGGTTGGACTTGGCAAGATTCAAAATAAGTTGCTCCTGCTGAAGCTCAGCCACAGCACCTTTGTCCCTCCAGCGCGAGCGCAGATAAAACACACAGGCAGCAAATATTCCGCCGAACATAATGATGCAAGCCGCCTGGGTGCCCGGTCCGTGACGCATATCCCCGGTGAAGGCGTCGATTAAGAAAGCGCCGAAAAAACAGGCGCTGAATATTGCCATAAGAAGAACGAACTTCTCATAGACCGCTGCCAGCATACTGCCGACACCGCCGTTTTTCTTCAAATCCGATCTTTTCTCTGACCTTTTCTCTGCCATTTTTTATATCGCGATAACTCGACAACTCTATAACGCTAGAAGAACCTTCATTATAGACGTTAGACCTGAATTCAATAAGAAATCCAGATCTAATATAAGCCTCGCGAACTGGCTATCAAGCCTGGATTTTAGGATTCAAATGACAGACAATAGCCTATCTTGAAGTTCAGCCGGAGAAAAAGTAGATGCGTCAGAATATTGTCAAAACCACCCGGTTCCTCCTCTCCACCTGTCTGCTGGCAGCCACCGCCGTCACCCCGGTGTTCGCCCTGGAGGGAGAGCCGGCAACCCAGTTTGTTCTGGAAGGGCTGGACAGGGTGCATGTCACCGTTGACCCATTGAGCAAGGTCAACCTCGATGCCGCCGCCATGCAAAAAGATATCGAAGCCCAGTTTGAAAAGGGCGGTATGAAAATCGTCGACAAGAAAGAGTTTTTGAACGACACCACCATCGATCAATTTCTTGTAAAGGTTACTCCCCTTAAAAAGAACAAGAAAATCTTTTATGCCATCAATGTCGGTCTGACCCAGATGGTCTATCTGGAAGACAAACCGGATCGCAAAATCTCCGTCACCGCCTGGCAGAATCAATCTCTTGGCTTAGCCGAGCCCGGCAAGGAAGGGGAGATCAAAAAAGAGGTCATGGCTAAAGTAGATAGCTTCATCGACCTCTGGCAGAGAGCGAACGGCAAAGAGAAAGTGAAGTAACACAAAGGCGCTCGACGCTATCGGCAATCACGAAACATGCCGCACACACCTGACAAACTGTCAGGTGTGATTGTCTCCTACCCCACAACCCGGCATAAGATGGGAAAGTCGAATCCATCAGAGAGTCGGAACAATGCCTGAACCACAAATCCTATCGGACGCTATTTGTGTGATGTTTTTTCTGCTCGGCCTTATCGCAGCATTTGCCCCATTCCTGACCTCGCCATATCTGGTCTTAGCCACCGCCGAGGAGATAACAGGAAGATTCAAAATCACCGGCGACAAACTAAAGCTATCAAGTCTATCGTCTATAGGATTTCTGCTGATGCTGGGATCGGCACTGCTCGGATTATGCTGGCGCATGAACGAACTGATTTTAATATCGGGAAGCCTGTCCTATGTCTTAATGTTTGCGTACACCTGGATGCTAGTTCCCATAGGCTTTGTCATATCACGCTGCAATGGCGGCGAACTGCCGAAAGCGCTGAAAGCAGTAAGAATCATTTTTGCTGTTGGCGCGATACCGATGGCAGTGATGTCTATAGGTATGACCTTTATGCTGGTCGCTGCGATTATCTCCTGGTCGATCTGCGCCACGATAATTCCTATCGCCAAGGTCTTCGGCGTGATTTTTCATTGCTGATGCAGGTATTTCTTTTTGAAATTTTGTAATTTGGTTGGTTGACCAACTAATTTCTGAAAAGCTGATTGATTTGGTCAGTTGACCAACTGAATTTTCAAAAGTCGAATTTCAAGTCAGTTGACTGACTTAATTTTGAAATTCCAAATATCTGGACGGTTGACCGGCCAGATTTTGAATTTGCCAAATTGAAATACAGCCCTCCATCAACCTCGGCGACAAAACAGTTAATCAACTGTTTGCCTAATTCGACTTATAACCTATCGGCGGTGATAGATTCAAAAGGTGCTCAGGAAGCGGCGCTGTTGATATTCTCTGCTCAAAAACATTTCGAATAGTAGCTATGGAATCGTTCATTTTAACAGTACAAATACTCTTCGGAATGATGATGTTGGCTCCGTTAGTGGTGTCCACCCTGCTCTTTATTTGGGCGATAAACGACCTCATGGAAGCATGTGAAAAACAGAGTCGAATAATTGAGCAAAAGTTGAAAATCGGAAGCGTTTCAGCCGGTGCAACAATCATTGCTGTTTTTGCAGCAATACTTGGGCTTTGCTGGAAACTGTCTATTACAACCAATATCTCGAACCTGATTTCAAACACCCTCCTTTTCTGCCTTCTAGCATCCTTTATCTTCATGACGGTCTTCACATGGATAATTTTGCCGCTTGGACTCTGCCGCCGACCGCCCAAAAGGAGGAACACTACAAAGAACAAGAACAGAAATAAGATTCCTCGACTGAAAGACGAATTCAGAGAACTCTACCTGTTCTTTGCCGCAGCCTCCATTCCATTAGCTGCGGTTTCTTTCGGACTCTTTGCCCATATTCTTGTCGGGTCGGCAATTTTGTAATTTGGTTGGTTGACCAACTAGTTTCTGAAAAGCTGATTGATTTGGTCAGTTGACCAACTGAATTTTCAAAAGTCGA
>CAZCBH010000076.1:17415-23520 GCA_964496875.1 uncultured Candidatus Obscuribacterales bacterium | reverse complement strand
GTCTTTTTTACGCATCGATAACTTCGTCTACACAGAAGAGTCCATGAAAGCGGCTCTCAATGCCCTCAAACCAGATGGAGTGGTGGTGCTCTCCTATGCCACCGGACCGGATAATTTTATAACCGAGAGAATCTACAACACGATCATAAAAGCCTGGGGACAAAAGCCTTTCGCCTATGTCGACAGAAAATGGGATAGTGTCATCTTCGTGTTCGGACCAGGAGCCAAAGAGCCACCAGAAGAGGTCGTCGCCCATGCCAGCCGGGGGCTGGAAAAATGGCCCGAAGCCGGTAAAGATATAAAAACCAGCCCCGCCACCGACGACTGGCCGTTTCTATTTACCGAGTTCAACGTCAATGGCATGATCCTCTACTTCTCGGTGCTTCTGGTGGCGGTGGTGATACCAACTATTCTTGCCGTCACCAAAACCCCGAATGCAAAATCAAAAGAAGGCGAGACCACCCAGATAGAGACAATAAGCCCGGGAGAATGGGGCAATATGTTCTTCCTCGGTCAGGCATTTATGCTGGTGGAGACCAAGTCCATCACCCAGCTCTCTTTGCTCTTCGGTGCCACCTGGCTGGTGTCGTCCATTGTTATCATGACCATTCTTTTGCTCGCCTGGACAGCTAATTTGTTCGTACTCAAATACAAGAAAATACCGCTACCCTTTCTCTATCTCGGCTTATTGATATTCTGCTCTATAGATTATCTGTGGAAAGTGCCGGAGCATACGAATATGAGCCCGGTCATGGTGGGAGTAATCGCCTCTCTTATCGCCTGTGGACCGATATTATTCGGCAGCATGACCTTCTCGCGCTGTTTCAGAGATACTAAGATGCCTCTGCAACTGCTCTCTGCCAATCTTCTCGGTGTCGCCTTCGGTGGTCTCACCGAGAATCTATCTCTCTGGTTCGGTCTTAAGGGGCTTCCCATAATCGCCTTTGCGCTATATGCACTGTCGGGCATCTGTCTATATATTCATCAACGTCGCAGCCAGAGCGATGAAAAAGATCCGGAGCCCTTAAGCACACCTTAACCGGAAGGCAGAAATAATGATGATGCAACGTTGCATTGCTAGATAGATTGATGAGTTAGTAAAACCTACTAATAGAAGGATCTTAAACAATGGACCTTGCCGACCTTATGGATGTGTTCCTAATTTCATTCGCCATGATAAACCTCGTATTCACTCTTTTGATCCTCAGACAACGAGAAGCCTACTATCCCGACGACATGCTCGTCGATGAACAGATAGAGAGCACCGTGGGCTCGCTTCTCTAAATAAACAGATTAATTCTGACAATATGAGCCAGGACGTTTGTTCTCCTGAATAAGTTCAGCGTCTTGATAATCGGCTTTCACCGGAACCTTCGACCACAATTGCCGCGCCATGGCAATCTCCAACACCACGAAAGTTCAACCGATATCGGTTGAACTTTCGTTTTAGAAGAGCCAGATTAATTCTGACGGGAGGACTTTTAAAATCGTAGAAAAATCCGCAAACAGCAAGAAAACCAGTTCGAACAAAACACCGAACTACTGACAACAAAGGCAAAAGCGAAGACATCTTGCTAAACTAATTGTCCCCAGTAAAACAGAGGTGGTCTCAAGTTGAAAAGCGCTAAATCAATCCTGATTGCCCTTACCCTGACCCTAGCTCCTTTGTATCTGATCTCGCCGCCTGCCGCTTTGTCTGACTGCGGCGGCGACAGTGACGACTGCTGCAAAGCTAAAGACGAGAAGGGCAAAGACAATAAGAAAGCAGAAGAAAAAGTGAAAAACGATACCAAAAGCAATACCGCCCTGCTAGGCAAGAGCGGTGTCAATCCCGATTTCATGGACAAGAAAGCGCTGCCGGGAAAAGACTTCTATCTTTACGCCAACGGCACCTGGTTGAAGAACACACCCATCCCCGATGAATACGACAAATGGGGCGTGCTCAATATAATCAACGATCAGAATCTAAAAAAGTTGAAGAACATTCTCGAAGCGGCCAAAGCCAATGATAAAACCGAAGCAGGCTCGAACGAAGACAAAATCGGTCGTCTCTACACCATGGGAATGGACCAGGAAAAAATCGACAGCCAGGACCTTGAACCGCTAAAAGACGAACTGGCTAAAGTAGACGAGATCAAAGATCTCGGTCAACTACAGAAAGTGACCGCCAAACTGCATCTCAAAGGCGTCAACGCCTTCTTCAACCTGAGCTCCGGTCAGGACTTCAAAGATAGCGAGATGGTCATCGGTCAGCTCTTTCAGGGTGGACTAGGTCTTCCCGATAGAGACTATTATCTCAACGACGACAAAGAATCCAAAGAGCTGCTGGCAAAGTACGAAAAGCATGTAGCGCGGATGCTTGGTCTCATCGGAGAGAAAGACACCGAGAAAAAAGCTGCCACCATATTGAAGCTGGAGACCGCGATGGCGAAAGCTTCTATGAAGAACACCGATATGAGAGATCCATTCAAGATCTATCACAAAATGTCAATTAAAGAAATCGATGAGCTGATGCCCGATTTCAAAGCATCGACTTACCTGACAGAGATCGGTCACGAGAACATCGACTCTATCAATGTCGGTCAGCCGGAATTTCTCAAAGCGATGAACAAACTCTTAAAAGAAGAGAGCCTCGAAGACTGGAAGACCTATCTGAAATGGCACCTTATAGATGGCACCTCTCCTTATCTGGCAGCTAAATACGAAGACGCCAATTTCGACTTTTTCGGCAAAACCCTGACCGGCAAAAAAGTCAATCTACCACGCTGGAAGCGAGTCTCGCAGACGATCGACCGCTACATGGGAGAAGCCCTCGGTCAGCTTTATGTGCGTGACAATTTCACTCCGAAAGCAAAAGAGAAAGCACTGCATCTGGTGAACGCCCTCAAAGATGTATTGAGGGATGATTTGAAGACTCTTGAATGGATGGACGAAGAGACCAGAAAGAACGCCATCACCAAGCTCAACTCCTTCGGTCTAAAAATCGGCTATCCTGACGAATGGAGAGACTACAGCAAACTCCAGATCAAAGACGACTCTTACCTGGCTAATATCTTTCGCGGAGAAGAGTTTGAGTTTCACCGCAATCTAGATAAGATAGGCAAGCCCGTCGACCGTAACGAATGGTTCATGAGCCCCCAGACCGTGAACGCCTATTATTCTCCGGAGCTTAACGAGATCGTCTTCCCGGCAGGCATACTGCAACCGCCGATATTCGATCCTGATGCCGATGACGCCACCAACCTTGGCGCCATGGGTATGGTCATCGGTCACGAGATGACCCATGGATTTGATGATCAGGGCAGCAAGTTCGACGGCAAAGGCAACCTAAAAAACTGGTGGTCAGAGGCAGATCTGAAACGCTTCAAAGAGAGAATCGCTTTGATAGAGAATCAATATTCCAGCTACAAAGTCGGAGCAGGCACCAACTTCAAAGGCAAACTGGTAGCCGGCGAAGCAGCTGCTGATCTGGGTGGATTGACCATAGCCCACAAGGCTCTGAAGAACCTCTACAAAGACAAAATATCAGAGAAAGACGAAAACGGCTTCACCCCCGAACAACGCTTCTTCCTCTCATTCGCCCAGGCCTGGGCGACTAATATACGCCCCGAAAAAGAGCGGATGATGACCGCGGTGGACCCCCATCCGACTCCGCACTTCAGGGTAAACGGTACCGTGGCCAACATGGACTCTTTCGAAGAAGCTTTCTCTCTCAAAGATGACTCTTCGGCATCCATGATGCTGCCGTCGGACAAGCGCTGTCGCATCTGGTAGCACAAAATCCAGAGAACAAAAGAGGCGTCATCCTAAATAAAGGACGGCGCCTCTCATTTATCTATTTAAAATCTATCAGTAGCGCTTCTCGCCCAGGCAGGCCCAGACCGTGGTCGCGATCCAGCCGAAGAAGGTCCATCCCAGAAGGAGGTTCGTCCAGAACAGAGCCTTCTTGCTGGCGTGGCGCCGCTTGACGGCGATAACCGTAGGAAGGAAGTAGGCCAACCCGCCAATCACAAGCTTCAAAAGAAGAATGAAGAGGGTTACTAGAGTTGCGAATAGGGCGATAAAAATTTCCATATATCCATTCTATTGTCAGGGGATTGAAAGCAGCCAAATATTTATGGCGGCTTAAGAATGGCCGGGCTGGAGATAGAGAATCTGGCATAATTATCATTGCGTCGAAAAGCAGGAGAGAAGATGAAAACATCCCCTGGGAAACTGGCTGTTGTCGCCCTTTTACTAACTACAATCGGCTTCTCCGCACCACAATTTGCGCCTGCAAAAGCGCCGACAAAAGAAGAAAAGGCTCTTCAGATAGAGCTGGACAAAGCCCGGGAACTGCTTGCCGCAAACAGAAAGGACGAGGCAGAGAAGTTTCTAAAAGAGCTCTGCCTCAAGAATCCTCAATCTAAAGATGCGAAGCTTTTGCATGGCATCGCTTTCTACGACCAGGACAGACTGCACGCCGCCCAGGACCTGCTTCTGGAGCTGACAAACGAAGATCCATGCCCTTATGAAGCCTGGCTTTATCTAGCCCGCACCTATCAAAAGATAGGCAAGCTCCCGCTATCTATAGAAGCCTACAAAAAATTCCTGGAAGTCGTCCCGAAAAACTTTGAAGAAAAGGACAAATACGGCACTCTCATATCGCTTCTAGAGAACCAGAACAAAGAAGAGATGAAGAAGCCCCTGGCTCGACCGGGCAAAGGGGACTATCTCGGGGACGTCACCGAGCAAGGAATTTTTCGCTGGGCTGCTAACCGCATGCCGATAAAGGTTTATATAAAGTCCGGAGAAGACGTACCCGGTTATCGTTATGACTTCGATGAGAGTATCAGAGACGCCTTCGACCAGTGGCAGATTAAAACCCGGGGCAAGATCCGCTTTGTTCTGCAAGAAACACCAGACAACGCCGACTTTGTCGTCAACTGGACCAATGACCTCAAATCCAAGCCTTTCCACGCCGAACTCGGTCACGCTAAACTAGAATCCGATAGCGAAGGCATCCGCCATGCCGAGCTGGAGCTGTTAACCGTAGACCCCTTCAAGGAAGGTCCTGTGGGCAAGCGCCTGATGCGCAATGTCTGCCTGCATGAAGTCGGGCACGCCCTGGGGCTGCAGGGTCACAGTCCATATAAAGACGACATCATGTTCCCCCAGTTGAGCGTTCAGGACGGCATCTCTGACCGGGACCTCAACACCCTCCTGACCCTCTATCAGGACGACGCCCGGGACAAAATCCTCAACGCGAGCCCGACCATAAAACAACATTCTAAAAGCCGTCAGGCTGCCATATTCGCCAACGAAGGCTCACGCTTAGCCGTATCGGGCAACTACAAAGAAGCCTATGAACTGCTGAAGAAAGCCCTCGCCACCGACCCGAAAGTAGAACAGGCGGATCTGATTCGCCGCAATCTCGGCGCCATCACCAATAACCTTGCCATAAAAGAGGAAGATCCCAAAGAAGCGGTGCGGTTCATGCACGAGAGCCTCTTCTTCGACGACAAAGACAGCGCCAGGGCTAATCTAGAAATCTTTCTCGACCGTATCGGAGTCGATCCAAAGAACTTCGCCCAGCGCCTGAAGCTGAGCGATCAATGTCTTGCCACAGGCGACCGGGTCGGCGCTCTCATAGAGCTCAAAGAAGCCCTAAAGCTCAAAGAGGATAAAGCCGCCAGAGAGAAGCTTTCTCGGCTGGAAGCCGAGCTTGATAAGAACGCAGAAAGCAGCAGATAAGCAGATTCTGCAGGGAGAATGTTTACACAGGCACTGTTTCTGCTGACAATTGATTACAATAGCTGAGTTGTAAGTATAAGCAGGAACTACCATGTCTGAGAATAAAGAGGCTGGCGAGCCTAAAGAGCCGCGCGTTCGGCGCATGACCGAAGAGGAAGCCGCCTCTTACAAAGAGAAGCGTAAGGAGGCGGAAGCCCCTCCTGAAGAGAGCAGCTTCGCTCAGACCGAATGGTCTGAGAAAGCCCCGGCATCAGCAGGCTCTGAAGGAGCAGAAGGCTCTCAGGCCGAAACCGGCGCTTCTGAGAGCGAAGAAGGCGCTCCTCGATTCCAGCGGGAAGACCGAGGTCATCGTGATGACCGTGGTCCTCGCGG
>CAZCBH010000076.1:7347-17315 GCA_964496875.1 uncultured Candidatus Obscuribacterales bacterium | reverse complement strand
GCGGCGGCGGCAAGAAATTCGGCGGCGGCGGCGGCGGCAAGAAATTCGGCGGCGGCGGCGGCGGCAAGAAATTCGGCGGCGGTGGCGGCGGCAAGAAATTCGGCGGCGGTGGCGGCGGCAAAAAATTTGGCGGTGGTGGTGGCGGCGGCCGGGGCAAATAAGCCCCGGAGCTAAAGCTTGCTCAAATCGACGCCTATCGGTCCGTCTACAGTACGCTTCAACATAACACTGAATTTGACTTCGTCTTTAGGACCGTCGTTACCACCTGAAGAATCTCTATCGGCATGGGGTGGGAAGGAAGGAATCTCATAGGGCTCCAGTCTGTTGACTGACTTCAGAGCCGAGATGCGAAATTCGGTCTCTTGATCGACATTGCGCTCCGCCAAAGGTGCCGGGAAGAAATCGAGCACCCGAGCGGTAACGGCGCGGTTCTTGTTGATCAAGACCTCCACTTTGGCTGTACCGGGACCGACTTCCATATTCTTCCAGCGGCTGTATATGGCACTGGCCACAGTGTTATACCAGTCTTTCCAGGTGATATTGTCTGAGAAGCTCGAGTTCTTGAGCTGCGGCAGAATACCGGCTTTGGCAATCAGAGGACCTTCATGCCCGGCATGAAGAGGGTCTGCCACCACCGGCTGGGCAAATATCGGATCCGGCATGCGCAGAGCAGGATCTGCGCTCAACCCCGACGGTCCGCCGCGGTCCGCGGACCAGCGTCCCCCCAGTCCCGTTTTATAGCCATCGGCGTCGTTCACGGTCACTTCGTAGCCTGGCACCCAGGTGGAGACACCCTTGGTGGAAGCTATCCGCGTAGAGCTTGCACCAGGGGTGATTACAGTGGTACGACCTGTTGAACCGCCACCGGACTCTCCGACTTCATAGCCGTCTATCCATGTGGTGATACCTTTGCGACTTTGTACCGGATTGCTTTGAACAAGCAGGTTATGAATCGATGCTTCACCCGGCGCCCAGAGCCCCAAAGAGCCACCACCACCACCTGTTCTGCGGTAACGATAGGTGCTTACTTCGTGGTTAGTCAAGGGAAAGTTGTCTCTGCCCGAAGGAGTGACGACGGTGGTACCGTAGCCGGGATCAAATACGGTGACACCCTTAACAGAATGTGGAATAGAAGCGCCGGAACCGGCACGAAAAGTGGATATGCCTTGATGGGATGGAGAGACGATTACACCGTGACCACCAAAGGTCATGATTCCGTTACGAGACCGCATATGATAGTCGGTTATCGGTGGTATCACATTGGATCGCCCCGGAAAGCCGGTGATAGGCGTTGGGTAGTGAGGCGCGGATCTGGCACCAGGCCCGGATTGTCTGGAGCCGGAGTATTGAACCAGTTCTCCACTAAAGTCCTGCGTTCCAGACGAGGAAGAAGCTCTACCACCTTGACCGGGGAGCACTCGAACAGAAGGATTGAGAGTGGCGTCGTCTTTGATACCGCCTTCAATCGGTCCGGTTCTTCTGGCTTTGGCCGCAGGTTTGCTTTGCTCGACTCTGCCCTCCAGAGACCATGCTTCCAGAGCGACAAAGACGGTGCTGGATAGAAACACCAGCCCCAATAAGACTCGACGATATGTTGCTGTATTCACCATTCTATTCTCTTTTACCACTCTAGCATCGCCCGAACCCCCGAAAAAACCCCGAGAATCCAGAAATAGCCACAGATAGGGGATTTTCGCTTGCGGCTGCGGTCAGAGCTGAAAGGGGGATATAATGATTTATTCGTTTTTTACTCTGTCGAGAACACCCATGGCCGGCGCGAAGAAAGAGAATACCCTTTACGCCCTCAATCGCAACTCCCGCTGTTACGGCTGTGACAGGGCCCTTGTGGTGGATGATATCGTCCGGCTCGATAAGAAGCAGGATGAATCCGAAGTCTACTGCCTCAAATGCTCAGATCTGGCAGACTATGTCTTTCTGCCGAAAGGCAACAGCAACATCACCAGGTTGGCAAAGAAGTACGCACAATCGCCTTGGGTGATAGTGAAGTGGTCGGAAATCTGGAAGACCTACGAAAGGCAGGGCATTCTCGTGGATCAAAAAGCCGCCGCCCGGGCAAAAGATGAAGCGGGCAATTAGAATTCCCTCAGAATGGTCATGAAGAAAAGGCATCGGGCCTAAAATTCCTACCTCGACGGTAACTGGCAATACAGTTCTATAATTTTGACAGAGCTTGATTTTTAGCCTATGAAAGAAAAATTGAAAGAGCTCATCGACAGATTGAAGCTCGCGAAAGTGCCTCCGTTGCCGAAAAATCTAAAGTCGCCGCCCTGGAAAAAGAGCCTCGCCATAGGCGCCGGTACTGTAGTGGCGCTTACCGGAGCCAAGTATCTTTTTCATATCTCTTTTGTGCATCTGCCCAGCCTCGAAGAGCAGGGTCAGGGCATCACCATCTATGACCGGGAGAACAAAGAGGTACTGGTCATACAAGAAGAAGGAGAGCGCAAACCGGTGGCTCTCGATAAGGTATCTCAGTCGCTCAAAGATGCTGTAGTGGCAGTAGAAGATCGAAGTTTTTACAAACACTTGGGTGTAGATCCTTCTGGCGTTGCCCGGGCAGCTTTCACCAATATAAAAGAGCGGGATCTGGTGGAAGGTGGCAGCACCATAACCCAGCAGCTTATGAAGACCATGTTCTTCGATTTCAACGACCGGACTATGCGCAGAAAGATCCTCGAAGTGGTGATGGCTATCGATATAGAGGCTGGCTATCCCAAAGAGAGAATTCTCGAGACTTATCTAAATCAAATTTATTTCGGTCGTGGTGCCTGGGGAATAGAGCAGGCCGCAAAAATTTATTTCGATAAACATGCCCGGGATCTTTCTCTAGCAGAGTCGTCATTTCTAGCCGGTCTTATAAAGGCGCCGTCCTCATATGGCAATCCGGACCATTCTAAAAAAGCGATTGAAAGACAACATCAAGTTCTAAAAGACATGGTCGAATGCGGATATATAAATGAAGCTCAGGCAGAAGCGGCGAAGAAACAGAATCTTGTCTTCAGCAAGAAAAGCTCCACAAGAGAGTATCCGTTCTATATTACCCATGTGGTAGGACTGCTCAAAGAAGAGTTCGGAGAGGACAAACTCTTCCGCAAGCCTATATCCGTATATACAAATCTCGACCTCGATGCCCAGAAAACAGCCGAGGCAGAGATGAATAAAGCCCTGAAGAAATCTTATAAAGGGCTCGATCAAGGTGCTCTGGTCTCAATAGCCCTGGAAGACGGTGCGGTCATTGCCATTGTGGGCGGTGCAGGCTCTTATGAGCGCAGCCAGTGGAACCGCGCTCTCAATCCCCATACGGCAGGCTCCACATTTAAACCCTTTGTTTATCTCGCCGCCCTGGCGACAAAAAAGATTGGCCCCGCTTCGGTTTTGTATGACGAGCGTATCAAAATTCCTGATCCCGAAGGGGGCAAAGATTACGTACCAGAGAACTATGACCGTCAATTCATGGGTGCCATTACCGTGCGCGATGCGCTCCGGTTATCTCGTAATGCCTGCGCAGTAAAAGTGGCTGTGGATACCGGACTGGATAAAGTAGCCGATTGTGCTCACAAAGCCGGTATCATCTCTGAAATAAAAGAATATCCATCGATGGCTCTTGGAGCCGCCGCGGTTACACCGCTTGAACTGGCCAATGCCTATGCCACCATCGCCCGGGGCGGAGAGTGGATAGAGCCACGATTCATCCGGTCGGTGATGGACGACAAAGGAAAGTTGATCAAGCTCTTTGAACAAAGAAGAAAGAATGTCTTACCAGAAGAGCCATGCTTGCAGGTGCTGGACGGGATGATCGATGTGGTCAAAGAAGGAACAGGCAGAAGAGCCTATCTGCCCGGCATAGAGGTAGCCGGCAAAACAGGTACAGCCGACCAGAGAAAAGATATCTGGTTCGTGGGTATGACCCCGGAAGTGGTGACTGCGGTCTGGGCAGGCAATGATGAGAACAAACCGATAAAATCGAGCCAGGTCTCGGGCGGCACCGTCACCGCCCGCATCTGGGCCCAGTATATGACCGCCTATCACAGTAAAAGCTCAAAACCCCAGACCAAATTCAAAAAGCCGAAGACTCCTCTATCTCGCAGTCTGCCATTCTATGCAGCGATTCCAAAAGCGATTGGCGAAACCGTCGACGAGTTCACCCGTTCTCTATCTGAAGCAACAGAAAAGGTAAAATTCGGCAAAGAGATCTTCGACGATGTCACAAAACAGCTCCAGAAGATTCTGCCGGGTCAGTAGATTTCTCTATCCTATTTAAGACCCGATCATACTCGCTCCATACTTTCTCAGGATCTACCGCCAGGGTCTCAATTGCTGCCCAGTTTGAAGAAAAGCATACCGGTTTACCGAATTCACTCGTAGATCTACCATAGTCAGTCGATTTTGAAGCTGATAGATTATCCCCAATGCAGCCCAAAAACCAATATCATATGTACACATGCAAAATGTCGCTTTACCAATCCCCAGATCTCAACTTTTAACAGGGCTGACCGCTAGCTTATTAATACTGACCGGAGAGATCCAAATCATTCATTGGTTCGAGTATGGAACTTTCAACTATCAGCGAAATCAGAACGAATTCAATTTGGTAAGGTATCGCCAATTGCGTTTAGCAGACCAGTATAGAAAGTTGTGCAAGTTTAAACAGGCTGAATCGTTGTACCTGAAGGTTCTGAAAGAGCCGGTTCCACTGATCTGTCATGACGAATTCGATACAGCTACCATCCTGAATAGCCTGGGACTCTTGTATATGGATCAAGGTCGTTATGCTGAAGCTGAGTCACTTTTCAAAAGAGCCATTCAGATAGGCCAAAAGAGATATAAAAACGAAGTGAGCGTATCGACCTTTGTCAATAATCTAGGCAATCTTTACAAGGAACTCGGCCGATATGACGAAGCTGAGAGGCTGCTTGAGAAATCCCTAGCTGTAAGAAAAGATTCGCTAGGAGAAGAGAATATCTATACTGCTTCATCAATGCATTGCCTGGCAAGCCTCTACGAGAGGAAGGGAGGCTATTCCGACGCGGAAAAATTACTTAGAAAGGCGCTTCAAATAAGGAAAAGGCTATATGGCGAAAACCACATAGATGTCGCTGTCTCTTTGAACAATCTAGGTAACCTTCTTTGGAGACAAGGCAAGCTTGCAGAAGCAGAACAACTATGCAAGACTTCTACGTCAATTGGCAAGCACCGGCTTGGCAACGATCATCTGATCACCATCTCTTTTGAAGCGAACGTTGGTAAAGTGTTATGCGATGAAGGGAAGTATATAGAGGCGGAGCCAATTCTTGTGCGTACCCTGGAAATGAGACAAAGGCTCTTAGGAAAGGACCATCCTGATGCTTCTGTAAGCATGAACAATCTAGCTGGTCTTTACACAAACACCGGAAAGTATAGACAGGCCGAAGCGCTATTGAAAGAGAGCCTTCGGATTGATAGAAAAACCTATGGAGACGACCATCCCGATGTAGCAATACGCCTTAATGGCTTGGCATATCTGTATGCCGTACAGAAACAATACGACAAAATAGAGCCACTATATCTAGAGGCACTTAAAATAAGAAAAAAAGTCCTTGGATCGAATCATCCTGACACAGCCGCCTCCAGAAAAAACCTACTTCTCTTGCATCAAGCAATCCAAGCAACAGCCTTATCGCAGATATCAAAATAATACAGGCGAAATACTTAGACGGATTCCCCGGGTTCACCGGGGTAGATTGTCCTATTTCAGATTCTGAGACTGTGCGATTGGGAGTAAAGTCGATCTATCTTTAGCACCGCTATATCACACTAAAGTGTGCCTGCCTCTTCTTGTATGAAGCGCTCTGAGGAGACACAAGAGAGGCTTTCAGCCTTCTCTAACATGCCGATATTTAAGGCTAGATTCGTTAACTCCAAAAGTTTCTCATTGCTCAGTTTCGAACAGTCAACAAATTCGGAGCAAAGAGTATCCAAATTGTCGATCTCCCTTTGTGCCACTCCTGAGAGTCCGATTGCAATTATCCAAAGACCTAGAGCCAAACTTGAGACTACCACAAGATATAGAGTCATTGTTGTCGACACCATCAAGTACAAGAGAATTAAAAGAAGATCCACGCAAGGCAGAATGAGCGTTTCTAGCTCTATTTCCGACCACTTTCTCTTAGGGTTAGGCTTGGGAGAAGCATCAACTTCGCTGAGACAAAAGCTAACAAACAAAATGAAGAGAATGCAGATGGAAACATATTCAAAATGCCCTTTATACAAACCTGGAATCAATCCGATAATGGCAAAACACAAAGCTATTCCCAAAGAAGTAAAAACTTTGCCAGCGTAGACTGAGCAATAGTTTTCAAACTTATGGTAAATGAACTGCATACCCTCTGCTTCCACCCAAAGATTGTCGAGAGAACTGTATACTGAAAGACCAATTTTTCTATCCATACTCTCACCCTTCACATATCAGGTAGCAAACACAACATATACATTCAGAATAATAGAGTCAATGGTGAAAGTACGACCAGTGGTAGATTTCAAATTTGTCTTGCGGAATCTTCTCTGATTTTTATTGCAGGTACAAGCCCGGCAACGATACCACCATAAGTAGTATCATCTGTTAACCAGTATCGGAATTGCTAATTTTCTACCGATTTTCAACATTCGTGCTCAAAACCCCAGACCAAATTCAAAAAGCCGAAGACTCCTCTATCTCGCAGTCTGCCATTCTATGCAGCGATTCCAAAAGCGATTGGCGAAACCGTCGACGAGTTCACCCGTTCTCTATCTGAAGCAACAGAAAAGGTAAAATTCGGCAAAGAGATCTTCGACGATGTCACAAAACAGCTCCAGAAAATTCTGCCGGGTCAGTAGATTTATCTATCTATCACTCTTAAGAACAGTTTTGGATCGACTATTTGAGTCCCTTTGTGATGCTTTAGCGGCAGCAGATGCTTAGCATCAAGAGACACTATGTAATCGGCTCCGCCTTCCTGGGCTGCGGCAAGAATCATATTGTCGTCAGGGTCAATATCATCTAGACGATACAATACATAGGAGCCAGGAATAATCAAAGCGAGTTTTCCTACGACTTCAACAAACTCCAGGATTAGATCTTCGTCGATTCCCTTCTCAACGAACTTTCCAACAATTTCTTCTAAGATCTGCCGCGACATTATGAGCTGAAAGTCTCCTGCTCGCCATCGAGAAATAACAAGCGAAGAATAGCCTTTGCCCGTTCGAGAGAGGTAACCGGCTACAAATACAGATGTATCTATTACGACCTTAAGCACCCTTACTTAATTGATCGCCTGAAAGAGATTTCTCTGCGGCATCCTTCAGTTGAACTCGGACATGGTCAAATTCTTTCCATACTTCCTCAGGATCTACCGCAGGAGCTTCCATTGCGGTCTTAAGCCCGCGAGCGACCAACTCTCTAGCTTTCTTACGCGACTTGTCCGAAACGGGTAGATCGTCAAATTCATCCTCGAGAATCAACAGATCTCCAGGACTGCAATTGAAAAATGCGCACAGCTTCACCACGGTATTGAATTCAATTCCTTTGCTGGCGCCTCTTTCAAGCGCACTAATTGTCTTCTGACCTATACCAGTAGCCTCAGAAACATCCTTCTGACTAAGTTTGCCATTGATAAAGCGCAAATATGCGAGATTTGTTCGAAGCTGTTTTGACATGGCAAATACTCCCTACAAGGCAATTATAACACCCAATTGGGAGTGTTTTATACAACTCCCCGGCTCTATTCAATTTCCGGGCTAACGCCACCAGCAATACGATGGCAAGAGAATGAAAGACCAGAGGTCAGTATAGATTGGAAACTGCTACTTAGAACGCGAGAAATCGAAAGAACTCAACTTCCACCCACTTGTCAAAAGTTGAATCCATTAATAATCGATTACCACATAAGAGACCAATGGCGGTGATTAGTTCTTGAAACACGTGCCATGGATTAACCCCATATCTAGTACCATCTGCTGGGATTGCAAACACTAATTGGATGAGTTGGTATTGGTCCACGCAGAACACCTGGAGAGCTTCTGGTGTGCGAGAAGAGAGGGTCCATCCATTGCTTTGTACGGAAGTTTGCAGTACAATTTTGATGGAGGATTTTGTTATGGCTCTAAAAGATAAAAAAGAAGAGCGCATTGACGCCAGGCTAACTGCAGAGGCAAAACAGCAAATTGACCATGCTGCTGCATTGCAGGGACGATCAACCTCAGATTTTATGGTTCAAGCAGCTCTAAAAGAGGCTTCCCAAGTCATCGAACAACAAAGAATCATTCGCTTGACCGTTGAAGAAAGCGTAGCTCTGGCAGAATTGATGATTAGTGAACCGAATGCGAACGAAGCCTCTGTGGCTGCAATGCGCCGACACAAGGAGATCATGGGTAGCTAGGGTGCAAGAGAAACCAAAGTTGTCCCTGGCTGTCGTGCCCTGGAGCAAAGAACATGATGCTTCGCAGGTCACCTCGAATCTTGCGAGCATAAAAAAATACATTCAAGAACAAGCTCATAGAGACGTTTCCAGTTATACGTCTTCTGTTTTCGTACTGACAGAACCCGGCGACATGGTCATCAGAGGCTATTATTCGCTATCTAGCATCAGCATTGTCTTCAATGAACTTCCAGATAAAGTTCGAAAAAGATTGCCCAGATATCCTGAAACCAGTGCAATATTGCTGGGCCGCCTCGGAGTTGACAGGGACTACAGCAAAAATCTGCAGGATTCTCTGGGAGAAAAACCGCGACTGGGAGAGCTTCTGCTAGCCAATGCACAGATACGCTGCCTGAAGAATTCGAAGGATGTGGGCAGTGCACTTCTCATAATTGACGCCGAAATGCCCACCGAAGAAGAGCAGAAAAGCGGTGCGCTTGATCCACTTAGGTTTTATACAAAATACGGATTTTTGCCACTGACAGCCAATCCAAGAAGACTGATCAAAACTATGCGCGCCATTGCCGAAGAATATAAGTCCATATAGCAAGCTTCTGAATCGAAAAAATCAGTGTATTTCATCTTCCGGAAGAACTGTTTTCAATTTTCGTAAGAGCGGGATCAAGAGACTGCATCTATCAAAGCGTTGACCAGACCGCTTCGAATCAGCTCTGCAAAAGAGCGGCTTTTGACGATATCGAAGGCGGCACCCTCTTGAACCAGACCGTGATCTAATTCAGGCAACAGGCGATTGCCCTGATTCTCAGAGCCTACCTGCAAGAAGGTGATTTTCAACTGTGCCGGAGAGCCGAGTTTGCGTGTGGTGTCGATGATCAAATCTTTCAGAGCCCGGGAGCTTGATGGGGCACCATCGGTGATGACAGCCATCAACATCGGTCGAGGACGAACAGCACCGCCCTGACTCTGCCGTGCCACCAGATTCTCCAGCTCTTCTCTCATCGCTCTAGCCACATCGGTTCCGCCCGAAGGGCTGTTATCCGCGTAGATAGAGGGCAGAGCGTTCAACTTGACGCCGGTATACTTGCGGGTGCCGTTATCGAAGAAGATAACATCCAGCCTGGTATCGGGGATACGGCCGAGCTGGCCGCTAAGAGTAGAGAGTTCTCGGGCGGTCCAATCCCAGCGGCTGAGACCGCCGGGAGCGTCTATGGTTCTCATTGAACTGGATTTATCCACCAGGACCACCAGGTCGCGCCCTTGAAGCATTTGCAGCCGTTTTACAGGGAAGAGTGCCGATACCGAAGCGCCAGAGAATATGGTCTGTTTGGGCTGGGGATTAGATGTAGCAGGCGGGACTGGAGACTGACGAAAGGCATCGAAAAGTCCCCCGGTAGAGAGCCGAACTGGCGCAGCACTGGCAGCAGGCAGGCTGATTCGGGTCGAGGTTTCACTGACCGAGAGCACATGGGGCGACGAGGGACGAGAAAGCCTTGTCGAAGAGGCGGATTGCGCAAAAACGCCAGCCGGAGAAAGGATAGGGCTGAGGATAGCACCCAG
>CAZCBH010000076.1:0-7247 GCA_964496875.1 uncultured Candidatus Obscuribacterales bacterium | reverse complement strand
GGGATATGGAGTTTCGAGCTGATTATAGAAGCGACTTTATCAGGCACCATTTCCAGTACCAGACTGAAAACCCCGGCTTCTTCTAAAGCCAGTGAATCCTTCACCAGTTTAGCCGCATCCCGTGCGCTTCTGCCCTGCACTCTGGTGCCGCCGAAGCCGTGTATAGACTGGGGAGTAAAACCGAGATGACCCATCACAGGGATGCCCATCTCGACCAGACGACGGACTATTTCAAGATTCAGCTCGGTGGCGCCCTCAAGCTTTACCGCCTGGGCTTGAGCCTCTTTGATGAAGCGGCCTGCGTTGGTGATAGCCTGGGTGACATCGACCTGATAGCTCATGAAAGGCAGGTCTGCCACCACCAGCGGATGATGGGCACCGCGGGTGACGGCTTTGGTATGATGCAACATCTCTTCCATCGAGACCGCATGGGTGGTCTTATGTCCGAGGGCGACCATGGCCAGGCTGTCTCCGACCAGAATTAGATCCACTCCGGCATTATCGAGAATCTTGGCGGTGGAATAGTCGTAAGCAGTGAGAGCGACAATCTTTCTGCCTTGCTCTTTATATTTTTGCAGTGTCAGGGTAGAGATGCTCTTTGACATGGCGGAGACCTCAATAGTCCTAAGTCATGGGCCTATATAGGGTAGCTCAGGAAGGCTTATTTAACCACTGCCTAGAATCCTGATTGATATTTCTTATTGTAGTCTTCCCGGGCTTTTCGCCTTTCGTCCATTAAACGCAGATTGACTATGTGTTTCGGGTCATACGGATATTTGCCCGCCAGGTCGTGGAAATGCTGATATTCACGCCCCGCTTCGATAGGCAGATTCATTTTCTCCAGAACATAGCCCATGTTGTAGTAGAGCCCATCATAATCTGGCTCCAGGGCAATCGCTTTCTTGTAATAGCCGATGGCGCGCTGATAGTCCCCTTCGACTTCATAGAGCCCGCCGAGATTCTGATAGCCTTCGAAACTCTCGGGATTCAGTTCGGTAACTCTCAAAAAGGCGCCTTTGGCCTGACCGATATTGCCCTCGTCCACCAGGTCTATACCCTTATCAATAAGAGCCTGGACCTCTGCCGGGTCGAAGGTTATCTCTTTGCGGCGTTTGCGCTCGTATTTTTTAGAGCTGCTCGCCAGGTCTTTTATCTTTTTCTTGTAAGTATCCGTATTGCGAGACTGCCTGGCCACATCCATCCAGTCGGCGGCAGCCTTGTCGAAATTCTTCTTGAGCTCGTTGCACTTGGCTGAATAGACCCGCATCTTCTTGGTGTCTATTCCCGGATAACCTTTCGATTCGGTATAGCGAGGATTGACTTTGTAAGCCCGGTTCAGCTCACGCAGACAGCGATCCGGATCGCCGCGCAGATACCTGAGTTTAGCCAGCTCGAAGTGGCCGATAGCAAGCATCGGATCATTACGCAGGGCGAGGCGAAACTCTTTCTCTGCCTCGTCCAAATTGCCTTCGGCACACCAGACATTGCCCAGGTAATAGTGCACCATGGGATTATCGGGGATAAGCCGGGCGGCGTTCTGCAGCTTCTCGATAGAATCCCCGATATCTTTAAGGCGACCGGCATCATATTGTTTATAGAGAGCGATACCCAGCTCTCTCTGGGCAGCAAAATAACTGGGACGCAGCCTGATTGCGGTGCGGAACTCTTCCACAGCGGTATCGAGATCGCCCTGGTCCATTCGAAGAACACCAAGATTGTAGTGAGCATCAGGATAATTAGGGTTGATAGTGATGCACTTTTCGAACTGCTGTCCGGCTTCTTTCTTCTTACCTGTCTTCATCAAAAAGCGCCCATAGTTATTGCGGGCTTCGATAAAGTTATAGTCTAAGTTTGTACACTGGATGAACTCCAGATTGGCATTATAGTTATCGCCGGCTTCGGCATAAGCCAGAGCAAGAAGGTGAATTATCTTCTTTTCTCCAGGGGCGAAATTCTTGGCCCGTTTGCAGATTTCGATGGCGGCCATATAGTCGCCCATCTGAAAGGCTTCTCTAGCCTTATCAAGCATACCGAGACCCATCTCGAACTGACGCCCACCGCCTTCCCCCGGATTGGGATAGACCTGGGCCATCGACATCTGCACGCTGCATCCGGAAAACACGGTCAGAGCCGAACCAAGCAATAAAAGCCTCTTCGAATCACTAAGTCTTTTCAGTTCAAACACTATCGGAATTCCTGCCAGAGCTCTCCTTATTACAGGTCCATTTTACGGAATCCGAAAGAATTTTGCCCGGAGAAGTCAGGGGCCGGCTATTTATCAGTGACCCAGGATTTTCTTCTGGGCTTCGGCATCGTCGGCTATACTCTGCCGGGTGATGTCCATGAAGCTGCTGCCGTCCGGCTTATTCACAAGAGATTCGGCAAGAATACCGCCGGTGTATCCACTTAGAGTAGGCGCGAATCTCTCCACACCGTTTCTGGTCCCGGTTCCTATTTTGGAAAGTCCGGCAAGACCGCGATTAGATAAAGTGCGAACCGGGTCGATTTGAAGCTGCTGGATATTGAATGTGGGGCCAAGCGGCTCGATGTGCGGATCGCCGAGCTTAAGATACTGGGAACGGAAATGATCGGAATAGCGATTCACCCAGGCATTGGCATCCTTGGCGGACATCCCTTCGGCCATCAGGCGCATCGCTGCCGGCATACCGGAGCCGAATACCTGGTTTATAGTGTACTGATTGACGTCGAAAGGAATAGCGGAAGGCTCGCGCCCTGCCTTGACTCCGTCGACGATAATGTCGGCAAGCTCATTCATCTTTCTGACATGATTTGGCATATCGGGCAGAATCTCCCCGAAACTTTTGCCTTTCAAAGCCGGCAGTGGCTGATTGAGCTGTACTTCGACGAGGTGAGGAATCATCGCCTCGAACTCGGCCTTTGGCACTGTCACAGACTGGCCGGGCTTGTCGAGCGAGGACCAGGTATAATCACCCTCACGGGAAGCGACATCGGCATAGCGATCTAGATTGCGGGCATACTCCAGAACAAGAGGATCTCCGTTGGCTCTCTGGCGCAAGACTTCGGCGCTCAGCTTGATGCGGAAGCGATCCATGCCATGGACCTCGAAGCCTAAAGGATTTCCGTCCCCTTTGTACTCGGAGCCCATCACATTACGGTTCTCGAGCTTGCCGCCCTTTCTAAGCGACTGCAACAAAACACCCAGAGAAAGTGCAGAATTAGGCCCGGTCCAGGCTGTGCCCCAGATGTCCGAGGTGTTCTCATTGGCCTGAGCTTTCAAAATGCCCTCATAGAGCTCCTGCCTGGATACCTGGCCATGACCGGGGACCTCAACGGTTTCAGAGACTTTGGCATCGGGACTCTTGGAAGCTTGCTCTTTTCGGAAAGCCTCCAGACCTTTAGCAACGGCATTTCCTATGACGTCGTCACGAATGGACTCTTCGAATCGGAGCAAGCCACCATATTGGTTATGACCGATTTCATGACCGTTGATACCGCTGGTGGCAATACTGCGAGAGGGCATCATATTGCGCGGCCAGAGCACCACATCCACATCCCAGACTCCGTTTATCTCCGGAATAGTATGGGGACCGGCGCCACCATCATTTCTAACCGTAAACAGAGGCGGGTTCTTAGCGGCAAGCACCTCTTCCGGCTTTAATCCGGCCCGTCTCAGCCCCTGCTTCAAACCGGTGTGAATTTCGATGGAAAGCAAGTTGAGCTCCTGAGCAAGCCTGGCCGAACTGGTGGCATTGCCGAGATTCCACTGATTGGCGGCATCCCGGAAATATCCGAAAAGCATTCCTACTTGTTGATAGTCATCGGCGCGCTGGACTTGCTCTCCGAGCTTGAACATCTGCCCGGCAACCTCGCCATAACCCTGGTCAAGCGGTCGGTGTTCGGTCTTGAGGGCCGTGTAAACCGGACCGATATCCCCTTCCACCCGGTCGGCCACAGCCATGCCCTCTTCATCCATCCGTGCCATCTGCTCTTTCATGAGCTTGGACATTTCATAGATGTTATCCGGATTAGTCTCTCTATCTATCTTGCCGACAACTTCTGACTTACCATCGGGTTTAGTGTCACCGGTTCTTGTGTCACCGGATTTAGTATCAGCAGCTTTCTCGACGACCTTGCCTTCATCGGCTGCTCTGAGTCCTCTCACCTCTGGTTTAAGATCCGTCAACTCCATCCTCATAGCCGATTTTGCTTCTGCAAGAGAAATCGCCCTTGGATTGATACCACTTTCCAGCAAGCTCACCGTCTCGGACAGACCTATTCTCTCTCCGCTAGCCAGGGCAACGCCTCGGCTGTAAGTCATTTTCTCTTCTACATGATGGCGATACTCTTCCAGGCCTTTTCCAGCAGCCTTATCTCTTTCCAGATCAGTCAGACGCGGTTTGGATTCGCCTGCTTTCTCTGCAGCACGGCTTAAACCTAAGGATTCGGAGACTGAGGTTTTGACGCGATTGTAGGACCTGACGCCTGTATTTATCGTATTGCCCAGAATGTGATTGTCCGAAGTCCACATCTCTTGCTTGTAGGCTTCGAATCTGGTGAACTGCCGATTGCCCATGGTGCCGCGCATTATCCGCTCCATACCTCTTTCGCCCCAGTTGGCGGCTCCTAGAGTAAGGGCGGTATCGTAAGTAAAATGACCGACGCCGGTGGCGAAAGTATCGGTGGCCTGTCTCAACTCGGCTACATTATTGGCGTCCCATGCTTGAGAATAACTTTCAGAGATAGGCTTCAGTGCATCCTTTGCCATATGAAAAGCGAAGACACCGCCGACAATCGCTCTACCCGCACCAGATTTCGGCAAAGCCAGGCGCATACCGGCACCAAAAGCCATACCGCCGCCGACCTTGAGTGCGATGTTTTCCGGATTCTCCAGGTCATAAGCAAAAGAGTCGATTGCACGCCCCGGCGTATCGGCAATTCCTTTGGCGGTGACATAGCCGATTCGTCCGGCTTTGGAAGTCATGGCGGCCCGCTCCAATCCATTTGCTTCGCCGTCTTTGTTACTTTCGATTACCACCGTATTCTCGGGCTTCTTTAAGGTATCAGCTAGAAATTCATTCGATAGTTGCGATAAAGCCGGGGTCTTGCCATCTCTAGTAGGTTTGTCATCGCCAATGCCTTCGCCTGTGTTCTGGGCTACATCAACAGTATCAAATTCCATAAGTTCAAAGAATCCTGAGTTTGGAGGGGTAAAAACATCAGAGCTTTATTAGAAGATTGCTCCGTCATGATGTCAAGGTACTATGCTCCCAGGATTAAGTCGATGGGGATTATTACTAACGGTTTCGTATTTTCCGCAATATCTGGCATAATTTCTCCTACCTTATATATCGAGATGGAGGAGAAAGTGACGGGAGTTAAGTTGACCAGTGCGCAGGAAGATCGTCTCAGAGGCGCTATTTTGGGGGCTGCTTGCGGCAATGCCCTGGGTGGAAGCTGTGTTGGCTTGAATCATAAAGAGATTCTGGGAACAGCCGGAGCCCGCGTATTGCGTGACTTCGTTCCGGGTCTGACCAGAAGCCAGTATCCGGAACATAAACCGGGTCAGGTGCTGTCCGACTTTCTTCTGGGCAAAGCGCTTGCCGACATAGTTATCGATAATAAAGGAAGCCTCGACAAAGAGAGCCTGAAGAACAAATTCAAAGTTCTGCTCGAGGACAAAGAATTTCTCAGCTCAGGTCCCGGAGCCCACTGCCTGGCTTCACTGCGCAGACTAGTCGATGAATTGCCGCCGTCTGAAGATAGCATCGAATCGACTCATGTAAGTGGCGCGGCCCGGGCCTTCACCCTGGGATGCCTGCCCGAAGCCAAGAACGGAAACTCCCGAGAGTCCATGGCCATGCTCCAGGCGGAACTGACCCACCACAACAAGTCCGTGGCAGCTGCTGCTGCAGTAATCGCCAAAACCATCGCCGGTCTTATTCAAGGAATAGATCTGGAGAGCGAAGAGAACGTCAAAAAATACGTTGGCGAGCAACTGGCCTTTTCACGCTCAATAGATGAGCGCTTTGCCGACTTCTGGGACGATGTCGCCCCGGATCTGGATTATTCTTCCCAGGCAACCGATATTCCCTACTCTCTTGTAAATGTCGAGCCATCGGTCTTCGAATGTGTCCCCAGCGCCGTAGGACTGTTCTTGATCTTCCGTCACGACCCGGAAGAAGCCATCTGTGCCGCCGCCCGCATCGGCGGCGATACGGATACCGTAGCCCTTATAGTGGGCGCGCTCGCCGGAGCCTATCATGGAGCCAGCAAGCTGCCTGCCCGCTGGGTGGAGAACCTGGAAAACAGAGAAGCGGTCGAAAAGCTTGCCGAGGCGATAATTCAACTCTGGCAGGCCTAGTCAAGAGCGGCTTATGTTAACTAAGAAGTGATCAAATGTTCTGATAGTTCTGATTGTCAGATACAATACCGCAATTCAGACATTACATAACAAACATAGGAACAGTTTGATCATGTCTACAGAAGTTATGTGCGAAAAGCAAGCCGATAAGTTCAAGCTCAAGGACCAGGTCGCCCTGGTTACCGGCTCGGGCAGAGGAATCGGTCGCTCGATAGCGGAATCCCTGATGGCAGCTGGCGCTAAAGTAGTAATCAGCGACATCAACGAAGAGACCTGCAAGAAAACCGCCGGCGAACTCAAAGAGATGGGTGGAGAGACCCTCTCGGTGGTTTGCGACGTGACCAATTCTGAAAGTATCGAGAAGATGGTCGAAAAAATCATGAGCGAATGGGGTCGTATCGACGTGCTGGTTAATAACGCCGGTATCACCCGTGACAACCTCTACATGAGAATGTCGGAACAAGACTGGCAAGCAGTCATCGATACCAACCTCTCCAGCGCTTTCAAAGTAACAAAACCTGTTATCAAGGTAATGTCCAAACAAAGAAGCGGCAGAATCATCAACATCGCCAGCACCACAGGGGTGCACGGCAACTTCGGTCAGGTGAACTACGCTGCCGCTAAAGCCGGTCTGATCGGTTTCACCAAGACCGTCGCCCTGGAGTACGCCTCCAGAAACATCACCAGCAACGCAGTCGCTCCTGGTTTCATCGACACCGATATGACCAGAGCCCTTGGTGAGGAAAATATAAATAAAGTTCTTGAGAGAATCCCTCTTAAGAGAATGGGCAGTCCCGAGGACATCGCCAATGCCGTTCTCTTCTTCGCCGGTCCTGGTTCTTATGTAACCGGACAGGTACTTGAAGTTAACGGTGGCCTCTATACGTAACACAGAGTTTGCATG
>CAZCBH010000075.1:22151-23551 GCA_964496875.1 uncultured Candidatus Obscuribacterales bacterium | reverse complement strand
CCCAAGGGACAGCTCTGCGATCACTGCTTCCACAAGAAGCACGACGAGAACGAATAACGAATCACGTAAAACGAACTGATCGGCTAATTTCCTTTTAGATTGAAGCTCCGGGGCTGGATGCAGCACTCACTGTGATCGATGACCAATTCATGCGAATGGTTGCTTTCACAGGTCGACGGCATCCAGCCCGGGGTTACTTTTGTTTGCCAGAGTTCTCTTGCAGTAATCTTTTCGATTCTTCAGTGCCTGTGAGCTGGCACCAAATTCATTCTATTTTTCTTCCTTTTGAAATACGATAAGCAATAGTAGGGCGAGGGTGAACAGAAAGCCGCGCAGTTGTTTATCTAATTCCCTGAGGGATTCAACTGGCGGCTCTCTTAAAATCAAACTGCTTTTTGGCTTCGACCGAGCTTCAGTAGCCTGTCGGTGATGAAGCAGAGCAGAAGCATAAAAGTACCGATCGGTCCGAGTAAGTTCAGCGATTCCAATCCAGAGGATTGCGCCGATGCCGATAGAGATTGGCTGACAAAATGCTCATGGCTTCATGCTGCCCTGACCGGTGAGAACCAGTTCGGCTCTGTGAATCAGCGCCTCAGCCGAGTCGATCAAAATCTCCGCACCGTTGAGGTAGGCGGTTTCGACCAGTTCGGGATGGGTGCCGAGGAAAGGACCGGCAGCGGTGAAGAAGTTCTGGGCAGCAGCCTGGATGTCGGCGTCGGCGTGAAGAGATTGATTCAGACCTAGCTTGGTAGCCGCGGCAATCACAAGCTGACCCGCCTCATGGGCGAGAAAACCGCAGAAGAGTCTCTGAGCGTCGTTCAGGTTATCGAAAGGATGCCGCTGCTTCTGGGCATTGGCAATCACCTCTGTGCTACGTCGGCTCAGATCCAGCAGCCTCGAGTGCAGACCCTGGATGCGTTCCATATCGATGTTCATGGGGTGTCTCCGATGTTTGGTATTCGAAGTGTTTGAGAGAATCAGGCAGTGGACAGAGTCTTGTTCTTGCTCAGGACCTCTCCGGCAACTGTTCGAAATCGGTCGAATTAGTTGGGCGGAGTCGAAAGATTGATCGTGGTCGGTCCTGATTTAGATCTGTTTCTGAAAAACCTGCTGATTCAAAAAGCTAGAGATACGCTAAAATCTAGTTTCTAAAGCAGCCGAAATTCAAGGAATAGAGTTTTTACAGTCGGGCTTCTGAAACAGGTATCAACTGGGTGGGTGATATCAAGTTGGCCCGGTTGATGCAGCTTGACATCAATAAACGCGGAAAGCCTTTGTCAGGCTTTATAAAGCCCGATTCCACTCTTTTGGGGTGCTAACATTAGGGCCGGATAGAGAAATTTTGTAAGAGGACCTTTGTAAGAGTGGCTTCTTTAGATTTAGCGTCGCTGAGCGACCGA
>CAZCBH010000075.1:0-22051 GCA_964496875.1 uncultured Candidatus Obscuribacterales bacterium | reverse complement strand
TAAGAGGACCTTTGTAAGAGTGGCTTCTTTAGATTTAGCGTCGCTGAGCGACCGACTGATCGCTTTCCGTAGAGATCTGCACCGGCACCCGGAGCTGGGCTGGAAAGAGGAGAGAACTTGCCGGAAGATAGCTGAGGAGCTCGATAGGCTCGGCATCTCTTATAGATGTATTGAGGGCAGCACAGGCATAATCGCTGATATTCCCGGACCCAAAGGTGTTCCGGCGGTGGCCCTGAGAGCTGATATCGACGCCCTGCCTGTGCACGAAGAGACCGAACTGGAATTTACTTCCACCAATGACGGTGTCATGCACGCTTGCGGCCATGATGGCCACACCAGTATGGTTATCGGCGCAGCAGAATTGCTACTGGCTGAAGAATCCTTGCCTGCACCGGTGCGCCTGATTTTTCAGCCAGCCGAAGAGGTGGGCGATGGTGCCTTGAAGATCATAGAGCAAGGTGGGCTGGATAATGTAGGTATCATATTTGGTGGCCATATAGATCGCCACTATGAGACCGGAAAGTTGATTGTCACAGAGGGCGTGGTCAACGCATCTACCGATACTTTCTATATAACCGTGAACGGCAAAGGTGGTCATGCCGCCAGACCCCATGAAACTGTGGACGCTGTGGTGGTCGGAAGTTTGATGGTCATGGCTTTGCAAACCATGGTCTCTCGGGAAGTAAATCCGGCCCATCCTTCGGTGGTCACGGTGGGCAAATTTGTGGCTGGAACGGCTTCCAATGTCATAGCTGGGCGCTGTCACATGGAAGGGACGATTCGAACCCAGGATGAAGAGGTGCGGGAGCATCTCAAAAAGTCCTTGATTCGTATAGGCTCTTCGGTCGGTCAGTTGCATGGTGCCAACGTTACCGTCGAGTTAGAGCCTGGTTTGCCTACTCTTGTGAACAGCAAGGATGGAGTGGAGCTGGCTCGTCAAGCGGCGGCAGAAGTGGTCGGTGCTGAGAATGTCGGTGAGATGCCGGTGGCTAATATGGGTGGTGAAGATTTCGCCTTCTATGTAAAACAAGTCCCGGGCTGCTATATTCGTTTTGGAGCCCAGATAGAAGGCAAGGAGTTTCCTGCTCACTCGAGTAGTTTCGTATTCGATGAAAACGCCCTTCTCATAGGTTCCAGATATTTCAGGCAAATCGCCTTGAACGCTGGAGCCGCCCTGGGAAGAGGAGTCCGCTGGCAAATCTAAAAAATGATTGTAGTAAGAGAAGCAAACCGGGATGATGCGCCGGAGATAAGCAGAATCTTTCGAGCATGCTACGGAAAAGACTATGCCTATCCGCAGTTCTATGATCTGGAGTTGCTCACCAAGATGATCTATACCGATGATACGGTCATTTTGGTGGCAGAAGATGAAGATACCGGCGAACTTCTCGGCACCGCTTCGGTTATCTGCCAGGTGGGGGCGAATTCCGATCTTACCGGGGAGTTCGGGCGTCTGGCGGTGGATCCTACTAAGCGTAACCTGGGTGTGGGCAAGCTCTTGATGCATGAGCGCCTCAATCGCATACGAGAGCGCCTGGAAGTCGGGATGATGGACGCCCGGGTGGTGCATCCATATACCCTCAAGATTGCAGAGAAGAGCGGATTTCATCCGGTTGGTTTTGAACCTCTCAAGATGCTAATCTCCGGGCGAGAGTCCATAGCGCTCATGATTAGATATTTAGGTCAGGCTCTCAGTCTGCGCAATAACCACCCTCGAATTATCCCCGAAGTTTATCCGGTTGCCTGTCTGGCATTTGAAAACTGTGGTATCAAATATGATGCAATAGTGGATGAGTTCTCCTCTTCTTATCCGATGATTGAGGGCTACGAGCTAGAAGAGCTGACCAGCGAGGGCTACTCTAGTTTGTTGCGTATTCAAAGAGGTCGAGTCTCGAATCGCGAGATTTTCGGTCCGTTGCGTCTGCACTATGGGGTTTTCAAACACAAGGCGACTCAGTCTCGCTATCTTATTGCCAAAGAAGACGGTCGAGTCGTCGGCGCCGTGGGCTTTACTTTTGACGAGATCGAAAAAGCCTCTAGAATCTTTGAGCTTATCTCTTTGAATGATGATGTAATCAGGTTTTTGCTCACAAATCTGGAGCGACATTTGAGAGAAGACTATAAAGCCGAGTTCGTTGAAATCGACGTCAGTGCTTATGCGCATGCAGCGTACTTTGATAGAGCTCAATTTCGTGCCGGTGGCATATCTTCCAGCCTTGGTTTTCCATGATGTTGAGCGTCTTGATGCGGTAAGAATGGCTCGCATAAACGTTCCCCTTGATCTGGGCGAGATTCATCTATCGCAGAAAGTGCAGAAAATTGCCGATGTGGTCATGAAGGCTTTCAGGCAAAAGGATATTGTACCTGAGGTCCTCGACGCTTTAGAGATGATGGATCTGCTCAAGGGCTGCAGCAAAGAGCAAGCCCATCGTCTGGCCTGCCTTTGCTCTGTCAGGCAGCTTGAAGAAGGTGAACTTCTATTCGAAAAGGATGAGGATGCCATCGAGATGTATGTCATTCTCACCGGTGAAATCGAGGTGTATATGTCGCATTCCGAAGAGCCTATCGCGTCGGTAAAAGCCGGAGAATGTCTGGGAGAGATCTCCTTCCTTACCAGGAAGAAGCACTCCGCTTCGGCTATCGCATCGAAGCACACGAGAGTGGCCGTGCTCACCAATGATGAACTCAATCAGCTGGTTCGGCAACGCCCGGATATTGGTCTTCTGCTCTATCGTAATCTGGCCCACGGTCTTGGTGAGAAGTTGCAGCGGCAGGATCTGGTCGTTTCTGAAAAGAAAGAGAGTTGATAACAGACAGATTCAGCTTCAGGGTGTACGCAGCAACTCGTTGAGACCGACTTTGGCTCTGGTTTTGGCATCTACCTGTTTGACGATTACCGCGCAATAAAGACTGCAGGAGCCATCGGCCGAAGGCAGCGAACCAGGCACCACCACCGAGCCGGCGGGGATTCTGCCGTAGTTCACTTCGCCTGATTCACGGTTGAAGATTCTGGTGCTCTGACCAAGAAAGACACCCATAGAAATAACCGAGCCTTCCTCTACAATGACCCCTTCTACCACTTCGGAGCGGGCGCCGATAAAGCAGTTGTCTTCGATAATAGTAGGGCTGGCCTGCAGCGGTTCGAGTACTCCTCCGATACCGGCGCCGCCGGAAAGATGCACGTTTTTACCGATCTGGGCGCAGGAGCCCACAGTTGCCCAGGTATCGACCATGGTGCCTTCGTCCACATAGGCTCCGATGTTGATGAAAGAGGGCATCACCACAACGTCTTTAGCGACATAGGCTCCTCTTCTGACCGCAGCCGGCGGCACGATTCTGAAACCGCTTTCCTCGAACTGTTTTTCCGAATAGCTTTCGAATTTGCTTGGTACTTTATCGTAAAAATTGGTGTATCCTCCCGGCATCACCGAATTATCTTCGATGCGGAAGCTAAGGAGAACTGCTTTCTTGAGCCATTCGTTAACTATCCATTCGTCGCTTATCTTTTCGGCGACTCTCTGGCTGCCGTCATCTAGGGACGATAGAGCTTCGTATACGGCATCACGAACCTTCTTGTCGCATTTGCTCGGGGTTATCTCCGAGCGCTTTTCGAAGGCTTCTTCTATGATCTCTCTGATTTCGCCGGTGTTCATCACTTTCTTCTCCATTTGGCAGCCTCAGCCGCTTATGCTATCCAGATATCTTTTCAGTCTGACTGCTCCTTCGAGGCAGTTCTCTGTAGAGGCAACCAGAGCCATTCTCGCTCTGTTCGCCCCCGGGTTCAGTCCGTCTGTTTCCCGGGATAGATAAGATCCAGGCAGTACCTGAAGATGCTCTTTTTCAAAGAGTTCGAAGCAGAATCGCTCCTCGTCTATTGGCGTCTCGAACCAGAAATAGAAAGCACCATCCGGTTGTTTCAGTCCGAGGCAGCCGTCGGTATCAACAGTCTTTATTACCGCTTCGAAGCTTTCTCTATAAGATTGGCGATTAGCGATCACATGCTCTTCGTCTCGCCAGGCAGCGGCGCTCGCTCTCTGCACCGGTTCAGCCATGGTGCATCCGTGGTAGGTTCGGTAGAGCAAGTACTTGGACAAGATCTCTGAGTCTCCGGCAACGAAGCCGGATCTGAGACCGGGTAGGTTGGAGCGTTTCGAGAGGCTGTGAAAAGCAAGACAGTTTTTGAAATCGTTCAAGCCTGCCTGGACAGCCGCTTGCAACAAGCCGATTGGGGGGCTGGATTCGTCCCGGTAAATCTCCGAATAACACTCGTCTGCGGCTATTACAAAATTGTATTTTTGAGAGAGGTCGATCAACATCTTCCAGTCTTTGTAAGTCATGCAGGCGCCCGTAGGATTGGAAGGAGACGAGACATAGATGAGGCTGCATTGTTTCCAGATGTAGTCTGGTACCTCGGAGAAGTCAGGATTGAAAGAGTTTTCTTCCTTCAGATTCATGAAGTGCAATTGTCCTCCGGAGAGCAGGCTTGCTCCTTCGTAGATCTGGTAGAAAGGATTGGGTGATACTACATAAGGTGAACTGTCGGGCTCTACCACGGCCTGGGCGATGGCGAAAAGAGCCTCTCTGGTTCCGGAAACCGGGATTACATGCCGATCCGGGTCGAGAAGCTCCGGCTTTATCTTGAAACGATTGCTCAGCCAGGCAGCAATCGCCTCCCGCAGCTCCCTGGTGCCCAGGGTAGTGGGATAGTTGCCTAAGCTGGCGAGGCTGCCTTTGAGAACATCTAGAACGAAGGGCGGTGGCGCACCGCTTGGTTCGCCTATGGACCAGCGAATCATCTCCTGATTCAAATCCGGTTTGGCATCAGCCAGCAAAATCCGCAGTCTCTCAAAAGGATAGGGCTTGAGTTTTTCCAGCTTTGGATTCATCGGGCGATTCGGATTCCTGTAGGGTTACGCTTTTCCGTCGAAGTGGGAAATTAGTCTGCGGGCGGTTTCGGCAAGGATGGCAGTGCCTATATAGAAGCCTGCTTCATCGAGATCGAAATTATGGCTGTGGTGGCATCTGGTGTCACCTTCTATCTCGGCGCCAAGGAACATGAAAGCGCCGGGTACTTTTTGGGCTAAGTACGCGAAATCCTCGCTCCAGGTTTTCGGTTTTACTTCTATCACATTTTCCGGTCCAATCAGATCTCGAGCTGCCTGTCTCATTACTTCGGCTATCTCGGGGTCGTTGACCGTGGGTGGATAATCCAGTTCGTACTTCAGTTCATAGTCTCCGCCAAGGGCTCTGGTTATGCCGCAGATCTTCTCCAGCTCATTTTTGATCAGTGTCCGGGTCTCGGGATTGAAAGTCCTGAAAGTTCCTTGAATCTGGACTTCCTCCGCTATTACATTGGCGCGGGTGCTGGAGCTCTGGAAAGATCCTACGGTAACTACGGCGGGCTCCAGGGCCGATATGCGCCGGGAGACGATATGCTGGATTGCAGAGACCACCTGAGCACCAATTACGATGGCATCGATAGTGGTTTCGGGATAAGCCCCATGACCGCCTTTTCCTTTGATCTTCAGCGAGAATTCATCTACTGCTGCCATGACCGGACCGTCTAGAATGCCCACTTTGCCGGTAGGCAGACTGGCGTCCATGTGCAAGCCGATAACGGCAGAGAGATTATCGAGCGCTCCGTCTTCAATCATTCTGACCGCTCCGGAAACGCCCTCTTCGTCTCCGTATTCTTCTGCCGGCTGCATCAACATGCGAATCTTGCCTTTGGGGGGCTTCTCTTTTAGCAGTTTGGCTGCGTGCAGGGCGATGCTGACATGGGCGTCGTGGCCGCAGGCATGCATCACACCTTCGTTTTTAGACTTGTAAGAGACCGGGTTGCTTTCTTTAATTGGTAGAGCGTCCATGTCGGCGCGGATGCCTATGGCGATGCCTTCACCAATCTCGCCGGTGACACCTGTTTTGCCGACCTTTTTCTTGACCTTGTAACCCAGCTCAGAAAGTTTTTCTGCAGCCAGTTCGGCGGTTTCGAACTCTTTGAAGCTCAACTCGGGATTCTCATGAATACGGCGTCTGAGAGCTACTATCTCTTCTTGCAGGCTCTTGGCTTCTTGAATTGCTGTGGTGGTGGTGGTCATGGTATTACATCCCCTTGCTCTCCATGAGCGGGTATCAGGGCAGGTCGGACAGGTCTCCTCTGGCGGAGCTCCAGATCATATCCCAGACTGTTCGATTCGATCCTGAGATATTAAGCAAAAAAGGAGGGTCTGCCGCCCGGTCCGGGTTTCCATGATGCCAGGGCTTCTTCTACGACTGTCGAGGCGATTTTCAGGATCATGTCCGAGAGTGCTTCGATCTGCTCTTCGCTGAACTCGGCGCTGTAATCTTCGATGGCTCTTCTTACTTTTCTTTCGGCGTCTGATTTAAGCATTTTTGTTTTTGCTCCTCTCCAAATTGACTATAGGAGTTTAGCGCATCTTGGCTCTGCGCATATTACACGACGATGTTGATGTCAATGGAAACCACTATACAAAATAGTATAAAGCCGGAGAAAAAAGAGAGGCCCCTGGGGGCCTCTCTCAAAATTTGTCGTGGCCTTCAGCCTTACGCCAGATAGCGCTCGGGCTGGAAGACGAAGATGGTGCCGTAGGCGTAGCTGCGATAGCGATAGCTGCCGACATAGCTGAGACCGGCAGGAACCAGAAGCCCCTGACCGGTCGGCGACCAGTCGACGGAGCCCTTGCGAGCGTGGAGAAGGTGAATCTCCATCTCCGCCACAACGGCCACCCGACGCGGCACCGCGAGAACCAGCGAGGGTCCTCTGTCGATGTCATCGCCGACTTCGTCTTCGGAACGGGAGCGTCCGTTCACACCGATGATCTTCGTGCCACGCGGCACCGAAAACCTGGCCACGGTGTGATTCTCGCCGGCTTCGCCGTAGGTCTTGCGACGGACGAAGGTCCCGGTGGCGACGTCGCCGGGAATGGCGGGCAGGGGCACCATGCAGATGCTGAAGTCACCTTCGGCCATCGGCTGCGGTGCTTCCAGGGTGAAGAAAGGCTTCTCCCCGACCTTGTTTCCGTTGGCGAGTTGGGCGCTTGGGTCGATTTGGATACTCAATGCGAGTTTTCCTTCTTGCAGAGTTTCAATTGAAACCAGCCGGAACGGTCGCTTTCGTTCCGGCTGGAATTTAATGCTTGGTTCAGGCCGTCAACTTCGCCAGGATTCTCCCGGCGTGCTCGACAGCCCAGCTCAGGCTCGAACAGGCTCGGCGAAGATCGCCTTTGAGCTTGTCCATGCCGGCCTGGTCGGCAAATGCATCGGCCGGAGCCCAGATTATCGAGCGCTCTTCAGCGGACAGACCTCTGGTCCGTTCGTCGAAGGTGCTCTCCAGTGCTCTGAACTCGGCACGCAGTCTGTTCCATTCGGAGGCATCATCCGCCGTAGCCGATGAATTGGTTTCCATTCTCCATGCAACCTCAGTTAATTGTTGATGATGCGAGAGCAGCGAATCTGTCGATTTTTTCCGCTGCTTTCGTCCGCTTAGAGATCGGCCAGTCTGGTGAAGACCGGACCGAAACGTTTGTGAACGAGAGCCGAGGCATCCTCGAATGTCAGCTCGAGAATGCTACCCGGCAGAACTTCGATGTGGCTCTCGAAGAATTCTTGGGCTGGTTTTGTGTCACCGTTGCCGGTGGCACTCGCCAGCACCAGGTCTATCAGCTCATCGGGGGACGCCGTCAAGACGTAGTTGTTGATGGTCAGATAGATGAGAGCCGCAGCCAGACTGGTGCGCTTGTTGGCGTTGCCGAAAGCGTGAGCTTTCGCCAGTCTGACCAGATAGGCAGAAGCGATGGCGGCGGCGGAGTCGTAGAAGTAATTTTCGCCGAAGCCGGCTTGAGCCGCCAGCACTGCCGAATCGAGTCTCTCCCTGCTGATGATTCCGGGGGAGCCCAATCCGTAGAGTTGCAGCTGGCGGCTCTGTTCCTGAACTACCTGGTCGGTGCTCAGAAAGGTAAGCATTTTCTTGTTCCTCCTGCTACAAGAGCTGAGAAAGGGTCGCCACCACCGAGACACCGCCCGGTACTTCCTGGCTGGTCTGGCCGCGGGAGCTGTTGCGGTCGATGAAGACCGCGTTCATGCCCACGGCAAGCGAGCCGCGGATGTCCGAAGCGAGGCTGTCTCCGACCATGGTGCATTGTCCGGCGTGAACGCCGAGACAGCCGGTGACGTTGTCGAAGAGCTCCCGGGACGGTTTGGAATGGCCGACCTGGAAGGAGCAGGCGAGGTGGTCGAAGCGGTGCCGCAGTCCGATGAGCTTGTCCACCGTCCGCACCGCGAAGGGCCAGAGGTTGGAAGCAAGCGCGGTTTTGTGACCGCGGCGCCGGAGTTCGTCGATCACCTCCAGGGTGTCCGGGTAGAGCCCGAGCGCGCTCTGTTCGTCCTGGAGAACTTTCCGGAACTGGCAGAGCACCGCCGGAGTGGCCGCAAAGCCGAATTTCCGCGCGATGGACTGGACGTAAGCGTCGGGGTAGCTGATGTCGATGGTCAGACATTCCCGGATGAATTCATCGGGGCAAGGGTCGTCCTTGCCCGTCAGAATCTGCCAGAAAGTGGCAATCGGATCGGTGGTCAGCCCGTAGATGAGGGTGAACCACAGGTCGAAGATGTAGACGTGATGCTGCTTATCCTCCATGAAGTAACCCCGCTGGTTGGAGAGGAATCAGTCGTCCTTGTCCGCGCGCAGTTCGAGCGCGCGGTAGATTTTCATGACCGTGCAGCTGTCCTCATGGTCGCCCATGGTGAGGTGCATGGTGCCGAAGGCATGACCCTTGACCTTGGTCTCCTTGCGGCAAGAAGGGCACTCGTACCAGTCGGCGCCATTCCAGTTCTGGTGCGCCGCAAGCGCGATCTCTTCGGAGTTGATCATCTCCTCGAAGAGGGCGATGATCGCGTGGTCGTCACGCTCCTCAGCCTGGAGCATGTTGTAGAGCTTGACCGCGTTGCAGTCCGGCTCGTGCTCGTAGCTGAGGATGTGGGCGTTGCCGCAGGCATGACCCTGAATGCGGTTCTCCTTGCGGCAGCAATGGCACTCGTACCAGTCGGCGCCGTTGCTGTTCTGGTGACCGGCGAAGCCGATGTCGTCCTCGTCGAACATCTGTTCGATCAGAGCGATGATTTCGTCGTCCGCCAGTCGGTGCTCGGATTTATCCGGATTATCGATGCTCATTTCAAATCTCCGTAATATCTGCTTATGAGAAAGGCGGCACGAGGCTTCATTTGCAGAAGCCCCGTGTCGCCCGGTTTGGTGCGGTCAGGTGTTAGATGACCATCTCGCGCTTGGCGCGCTCCACGGCACGGTCCCGGACATAGGAGGCGTACTCCCAGTTGCGGGTGCCGATGAAGCGGTTCTCGCCGCCGACAACGTCCATGTACTGAAGCACGATGCGCTCCAGCTTGCGGAACTGCCGGGTCGTCAGGGTGACCGCACTGCCCGCCGCGTAGAGGGCGAGAGTGGCCAGAGCCTGGGGGTGTGGCTCGACAGCAGCGGGTTTCGGCTGCATGCAGAGCATGGCGATGGTGGCAAGGACATGGACCGGCTCACCTTCGAGGAAGCTGTCGGAGAGTCCGACTCCCATAGGTTCCCAGCCTGGCGTCTTGTCCCAGTCGGTTTCGATGTTCACTTGCGGTTGCAAGGCATTCTCCTTTTTGCTAAAAGCGAGTTTGCTTTAGGTTGATGTTGTGGTCAGGCTTCTTGCCAGCTCGAGAAGTCGAGCTCGTACCAGAAGCCGATGCGCTTCAGCACCGCCACGATGTCTTCGTGGCTGCGAATCTTGTCCGATTCGTTGCGGGCCACAGCCCGGGCGCTGTCGAACTCTTTTCGCCGCAGGAAGAAGATGAGCGTGCGCACGCAGCTGACGCCGCGTCCGTCGTACTTCTTCGCCTGAAGCGAGTCGAGCTCTGCTGCAATCTCTTCGACCGGGAAGCCGAAGTAGACGATTTCCCCGCAGGGAGGACCATCTTCGCTGAAGCGGTACTCCAGCTTGACACCGGCAGTGGTGGTGTCGACGGCCTCGTTGCCGAGATGGGAGTCCTCGTGGGGCTCGATCTCGAGCATGTCGATGCGGTGGTATTGCCTGTAGCCTTCCGGCTTGGCGTCGAAATGCATCTTTATCATGTGCAGCGCCATCCTTTCGGAAGTCGCCACCACCACGGTGGAGCCGCTGCCGACTCCTTCGTGGCCGTGATGGGCGATGGTAAAAGCTTTCAACATTCGGCTTTCTCCTTGGCGAAGATTACAGAGGGTGAGCCTAGGGTGAGGAGGCTCAGTTGGTGACGCCGTTGCTCGAGAGCCTTGCGGCCACCTTGTCGAGAACGATGTCGATGCCGGCGCTCATCAGGCTGAGGAGCTTCGACTTCGGGTCCTTCTTGATGGAGAGCGTCACCAGGTCGCGGTTGCCGTTGGCGGAGAAGAGATACTCGGAGCTGGTGGCGATTTCGTCCACCAGATTGAGACCGAGCTCGACGCTCTCCTGGGCGCTCCAGTGCTCGCCGGTGGTCACCCGTTCGATTTCGACGCCGGTGCGGTACTTCGCCACCAGTGCGCCGAAGGCGTGGTGAATGCGATCGAGCTGACCCTGGAAGTGGGCCTTGCCTTCGTCGGTGACCTCACCGGTGGCGGTGACGGTGCGCTTGAACTGACCGGCGGTGAAGAGCAGCGGATTGACGCCGATGCGCTTGAGCAGGTCGTGATAGTTCAGCACCTGAGCGACTACGCCGATGCTGCCGACATAGGCGAAGGGGGCGGCGACGATCTTGTTTGCCGGCAGGCTCATGAGATAGCCGCCGGAGGCCGCCACGGTGTCGACGCAGACATCGAGCTCGATGCCGGCTTTGCGCACTCGTTCCAGCTCGGCGAAGGCGTGACCGTAGTGGGGCACGGCGCCGCCGGGGGAGGTGACGACCACGATCAGCTTGGAGATGCGGTCCTTGTTGAATATGATCTCGTTGACCAGGAGCGCCAGGTTCGAACGCTCCGTCGCTATGACGTCGCCCTCGAAGCGGATGACGGCTATCGGTTTGCCGTTTTGGGCCCGGGTGCCGCCGCGCCGGTCATGGGAGACCGAGCGGACCACGCAGGTCTTCTTGGAGAGGGTCTTGAGACCTTCCAGGTCGCGGATCTTGGAGTCCTCGTCGGTCTTCTTCTTGACGATGGCGCCGACGATGGCGAGCACGCCGAAGATGGCGACCAGCCAGAAGCCGGCGTTGAGCCACGAGCCGAGCATGGCACCGATATCAGTGATGAACTGGATCATAGAGTTTTCGCTCCGTTTTTTGGGATTCGATTTAGAGAAAAGGAAGGAGGCGACCGATTGTGTTTCGATCACCTCCTTCCGGAAGCAGGATTCGGGTCAGTCAGGCTTCAGCCGCTATTTGCAGCCGCAGCCGCCGCCCTCATCCGTAGCGTCGTCCTCGTCGTCCGCCAGACCGGCAACGATCACCAATCGCCTGGGACCGTAGTCGGGCAGGTCGTGCGGAGTGTGAGAGTCCGAGTGAGACTGCATGTTGAAGTGGCCGCAGGCGCAGTGCCAGCCGGCGGAGCCGACCAGAACATTGGCCCTGGCGCCACATTCGCCACAGGTCTCACCCGTGAAACCGTCGAAGCGAGCCCAGGAACGACGAGCGCTCCTGATTTCGTCGACAGAGAAGTCCCGGGGTCCCTTGGTGCTGAACGTGCACGCGGTGGGAACCTTTGCTTGTACTGTCATTGCTTCACTACCTTTCGGTTCGAAGTTTTGAGTTTTGCCGGTGGCAGACTGTTACACCTGACCACCGACGCCCTTGGGTTTCATCAGAAACCTTTGGACCGACTTGCGTCAGGCCGCCAGAATCGTGATGTGCCCGTCGCAGCCTTCGGCCTGGCAGAAGTCCGTGAATTCCATCACGTCTTCGATTTCGCCGGCCAGCTCGTCGTCTTTGACGATGCCGGTGGCGCAGTGCCAGAAGTCTTCGACACAGGCCCGAGCCTCTTCGTCGAAGAGACCGGCGGCCTCCGAGAATTCCCGGATGGCCTTCCAGAAGAGAGTCCGACCGACGTCGTGGTTGTTGCGGAAGAAGTTGCTCTCAGCCAGGAACCAGTTGGCGCGGGCGGTGTTCCGGTTGACCTCGAGCGGATTCTCGGTGAATCGCCCGCGGGCCTGGACATACATCCGCTCCGCTTCCTCATGCCGGTAGAACCGACGGTAGGTCCAGCCGAGAATCAACAGCGCCGCTGCCAGTTTGCACCGGTCGACCTCGTCCTGTTCGAGGAGATTCTTCACCAGTTCCTCAGCCTGGTCCACCCCGGCCGGCATATCGAACCCATGCTCTGCCGCAACGGCTGCACAGATTGACTGCAGGGGGGTGTCTACGTGAATGGTCATACGTTTCTCCGTACTGGTAAGTTAGAGTTGATAGAACCAGATCGGCCTCGAAAGAATCTTTCGAGACGAACCGTAACTGTATGTCTCCGCCCCTCAGGGAGGGTTGTTCGATGGTTGGTTGCCAGAAAACTACTGCGGGTTTAGAAGGGTTTCCTCTACTGAAAAGATGGAACGAAGACATACCCCTTGATAACTCTTGGGCCTAATATGAGGCAAGTATAGTTTTGCGTACCAGACCTGATTTACGCTTTGATTTTGATTTTGGCCGTCATTTCTATTAATAGGTAGAATAGATGTGATAGTCATTTAATGTTCTGTGATTCTTTTAAAAACCATGAATCTGTGACCTTTTCTAAAGCTTTTTAGTTATATTGCTACCGAAGTTTAGACGGCGCGCTAAGTGCGATAGCGGTCTTAGAAGAGAGTCAGAATATGTCGGTAATCTTGCTTATTAAAGCAAGATTTAGTCCCGGGCAGATCCGTTCCTATAAAATTAAAATGGTATTGCCGGTGATATCAAGATGACGTGAACAGGGCTTCGGTGATTTCATTGGCCCGAGTCTGGGCGAATTCTGCTTCTCTGCCGTTATCGAGTTTTCTCAAGCAGGATGAAAGCTGAAACAAAGACTGGGCCACTTCTTCGTGCATCCTTCCATAGATCTGTTCTTTGATGAAAAGACATCTAAGGTTGTAGTCTCTGGCGGCAGCGTAGCTACAATCCATCTCGTGGCACAGAGCGAGGCTGTGCAAAGTATCTGCAAAAAGCTCCGGGCTGAAGAGCGGATCATCTTCGTGAATCGCCAACAGCTTGTTCAAGACTTCTATAGCTGCTTTGAAGCGCTTCTGTTTCATTAGACACTGGCCCAGTTCGAAGAGTGCACCGGCATAATCGTACTTGTAGACAGACATATCTGCTTCGGCAAGCATTTTGACTGCATCCTTCAAAAGCTTTTCGGCCCCGAGATAATCTGCCTGGCAGGTTTTGTTATGCGCCAGGGTAAGCTTTGCCAGGGCAGTCAGTGGGGACTTAGCGCCGTTAGCGAGACGAATTAATCTAAGTGCCTTTTTCAGAATACGGTCCGCAAACAGATAGTCGCCATTCTTCTGGGCGCACCATGCCAGTTTGAAAAAGGCTCCGGGATAATCCTGCTTATCTTTGTCCGAAAGCCGAATTAGTTGATCACCATATTTTTCCAGCAAGACGAAAGCTTCTTTGTACTGATTCCTCTCAATCAGTATATTGGCAAGGTTGCGACGATTTGTGGCAATTGCAGCTTCGACATCATCGCTGCAATGTTCATAGATTTTGATCGCTTTACGAATCGCTACTTCGGCTGCTTCTAGATTGCGCAGGGCACAGTAACATTTGGAGAGTCCCCAGAAACAGTCGGCGATGAAACGCTCTTCGGTATCAGAAGAAGCTCTGGCACTATAGATGGAGCGCTCGAAGAAGATAGCGGCTTCTTCGAATCTTTTCTGCTCTGTATAAAGAACAGCAAGCTCCCACAGAACAGAAGCTTTTAGAGAGGGCTTCTCCTCTACCAGGCTGTCTATCAAGGCGAAAGCCTGGTGATAGTTCTCTTCTGCTTCATTGTGCTCACCGAGGTTAAACAGGCATCGCGCCGCACCCAGGTAACTGTGATATATACGATCGTCTTTTCTGTCCGGCAGATCTACAGCTAGCTCGATGGCAGCAAAGAAATTCTTCAGGGCTTTACGATAATCTCCGGACGAGCGGAGAACCGTAGCCCGGTTGTAGCTTTTATCGAATCTGCTTGTTATTGAGCTGTCGCTCATACCCATGATTTTATGCCAACTCACAACAGAAACGGGACTCTGACTTGCTTATTGATTAACCACATTCAGATCATAGTCAAACCCATTTTCTGTTTTTCAGATCGGAAATTATGTCTAACCGCATTGTGACCGGTAGCAGAAGCTTGCGCATTCTGGTTCTTGAATACATATACGGCACCATATCTGGTAGTTTTGAGGGTTGTTTCCTTCAGTCATATGAGGCGATTCCGGCAATTCTCATCTCTGGGTAGCCTGGGAATACAGATTAAACCGAGTTGATAATTGCGCTAACCCTCAGGACTTGTTCACATTGTGCAGGGCGCATTGGCTGAAATCCTTTGTAGTCAAGGGATGTGACCGGACGAAGCGATTCATGAACGGAAGTTTACAGCTTGCAAGCAGGCGCCGTAGAACCTAGGAATATAGGTACCAACCCAATTCTCATCTACAATTTGCGGAAATTCATTTCGACCCTCGAAATCAAATAACGAGCCCATCTTCAGACCTATATAAGCCGGACGCCATCGCGTCTGGTTTCGCACTTCTATTCGACTTTCGACAGAGACAGTGTTCGAGGCAATGAACATCTGCTGCAGATGTTCATCGCCACGCACATTCTCTGTGCGTGACAACGGTAGGAAATGGAGGTTCCCTTTGTTTTCGGAAACGTTTTCCATCCAACCGGAACGAATGGCTCGCTGGTTAGCCTGGGCCTTGTGGGGTGTCGCTACCCTGCTTATGCTGGTCTCAGCAAGACAGGTGGAGATGGCTCTTGCGATGTCCACCCGGACATCCGGCCTGACCACCTGGCTTACCGCCGGGGCGATTGTGGCTGGACTCTTCTGGTGCCAACTCGCCACAGTCTATTTCGTTCTGCAGAGGTCGTCGATCTTCTATTCCGTGCTCTACTCGGGCCTGACTTTCTTGCTGTCAGGTTTCTTCAACGTATGGGCATTCACGGCAGAAGCGACGGTGTTCTCTGGTGATTGGTGGGTGTCGAGCGTGGTGGGACTTCTGGTTCCTTTCCTCGCTTTCCTCTCCAATCAGGTAGCCACTCAGTGCTATTTACTCGGTGCCGGCTTTCAGAAAGGCGCCATTGTAATTCCTCATGAAACTGTTCCTTCCCCCGCGCCTGAGCCGAGGCTGGCGGACTCCGCGTTGCCGGATGTTTTCGATGATGCGATGCCGATCCCGGGAAACGCCCACTCAGTCTCTGAGCAGGAGCAGCCCGTTAGTTCGACCGCAGAAATTGGAACAGAGGTTGCCGAAGTCTCCACTCCCGATCCGGTTATCGAGGCGAAGGAAGAGGATATCGAAGAGGACTCCGATTCGGTTAGTCAGCCAGATTCCCAGACCGGCGCCGAAGTCGCTATAGAGGATGAAGCATTTGATACTGATTCTTCTGGCGAGACCGAGGCTGCTTTTGTCGAAGATAAGGTTGATCATATTGATCGGACCGTCGAAGAGCCGGAGCCTGAGATAGTCATGCCGGAAGGTCAGCCTGTGGCCGTCGATATCAATGATCGGCGTGTGACAGTGCGGGTCGAAAAGCAGGCTATTTCAAATAGCCGCAGGAAGAAACTGCACGAGCAACTGAGACGGATCGCCTCTGTCGCCTGGGACAAAGCTGAAAAAGCTGAATCCCGTAAAGACGGCAAGGTTTTCTGGACGCTCGGCGGAACAATCACTGCCCCTGAAATAAAAGGTAAAAAGAGTAAGAAAAAGCGGCAGGCGGCCCAATCCCGACACGTCGAAGCTGTTAGCGACCAGCTCCTGGCGTTGATCGGTCAATACAAGAAGACGTAGCATGGCGGGAATCTCATATCTCCTGCCGTGCCACCATCTCCAGGGTCGAGTGTTCTAGAATGCTCGACCCTGATTATTTTTTCGATTCATAAGTTAGTCACTTTGCCTGGGGAAAGAAATTAAGCCCTCTCACTTCACAGTGCCGGTCGTACTGTCCGTTTTCGCGGGCAGTACCACCTGCATTGGTCAAAGCAGGTGGGATTGGAGATATTATGCTTAATGGAATGACCCCCAAGATGTATCGGCGGGCCGGTACAGGTACAGGCGTATCTGGCGTCACACTGCTGATCGTCAGCATCTACCACCAGTTCGAGGCTATCACTCACTTTACTCACAGCATCCCGGCTGTGAGTATTCTGGTGGCAATTGCCGTAGATGCTGGGTTCGTATTCTGTGAGATGGCACTCTGGTTGTTGTACATGTACAACGACTCGATAGAACAGAAGGCCAAGCTCGTCACTGGTGACGAGCGTAGCAGGGTACTGGACCAGAAGATCAGTAGGTTGAGCGCTCAGATGTATCTCATCACTGCGGTGGGCTTTTCCGCGGCGATGAACGTCTGGAGCTTTACGCACCAGCTGCCCCAGTTCTCCAGGGACTGGTGGATTGGCACCTTTGTAGGACTCTTCATTCCCTTCGGCATCTTCGTGCTCTCCAAGGTCAGCACCCAGCTGTTCCTTGTGTCGACACGTCTAGTTTCCGAAGCTGAAGCCTGCGCCGAAGCCGAAGCTGAAGCCTCCGCTCGAGATGAGCTGGATGCGCTGAAAGCTGAGCTTGCCGAGGCGGAGCGTCAGAAGCAGGAGCGGCTTGAAAAAGCTCGCGCCGCGAGGGTAGCGAAGAAGACCGGGGATAACACCTCGGTTTCCTCCGTTGAAAAGAAGAGCGCCGACTCAGGTGCGTCCGCGAAAGGAAAGCGGAAGGCGGAAACTGACGAGCAGGCCGGGGCTGAAAAGCCCGTAACGCCTCGCCGTTCGAGGAAGCCTAAGTCCACCGAAGCTGGCGCCGAGAGCGCCCAGGCGGCCTAAGCCAGAATGGGAGCAGCAACAGATCCTGGTTGCTGTTCCCATTCTTCTTCTGGTCTTAATAACTATAAGATACAGTAATAATTATCGAAGAAAAGAAACCCTGGAAGGCCGACTCGATTTTGAGTCGAGCGGCTTCCAGGGTAGAGTTTCAGGATTTGTTATCGAGAAGAAAAGGCGGAAACCACAGGATTATGGTCCCCGCCTGGTCGCTTCCTACCAGTGGCGGTGGCGGCGGCGGCGCTGGCGGTTGTCCCGGTCGCCGATGCCGTAGGAGGCGAAGGTGAGCATGCCCGTCTCCTGCGAGCGGACGAGCTTCAGCCTGCCCTCGGAGGGCATGTAGAAGGAGTCGTCCTCGCAGGCCAGGTTGCGGCCGTTGCTGGCGCCGGCGGTCATGGGCTTCGAGGCGAAGCCGTCGTAGACCACCATGGCGTCCTCGTCCTGCAGCAGCAGGGCGAGGTCCCGGGCGGCGCTGCGGCGCTCCTGGCGGCGGCGGAGGTGCTTGCCGTAGGGGTTGGAGTCATCCCACCCGTGGCCGCCCAGCTTGTTGCTGATCCGCTTGATCCGCTCGCCCTGGAGCTGCACGAAGATCTTGCTCATTCATTATCTCCTGATAGAGGTCTTAGTGTTAGACGAGATGCGCCTGCATCCCGCCAGCTAAATGCCATCCCGAAAGATGGCGGATTTGAGAGGGGCACATCCTGAACTTCAGGTCGCGCCCCCCTCGGGTCAGTGGTTGGAATCGCGGGCAGCGCGGTACGCCGCTTTGATCGCCTTCCACTTCTCTTTCGCCGAGTAATCGAGCTTGATGGCGCCGCTATTGAAGTGGGGCGTAGAAACGAGTTTCACGCCTTTCTCCAACCAGCTCTGGAAGACAAGGTGGCTGTTTACGCACACCTTGCCGCACCAGTACTGCATGTAGCGCTTCTGAATGACGCCGAACCAGTTGTCCAGATCACCCACATCGATAGCCGTGATATGCGGCGCTTCGGCATCGTAATGCTTTCCCACGACACCGACTGGGCAGGCACCATCCCAGGTGAGCATGCCGTCGAAGAGATGCATCCCTTCGAAATCGACGGCGCTGATCACACCCGGAATGGCGCAACTGGCACGCACCGCCAGACCGACCGAAGGAGGCGTGTTCGAGAGTTGGACACGTTCCCCTTCCAGGTCATAGCGGAAGACTCCCTTGCTGGTGAAGACAATCTGGCAGCGACCGACCTTGTCGATGTCGGCCATCGCCATTGTCCAGAAACGCTCCGGCCAGGCCGGAATCATCTCGTCGATGAAATCACCAAGCGGTTGGGAGGACATCAGCGCTTTGATGGGGAGTTTCGACCCCTTCTGGCTGATGTATTGCCGGATAACCCTCCAGGGGTGTCTCCGGCTGGCTAGGAGCTCTTGAAAGTCCTTGCGGACAGACAGTCTGAGCAACTCACCCGGCGTCAAGCCCAGGGCAATGAATGCGGCGGGAATCGAGCCGCCGCTGATGCCACCAATGGAATCCCATTGGGATGCGCTGTTTCTCTTGAGACCGCAGAATGCTCCGACTCCAGCCAGGATAGATTTTGTACCGCCGCCACCTATGACCAGGTGCTGGGGTACTCCCGGTACTGAGGTGGTTTCGACGGTCGAAGGTTGCCTGTTCATAGCATCCTCCATCCTTTTAGCTAAGTCAGATGACTTGTTTACTGCATAAAGCAGTCATCGAATATGGTTTTTAGCCATAGCGATAACGGTCCGGCTTCCTTGAATGAGGAAGCCGGGGCGAAAGTGACCGGGGCTAGCAGGCTCCGGCCTTGGCGACACGACGTTCGACCTCGGTCATCAGTCGGTTCCCCATCTCGAGGGTCTCCAACTTGGCGGTCATGCTGCCGCTCTTCACGACGGAGTGCGTGACGTCGATGATGCGCACCTCGTTGCCGAACGCGGGGTCCGCTTTGAGCAGGCGAACTGCTTCGGCGTACATGGAATTCACGTCGGTGCTGCTGAAGTCCAGCCGGTCCGAACGAACGCCGTCCCGGACGGTGAAGAAGTGCGAGCCGTTGTCACCGGTTCCGATGTAAAGCTCAAGCTTTTTCATGGTATTACCTCGAAAGGCTAAGTTAGAGACTGCCGCCTGGAGCGATGTCCCGACGACGCGTCGACCCTTCTTGCGAATGGCCGCCCTTTTGCAGAGTCCAAAATCGACCGCTCTATCAATATCCGGTTCACCAGGCTCGGCAAGAAGCAGAGGATGATGATTCAGAATGGCTGACAGAGTTTACTGGTTGGTTTTGAAATCTCTGAAAAATTTGAAGAACAAAAGGTACTTAGTTCTAACAAGCAGTTTCGCCAAAGGTCAAAAGTATTTTCTCTTTTCAAAAAGATGAATTGTTCAAGGCCGGATCCTCAAAAGCTTTATCTGGTAATGTATTTCGTCTTCGATTCCTTTCCCTTTTTAAATTCCTTATTTAATCTATGCAGTCTCAGACTCGTAATATCCCCACTTTTTAATGGCTCATTCATTTAGCGCAGCCATTTAATCTGGCATGAATAGAAGACTTAGGGATAACTTCCCATGACGGTATTGTGACCGGTGGCAATCTGATCGTGATACGGCTATCGGGCCTGCCGCAGTCTTTAATCTTAGAGTTTCAGCAAGCTTTCTTGTTTTTTGCTCGCCGGTCGGAACATTAGCGAACCCTAGCTAGGGGGAATTGGGGCTCGTACAGAAAGCAACATTTACACATAAGTCTTTATGATGGCGGAGCGCTTCAGTCAGTGCTGTTCTATGGTTTCGGCTCCGACCGGGTATTGTTAACGGGGCAGGCCTGTCTGAACACCAGAAGTTGCTAGCATCTTCTCGTTTTTTATTCCGTTTCGAACCTTGAGTTTCAGCCCCATCTAAACCCTTTCGACAATACCAGCTCAATTAGTGACGTTCTTCAATGCTTCTTCCGGCATATGATTGAGCGTCGGTTGAACGCCGGTCTCTAGTGGAGTTTCGTAGCTGTCGAGAGCCCAGTCACCCATACGGAGAGCAAATGACTGACCAAACCGTGAATTCGCAAGACCTCCTCGCCGCAGCACCGACACGCAACCAGGCCCTTCTTGCCTGGGTGGCGAAGGTCGCGGATTTGACCCGACCGGCCGCCATCTATTGGTGCGACGGTTCGCAACAGGAATACGACCGCCTCTGCGCCGAGATGGTCGCCCAGGGCACTCTCATCCCACTCAATCAGGAGAAGCGCCCCGGCAGCTTCCTGGCCCGCTCGGATATCTCCGATGTGGCTCGGGTGGAGGAGCGCACTTTCATCTGCAGCGAGAGCAAGGATGATGCCGGCCCGACCAACAACTGGATGGCGCCGTCGGAGGCCCATGCCGTTCTCGATGCCCTTTTCGATGGCTGTATGGCCGGTCGTACCATGTATGTGATCCCCTTCAGCATGGGACCGCTCGGCTCCGAGATCTCCCATATCGGTGTCGAGATTACCGACTCGCCCTATGTTGTCGCCAGCATGCGGATCATGACCCGCATGGGCGGCAAGGTCCTCGACCTGCTCGGTGAGACCAGCGACTTTGTCCCCTGTCTGCACTCGGTCGGCAAACCGCTGGCTGAAGGTGAAAGCGATGTCGCCTGGCCTTGCAATGCCGAGACCAAGTACATCTGCCACTTCCCCGAGACCCGGGAAATTGTCTCCTATGGCTCCGGCTATGGCGGCAACGCGCTCCTGGGCAAGAAGTGCTTCGCTCTGCGCATCGCTTCGAGCATGGCCCGGGAAGAAGGCTGGCTGGCGGAGCACATGCTCATCCTCGGCCTGACCTCGCCGGCAGGAGTCAAGAAGTACGTCGCCGCCGCTTTCCCGAGTGCCTGCGGCAAGACCAACCTGGCCATGCTGGTGCCGCCGGCGGCTCTTTCCGACTGGAAAGTGACCACCATCGGTGATGACATCGCCTGGATCAAGGTGGACGGTGAAGGCAAGCTGCGGGCGATCAACCCCGAAGCCGGCTATTTCGGCGTCGCACCGGGAACCTCGGAGCGCACCAACCCGAATGCCATGGCTTCTATGGCCAGGGACTGCATCTTCACCAACGTCGCCCTCACTGCTGACGGTGATGTCTGGTGGGAGGGTCTGACCGACAGCCCGCCTGCCGGTCTCACCGACTGGCAGGGCAACCCCTGGAGCAAGGACAGCGGCAAACCCGCTGCCCATCCCAATGCCCGCTTCACCGCTGCTGCGATCAACTGTCCTTCCCTCGATCCGGAATGGGACAATCCGCAGGGTGTTCCCCTGAGTGCTTTCCTCTTCGGGGGACGGCGTGCCGGTACCATCCCGCTGGTGGTCGAGAGCTTCGACTGGACCCACGGCGTCTATATGGCTGCCACCATGGGCTCCGAGACCACCGCTGCGGCAGCCGGCAAGGTTGGTCAGGTGCGGCGGGATCCGATGGCGATGCTGCCCTTCTGCGGCTATAACATGGGCGACTATTTCGCTCACTGGCTCTCCTTCGCCGATAAGGGTACTGTCGACCTGCCGCCAATCTATTGTGTCAACTGGTTCCGGGTCGATGAGAACGGCAAGTTCCTCTGGCCTGGTTTCGGCGACAACCTCAGGGTCCTGAAGTGGATCTTCGAGCGTACCGAAAGTGGTGCGGAAGCCGGCGGCACCGGGACGCCCCTGGGGATCGTGCCTGGCTTCGGCGATATCGATCTCACCGGGCTCGACAAGGTCGATGCGGAGCGCTTCGCTCGGCTGGTCGACATCGACTCGGCGCTCTGGCGCAAAGAGCTGGAAGATCAGGCCGTCTTCCTGGCGCGTTTCGAAGAGCATTTGCCGCCCGAGCTTTCCGCCTGGCAGAAGTTCATTGCCGAATCCTTCTGATTGGACGGCACTGAAGTCGGTTGATCACATAGATAGATAGATTTTAGAACCGGAGTGAGAGAAACCACTCTTACTTTGGTTCTTTTACATCGAATATAAACTATATAAAACAGTAAAACGCAAATTAAGTGGAAAGACAATCAGCCTCAGGGGCCGAATCGTCTTTCCTGAGCCG
>CAZCBH010000074.1:0-23604 GCA_964496875.1 uncultured Candidatus Obscuribacterales bacterium | reverse complement strand
TTGCTTCTTCCCGCCCTAGCTAAAGTATTGAGCCCTCTTTTCGGTATCAAGGCTTCCCGCAATTCTTAGATGAGTTGCTGAAGATGTGCGAAAATCTATGTGCTGGTCAACCAGGAGGAGACAGGATTTTGAAGAGTTTTATCAAGAGTGTTGCGTTATCTCTTACTCTTGCACTGGGAGGAGCCGACTCTGCCCCGGCTTGCACGAACTTCCTCGTCAAAGCCTCTGACGGCAGTGTGATTGTCGGTCGAACCATGGAGTTCCCCATAGACTTGCAGTCGAAGCTTGTGGTGCAGCCCAGGGGGCAGAAGCGCCAATCTACAACTCCTGGTGGAGAACCGGGTCTGGCATGGACTGCAAAATTTGGATATGTCATGCTCAACGCTTTCGGTCTGGACTTTCCTACCGAGGGGGTCAACGAGAAGGGCCTATCGTTCTCTTTATTGTGGCTGCCTGAGAGCGTCTACGACGCCGTGTCGCCTGCTGATCATAACCGCGCCCTGGAGTTGAGCGATGTGGGCAGCTATATTCTCGGCACCTGCTCTACGGTGGAGGAAGCCCGGCAGGCTTTGAAAGGTGGATTGGTCTGGGGAAAGTCTATAGAAGCTCTTGGTGGGACACCGACAGTGCATATCGCAGTCCATGACGCCGGGGGAAACTCCCTTGTGGTCGAGTTCATTGAAGGCGAGAAGAGAATCTATGACAATCCTCTAGGGGTGCTGACTAATTCACCTCAGTTTCCCTGGCATATCACCAATCTTCGCAACTATGTCCATCTCAGTGCGAAAGGGCATGACCAGCTAAATGTCGCCGGTATGGAGATAAACGAGACCGGCAAAGGAAGCGGACTATTGGGAATGCCGGGCGATTTGACTCCTCCTGCTCGCTTCGTTCGTACCGCCACCATGGTGGCAAGTGCCAGACCGGCAGCGGATGCCGCTTCTGCAGTGAATGTCGCCGAACATATATTGAACAGTCTCGATTATCCCAAAGGACTGGTCCGGGATCCTGCTGATACTGACCGACAAGTGGAGAATATTCAGTGGGTGGTGATCGAAGATCTGACCAATAGAGTGATCTATTACAAGAGCTACGACAACTTGAATCGCCGTTTTCTCGACTTGAAGAAAGTCGATTTGGATGCCGGAGCGGCAGGCCGTTCAATCTCTATTGAAGATTAGCCACCGGGAGTGGCGGGTCCACTGGGACCGGCTGGACCTAAGGGGCCGGCAGGACCTAAGGGACCGGCTGGACCTCTGGGACCACCAGGACCTCCGGGGCCGGTAGGACCGCCCGGACCGGTAGGACCACCAGGACCGGCAGGGCCTCTGGGACCATTGGGACCAGCGGGACCTCCGGGACCACTGGGACCGCCAGGACCGGAAGGACCGTTTGGACCTCTGGGACCGCCAGGACCACCGGGACCACTGGGACCGCCAGGGCCGGAAGGACCGTTCGGGCCACTGGGACCGCCAGGACCACCGGGTCCGCCAGGACCTCCAGGACCACTCGGGCCGCCAGGACCGCCAGGGCCACTGGGACCGCCAGGACCACTCGGGCCGCCAGGACCGCCAGGGCCACTGGGACCGCCAGGACCAGCAGGACCACTGGGACCATTGGGACCGGCAGGACCGCCAGGACCAGCCGGACCACCGGGTCCACTGGGTCCATTGGGGCCGGCAGGACCGGCAGGTCCACCAGGACCACTGGGTCCGTTGGCACCGGCAGGACCGGCAGGACCACCGGGACCGCCTGGGCCGTTAGGACCGGCTGGGCCAGGATTGAACATGGTAGCCTGGGGATTGCTGCCACCGCCTCCTGATGGAGGAGGTGGCGCCGGTGCCGATGCTACGCCGGCATAGTCCGGGTTTTCCATCGGTCTTTCCGAATAGACTGTGAATGCCATCGGACCATTGATGCCTGGAACATTAACCACCGGTAGAGGAATAGTTAAGAACGGGTTGCAGTTGACCGTGGTCTGGACCGCGACAATCTTTTCTGTCTCCGAGCCGGTGGTGACGCCATTTTTGTAAGAGACATTAGTGCTTGGATAGCCGCTCAAATTGGTGAACTTACCCATACCGGATAGCCACTGGTCAGGAATCAGTTTTTTTACGATGCCGGTGGGGCTGGTGGCGTCCGCCGATGGGATTAGAGAAGCTTCATGAACCTGGTTGTAATTAAGGACCACACAGAGTCCGTAGGACACAGCCAGACTGAGCATATTGACCAGAGGAAAGAATATGCAGATCAGCAATACCCACATGGCCGGACCGAATTCGGACAGGGCGTTTCCTTTCTGGTTGCGCTTTAATTTCTTTCCTGGCATTGGCTTTCGCTCCATGGGCATTTTTCTTTTCTTCTCTACGGATCAAAGCATCGAATTAGCCGGGATAACCAACGAACTTACGGCTTCCCATGACTAGCCTGGGGTCATAATAATAGCAATGTTGTTAGATTACATTATCTGTATCTTCAGTAATCATTTAGATTGATGGTGCCTCCGCAATCAGCCCACTGGTAAAAGCCGAATTACTACTTCGGAGATTGCCATATAGAGCGGGATGCCGATGGTGACGTTGTAAGTAAAGGTCAGTCCAAGAGACGCTGCCAGAGGAAGGGTCGGACTCGCTTCCGGGATGGCTAGTCTCTGTATTGCCGGAACAGCGATATAAGATGCGGAGGCGCAGAGAACTGCGAATAGTGCGTAGGTGCCCAGATGGAATGGAGTTGCGGTGAGATGGCTGAAGCCGTTTGTGATTAGAATGCCAATCAGCGCAAATATATTTGGTGCAAGTAGACCGAAGAGGACGAATTTTGATCCTGCGTATTTTAGATCTCGAATGCGTTTTGCTGCGTTCATGCCCATCTCTAGCAGGAAAAGGCAGAGCATTCCCTGAAAGAGAGAAATGAAAAGAGTATCATCAGGTTCGGTGACTCCTGGTCCCTGGAGGCGGGAGACGAAACCGACCACGATACCACCGATGAGGAGAAACAGACCGGGATTGAGCAACATCTCCCGGATGATCTTGGTACCTTTGTGGGAGGTACCGGCTTTGCCGAGGGCTTCTATCTCTTTTGCTTCCTCTTCTGTTGGTGGCTTGTATCCGTCTTCGTCGGGCATGTTTCCGGCTTTGTCCATTCCACGTCTGCGTAATCGCGATGCAAGGTAGAGACCGACAAGGCAACCGGGGATCTCCATTACCGCCAGCATCACCGGCATGTAAGCCGCAAAACTGATGGCTGCGGATTGCAGCACGCCCAGGCAGGTGACAAAGGTCCCGGCAGAGTCTGAACCGTAGTAGGCGGCGACGGTCGAGGTGTCTATCTTCCTCATCTGTGGCACAGTGCGACGGAGAATGAAATAGGCGAGAAAGCCGATTAGTAGATTGGTGCAGAAGCCGACCACCATAAAGCCTGCTGCCAGTCCCAGAGAACCGGGTGAGAGACAGGCAAGCTCTTCTCCTCCATGCCAGCCGATAGCAAGGAGAAGATAGATGGTCAGTCCCTGGTATATTGGCTGGGGAAACTCGAAGGGAACCCGAAGGATGACTGTGAGAAAGCCGAGATAGAAGAAGAGTAGAAGCGGCTTGAACAGGTTCTTCTTGAAGTTGTTCCAGAATTTTATCAGCGGGTTCTCGTGCTCCACATCGATTTTAATCGCTTTGTTCTCTCTGCCCGGAACAATTGTCACCCTGTCGCCCGGGTGTAGTTCGGAGCTGGCCAGGTTCTGGTTCCGTGACTGCAGCTTGGTGTCTTTCTTGATTGCGAAAGTACTTTTTCTGATATAGTCGGGAGTTACGGTCAGTTGAAGTCCGTCCGTGTCTGTCACGATACCGCTAATGGTGCGACGTGCTTCGATCGATCTGGTTGCTCCTATCTCATTTAAGACAAGTTTGACCTGATCGTTCTCGTTAAGGTTCTGAAATCCGGATGGTTCTCCGTTGACTGTTACAACTGCTGCCGGTGGCACGGTAATATACATGTTATCGCTGGTGTTATTGTCTTTCAGCAACAATCGGGGTAAGTTGGGATCATCTCCTATTATTTTTACAACGGAGAATGGATATCTGTCGGCATGGTTACTTATTCCCGAACTGGCGGCGGCGTAAGTGTCGATCAGACCGAAGGTCAGCACGGAGAACAGCGCTAGTAAAGGAAGGATTATCTTTAAGCTTTTGGTTCTCAATTTCATGGGGATGCCTTTTTGAACTAGCCGAGAGTTCGGTTCGTGGAAGACGTCTGGGGCCTCAGTTTCAGCGTAGCAATAGAATGTGCCGGACTTGTGATCGTGTCACAGTCGGTTTAATCGCCCCGTTTAAACGCTCTAGAAGTTTTGATTTAGTCGAAAATGTGATGAACTTGTGATGGAATCTCAATCGTCGTCATCATCATCGTCGTCATCGTCATCGTCATCACTGTCCCGGTAAGTTTTGCGCTTTTTATCGTCGTCATCGTCATCATCATCATCGTCATCATCATCATCATCTTTATCTCTAACCTGCTTCTCGACCCCGGCAGGGCTTGTCTCGGGTGTCGGTAGAACAGGCGAGATAGAAGGAGGCGAATCTATAACTTGCTTTTGTTGTTCCGGTTCATCTAGAGAGGGGGGCGTCTCCTGCCGGACATGCTTGATAGGTACTTCGATGTTTTCGATGATATTTTCCCGGGGGGTAATCTCCTCAGGGGGCTGATTCACGGTTGTCTCAGTCTGTTGGGGCGAATTAGTCTCTGTTGAGGGCTCTACCGACTCTACAGGTACTACTAGGGGCGGTGCTTTCGGTGCCGACATCGAATCTATCGAGGCGATGATGCCCTCCACCGGTGCAAAGATTCTGGGAGGCAGTGCCCGATTTACATGTTTCACCACACCCATTTTGCCTGCGGAAATCACGGACGGATAGTTGCCTTCCTGATCTTTTGGATTGAATTCGCAGTCATAGAGATTCACCCACATATTCTTTTCGACCGAGCGTATTTGAAAGCCTTTTATCTCTGTGGCTTTGATTCTACCGTTCTGGTCCCGGCTCATATTGAAAGTCACTTTTTTCTCCAGCCGGATAGTGTCTATGGTATTGCTTCCGGTGGGACTGTCGAATCGGGAAGGGGAGTCGATGGTTACTTCATAGAGTTCACCATTTTTTTTAATCGCTATTTGCGACGAGTTTTGCTTTAGAGCTTCGGAGGCCCCTTTCCCCAGGCTGTTCAGTTCAACAATGGTGCAGGAATTGGTCAATTCGAGAAAAGCTCCATTGAGATCCTCCACCAGCTTCTTGTTCCGAAAGCTCTGGGCTCGACAGAGGTCTATGGCTTTGTTCAAATAAGATAACGCATCGCCAGACTCTCCCGTCTTCGATAGCGCTATGGCAAGACCGGTAAGAGCTCGGGCATAGCCTTCATCGGTGGTGGCGTTGTTTTCGTATTCTTGCAGGGCTTTTTTATATTTTGGAATCGCTTTTTTATAACTGCCCGACTGTCTTGCGCTTTCTGCCGTTTCCAGATAGCTCTCCGCCTTTGATGATGCGGCATGGCTTTCTAGCGAATTGTGTCCGCTCAGAAGAAGAGCTAAACCCAGAGCAATTGGAAGGACGGTGTGAACGGTTCGCTTACTTGTCATGTATTTGCCTCGGACTAGCCTTCAAAGAAACAGGGCTTGCAGTATCTCAGGATTCTTTCGAGAAAGCTTTTAAAACTTGCTAAAATTCTCTTCTAGTCGAGACGCAAGGAGCCCTCATCGATATGATCAGGAAAACTGTTCTGTTGACATCAGCCACTCTGGCTTTTTCCCTGGCTGCTCTGCCTGGTCAGTGGTCAGGTCCGGCGGCGATCGCCGCTGAGGCAGAAGCGGCATCAGGTGGTGCAGATAGCCGCAGTTCGGCGGAGGGCGAGATTAGAGCCCAGGCACTGGCCTATGAAAAGGCTTTCGAAGAGAAAGATCTCGATAAAATTATCGCTATGTGGCTGCCCGAAGGCAGCTATACCGGACCATACGGTAAGTCGGCCGAGGGTGTTGCCGCAATCAAAGAAGTTTACAAGAACTTCTTCGACACTGCCGGTGACGCCAAACTAGCTATGAAGATTGATATAGAGTCGATCAGATTAATCGGGGATGATACGGCCATAGAGCGTGGCACCATCACCAACACGTCTAATTCAGGTAAAGCTACGCGCTATACCGTCATTCATGTCAAGCGAGACGGCACATGGAAAATCGCCAATGCCGTTGAACACATCGTCCATCAACCCAGGCAAACAGTCGATGATCTGGGTTGGCTTCTTGGCAAATGGAAAGCAGCAGGTAAAGAAGGCTCGGTCGAAATCGAGGCCGATATGGCTGCCAACAAGAAATTTATAGTCCTCAAATTCATGGCCAAAACCAGTGACGATATTCAACATCGTGATATTCAGATTGTCGGTACCGACCCTGCCACCGGTTCGGTGGCATCCTGGATGTTCGATTCTGATGGAGGTGTGGGTAAAGGATACTGGTTCCATGATGGCAAATCCTGGATAGTCGAGACTGTCCGCAATGACGGCGACGGTTCCAGAATAGTCTATACCCAGGTGATCACTCCGAACGGTCCTGACGCTTATCTCTGGAAGGCAGTCGATCAGGCCGTGGATGGCATCGCCATACCGGATAAGACCGAGCTGAAGATAGAAAAGATTCAATAGTCCCCTTTTCCCTGCAGGAGCCTCGAGAACAAGGTTATGAAACTCAAGTCCAGATTGATTCCGATTTTACTTATTCTGTCATTTGCCACCAACGGCAGTTACGCTTTGGCCAGGGGCTTTGGTGGTGGCGGCTTCGGTGGTATGCGAGGCGGCGGCTTCGGCGGTGGCTTCGAACGAGGCGGCGGCTTTGGCGGTATGCGCGGCGGCGGCTTCGGTGGTGGCTTTGAACGAGGCGGCGGTTTTAGCGGAGGCTCCGGTTTCGGCCATGGTGGCTTTAACGAGGGCGGCTTCGGTCATGCCGGCGGCGAGTTCGGCCGGGGTGGCGGTGGCTTCGGTAACTCCGGTAGTTTCGGAAACATGGGACGAGGCGGAGAATTCGGTCGTGGTGGTAATTTTGGCTACGGAAGAATATCTGGCAACAATGTTATCGGTGCCGGTCATAATCTGCACAACTACTCTAATAATCACATCAACAACCAGGGGGTCGCGGTAAGAAACAGTTTCAATCACAATAACAATTTCTTCGTAGGCGGTTATCGCGGACTTGGTTATGGCTACGGATATCATGGTTTCTGGGGGGCGCCCGGCTGCTGGATGTATCCCGGTTGGGGTCTGGGCATGGCCTTTATGATCACCGACTGGTCTCTACTGGCAGGAATGCTTGCCATGAGCGCAGCCTCCAAGCCGAAGTATTATGGCTACGGTCAGAATATAACCTATAACAATAATCAGGTTTATTACAACGGCACTCCTTACGCCAGTGCCGACCAGTATTACAGCCAGGCGCAGAATCTTGCCAAAGAATCCAACGCCAAGCCTCCCACCAAAAAGGACACATGGAAGCCGCTGGGAGTTTTCTCTATGGTAGAAGGTTCCCAGACCAACTCCACCATGTTGTTCCAGATTGCGATAGATAAGAAGGGCAATATCGCCGGAAACTATTATGATGCGCTTTCCGGTCAGACTCAGCAAATTCATGGGAGGCTTGACAAAAAGACCCAGCGTGTTGCCTGGACAGTCGGGGACAATGACAAGGTCGTTTATGATACCGGGTTGGGTAATCTGCTGTCCTCTCAGGCACCACTTCTGGTGCATTTCGATAAGGATCGCACTCAGCAGTGGTTGCTTGTCCGTCTTGATAAGCCGGATGATCTGCCCGACTCGATGAAGCAAGACGCCAAAGACAACATGACGCCCGTCGAGGGTTCCTCTTGAAGAAAAAGAAGCTGAAAGCAGCTCTTTTAAGGCATATCGATAAGCTGGCTTCCGATGAGCTCGAAGGGCGCGCTCCCGGAACCAGAGGCGAGCAGCGCACCATAGAATATATTGCCGGTCAACTGGAGAAGTTCGGTGTTACGCCGGCTGGAGATAATGGCACTTATTTTCAGAGTATGCCTGTCACAGGTATCATCAGTCTTCCCGAACTCGAGCTTCGCACAGGAGACTGGTCGAAAACGCTCGAGTTCGCTGAGGATTTCGTCGGTCAATCCAGGCATCCTGGAGCCTGTGAGCAAGCCATCAAGGTAGATTCTTCCGAACTGGTCTTCGTCGGCTATGGCATAGAAGCGCCGGAGTATGGCTGGAACGACTACGAAGGAGTTGACGTCCGCGGCAAGACCGTGGTCATCTTGATAGGTCAGCCCGAGCGTCCCGATCCCGGGTTCCCTTTAGAGGAAGAGAGACTCGACCCCAATCTTTTCAAAGGGCGGACCCTAACATATTATGGACGCTGGACCTACAAATTTGAAAAGGCTTCTGAGATGGGAGCGGCCGCAGCTCTTATCATTCATGATGGTCGGAAAGCCGGCTACGGCTTCGATGTAGTCCAGGCCAGCTGGAGCGGTGAATGCTATCAACTGGGTTGCCCTGCCGATAGGGTCCTTCTTGAAGGCTGGCTTTCAGCCGAGTGCGCCGGAGAACTATTTTCCAGATCCGGTCATGATCTGGACAGTCTAAAGATGAGCGCCAATGAAAAAGGTTTCAAGGCGGTTTCTCTAGGCAGTTCCGCCTCTTTTCGGGTGGCTAATAAGCTCCGCACTTTCGAGTCGAATAACGTCGTCGCCCGAGTCGAAGGTTGCGATCCGGTCTTGAAAGACGAGTGCATCATATATAGTGCGCACTGGGATCATTTCGGTCTGCGCGAGCGAGAAGACGGCGGCAGCGATGTATACAGTGGCGCTGTCGACAACGCCTCCGGTGTTTCTATGATTCTCGAGATCGCCGGGCTCTTCCAGAGTTGTACCGTCAGACCGAAGCGCAGCGTGCTATTTCTATTCACCACCCTCGAAGAATCGGGGCTTCTTGGTGCGGACTTTTACGTTGCTAATCCCAGCATGCCCCTTGATGCCACCGTTTCGATAATCAATTTGGATGTGATGAATGTCTGGGGCAGAACTAGAGAGCTGGTCAGTATCGCCCTTGGGCACTCCAGTCTGGATGAGAATCTCAGTAGACTGGCAGCCGGGCAGGGGCGCTGCGTGGTACCGGATCCGGAGCCGGAGAAAGGTTATTTCTTTCGCTCCGACCATATGTCCTTTCTAAAAGAAGGCATACCGGCGCTTTTTTTCTTGTTTCCCGGTTCGGACTATATAGACCGCGAACCGGGCTATGCCGAAGCAAAGAAGCTCGACTATATCCGCAATCACTATCACAAGCCATCGGACAAAGTAAAAGACGATTGGGATCTGAGCGGTACAGTGGAAGATGTGGAGCTGCTTTTCGAAGTCGGGCAGGAACTTGTTTCTAGCGACACCAGACCATATTTCGCCGCCGACTCAGAGTTCAAAACCCGCTGGAGCCGAGTTTAAATCGGTGGTGCACCCACCTGTATCCTGATTACCCTGGGGGGACCGAAGGCTTTGCTTTCCAGGCTCCTGGAGCCATAAACAGTGGATTCGTCGGAATTGGGAGCGGCCTGCACCACTTTTGCAGCCGGCATGGCAGACATTTGTAGAGCTTGCTGGGCTCTGATTTTAGCGCTCAATGAACTTCTGCCGCTGGCGGCATCATTATAATTGGGTACGGAAAGTTGAGTCTGTGTCATGTTTGCACCGCCCGGGGTGGCAGCATAATTGCTCTTATTAGATAGACCCGATCTGTTGTTACCGTGACCGAAACTACTTGGCCTTTGATTGATTTGATTGAGATTCTTCGAGAGCGCCCGGTAGTTTCTGGAATCTCCTGGTGAGGTGATTCTAGGCACAGGAGCCGGGGCAATGGGTATGGTCGCCCTGGTAGCATCCTCTGCTTTTACATATTTTTTCTCGCTCATGACCGGTGCCTGCTTCGATGCCTGGACCCAGTCGGTGGTGCCTGTGCTTCCGCCTCTTAAAACCAGCTTGCCTGCGATTATGCTGAACGTCCCCTTTTCCGATCGACCGCTGTCGGCGGAAGTCATCCAGTTGCCATCCACCATCTGAAGCCTGCCCGTTTCCACTAACCTGCCGCCGTTTACTGTTTTAGAGTAGCGACCGCCCGGCTCTATCGATAAAGTCATGGTTTGACCGGCATTATCGACCCGGGTCCAGGTCCCGGCCAGACGCGGTTCTACCGCCGCTTCCGCAGGATGAAAACCGGAAAGTAAGATCGCGGCTAGAACGCTTGCAAAAAAAGATCGATTCATTAGAAGCCTGCCCCTGCTCATCTGTCGTCCTATGATAACATTGTGCCATGCGCATTCTATATCGTAATCTAGGACTAATTCTTGTTTCGATCTTGCTCTGCGGTCTTTTCTCTCCTGCGGCCCGGGCAGATCGTCAGAGCCGGGTAGAGGCAGAGCGGGCACTCCTCCAGGCTCGCAAAGACGAAGCCGGCGGCAACATTGCTGCCGCTAGAATGAACTACGCCAACGCCTTTATTTTCGGGCTTTCCTCCCGGGACAGTTATCGTGAGAGCCTCGCTGCGGTGAACATTTTGGGAGAACCACTCTCTTCGGTGGGACGCAAAGCGATATCGATGCAAAGCAGTCTGGTGGAGAGTAGCGCTTCGGGCGCCAGTTTCGACAACCGCCGCAACGAGATGGTGAAATTGCAGAATCTCTACAACCGCATGGAGGAAGTGGAGCCCAATAATCCCAACTGGTATTACCTGGAAGCGGTTGTCACCTGCGAACTGGAGCATCACTATGTCAAAGCGAGGCGCTCTTTAGTTCGCTGTATTCGTTGTCCCGGTAGCTCACCGGTCAAAGGCAAAGCCTCCAAGCTTCTTGCTCATATCAAAGCGGCAGCGGATCAGCAGCAGGTCTGGCTCGAACAAGACGGCAAGCGCTCTCGCGAGTGGCTCAAGAATGCCGGCAACGTAAATGCCGGGAATCTCTATCAGTCAGGCGATCGTGCCAATTATAGCTCCGGCGGCTCTTCTTCTTCTGTTCCTGATTATGAAAGACGGGCCAGAGCCGCAGAAAGCAGAGGCGACTACGGCGCCGCCGGCCGCTTCCGCTCGGGTAACGCTTCTGTCAAAGATTCTTCCACCCACTGGTAGAGGTAGCTTTACCAGTTTTGCATGGCCTGTCATGATGAATCGGATTTTTGGGAAGAAACGCCCTCGGATGCGGTAGGATCTTTAGATTGGAGACATTGGTGGTGTTTAGAAGAGGAGAGAGCCGGTGGCGCACATCATAGAGACAGCCAAATCGGGGCGGGCAAGCTGCAAGGTCTGCAAAGAGACTATTGAGAAAGGCGACCTCAGGCTGGGAGAGGAGTTTCCGAATCCTTTCTCGGAAGGTTCCCTGTCATATCGCTGGCACCACCTGCTTTGTGGAGCAAAGAAGAAGCCCACGGTTCTGGAACAGGCTCTTATCGACTGCGACCTCGAGGTGCCGGACAAAGACGAATTGCTCAAGCTCATTCAAGAGAACAAGTCCAAAGAGAAGCCGACCAGCCTTCCCTATGCTGAGTTCGCTTCAACCGGCCGATCCTCTTGTATTCAGTGCGGTGAGAAAATAGAGAAGGGCGATCTTCGCATCGCCGTCAATACCGATACCGAAGCCGGTGCTTTTGGAATGAGAAAGGGCTTTCTCCATCCTGCTTGTGCCGCCGATTTTGCCGGATCGGAGGGTTCCGGGGTGGCAGATGCTCAAGAACTTTTCGATCAGGTCAAGATGAACAGTCGCGGTCTTGCCGAGGCAGACTTCGAAGCGGTCGAAGCGGAATTATTCGGATAAGCTTCTGATAGATTATTGTTTCATTGTAAGAGCGTGAAGATACTTCTTCGCCTCTTCGAGCTGTTTGTCATCGGCGCTTCCTAGGGCTGCACCATCCGGATTGTCTATCACCATATCCGGTATTATGCCGATTTTGTTTTTCTGGGCGTCTCCAGCCCAGTGTCCATCCGGGGTGAATATCCGAAAAGCCGTGACCTGCAGCGAACTACCGCCGGGCATATTGGTAAATATAGACTGGCCGATGCCTTTGCCATAGGTCTTCGAACCCATAATCAGACCTTCTTTGCTGGCTTTGATAGCACCGGTGAAGATCTCGGAAGAGGACGCTGATCCTCCGTTCACAAGCACCACAAAAGGCTTGTCGATGATGTCCGGCTCACGCTTCTCTGAATAGCTCTCTTTAGCATGGCTCGATTCGTCTTCGCTCTCCACCACTATCTCTTTATCGGTGAGCTTATAGGTTTCGCTCCGGTATGTCGGCTGAGCCGGGTCGGAATCGGTTCTTTCTCTGGTTTTGAGAAGGGTTCCACTATCCAGAAACAAGGCAGCCAGCTTGTAGCCGTTTTGAAAAATACCGCCGGGATTGTTTCTGATGTCTATGATGTAGGAGTCCGCGTCTTTGTGTTTCTCCAGGGCTTTTTTGACGTCTTCCACCGTGTCTTCCTGGTTGAAGTTGAAGAGACGCACATAGCCTATATTGCCATCCATTCGCTTCTCTTCCAGATTGGCGATTTCGACCGGGGCTCTTTCCAGGGTTACATCCTGGGGCTTGCCGTCCCGGCTCAGAGTGATAGTCACCGGTTCATTCACCGGTCCACGAATCTTGCCCACGGTCTCATCGTAGGTATACAGATCCAGGCTCTCTCCATTTACATGGGTGATGATGTCGCCTTTTCGAAGATCATGTTTCTCTGCCGGTGCTCCAGCTACCACCGATTCGACTCTGACCGGTCCTTTTTCGGTGGGATTCTCCTCGGGTAGCTTCCCGAGGGTTACACCTATGCCGGTTATCTCGCCTTTCCAGGCTTCTTTCTGGGCACTGGCTTCTTTGGGTGGAAGAACGTCATTGTAGTTGTCACCACTTCCATGCACGGCTTCGTCGGCGTATTTAATCGCATCGCCCACATTCTTGATCTGACAATTGAACTTGTTTCTGAGAAGGTCTATCTGACCGAGGCTGGTTGGATCGTACATTCGCCTTGCCGCACGGTTGATGATAGTGAGATAGTCGTTCGAAGCCGGAGTTGCCGGGCAATTGGCGGGCTGCGCATCTGAGATCAAAGTGAGATCAGGCAGCGGCAGGCTCTGGTCGGTCTGGGGCAGCGACGGTCTCTGGAGAGCTGATTTGTGCTCCGGAGCGCTGTTTATGCCTCTTTCAATCAGATTTGTTTTTGGGATCGAATTGTCATCGATTCGACTTTGCTCGAACATATTTTATAGACGGAATTTATCGACTGGAATAGAATTCGGATTCGGATACTGATACCAACTATCCCATCTTAAGCAGGAGCCGGGTGCTGGCCAATTGGGGAGATTACGAACTACTTAGAGATGGCGACCCTCGAGTTATTGAAAGGAGTGCACGCGGCGGTTCAGAGTGAAGAGGCTCTGGAGAAGGCTTTGCGTGCCCGGGGGCTTTCTATTTTTAAGTGGTCCGATCGCCCTGGAACGACATACAGTCCTCATAGCCATAGCCACGATGAGTACATAGTCGTGGTCGAAGGCTCTATCGAGTTTACTGTCCTGGGGCAGGTCTATTTCATGGAGCCGGGAGATGAGCTGGTATTGCCTGAAGGGACAGTGCATTCAGCCTATGTCCCGGGAGACGACCCGGTTTATTATCTTATCTGCTCGTGACTCGTGACTCGTGAATGCGAATATTGCTGACTTAATAGGTCGGCGGGCCTAAGATGGCACGCATCAGGAAGAAGCTTCCGACGCTGGTTCCCAGGGAGGCGGCGGTGGGACCGGCGACCCGGGCTGTGTTTTTGAAGGCGGAGCCGACGCAACCGAAGGTGCGTCTGAATTTGCCCTTCTTACCGGTCTCGGCCAGATAGCCCTCTTCTTGAATCGATGAAGACCGGGTTCCATCGGTGTCTGCGCTCTGGCGGAAACTTTCGGACATCTCGCGGCTTTCTTTCATGCTCTCGAGCTCGCGAATCATTTTTGCCTCTTTTAGTGCCAGCTCTTGCTGTTCGTAAGGGCTCATCGTGGAAGAGGTGGTTTCGTTCTGGTCCTGGTCGATACTGGAAGCTCTTCTTTCTTGCATCGGCTGCATCGGCTGCATCGGCGGAGCCTGCATCGATTGCATCGGAGGCAGATATTGTTGGACCGGAGCCGGAGCCGGAGCCTGGTACTGATACTGCATGGGCTGCATCGGCTGCATGGGCATCGGAGCTCCGTAGCCATAGCCCGGATAGGCTTGATAAGGCGCCTGATATTGCTGGGCCTGGGCACCACCTTGAGCAACTAGTAAGAGGGTAAACGCTCCAGAAAGGAGCGCCGCAAAGAGATTTTTCATGGGCGCGGATTTATGAAAAGAGATGGGAAGGAACCGACTCGGGTTTAATAATATTAACCCAGTCTAATTCTGGCAGGGACGGATGTCAAGAAAAGCCTGGAATTTTTAATCGTGACCCTGCTCAAATCAATCACCATGGTCAGCTCTGTTTGATTTCAGAGAATATCGCCAGGGCCTTCTTCCTGGCCTGACCGTGGTCCACGATGGGATAGGGATAGGTTTTGCCCAATTCGATACCGCAAGCGGCCAGGTCCTCCGGGTTTGCGTTCCAGGGCTCGTGAATCCATTTGTCCGGGGCGTTTTTGAGCTCGGGCACGTAAGTGCGGACATAGTCTCCTCTGGGGTCGAACCTTTTTCCTTGTAAAACAGGGTTGAATATCCTGAAAAATGGAGCGGCATCGGCTCCGCATCCTGCCGTCCACTGCCATCCGAAGGTATTGCTGGCCAGATCCGCGTCGACCAGGGTGTCCCAGAACCAGTCTGCTCCATCTCTCCAGGAGATGAGCAGGTCTTTGGTCAGAAAAGAGGCGACTATCATGCGGACTCGGTTGTGCATCCAGCCTGTGGTCCAGAGCTGGCGCATGCCGGCGTCGACGATGGGATAGCCCGTATTGCCTTTCTTCCAGCTCCTGAAGAGCTCTCGGTCTTTGGCGCTCCAGGGAAAGTCCCGGAAACTTTCTCTCAAGGGTTCTTCCACTGTGCCGGGGAAGTGATAGAGGACGTGGTGAGCGAATTCTCGCCAGACGACCTCTTTCAAATAGACCTCGGCGTTTTTCTTCTTTTTCTCCGAAGTCGAGTGCCTTACGGCGTCCTGAACTTCTTGCCAGACAAAGCGCGGGCTTATCTCACCGAAGTGAAGATGGGGAGAGAGATAGCTGACGCCATCATGATCCGGTCTGTCTCTTTCGGTCTGGTATTCTGAGATCCCTTTTGTCAGGAAGGTTTTGAGCCTTGTCCTGGCACCGGCTTCACCGGGCTTCCAGAAGGCGCGCATGCCTTTTGCCCAGTCAATTTTGGGATCGGGCAGAAGATCCAACTCTTCCAGGGAAAGTCCGGATAAATCGCTTGCGAAACCCGGGGCACGCTCAGGTTTTTTCAAGGGTGGTTTGACCGATTCTTCGGCTGCTTCTCTGCATGCTCGCCAGTATGGTGTGTAGACTTTGTAGGCGGTGCCGCCTGCGGTGGCAATTGTCCAGGGTTCGAAAATCAGATTGCCCGGGAAGGACTTGACCTCCAGTTCCTGATTCTTCAACGAGATTTTGTTATTTTTATCGATATCGATCAGAAGCGGTTCATAACGTCTATTCCAGTAAACGCAGTCGGCACCGCATCTTTCTATCAGCTTCTCGATGGCGGTAAGAGAGCTTTCGTGGCGCAGAATAATCAGCTTCAATCCGATACTCTCGAGTTCTTTCCGGAGAGCCGAAAGAGAATGGTGCAGCCACCACCGGCTGGCACCACCAGGGGACCATGGTCCGTCTTCCTCGGGCGACCAGATGAAGACAGGGATGACAGGAGCACCACGGGCGATGGCTGCACAAAGGGCTGGATTGTCCTCGAGACGTAAATCGTTTCTGAAAAGAACGATGGTGGCTTTACTCATTTACTTTCCTGTTGATAGAGTTACTTCTTCCCAAGAAGGTGCCGTAATGCCGATTCGGCACTGGGATAGCGAAATTGATAGCCGGCTTTTTCGGCTTTGTCCGGAGCTACCCTGGTGCTGGCAAGCATAGTCTCTTCGGCCATCTCTCCAAAGAGAAGGCGGGCGGCAAATGTAGGCACAGGAAAGATAGTCGGTCTACCCAGCACTTTGCCCAGAACCCGGGTGAATTGAGCATTGGTGACAGCCTCCGGTGCAACAGCGTTTACCGGTCCGCTGACCGAGTCATTTTCCAGGGCGAACTTAATCATGCCTATCAGATCATCCAGGGCGATCCAGCTCATATACTGAGAACCTGAGCCAATATTTCCTCCTGCACCCATCTGGAAGGGGGGCAGAATTTTGGCCAACATTCCACCTTGCGGCGATAGCACCACTCCGATGCGCAGCATGACAGTGCGGATACCCAGGGCTTCCGCTCTGGCTGCTTCATTTTCCCAGTCCTTGCAAAGGTCGGCAAGAAAGCCGGAGCCGGCCTGGCTTTCTTCGGTGAGTTCTTCGTTCCCTCGGTCTCCGTAGAAGCCGATAGCAGACGCACAGATAAATACCGACGGCTTCTTCTCCATTTTCTCGAAACTATCCACTAGCAGTCTGGTGGACTGCAACCTGCTATTCACCAGCTCTTTTTTCTTCGCCTCGGTCCAGCGACCGCCGGCAATGTTCTCGCCTGCCAGGTGCACCACAGCGTCGATACCTTCCAGGTCGGCGGCATCAAGTTCTCCTTTTCCAGGGGACCAGACAATCTCATTGTTAGCGCCTTTGTTCGAGAGGCTGCGCTTCAGGCGGGTCACAGTATGACCGGCGGTGCTCAGGTATGGAACCAGAGCAGAGCCAACCAGACCGGACGAGCCACTTATTAAAACATTCATCGAATTTGCTCCTTTCGAGTCCAGATCCTTCTTAGTTATTTCGTGTCTGTAGGTAAACATGGCTTCCAATTTACTCCTTATATATGGATAGAGAGGAATCGACAATGGATGGAGAGGCAATTCGAATTCGATTTCATCTTGCAATAAACAACCGCGATCGTGGTCTTGAAATCGATGACTGTGTTTCCATTTTTTGAAGGGTCCCCGCACCTGAAAGTCTGTGAATCCTTTATTCATCTCGATATCACAATGTTCTGCCAGCCAATCTAGATAGATTTCTCGCCAGCCCGCCAGAGGAAATATCCTGATCAAGGCTCTTGCTCCTTCGAACAGCTCCGGCTCGGATTGAACCAGCTCCACATTCTCCCAGGGGGGCTTGAGACGCATGAAGGCTCCCGGAGCCATATGCCAGCGGAACACTTCGGATGGCTCCGCTCTAATGACACTCTCCTTGTAGAATTTCATGACCATATTCCATGTATAGCTTTCCAGTGTGGTCAAATCGTGAACGCTCCTATTTTTGACCCGAGCAGTGCTTGAGGTTCACGATCTAGTCACGACCAGCCATCTATATTTTACCCATAGATGTGATTTCGCCGTGGGAGTGGAAGAGTGGAGGATTGGAGGAGAGGTGATGGCGACCGAGACAGATTCAGAGTCAGAGAAAAAGTGTTTGATCATCTTCGGTGGTAGCGGCGGCATCGGCAGTGCCCTGGCAAGAAGGCTGAAGAAGGACTGGCCGGAGGTAGACATCGTCATAACCGGCAGAGACAGGGCCCAGTTAGAACGTCTTGCCCAGGAGCTGGATGTCCGGCCTTTCTTATTGGATATTTGCGAACCGGGCTCCATCGATAGATGTGTGTCAGAGGTCGTTGAAAGCGGCGCTATTTTATCCGGGGTCGTCAACTGTATCGGGTCGGTTCATTTGAAACCTGCCCATCTAACCAGTGATGAAGACTGGGATTCTGTCATCTCTCTCAATTTGACCACCGCATTCCGAGTGGTGCGGGCGGCGGCGTCAGCGATGATGCGCAGTGGCGGCTCAATTGTGCTGGTCTCTTCGGCGGCAGCCATAGCCGGTATTCCGTCTCATGAAGCGATAGCGGCAGCCAAAGCCGGTGTTATAGGCTTGTGTCGGTCAGCGGCGGCCAGCTACGCCAGACGAGGAATCCGGGTGAACTGCATAGCACCGGGAATGGTGCAGACAGAGATGACCAGGCAGATCTGGTCCAACGAAGTAAACCGGCATGCTTCGGAAAAGATGCATGCGCTCGGTCGGCTGGGTGCTCCGGAGGACATAGCCGCGGCGGCGGCTTTTCTGCTGTCTGCTCAATCTTCATGGGTAAGCGGCGAAGTTCTCTCTGTTGATGGTGGATTGGCCTGGCTGAGAGCCAAATCTTAGATCTGTTAAATTGCTCTCGATAAAAGCGGTAGAATATTTGATGCCGCATGACAGGAAGCCCTTAGATGCCAAGTTCCAGCAGTAAAGATTCTGAGAAAAACAAGAATTTCAAAGGTCGCGAAAGCGCCTGTGTTCCGATTCTCGACAGTGTGAAGAGTCCCCGGGAGAAACTAACGATTCTGGAGCGGGCTATTGCTTCGGCACGCAACGGAATCGTGATCACCGACCCTACCCTGGATGACAACCCGATTGTCTATGTCAATCAAAGCTTTCTGACCCTTACCGGATATGGTGCCGACGAGGTTGTCGGCAGGAATTGTCGATTTTTGCAGGGAGATGATCGAAGGCAGAAAGCCCTGGAAGACTTGAGAAGCGCCATAAAGGAGACCCGGGCGATAACCTGTGTTTTGAAGAACTATCGAAAGGATGGATCGGTGTTCTGGAACGAGTTGACGGTGTCGCCGGTTCACAACGAAAAGGGCAAGCTGATTAATTTCATCGGCATTCAGAATGACATTACCGCCAGGGTAGAGGCGGAAACACGTATATCCGAGTTCTATTCGATTGTCTCCCATGAGCTTCGCACACCGCTCACCTCCATCCGGACCTCTCTGGGTTTGCTCGAAGAAGGGGAAGGGGGCAAACTGAGTCCGGAAGCGACAAGTCTTATTGAGATTGCATTTCGCAATACCGATAGGCTTGTCCGCCTGGTGAACGATATCCTCGATTTCAGGAAGATAGAGTCTGACAAGCTAGAATTGAGGTATAACCGCATCAAAGCGCGTTCGATAGTGGAGCAGGTTGTAAGAGAGTTAGGCCCCACAGCCAGCGAAAAATCTATCGGTCTGGTGGTCGATATCAAGTCCGGGTCCGGGTCCGAGGTTACTTTTCAGGCTGATCGCGACCGACTTATCCAGGTGCTCACAAACCTGACTGCTAACGCCATCAAATTCTCAGGAGAGAAAAGCGATGTCACCATCGTCGTGGACTTACGTCGCAAAAACTATCTTAGATTCAGTGTGAGCGATCACGGTCCAGGTATTCCAAGGAGCGAGGTCGGCAAGCTTTTCCAGAAGTTTCAGCAAATAGACTCTTCCGACCGCCGAAGAGAAGGCGGTACCGGACTGGGTCTTGCCATATCCAAGTCTCTGGTCGAGATGCATGGTGGCACCATCGGAGTGGACAGCAAGCTCGGCACCGGCAGCACTTTCTGGTTCGAAATTCCTATCAATCGGATTTGAGCATATAACCCTTGCCGCGCACGGTTTCGATTAGGTCAGGAAATCCTGGTTGTTTTAGAGACTTTCTCAGCAGTTTGATATGGGTTCGAATCGTGTCATGGGAGGCGGCGCTATCGTCTATCCAGACTCGTTGCAAAAGAGCCTCGGCAGAAAATACCTGGTCGGGATGGCGCATGAAAAATTCGAGCAGATCATACACCTTCGGCCGTACATGAATAAGTTCACCATTTCTATAAACCTGACAGGAAGCCGGATCCAGTTTGACATGACCGAACTCCATAACCGTGGCAGCGAGATTGGCGGGACGGCGCAGCAGAGCTCGCACTCTTGCGGCAAGCTCTTTATTGTCGAAAGGTTTGGTGAGATAGTCGTCGGCACCGGCGTCGAGACCAATCTCTTTGTCGTCGACCGATGCTTTAGCGGTCAACATCAGAATGGGAGTCGTCCCTCCCATTTGACGGAACTGCCTGCATACTTCCACGCCGGTGATTTCCGGCATCATCCAGTCCAAGACGACCAGATCAAACTTATAGACTCTGAGCATACCCAGGGCCTCATCCCCGCCCTCGCACCGCTGAATCTGATAGCCTCGGGCGGTGAGCGCCAGGCTGATTAAATTGAGAAGGTCGGGATCGTCTTCGACTACAAGGATCTTAGCCATACTCTCTTCCTTATATTCCGTTGAAACAATCCGGTCGCGCCCTCGTCAAATCGTTCATATATTCACACTTAAAACGCAGAACGATATTCGATATTAGCTCATAAGACTCTTTTATTCTAGGGCCGGATATGTGATTTTTCGGTGAACTCGTGTTCGAAAAGAAAGCGAGCAACATGTTCACGAAATGTTCCTGTTCGGAAGCTAACATCTGAGAAGAGGTAAGTTTGCCATGACAGTTAATCAGGAAACCGATCTAATTCCCATTTTTCCGCTCGATATCGTTCTTTTCCCGGGCAATCAGCTGAGTTTGCACATCTTCGAAGAGAAGTACAAGTCGATGATTAAGCATGTGCTTGACAGCGGTGGACTGTTCGGAGTGGTGCGACGCGAAGCTCATGGCGGAGCCACCGCCACCATCGGCTGCACCGCCAGAATTGTCCAGGTCAAAAAGCTGAGCCAGGGTCGGATGAATATCCTTATAGAGGGGGGGCGGCGTTTTGAGTTGCTCGATCTTGATGAGAGCGATCACTTTCCCCGAGCACGGATTCGATTGTGCGCACCTGGAAAGTCAGGAGCCAGAGAGAAGCTTTTGTCGCTAGAACTCAGAAACATTCTCGATGACTTACTCCGGCTCTCCGCCCGGGTTACCGGGCAGAAAGTCGCTCCTTCGGAGATCTGGCCGGGCGACCCCGAGGCGCTCTCTTATCTTGTACCGGCTACTTTTTATGGCTCTCCTTCCGAGCAGCAGAAGCTTCTGGAGCTGGATGATAACGCCAGCCGCCTCAGTAGCGAGATCGCCCTGCTTCAAGAAGCGAGGAAACATCTCGCTGTTCAATCCGCCATAGAGGATGCTTTTCAAGAATGATTTGCTCGATACCCTTGAAACCTGGTGGGCAGAATGGATACGGCGGTCGGTGTCGGTCATATGGAATTCACGTAGCGGTGTCATCATTGAGAAAGGTTATTCTAAGAGGTCTTCCTGATGCCCGCTTTGAGTAGAATCGAAGTAAAGCCCCAGCCCGGATTGATCAAGTTATGCGCCGATGATCTCAGTCTTGAGCTTAGCGAAATTGACACCAGAAGAATTCTAGATTGGCTTGTCCAGTCCCTGGATACATCCATACTTTTTCTTCTCAAGGTCGATGGTAATGGATACGAGATAGAAGGTCGGAATTATTCTAATTATCTAGACATTCTTATTTTCGAACATTCCGGAGAGGAGATGAGAGTGAGGACCTTCAACCTGCCCAAAAAACAGGCGCATCTTCTAATTAAAAAATTGACCGAAGCTTTGTCCACAGCTTTCGCTTGACCCGATGCCGGTTCTTAAAAGTGCAGGTACAGTATGACTGCTAATTCTTCTTTATACCTCTGGGTTTTGACTCTCAATATCTTCACCACCTTTTCCATGACCGGTATCATCTGGTTCGTTCAGGTCGTCCACTATCCTCTTTTCGCCAGTGTGGGAACGGAGCAATTCACTAACTATGAAGAGCTGCACCAGCGTTTGACCACCCTGGTGGTCGCTCCATTGATGCTTGTCGAGCTCTTTACCGCGATGGCTCTACCGTTTATGATAGCTGACCAGCCGGCCCGACTCTTGAGTATAGCGGCACTTGTATTGATACTGGCTATTTTTGCCACCACCGCTTTTGTGCAGGTTCCCATCCACGATAAGTTGAGTGCGGCGTTCTCTGCCAGCCTGGTCGACCGCCTGGTTTTTACAAACTGGGTAAGGACATTGCTCTGGTCGGTCAGAAGCTTTACGGTGGTGGCAATTCTTGTCAGTGGTTTTGGTTGTCTGGGTGGACGTAGCTGATGGAAAAAGGAGGAGACAATGTGGAAAGAGTACTAGTGCTTGGCGCCACCGGATATGTCGGCACCAGGCTGGTCTCCCGCTTGCTTGCCGATGACCGAGAGTTCAAGATCCGAGTCTGTTCGAGAAGTCGAGAGAAGCTTTCGGGTAGAGCCTGGGCGAGAGATAGCCGGGTCGAGATTATGGAAGCAGACGTGCTCGATCGAGAGTCTCTCGCCCGGGCTGTGGAAAGTTGCAGTCAGGCTTTTTACCTGGTGCATTCGATGAATTCGAGCAGCGACGATTTCGCCTCTTCCGACCGGGAAGCAGCTCGCAACATGGTCGACGCGGCCAGTCGAGGTGGTTTGAAGCACATAATTTATCTAGGCGGACTCGGGGAAGACTCTCCCGATTTGAGCAAACATCTTCGCTCCAGATCCGAGGTCGGGCGTATTTTGAGATCTGGTCCTGTGCCTGTCACCACATTGAGGGCTGCGATGATAATTGGCTCCGGTAGCGCTTCTTTTGAAATCCTTCGCTATCTTGTCGACCGGTTACCTATTATGATCACTCCCCGCTGGGTTTCCGTGCCTACCCAGCCCGTCGCCATCGCCAATGTACTCAATTATTTGAGGGGATGCCTGGAGCTAGATCCTACAGGCGGTGATAACAGGACTTTCGACATCGGCGGGCCGGAGGTGATTACATACAAACAGCTGATGGAGATTTACGCAGAGGAAGCCGGTCTCAGCCGCCGCTACATCATCCCGGTACCGGTCTTTACACCACGATTGAGCTCTTATTGGATTCACCTGGTCACTCCAGTGCCTGCCTGTCTTGGTCGGCCGCTGGCAGAGGGGCTGCGCAACCCGACTATATGCACCAATAACGATATCAAAGAGCTGATACCGCAGGATCTCTACAGTTGCAGGAAAGCGATTCGTCTTGCTCTCGATCGCATGCAACATCATCAAGTCGAGAGTCACTGGACCGATGCCGGCAAGATCTGGCCGGTGGCCTGGAGCAACGAAGGAGATGCTCGCTGGGCTGGTGGGACTGTCTACGAAGACCGTCGGGAGGTATTGCTCGATGCCACCGCCGAAGAGGTCTGGCGTCCGGTCATTCGTCTTGGTGGAGAGACGGGTTATTACTACGCTGACTGGCTCTGGCGGTTGCGGGGCGTTTTAGATAAACTCGCCGGAGGGGTCGGTCTCAGGCGAGGGCGCCGCAGCCCCGAGAGTGTCTCTTCCGGAGACGTCCTTGATTTCTGGCGAGTCAGACATGTGGAACCCTGTCGCCATCTCAGTCTTGTGGCGGAGATGCGCCTGCCCGGTGAGGCTGTTTTGGAATTTAGAATTGAAGAGCAGCCTGATGGACGCACTCGTCTGACCCAGGTAGCCAAGTTTCTGCCTTCCGGATTGCTGGGCATCGCGTACTGGAAGTTGATATCGCCATTGCATGATCTGGTCTTCCATGGCATGCTCAAAGGTCTTGCCGAGGCTACTTCGGGGCGGATTGTCCAGGGACCGACAAAAAGTCTGCCGGAATCCGCGCTTGCCGGGGCATGAAAGAGAAGATAGAAAGATGGTTCGGCGTAAGAGGCTGGAGTCCTTTCCCGT
>CAZCBH010000073.1:0-23631 GCA_964496875.1 uncultured Candidatus Obscuribacterales bacterium | reverse complement strand
GCATTCGATACAGAACTTGCCGCGACCGGCATGCTGACCGCAATGAGGACAGGACTTGGCACCGTCTGCCGCTCCTTCAGAACCCGCATGGACTTCGGTCGGAACCGGCATACCTGTTGCGTTGTTCATGGCAGGAGCGGTCATACCAGAAGCAGCAGCCATGGCATTCGAGCCGGGTCTGGAAGGAAGATTGCCGGGAACTCCGGCAAAGCCGGGAGTAGCAGCTGCCGGTCTCTGCTGACCACCCTGGGCGCCACCGCCTTCCATCGAAGTGCGGCTGGCATTGGCCAGAGCGCTTACAGCACCGGGAACTTGAGCAAAGCCCTGGGCACCACCCGTGGCGCCGGCACCGGCCACCGCCGGGCTGCCTTCAGCTTCTCCTTTTCCAAGAAGCTGACCGATTACTTGCTGGGCGGCATCCGAAACCTGGCGGGCCACCGAAGGCATCTCAACTGAGCTGTCCTCGCCAGGCAGCTGAGCTGCCGCATCCTGGGGCTGACCGCCGCCGAAAGCTGTGTTGATGGCGTCTGCCGGATGGGTGACCGAAGCGAAAGCCGGTCGGTTGGGAGTGGCTGCTCTGCCACCATCGGATCTGGCGGTGACGTTGTGAAGCAGGTGCAGTCTGGCGATCTCTTCGATTCCTCTGAGGTCGACCATGAATGGCTTGGTCTCACCGAACTCAGGATCTCCAGCCGGAGCCAGATAGACCAGGGCATGGTGTTTTTCCATACGCTTGATACCATCTGGATCGACCCTGGCGACTACCTGTTGAGAGTGGATTCTGTTCCAGGAAGTCGGGAAGATACCGAAACCGGTTGCCTGGTAGTGGTCGGCGATACCGGGGACGATTACAGCGTGTTTACCGATTTCTTCCGAGAAGAAAGCGGCGGTCTGTTCGTCAGCGTTATGGAGACATACTCTGATAGCCGAGTTGGAGAAGATGGTTCTCAATTCCGCTTCCGCCTGGGCGGCGCTACCGCCGGAGGTAATCTGAGATATGTTCTGGAGGATTACGGTAAGTCCACCGTTGGCACCACGGACGATAGCCGACAGACGACCGGCAAGGTCGATGTTGAGGGTCTGGTACTCATCGAAGAATGCAAACAGAGGCAGTACCGACTTGGTTCCATATCTAGTGTGCAGAGCTTGCTGGAGCTGATAGACGAAGCAACCGGCCAGCGACTCGGCGTCCGGTCCTAGAGAGGCCGGTGCACCGAAGATGAGTACCGAGGGCTTGTGCATGACGTCGTGCATGCTGATGTTCGATTGCTCGGTAACTCTGAGGATGCACTCGTTCTTGAACATTCTGAGGCGACCGCGCACACCCTGGATGTTTTTATCCCAGTCGTTATCGGTTCTGATGATTGATGAAAGGCGCTGGGTCAACTCGCTCAATTCGGTGGCGTTGATGTCGGAGCGGCTCTTGAGCTGTCTCAAAGACTCGACGATGTTGCGACGATTATTCACCAGCTTCATCAGACCACGAGGGTTGCAGGGAATCGGCTCGAATTCCGAAGCCGAGCCGTTCTCGTCTTCTCTGACGACCTGTACCGAACCCCACTTCAGAAGCTGGGCAAGACCTTCGATATAACCCATGTCACGCTCAGCCCAGTGCTGTTCCTCGGCATCGAGGGCGTTAACGTCGGTGACGATGGAAGAGGCAAATTGAATCGCCGAGAGATCGAGCGGATTCCAGTGGACGGACTCCTGATCGAGAGGGTTGAAATAAAGGGTGTTGAATCCGGCGTGCTGAGCTTCGGGCAATACTGTGTGTTTGAAACCTTCCTTCTTCTCGTCGAGGTTGGGATCGTTGGCTTTAGCTTCTAGAGCGATGATTACACAGGGTTTAGCCAGCAAAGATTTGATGATCGCACGCATCAAGGTGGTTTTACCTGAACCGGACGGAGCCACAATGAACATGTTTTTGTTAGGCAGCCTTCCCATGGGGATGGTGATAGGCAGGTGGGTCCGGGCAAGGAAGCCGAAAGGCACCACCACGCCGTCCTCTTCTGTCCAGGTGGCGTTAGGATTACGTTTGCCCATCCGTCCATGTCGTCTTAGATTCGGAGGACAGAGATAGGAGCGTTCATAATCTCTGGGCGAAAGTAGACCGGAAGGCGGGTTGAAAGTTCTTATGGTCTGCCACGGGAAGAGTCTCTTCTTATGGGCGGCAGCGATAATGAGGGCAAGCAGCACAAGAGTGGGCAGCAGGATGGCCACCGAGGTGGCATCCAGGAATCCGTGCTGACGCTTGAGATGGGCTGTGCTGTGTTTCTGGGTATGGGCGTGGGGAATACCCTCGAGACGGAGGTTCTTGCCCTGGACTTTGGCGCCGGCGCTAGGCGGCATGCCCTGGCTGGGGTCGAGGGTGGTCGGAGTTGCGTTGGCCGGATGATGACCACTGACCATGGTACCGCCAAAAGCACCCTGATTGGCCGGCTGAGGCGCACCGGGGATGGTGCTAGCGCTCTGCGGTGTCAGCAGGGTGGCACCAGGTTGAACCAGCGGGCTGGTGTGAGGATTGACGCCGGGCATGATAGGCTGAGACATCATCGGCTGACCAGGCATCGCGCCCTGGGAGAAGCCCTGATTCATTCCGGCAGGAATTCTGGGGCTGACGCCGTCTGTAGCTTGATAGACTCCCTGACCGGGAATCATCACCTGATGCGCACCGGCGGCCGGCTGTTGATAATTCATGTGCGGCTGCATCGGCATCTGCATCGGCATCGACATCTGTTGTCTGGACGGGGCGTTGAGATGCTGCATCTGCATCTGCTTCTCAAAATCCTTGGCAGATATGGATTCACCGGTCTCGGTATTGGTATAACCGATGATCTCTCCTCTTTCATTCTGCTGCTTTCTGTATGTCATTTTGGGAACCTACGCCTCTTACTTGTCTGTCTGTCTCTAAATTTTATTTCTTAAATAGCTTATGAGTTGGATTCACTGATTCCGGCGATTCTCAAACCATCGGAGGTGTTCTTGACCAGATACTCCACATTCACGGCTCTGGCTTGCTGCCCTTTGCCCGGTACATCCAGAATCTGCTCGCCCCGGACCAGAATCACCACCGAGCCGTCTTGATTATGGGCACCGACCGAGACATGGTTGGCAGTGAAGGCGCTTTTAAGACCGGACTGCTCCACTTGCATGGCCATATCCTGGGTCCAGATATTCTGGCGGTAGGCATGGGCACATTCAGGGGTCATGAGCTGGATGAATTTCTCCTGGCTGGTGCTGGCTGAGCCGGCACTCAGGTCCCAGGCTACAGGTAGCCACTCTTGAATCAGGTTGAGACACTGAACTTCATCAGCCGGATTATAGGCTTCGGCGCCGGGAGGCATGGTGTTGACACCATCGGTGGCGTATCTACCATCGGCGGTCATCGGTCTGGCTTTGCCGGTGACATCGGGATGATCCGCCCACTTCGGTCTCTGACGGGTGGCTTGCTGCGGAGGCGCCGGAGGGAAGAGGAAGGAGGTGATGAATACACCGGCGATGAAGCCTGTCACCGCTACCATTATTAGCGTGAACTTGTATTTTTCTCCAGCGTGATAATCAAACATCTTGGTGTTACCTCAATCAACCTGCCATGAGCAGATCGGGGGTGAAATTGTCCGGTGTGTAGCCCTGACCCAGAAGGTGACAGGCCCAGCGAGCGTCGCCTTTGCAGAGCTCGATCATCCGAGCGCGCATGGGCTGGTCTGTGTTGGGTTCCGTCGTCGCTACCCAGTACATGAAGCGGGGGACGACTAGACGAACCACGCCCCGGGACATTTTGTGGTAGACGAGGAAGGCATCGGAATATTCACGGTTCTTCCTGGTGAGATGACCGATGGAGGACATCTCGTTTTCGGTGAGACCGCAGGCATCTTTGATGAGATCGAAGTTGCTGGGGTCGTTACCGAGAATGATTTTGAGAGAGCTGTTGGTAGCCAGGTTGCGAGCCCTTTCATCGCGCAGCAAATCGCCCAGCTCCTGGGAGATTCCTATAAAGAGCAGACCCAAGTGACGCGATGTACGAGAAGCATCTTCCACCAGGGTTTTACCACCCTCGTAGCGAAGCAGTCTCCACAACTCGTCTATACAAAAGACGAAACGAGCCGGTTTGCCTTTGGCGATTTGCTTTCTTTTATGCTCGGCGGCGTTCTTAAGAACATAGTCCGAGACGAAGAGAGTGACCACCGCTTCCAGGGTCTTGTCGTGGGAGAGATCGGAGGTATCGAAAACGATAAGGCGAGCGCTCTCGGGAATAGAGGTCTGACCATCGAAAAGACGACCGTAGATAGCGCCGCGGCAATAGAGGCTGAGACGATTGACGAGGTCTTCGCAGATGTCGCCGCGCTTGCTGCCACGATTGGCTTCCGCCTCGCGCTTCAACCAGTTGACCAGATCGGATTCCACCGGCACTCTGCCCTGGGCAGCGCACTCGCGGTAGATGCTCTGGATGCCTTTCATGAGAACGGGCTTCTCATCTTTGCTCATGGACTGCTCGCCATTTTCACCGAGCATGACCGAGTGGAAGTTGAGAATCTTGATGATATGAGATTCGGGCGGATTGGCCATGTCGATGGGGCTGCCATCGGGATTCTCGGCAGGCAGGTCGTAGAGGTTGAGAGTGACCTGACCATCAGGACCAAGACGAATGTAAGCAGTGTCGTCGTAGACATCGGCAAGCATCTTGTAGCTTCCCGATCTGTCGATGATAACCACTTTGGCTCCGCCGATAAGCTTCATCTGGATGATCTGCTGAGCGACCATAGATTTACCTTCACCAGGCTGACCGAAGACTACGCAAAGTGAGTTGGGCAGTTTTTCGTCATACGGATTGAGGAAAACAGGCTCGAGGGTCTCTTTAGAAAAACCAAGCCAGTTGCCGCCTTCGGCAGAGCCCAGGTGGGCATGCACGAAGGGGAAAGAATTTCTTACGGTGGGAGTTCTCACCGCTTTGCCCCGGCGGCTGACATCAAGACCGAGCGCAGGCAGTGAGCCTACGAAAAGTGACTTCTGCTCTCTGTAGCCGACCACGAATCGAGCACCGCGACACTGGGGAGCGGCGGTTCTAATCAGCTCGGTGGAGCGATTCAGTTCATCTAAAGTATTGCCGAAGATGGTGAAATAGACGGCGTAATTAAAGACCTCGATATTGGTGGTGTAGAGCTCGGAGCCTATATTAGCCGCTTCTTGCGCCTTTTCGGCTTCTTCCTGGTTAGGAGTAGAGCGCTGACCCATGATGCTCTGATAGGTGTTGGCGGTGGCTTGAGCCTGTTTGCGCTGCAAGTTCTTGCGAAAGATCTCTTTATCGAGTTTATGGGCGTAGATATTCAATCTCCACTCGCAGTTGAGACGAAGCAGAGGAGCAAGCCACAACGGACCGGTTCTCTCGGGCAAGCGGTTCATATAAAGCGTGCGCACGAAAAGTCCGTCTTTGGTATCACTTTCGTCGTCGTTCTCGGTGATATCCGAGATTCTCAGATAGTCAGGATTGCTGAAGTCATAGTGAGATTCCATCAACTGCTCACGAATGGTGGCAGGCTCCATGTCGGGGAAGACCCGGCGAATTTTGGAAGCCAGCAGTTGGGTCTGGGGTCTTACGGGAGTGGGAAGAAGCTCTTTAGGCAGGTTGCCGAGTCTCGGATTGCATTCTTTATAAAGCATTCTGAAATACTCGAGCGCCGAAACCGGAGAAGCAGACATACCGCAAGAAGAGAGCTGACCGGCATAGCCCTGGGCGCGCTGCAGCATGGTGGCTACGTTACGGAAGTGGCTGCCGACACTCTGGCGAGCGGCTTTGTTGCCGAAAGCATCTTTGAGGGTGGTCATGGCGTTATCGAGAAGACTCTGTTTAGGAGCCTTTTCTCTAGGCGGTCGGTAGCAGAAGGTGACATAGAACTTGAGTTCGGGTATGAAGTTGCGAGCAAGCAGCGAAGCCTGGTCGTTCTCTACACATTTGCCGACATATTTGAGGAAATCGTCATCGACGACTTCTACAGGGTGACGCTCGAAATACTCTCTTTTGCTCATGTTGTGACAGATGATCGAGAGTTGTACGGATGTGTCGATTCCATTGAGGAAGCCTGTGAAGTGGCTCATCAGAGAATGAAGCCGGACTTCATCGAAGCCGCTGACATGCACTCCATCCACTTCGTAGCAGCAGCGATAGCTGCCGTCACGCATGACGATGATACCAAGACCGGTGGAGTCATCCTGGAAAAGATCCCAGATAGGCAGGATTCCGGCAGCAGAAGGATTCTCCCGGGGAACAGCCAGAGAAGGCAGTTTCGACATAGCCGCTGCCATCTTCGGGTCCATTGCGGCTTCGGCATCCTGGTCTTTCTTCTTGAAGAGACCGAAGAGCCCGAGTGCTTTTTGTCTGGAGGTGGAGATTGAACTTGTCATTTCTTTTTCCTTACGCCTTAGAAACTTACTTAACCTGGATGAGAACCGAATCTTCGAGATTGTCGTCGAAATCGATGAATTCGGGCAGGTCCTCATCGGTCAAAAATCGGGTCGGATTGGGGTCCGGTCCGGGAATGAAAACTTGCGGGTTGACATAGAAATTGATGATGGTCTCCCAGCTGCCGGCATTCTGATGCATGGTGAGAAGGCAGTAGGCAGGACCGACTAAGCCGATAAGAATAGCGACATCCAATCTAAGATCATGGCCCAGGAAGGGAATGGGATTGAGCCAGGAATAGAGCTGGGTAGAGACTATCAAGCTAACCAGGCAGGTTACGAGCTGGTCGTAACGCAGACCGAATAGCTTCGGCGAATCTTCTAGATTTAGAGGGGTGATATCTTCCAACATTGTTCTCTATCTCTCAGACGATTACTTGGGGGGTGTTTACGTTAACAGAGCGGAGTCCAGGGTGATTAACAGCGGTATTTTCCTGGATGCTCTCGGCGGATTTGAGCTTGAACACTGCTTCGATGATGTGAGGAGGCAGAAGCACCGGTTTGTCGTTGCCGACTTTGGCTTGATAGATCTGGTGATCAACGAGCTCCTTGGGAAGAACCGACTTTCTATCCACTTGATTGAAGTAGCGGACCGCTCCATGGAAATTGCCCATTAACCTGAGCACTTCTCCGAGGATATAGCTATAGCGGCTTCTGTTGCCCCACCAGCTCTCGTCGGATAGAGCGGCTTCCAGATCTTTGCTGGCGAGTTCGAGCCATTTGACTCCTTGCTGGAACTCCTCTCTGGCGCACCAGTAGCCGTTCAATGCCACCACAGCGGTATCGAGGGCATGAACGCCGCTCTTTCTACCGGTAAGAATGGCATGACCGAATTTCTTCGAATCAGCCACCGGCGGAGCATCAGGCGCCATCTGAGGGAGCACCGGGCTCTGATCGAAAGCGCTCAGCCACCAGGTGAAGAAGCACTCCGGGCAAGTAGCCAGAAGAGCGGCTCTCACCGCACTGTCAGGAAGAATTCTATGAAGATCCGCTTCTACTTTGGAATCTCTGCCAACTGCAGGCATTCTCGCTACCTGAGAGGTAGCAAAAATCAAATCGCACTCGGGGCAAATAACACAGATTCTTCTTAGAGTATAGATTTTCATGGGATCTCTTCCAAAACCGCGTGTTTATAGAATAAGATTCCTGACCCCCCGGGTAAATCGGGGGAAATCCCACTTTCGTGGTGGAATTCCCATGACCCAGATTAAATCTGTGAATTTCCTATTTACTTAGTTGGCATAACTGTCCGAGGAATGACGCGGATCTACATAAGTGCCGTTCTGACGAGCCAGCTTCTCTTCCATCTTCTGACGGATGAAGTCGACGACCGAAGGCTTGTAGCCGGTCTCTCTGGCGTTCATGCGCGGTACGTAATCGTCGTGCTGACCGAGTGCTGTGATCATGCTCTGGGTAGGAGCGATGCTGACGCCTCTCAAGTGCGGGTGCTCGACCTTGACCTGCTCGGACACATCGGCGATGGTCTGGGCGGTGAAGATGGTGGAGGACTCGATGCTTCTCGGAGAGTTGCGAGGGTCGGCGTCCATAATAGCCTGGACGGTGGTGACATGCTCGTAGTTGACATGATCGGCACCCATGGTCTCGGTGGCGATGGAGGCAGCCTGCATCATCGAAGGATCGGTGGCGGAGACCTGCATGGCGACCGTGAAGGCGTTCTCGTTGCTGATCTGGTCGAAGGTGAATCCGGCATCTTTCATGTCGACAATCACTTTATTTGCAACATCTTCGACAGAACCGTATTGAGCGACCATTTTTTGCACTTCGGCGTTGAGTCCTGAGTCGTCCATGGCGGAGAAGCCGGAGGAGCCACCACCATGGCGAATGATTTCGCCCTCCACATGGGTCTCGTAGACTCCACCGTGGGATGCACCGCGGTACTGACCGACCTGGATATCGTTCTGGATATTCTGGTTGGAGACCGGCGCTTCGAATCTCATCTTTCTCGAAGGCGGTACGTTGAGTGGACCACGACCACCATCGGTGAGGTTGACATTGGTGCGCACGCGGGCAGCGCCTCCGCCAATGGTGCCGGGGTTGATGTCGGCGGCAGTGATGCGAGGATCCATGTCTACGCCGCGAGCGTCGGGCATGATCTCTACATCGTAGCTCTGTTCGTTGTAGGCGCCGCCGCCACCCATGGCAGGACCACCTGCGCTGGAGATGGAATGGGAGACAGGGCCTCCGCCGCCGCCGGAAACCTGCATGGAACCGCCGGAAGATGGTGCCGATGCCGCTGCTCCCGACGATGCGAAATTCGCGGCGACACGGGTGGCGGTCGAATAGCCTCTGTAAGCATCTACATATTCGTGGTTCTGTTTGCCGGGACCGACCACGCTGGCAACTTTGTTGACCAGGGCGACATCGGCGGCGGCGTTCTCGTCCACTTCCATGGCGAGGGCGGCACAGGTGCTGACCACGGCAGGAGACATAATCTGGGCGGCCCGTCCGACATAAGCGTCTCTTACCATCGGGTCGGTGCCGGTAGGAAGCTCCTGATCGACCATGCCGTTCATGTAAGAGAGACAGCCGCGGATAGCGGCACCACGCAACCAGGGCTGAGCCTTCTGGACGCTGAGGTTGGCGGCGACCGCTCTCGACATACCGCTTATCGGAATCGAGTTCTGAACGAGAGTCTCGGTGGCAGGGATATGCGCCCAGTTCCAGGCGGACTCGGGAGAGCCTGCATTGGTGGTGGCAAAAGCACCGAAAGCCTGTTTCTCTGGGGTCATCGGACCATATCTGTCGTTGAGATACTGGGTGTACTCGTTGCCGGGTTGCATGCCCACATAAGCCTGGGAGCCTTCTACGGCGTGATTGTACATAGCCAACTGGAAACGCTGCTTGGCGTTGGCGGTCTGAGACCAGGAGCCGCCGTTGTAGGCGTACATACCGGCAGCCATTCTCTCGGCCATGCCCTTCGGTCCGTCTTCCTTGGCTTCTATTGCGGCAGCCCGGGCAGCATCGTAAGCGGTTGGATCAGATCCGACCAGACCGGCATAACCGGCGGTCATTATCTGCATGGCTTGCTGCTGTTCGGAATGACCTTCTCCGGTTCTGACATGGAAAGTCTGACCTTTGGCTCCACCGATGAGTTCGGCTTTGCCGTCGGCTCTGGTGCTGGGTCCAAGGGTGGTGTTCTGAGCAAGACGGATGGCACCGACTACGGAACGTCCGGGAATACCCCAGTAACCGGCTTGCTGATACATCTGCAACGGTTTGGAGGCGTTGTTGGTATTGTACCTGTCTTCGTAAGAGTTTCTGACATCGAGATCTTCTCCGGCGCCGCCACCGCTGTCACCACCGGAAGGCGGAGGCGAGCCTGGAGGCGGAGAACCGGTGGGCGGTACATTGTTGTTGCCATTTCCGTTGCCACCACCGCCGCCGGCCATTACCTGGGCGTTTGTAGAGCGGGTAGCGGTGGTCTCGCCTTGCTGACCCTGGATATCGACGGTGCTGTTGGCTCTCTGAACCTGGCTCACTCTGGGAGGCGGAGAGATAACCCGACCGCTGACTGTTTCAGTAGCGCTGAAACCGGCTCCGGGTCCTGCGGTCTGGGAACCGGCCACTTCGACACGCTGGTCGACACGACCTTCTGCAGTACCGCCATCGGCTCTGACATTGCCGTCCACTCCGGTAACATTACCGGCCACAGCCTGGGCGGCGGTGACTCCGGCCTGCGCTGTGACTGCCTGGGCAACATTGCCTCTCAGGGCGGAAGCGGCGTCTACCTGGACCGAATCTCTATCATCGACATCGATATTGACGCTGGAGTCACCAGCACGAGCAGTAATGGAACCTGCGCCGGTGCCCTTGCCGCCACGAAGGAGCTGGCCGGTAACGGCGGCGGCGGCACCGGCTGCAGCAGCGGTCTTGAGCGTGTCGGCGGAGCCGGCAATCTCAGGTTTGACCTGCATGGGAGGAGGCTGAATGTCGCCACCTATATTGGCGGTGACATTCCTCTCGGCATCTACATCTATATTGTTGGTGATATTGGTGTCGCCGCCTCTAGAAGTTGTCGAGGATGCGGTAGTGGCAGCTCTCAAAACAGCCTGGGTAGCGGCAGTACCTGAGTTCAATTCGGCGTTGCCGTCGGCATCCAGATTGCCCAGGCTGCCCTGGACGTCGGTATTGCTGCTCGCTTTCAGATTGGCGGTGCTCTTGCCGAGACCACCTTTGAGAAGCTGGCTGGCAGCCACCGCACCCAGTCCGGCGGCAGCCGCGCTTTGCACGCTGGCAGCGGTGTCCATCTGAGCTTTAAGAGGAGGAGTGTTCTGACTATCCCGGCCAGCCGAGAGAACTTCGCCGGCTACCGATCTGTCGACATCTATTTCGGTGGTTCCGGCTCTATCGGATCCGGAACCGGTGCTGACCGGCTTACCACCGGCAGCAGGTGTGTTGAGCACAGCCTGACGGGCAGCATCTCCGGCTTCATCAGCGATCATGTCACCGGCTTGGAGCACGGCACCACGCAGGTCGGCAGTAGAAGCAGCCTGGCTGCCGCCGCCACCTTTACCGCGCAGAACGCTGCTGGCAAGAGCGGCACCAACGGCACCGGCTGCGGCGGACTTAAGAGTATCGCCGCCAGTATTCTGGGCTTGAACTTGAGCCTGGGTGTCGATATCTCTGGTCGGGGGCTTGGTGGCGCCATCGGCAGAAGACAGAACCTGACCACTGACAGTCTGCTCGGTGGTCAACTCGCCACGATTGACAGCATCAGTACCCTGGGGACCGGTCGTGGAAGCGGTGGTGGTAGTGTTCAGTTTGGCTTGAGGAGCCTGAAGCGATCCGGTATTAGAATCGGCATTGCCGCCGGCGACATTGATATCAGCACCCTTGACACTTCCGGTGACGTTAGCATCGGCTCTCTTGCCCGAGGTCATCGCACCTTTAACTGCGGCACCGACCATGAGAGGCATGGCAGAAGCCATTACCGCTCCGGCGTTGGAGCTCTTCTGATCACCTTCCTGAACTTTTGCCATATCGACTTCGGTATCGAGCTTAGCGTCGGCGGCTACAGGAGGCTTCAACTCTTTGCCGCTGGCGGTAACATCGGGACGACCTTCTACGATACCGGCACCGGCCAGTTCTCTTTGCGATTCGGAAACCGGGTCGACTCCACCACCCACGGTGGCTTTGCCCTTTGAACTGAGATCGCCGGGTTTGGGCGGGCTGGCATCGAGAGTATTGCCTTTGCCTCCGATCGCACCCTTGAGGGTGTTGGCGGCCATTAGTGATCCGGCTGTGGCAAGAGCGGCTTTGACGCTCTTCTGTCCGGGAGATCCGGCTCCGGCTCTGCCTGCTTCTATTTTGGTCTTGACGCCAGGACCTTCCTGGGCGGCGTTGGCGTTGGGTTCGGTCTCCATATCGATGGACTGATCTTCAGCCTTGGGAACGCCATCCTTGGCGACACCTTTGTCTTTGTCACCCTGGGTAGCGGCTTCGAGGTCCCTGGCGGTAGGAGGTGTGACACCGTCGGCAAGTTTGCCATCGACACCCTTATCAACGCCATCTTTCTGGTTGACTGTGAGCTTGCGCTCGGCTTGCTCGCCTTTAGCGCCGGTACCAAGACCGGATTTCGATGCAGGCGGTTTCAGACCGAGACCGGCAGCCAGAGCGGCAGCGGTTTTAGCCTGGTCTTCTTTTGTTTTGGCATCGGTTCTGGTGCCGTCTTTTTTGGCATCGCCCTGATTAAGGACCTTGCCTTTGACGTCGGTTTCGACTCCACCTTTGCCTTTGCCCTTCTCCTCATCAGATCCGGCTCCGGTCTCACCGGGAACAACGCCGGCGTTCTGGAGGTTGGCACCTTCTTTCATGGCGTTGGCGGCTTGCTCGAGGGCTGCTGCGGCGGCTTTGTCCGAGGCGCTCTCTTCACCCTGTTTCTTGTTGAGAGCACCGGCAGCACCCATGCCGGCCATGGCGGTGCCGGCGGCGGTGCCGATACCTATGCCCTTGGCGGCATTGCCGAGTCCGTCTTTGAGACCTTCAGCAACCGAAGCTCGGCCTTTCTTGTCGGTATTGAGTCCGTTTAAATCCTTGCCCTGACCGGCGCCTTCGGCACCTTTCTTGGGAGGATTGTTCTGACCGTCTTTCTTATCGGCGGGGTTGATACCCTGACCTTTACCCTGCTCACCGATTTTGCTCTTATCTTTGTCTTTGCCTTCGCCGTCGATGGTCTTGAGAGGCGGCTGGGTCTTGGTGGGCAATTTGCCGTCGCCGGCTTTTTTGATGTCGTTGAAAAGTTTTTGATTGGCGACACCGCTGGGAAGATTATTGAGTTCCTTATTTGTAGTCTGCTGAGGACCACGGGCAGCACCGGTGGTGAACCTTCCACCGATAGCGTCGGCAAGCTGCATGCCACGGCTCTGGAGAGTGCTGCCGAGAGCCTTGCCGGCGCTGAGCAAGCCGCCTGTCACAAGACCAGCCGAGATGAAGTCGGACATGGGGCTTATCTGAGCACGAGCCAGAAAAGAAGGCACCTGGATCATGAGCTGCAGAACACCGACAGCCATGAGGATTTTGCCCCAGGGGTTGAAGTCCGAAAGGATGATGATAGTCATGATCTTGAGAAGACCGACCCAGACGAATGTCCAGAGGCTGACTTCTACGAAGGATCTGACGAATCCGGCGGTGACGTTTTCGGTATCGGGTGTAGCGAAGAATACAAGGAATATCGGAGCGAACATGTATTGTGCGGTGAGCAGAGCGGTTTGAATCGCTTTGAGTACCAGTATGTAAACCAGCTCGGCGATTAAGATACCGCCCAGGACCAGATAGATGATCAAACCGACCCAGGCGACGATGCCGCCCACGGTACCTAGAACCATACCGCCAGGACCGGCTCCGAGGACTCCGCCGAATGCTTGCCCGGCTACACCAGCTGTGGCATTCACAAGTAAACCAGCGCCAGCCATCAGTCCAGCTTTAACAGCTGCCGCCATGGCTGCGTCAAGGGCAGCAACCTGATCGGCAGAGTTGAAGAAGACCTCGCGAATCATCTCATTAGTGATCTGAATCTCGAATGCATAGATGGTCGGCCAGGCGAGCATGAGACCGGCAGTGAAGATTAGACGTCCAACAGCACCCATGAGGTTGCCGCCACCACGCCAGGCGGCTTCTGCCCAGTATTTCCAGATACAGAGAATGAAAAGCAGAAGCAGCAAGTCGACGGCGATACCGTACATAACATCGGCACCCTGTCTGACCCAGGGAGAGATGTCGTCGGAGGGCGAGGCACCCAGACCATTGATGGCGATGTTCGGGTTGAGCACGAATACTCTCAGGAAGCCCGTCAAGAATTGAACGGTCTCCGCGACCCAGCCGTTGATGAATTCGCTTATCCACTTACCAATGAGCTGACCGATGTTATGAAAAAGGTTAGAGACGATGTCTTCTTCCCAGAACTTGTGCAGTCCGAAGAAAACATCGTTCTTAGCCACGAAGCGGTCTCCGGCCAGATCGTTCTCGACCCGGAAGATGACATCGGTGGTATTTTGCTCGGCGGCTTGCCGGATGAGCGTGGTCTGAGCGTCGGTATCCTGATAAGGACTCGGCACCGTGTCGTCGGTATTTCTTGCGCCAGGGCTGGTCGGTGAACCAGGGTCGGAGCGACCGCCGGTGCCATCCGGAGGTACTTCGGTCTGAGCAAAAGCGGAGAAAGAAAGACATAGAGGCGCCAGTAGCAACATTTGCATTACCAGCACCAGGATAAGCCTCTTCGCCTGGGGTATCTTGTTAATCGTCTGTTTTGCCTTGTTCACGGTTGTCTAGCCAAAAGAAGTAGAAACGGGGTGTGTTTTCGACTAATAAAGAGTTTAAGTTCGCCGTCAAGATTTGTCAGTGGTGGAATTCCCATGGAAGACGGAAAGATCGGCATCTTTCGATACCGATCTTTTCCGAGCCGTTCGACAGACATCCTTTTGGGAGCTTGCCTCTATCTGTTTTTAGAGACCGCCACCGAGACCGCCGTAGTTGTTGATGGCGAAGGTACCGATCAGGTGGACCGCAGTGGGTCCTCCGAAACCGACACCCAGACCCTTAGCCACGTTCATCGCAGCTTCTCCGCCGTCACGCTGACCGAAGGCGATCTTCATGCCGGCAAGGGAGGAGGGGACGGTCGAAAGTGCCGTCACGACGCGCGATACGTCGCGAGCGGTGTCATATCCGAAGTCGGCCAACTGACCGACTTCATTCGATTGCCCATAACGAGGGTCTACCGGCGCCCCTACTAAGCCCTGGGCATGAGCTGCTTGGTCGTAAATACCAAAAGCCATCAGGAGAAGTTGAGGAGCCAGGAGGATACCCACGCGGGAAGCAACCTTGAACGAGTGAGAAGAGACGATCTTCTTCGCTAGTTTGCTTAGTTTCTTGGTAGCCATTTTGAACCTCCTATTGATTCAACAATTAATTTCTTTCGAGTTGTGTGTAGTGTTTGTGTTTAGTGTCAGGTGATGAAATAGTGTGAGTGAGAAAAATCTTGATTTGCAGTTAGCGGTGTCGCTGGAGCACTGTACCTCTAACACTGGTGCTGGCGGCAGAGCCGGAGCTGGTTGGGGTGTGACCGCCTGCTGTGTAGAAGTTGTTGCCGTAGCCTTTGATGTGGTTGGCTTTGGCGACCTTAGCCTGTGGTGCGTGTTTCTTGCTTGCAATGCGTTTAGCACTGACGGACTTCGCTGATTTAGTCGACTTCTTCAAGGTGGCCTTGACGGCGGGCTTGGCGGAGAACGACTTCGGTGCCGCGATAGCAGGCGACTGGTGCGCTATGAGAGCAGCAGGTTCACCGAAATGCTTCTTATAGGTAGCATTGGTCTTAGGCGCTCTGATAGCAATACTGGTGGTCGACCTGGTCAGAGGAGGGCGAGCCGCCGGAGCAGGTCTCGTCAACATCGAAGGACTGACTCCTAGAAAACTCGAAGACTTCGGCACATGCCCGTGGGCGACACTAGGTTGAATTTGTGGTTGCGGACCACGCCAGGCCGACCGGGGCGAGGGATGAGACTCTAGTTTGTATACATTAGGAGCAAAAGTGAAGCGAGCTCCACGGTTCTGCGCCATGGCCGGAGCCTGGGCTATACAAAAGATGAGTAGAAATAGTGAGAATATCTTGAGTTTCATGATATTGTCCTTGAGCAAAAAACGCCTATCTGCGTCCGAATCCGGTCATAAACAAAGCAGTGGTACCAAGACCCATTATCGAGTTCGGTCTCTTCAGTCCACCGGTCAACAGCCCCGAACCCAGTGAGAGCGTACCTGCGAGGTTGTTTGCAAAACCACCTCTTCTGGTATCACGTCTCACGATGGGATTCCTGGAGCTGGCAGTCAGCGTCTGGGTCGGACCGACATTGCCCATGGCGCTAACATTGTTTTGCGCCTGGGTGGCGAGCCAATCAGGTTGAGCTAACTGTGGGCTGGCAAATTGACCTTGCATTTGCGGCTGCGTTTGCGGCTGCATCTGACCAAAGCCGTTTGCCTGCATCTGACCGTAATTCAGATTGTTGTACTGTGAAGTAAAAGCAGAGTTCGGGTTATTTCCTTGCTGCATGAAAGAATTGAATAGAGCCTGGCGGCGTTCCTGGTGGGACATATAGCCGCTGTTGGCTGGGTTCAAATTCATATGACCGGCAGGAGCTGCGCCAGGAGCATAGGCGCTACCGGTATTGCTCACTTCCAGATCAACTTCCCGGGCGCTGGCAGGAGCTATCTTGCCGTTTGCACCGGGATCGATGGGAACCACTGCCGGAGGCAATAGTTGATCATGATCCGGATTGAGCCCTTTAGATTGATCCAGAAGACCTGCCTGACCGGCGCTAAGACCTTGAGCATAAGAAGGAAAGGAGATTCCCACTAAACTCACAGCCAGAAGAGAAGAGACGGTAGCGATGCTGCCGATCTTTCTTCTGATTGTGGTCTTATTATCGATCATTGGATTTTCCAGTTATCTTGCGGCTCGGAGTCGAACCTTGCGATTACTGTCCCAATATACGAAAGAGACCCCCTATTTGGATATCGGGGAATTCCCCCCCGCCATGGGAGAATCCCCACTAATACCTTGACCGATTTCAAATTAGTAATGGCAAAACCCCAAATTTCGAGGATTCTGCAGATATTTTTTGCTTTCGAATAGCTTTTCTAAGTGTTTCGATTGAAAGATCGAATTGAATAATGCCAGCCGTAGAACTTGATTTGACTGAAGATAAAAAGGTCGAGACGCCCCTGTCCATTTTTATTTTCTGAATCTGGAAGGGGCGCCGACAATACTCCTGTGTATCTCTCTGAATTTGATCTGGTGATCTGGCAGAGCCGGTTGCCCGGCTTCTGCCTTTTACTCATCTACTCTACTCTGTCCGGTTGAACGCTCTTCTTTAGAGACCGCCACCGAGACCGCCGTAGTTGTTGATGGCGAAGGTACCGATCAGGTGAACCGCGGTCGGTCCGCCGAATCCAACACCCAGACCTTTGGCTACGTTCATGGCAGCTTCGCCGCCATCTCTTTGACCGAAGGCGATCTTCATACCGGCAAGGGATGAAGGCACCGTGGACAGAGCGGTTACGACCCGGGATACGTCACGGGCGGTGTCATAGCCGAAGTCCGCCAACTGACCGACTTCATTGGACTGACCGTAACGAGGATCTACCGGAGCGCCGACTAAGCCCTGGGCCTGAGCGGCCTGGTCATAGATACCGAAAGCCATCAGGAGAAGCTGGGGAGCCAGGAGGATACCCACGCGGGTTGCAACCTTGAACGAATGGGAAGATGTAATCTTCTTCGCTAGTTTGCTGATTTTCTTGGTAGCCATTTTGAACCTCCTATTAATGATTCAAATGAAAGTTATTAAGTGTCTTACTTGAAGCTTTTTATGATCGTTCCGTACACATCAGCTTTGGTGCTGTGGCCGGATTTAGCAGAAACCTGGGAACCGCCGTGTTCGAACATGCCGTTGTTGTACATCTTCGGTGTGGCTACCCGAGCAACTGGTGTCGGTTTACTCAAGAGATTGCCTGCCACCTTCTGACTCGAATGGAGTCTTCCGGCAGGGCGGGCGGAGTGAGCGACCGGGTGTCTCGCCCGAACGGGTTTCGACAGTTGCGCAGCCACTCTCTCTTCGGCTTGCACGGCCGGCTGTTGTGGCGTTGCGTTAAGAGCTCTCGGGGAGCCAAAGTCAGGCAATTGCTTGGGCTGACTGGCCACCAGGGGAGCAGGCTGATTCGGATGACCGAATTTGGAATTGAATTGACCTTTAACCTCCTGGCGGGGCATTGGTCGTGCCGCCACACTGGTGGTAGGTCTCATCATCGGGTTGGACGCCGGAACCATTTGGGGCGGTTTCGGTTTCTCTAAAAAGCTTGGGTTGAGTCCTAGCATGTTCTTAGGTACAGATCCGGCCGCCGGACCGGAATGACCTTGGCTGAATAAGTGCTGCTTAGGGCCAGTTGGCTTGTCTGCTTCCCATTTGTTGGGAGCCATTCTAAATCTGTTCTGTTTACCGAATTCGCCATCATTAGCCAGAGCCGGAGCCGAGGCAAATATCGAGATTGCGCCCGCCAGGATCGCCGTTGTCAGTGCTAATGTATGTACCTTTTTCATTTTTCTGCCTTTTATAAGTAGATGGTGATTCGTTAGATGGGGTCTGGATTTGGGGAAGACGGGGCTGGGCAGTCCAGAGGCACCAGCCCCGTCCGATACGGCTCTTCTAACTGACTTAGAAGTTGGTTATCACCGCGGTCGGATTAAGCAGATGATCTTGTTTCTGCACATTCACGTTAGCCGGGTTGAACTGGGTGTAAGGGAAGCCGAAATCAGTAGTCTTGCTGCTGTAGATCGGGAGTCTTCTCATCCCCTGACCGAACTCTGTCGATTGCTGAGAGTTGAGAGCACCGATGGTGTTGTCTCTGGTGGAACTCAAACCATAGTCTTGAACGGTGGATCCGGTCGGGATGACGCTGCCGCCGGCTTTAAATCGCTGACCGCCGCCGAGATCGATGGCGCTGTTTCTCCAGCCGTTACCGGTAGGTACACCGGTGACGGTGCCGAAACCGGCCCAGGGACCCAATCTTTCGATGTTATCCTGGCTGCCGTCGGAGGCTCCACCGCCAAGAATACTGTTCATACCGCGGTATCCGTACTGGTGTGTCTCCTGTCCGCCACGACGAACCGTGGGTATTGAAGTGTAATAACCACCGGTGCCGGGAATGCCGCCACTAGGTATGATGTTCAATTCCTGAGAAGGGTTGAAGCTACCGATGGGAGCGGTTAGAGAACCCGGGTCGGCGCCGGGAGTTGACGGAGGTGCCGGCACTATGCCGGTGAGAGCCGGTCCAAGAACCCCTGGAGGAGAGGTGATGGCAGGATCCACAGGCAACGGAATGCCGGAAGTACCCTGGTCGATCTGGTTCGACGGAACCACAGGAACCCAGGGAAGAAGTGTGACTGGCAGGTTCGAATGACCGCCGGTTACCGGTGCAGGTGTAGCACCATCGCCGATGGCAGGCGGTGCTCCTTCTGCCGGAGGAATGAAGGCTGGTGCGCTGGGATGACCCTGAATAAGGGGCGTTCTCAACGTGTTTACCGGAGCTCCCGGAGCGGGTCCGGGTTGAACCGGATCTCCAGGAAATGGCTGGGCTTCAGCCCGGGGCATTGCTAATGCGCCGAGGGCAAAAGCTGCACATATGGTTGTTAGGATTCTGGACTTTATCATGACTGGCCTCCTGAAGCCGGTTGATTACTAAGGAATTAGTAGTTTGCTATGGTGAGTCGAGCTCTCTGGTTTGGTCCCTTGAACAGCGTTCTGTTTCCATTCAAGTCTTGGGTGGTCTGAGCGCCAGGTAGACTGGAGGCTCTATTGGTAGATGAACCGCCGCGGCCTGAAGTAGACTGCCTGGGTCCATCCTGGGAGGTCTGGGGAGTTCTATAAAGATCGGGTTTTTCGCTCAGCTTCTGACCGAAGTCGACCGTTGAAGAACCACCGGAACCTCTTCCGAAATCTTTTGTGCACTGTCCGCCCCATCTGGTGATAGGGGCACTACCGGAGATTCCGCCACCGGGATTGATATTGGTCTGGTTGACCGGAGGCTGGTAGAAATTGGGCGGGTTGTCTATGGAGCCGGGATCGACAGGATCATAGTTGGTGGGTGGGCAGAGGTAGGGAGCTACATAACCGTTCACCATGGCTTTGCCCGCTTCACCGGCAGGAACCGTAGGAATACCGGGGACATGGCTTGCGGGTAGCTCGGGAGAATAGCCGAGATGACCCGGTGTAACCCCGGGAGGAGCATAGCCGTCGCCTATGGGCGGAGCCTGACCCTCGTAGGGTGTCGAATAAGCCGGTGCGGAAGGTGCCCCATAGATCAAAGGAGTTCTCAAAGTATCCGTTTGATACTGAGCGCTGGCTGCCTGGGCAGAGACCACGAGCAATACGAAGAGGAAAGAAAGAGCTTGTACGGTGACAAGACCCTGCTTTTCTATCGATTTGCCTTTAGTACCCACTTGATTCAGCCTCCCGGCTATTAATTCGTTGTATCTGGCCCCGAATTCGACTCTGCATGGGAGCCGACACTCCTGGGTTGATATCAAGGTAACGAATTCCAGGAGCAGTGTCTAAGGGGGATTTACGCTATACCCCCCGGTTTTTCCCACTAAAGGCAGAGGATTTTGGACAGATTTCCGAATATCGGGGTAAATCTCTTCGAATTGGCGTCGAATCGAAATTGGATCTATGGCAATCGCCTATATATAGATAAAGATCTAGATCCTGATCTCTATCCTTACTTATCGGATTGCGCCCGATAAATATCCCTGGCCGATAAAAGGAATAAAAGAGGATAGAGATATCTATCAAAAAGTCCGGATATAGATTGATTAGCCATTCTCGGATCTCCGGACCGCATAAACTGGATCTCTCACCAATATTGGTGCCAAAGAAAACGCGCACCTCTTTTGACACCAGAGCTGATCGCACCACCAAAGGTGTCAAATTGTTAATCTTCGGCGCTATCCCTGATCAGATCAAGAAACCGGGCCGACCATGGTGCCTTTGACACCCCGGACGGTGGCGAATTGTTTTTACAAACTAAATTTTTGTGGTTATGATATGGTCCAGAAAGGGGAAATCAGTGAGCACGCAACCAGTTACCAATCAAGACGACGGTCACTTCTTTACTACGTATACTTCCTCAAGCCACGAAGAAAATCTCTCCCTCGACGGACTAGAGCATATTTTCAGATGGGCTTCCGAGATGGTATCAGATGGTGAAGATGCTCGGATCAAACTCGCCAGAGAAAGACGAGTCAGAAGAGAAGTTCTCGAAGTGGTGCAAAAGTACCAGCAAGAACGCTTAGCTGCCAAGACCAAAGACGAGATAGCCTATCTGCAAAGACGCGTTATCGCGCTTCTTCAAAAAGTTCAAGAACTGACAGAAGAGAACGCTGCGGTCAAGCAGATCATGGTGAGCCAGTATTTCGCCCTTCAAAGAATTCCGGAACTGCAAGAGCAGATAAACGAACTCAAAGGGCTCGAGTTCGAAAAAGAAGCGGCTGTTACCGAACGCCGTTATCTGATGGATGCCCTGGCTAAACTCAAGGTAGAAAGAGACTTTCTCGAAGACACTCTGACAGCAGCAGAGATAGAAAACGATCGATTAGTAGATATCCTCGATGATACCAAATCGAATCTGATCAAATTACAGAACAGAAGATGGTGGCACGGACCGGTGAACTGGTTCAAAGGAATCTGCCGCAGCAACCCCTACTAAAATCTAACAGCTTTACTCCAGCAGCACAGGCGGTCGGAACAACTGACTCAAGGTTAATCCCTGAGTCAGTTGTTATCTTAAGGGGTGTTTTTTATAGGCACTTAACCAGACGGCAGCTTGCCTTCAAAGCCTCTAGCACCCGGGCGAAAGTACTTTTTGCCCGCCAGTTTCTCGGGCAGACACTGCATATCGGCCACACCCTCTTCATAATCATGGGCATACTTATAGCCCTTTGAATAACCCAGATCTTTCATCAATCTGGTGGGCGCATTGCGAAGGTGCATAGGAACTGGATGCTGCATCATATTGATAGCGTCGGAGGCGGCCTTTTGATAAGCCACATATATTGAATTTGACTTGGGAGCGAGGGCCATATAGACCACCGCCTGGGCAAGGGCGAGCTTGCCTTCGGGCATGCCGATGAAATCCACCGCTTGCATGGCCGCTACCGCCTGGGGCAAACAGGAGGGAGAGGCAAGACCGATATCTTCAGAGGCGAAACGAACCAGACGTCTAGATATATAACGAGGCTCCTCGCCGGCTTCTAACATGCGGGCGAGCCAGTAGAGAGAAGCATCGGGGTCTGAATTGCGTATAGATTTATGCAGAGCCGAAATCAGGTTATAGTGCTGCTCTCCGCCTTTGTCATATTTGAGCACCGCCTGTTGAACAGCCTGTTTCACATCCTTTTCGTTGATGGTGCCGGCGCCGCGTTTGCCGGCAAGCAGACAGGCCAGCTCCAGACTGTTGAGCGCCGTGCGCGCGTCTCCGCTCGAATAAACAGCGAGGCTCTCGAGAAGCGCATCTTCGGCATCGATGCCGCTCTCTCCCAGCCCTTTTTCTTTATCGGCAAGAGCGCGACGAAGCAGCTCTTTCAATTCATCAAGACTTAGCTCAGTCAGAACGAAGACCTTGAGCCGAGATAGAAGTGCCGAGTTTATCTCGAAACTGGGATTTTCGGTGGTGGCACCGACAAGAATAATCGTGCCCGCCTCGACATAAGGCAAGAAAGCATCTTGCTGAGCCTTATTAAAACGATGGATCTCATCGACAAAGAGAACCGTCTGGCGCTTCTCTATTTTCATGAAGGCATCGGCTTCAGCCATCACGTTCTTGATCTCTTTGATACCGGAGACCACCGCCGAAAAAGAGATCCACTTACTGTTGGTGGAACTCGCCACCGTGCGGGCGATGGTGGTCTTGCCCACCCCGGGTGGTCCCCAGAGCACAAAAGAGGACAACTGACCGGAGCGGAGCATCTCTTTGAGGATGCCTCCCTCTTCGAGAAGCTCGCTCTGACCGACTATCTCATCCAGGGAGCTTGGCCGCATGCGCTCGGCCAGGGGTATGCGACGTCCTTCTTCTATCGACATATATAAGTACGGTTTAGAAGAACATGAAAGCGCTGGGGATCAAGGTCAGAATAAAAGCCAGGACCATGAGCACGATCATCCACTTCTGGTGTTTTCTAAAGAAGTCAAGCATAGGACCTTTCTCAAACGTTCAAAAGGAGAAAACAATCAATATATATGTATGATGGCAGAGATCCGGCCAATCTTCAATAAATTGCCTTAAGACTGCTCATCTTGTGGACTTTCGCCCTCGTGCACAAAATCGTAAATCGACTGCGCCAGCTTGGCGGATATGCCTTTGATCGCCTCAATCTCGTCTAGAGTGGCTTCCTTAAGCTTATTAAAAGTGCCGAATTGTTCTATTAAAAGCTTGCGCCGGGAGGCACCCACCCCGGGCAGACTGTCGAACTTAGACGTATGGGATCGCTTCGCTCGCAATTTGCGGTGATAGGTAATGGCGAATCTATGGGCTTCGTTACGGATGTGCTGAAGCAGGTGCAGGGCTTCGCTGCGCCTCGAAAGCAAAATCGGATTCGACCGCCCCGGAAAATAAATCTCCTCCTGCCGTTTAGCAAGACCCATTATGTCGAAATTCTCGAAGCTAAGGCCATCCGGCTCCAGGCTGCGCAGCGCTTCCATGGCGGCTCCGAGCTGGCCCTTGCCGCCGTCTATGACAATCAGCTCGGGAAATGGCTTCTCTTCTTTCAAGAGCTTGCTATAGCGTCTTGTTACCACCTCGTTCATAGAGGCAAAATCGTTAGGGGTTCCCTCGACGCTTTTGATTTTGAAAGTTCTATAGTCGCTCTTCTTGGGCACACCGTACTCGAAGACCACCATAGATGCTACGTTGTCGGTGCCCTGGATGTTGGATATGTCGAAACATTCTATCCTGCGAGGAAGCTGTTTTATGCCAAGCTCCTCTTTGAGCATGGCGAGAATTCTCTCTGCCTTGGCATCGCGGTCCTCGGTGCCCATCACAAGTTCGTGTTCCAGAGTCTGCTCGGCGTTTTTTCTGGCCATCTCTATAAGGCGCAATTTCTCTCCCTTTTGAGGAACG
>CAZCBH010000072.1:0-23811 GCA_964496875.1 uncultured Candidatus Obscuribacterales bacterium | reverse complement strand
CGAGTTTCTGGCTATGGAGAAGCTGGCCAGAGACGGTGTCGACACCGAAGCCGAGGACTATCAAGAGAAACTCGCTGCCGAGACCAAGAAGTTCAAAGCGCAGACCGACAAAGAGCATGACGAGGTCGTGAAGTTAGGCGGGTTGCATATCATCGGTACCGAGCGTCACGAATCGAGAAGAATCGACAACCAGCTCCGCGGTCGCGCAGGCCGTCAGGGAGACCCAGGTTCTGCCCGGTTCTTCCTCTCTCTGGAAGATACTCTGATGCGGATTTTCGGTGGAGACAAAATCGCCGGCTTGATGAATATGATTGGAGCCGACGAGGAGATGCCTATCGAGCACAAGATGGTCTCCAACTCTATTCAGAACGCCCAGAAGAAAGTGGAAGCGCACCACTTCGATATCAGAAAACACGTTCTTCAATACGACGACGTGCTCAATACCCAGCGGGAAGTTATTTATCGCGAGAGGAAAGAGATTCTCCAGAAAGAGAGCCTGCGGGAGAATATCCTGGAAATGCTCGAAGAGCACGTTCATCTGGTATTGGCTGCTTATGTAGATCCCGAAGATCCGCCTGAAGCCTGGGAAGAGAAGGGAATTCCTGAAACCCTCGCTTTCCTGGAAAACGACATTCCTTTGTTGAATGATATCGATGTGGCGCCCCTGGCTAATCTCTCTTATGAAGATTTGCGCGAGGAGCTCACTGCAAAAGCCAAACTGGCTTATGAAGCCAGAGAGAAAGAGCTTGGCGAAGAGAATATGCGTGAGTTGGAGCGTCAGGTTCTACTGCGTACCATCGACACCAAGTGGGTTGATTACCTGCACAACATCGATCTTTTGAGAGACGGCGTCAACTTAAGAGGCTATGGACAGAGGGATCCGTTGCAAGAGTACAAGCGGGAAGCCTTCGACATGTTCAACATGCTTCTGCGCAGCATTCAGCAGGAGTCGATTCAACTCATATTCAGAGCGCAGTTGCAGTCTCAAGAACCGGAGTTGCCCCAGGAACTTATCGATGCTTTGATGGCTACGGGCCTGAGCATAAGTGATGGTGAAATGTCCGAAGAGGAGATGGCTGAGTTTATTCGTAACTTCGGCCAGGGCGGTATTCCTATCGACCTTGACGCGCTCAGAAAAGAGAAAAGCCCCGAAGAGATCAAAGAATTTCTGGCTGAATTAGGCTTGCCCGATATAGACCTCGACGATCTCGAAGCTGATTTGAAGAGATTGGCTGATAGTGAAGAGGACGAGAGCGAAGACGGTAGCGATGAAGAAGATGATGATGAGCCCGAAGCCACTGCCGGTGTCAAAAAAAAAGATGAGTCTGACGTCTTGAGTGACCTGGGCAATATCGAGAACATCAAAGCGGAATATGCCACCGAAAATGGTGAGGAGCCTTCCGCCAACGGAAAAAACAAAGGCAAGAAGAAGGGCTCTAAAAAGTCCAGGGCTGTGAAGTAGCTCCTCTTATGGAATCGGCAAAAGCGAAGCTTCGGATGGTTTCGTTCGACACCAGCGGCAGGGCTCTTTCGCTTGCTCTGATGGAAAGTGGAGCGATAGTCGATTCGATATTGATAGAGCCGGAAGGCGCCGATCGCCAGGAGGCGGTGAGTGCGCTTATCCCATCTATAGATAATATCCTTGCGAAGAACAAGTGGCAAAAATCCGATATCGAATATCTGGTGGTCGGTATCGGACCGGGCAGCTTTACCGGTGTCCGAATCGCGGTGGTTACCGCCCGTTCCCTTGCCCAGGCTCTGAATCTTCCTCTAATTGGCGTGGATCGCTTTGCGGCGATTAATTTACATCTTCAGAGTCTCGACAAAGGTGACAGGTCTCGCTTGATTCTTCTAGATGGCGGTAGAAATTTTGTTTTCGCCGCCGCTTTCGATTCTTCGGGAGTCGAGCTCCTTTCGCCAGCGATGTTTCGTCTCGAGGAGATCGAGACGGTTTTTTGCAGCAAGACCTTGCGGTCTTGCCGTATTTTTGTACAGGTCAAATCTAATTCGGATGGATTTCTCGAAAGTCTTGCCAGCCAAAGCGATAGAGAACTAGAGCCATTCTCGGTGATCGAAGACATCGCTCCTCTTCAGGCTGCGATCGCCAGACAACGAATAATTTCTTGTAATTTTAAAAGCGATAAATTCGCTTTCGAAGGGGTAAAACCGTTATACTTACGCGGTGCGTCGATCACGATGAAGGGCAATGCAAGTAGAGCTTCGTCCAATTGAAGTGAGAGCCCTCGAGCTCAGCGACCTGGACTCGATCATGGTGATCGAGCCGAGGGCCTATGGCAGCCATCATTGGTCACGCCAGTCTTTTATCAGTGAACTCACTAATCCCAGCGGTCATTATCTTGGGGCTGTCTGTACAGAAGATTCGGCTCTGCTCGGATATACCGGTTATTGGCTAATTGGTGACGAAGCCCATATCACTACCCTGGCGGTACATCCGGACTTCCGTCGCGAACGGGTGGGCGAGCGTCTTTTAATCGCTAATGTTCTCGATGCCAGAGCCAATGGTGCTCTCTGGTTGACGCTCGAAGTGCGGGTCTCCAACGAGGCCGCCCAGGGACTCTATTTCAAATACGGTTTTAGAAACCTAGGGGTGCGTCGTCGCTACTATCAGGACAATTCGGAAGATGCCCTGGTTTTGTGGACCGACAGAATCACCGACGTCGGCTTCGCCGAACAGTTTGCCGCCAAGGCGGCCGCCATGGGTGACTATTCTAAGAAGGCGATTATGAAAGAGTTGCTCGCCGATAAGCATCAATATGTGGACAATGAGTGCGAGTTCAGTAAGCTTGCCAGTGCTTGATCTTAATCGCTCCGACCTGAGCCTTCTATTAGTTTCGAAAAGATTGAATTAATTGCAGGTAATTCTTGCTTCATTTCCGGTGCGTTTTGGACTAAAAAGAATCATAATTTGAAGATCCGCATGTGGGGGTGAACAGGTCGTTGCATCTTGTAGAAGAAAGGCGATTGAGGCGTAAAAAACGAAAGTCGCTGGTGGGACGTACCGTGCTGGTGGTCTCCAGCTTTGTGTTGCTATTCTGCATGGCTTTTACCGTATTTCAGTTTCCCATCGCACTGCCCCTGAATCTATCCAATTTTTTCCAGGCCACGGCAGTGGAATTTGTGGCCAGTCTTCCCTACACCTGGCAGACAAAGGTGGCAGAGTATTTCCCTGCCCTTCTTTCGAAACCGCTACCTTACGAAGTTTCTAACTATACGATGATGGGTCCTGTGGCCATCGCCCTTGGTTATGTTCTCGGTCCGGTGCTGGTTCTCTATGCCATCGGCACCTTTCTTCTGCTCGGGCTTGTCGGACCTTTTTTTCATATTTATCCGTTCGCCGATGGCGGTGGCACCGCCTACTACCTGCAGCCCGGTTTTGGATACTTAATCGGATTGCTGGCGGCGGGCTGGGTGACAGGAAGAATCACCCTGAACAAACGCACCTCCCTTTCTCAGGCAACCGGTATTCTTGCCGGTCTGGTTTGTTTGCATGGTATCGGTGCGCTCTATCTATTCGGCACTTATCTGTATTTCTATCTTACCGAGGGCTCCAAGACTTACTTAGAATGGCAGCCCTGGATATTTCAATACATTAGAAATCTAACTTGGTATTCGCTGCCTTATGATGTTATCTTTGCCTTCCTGCTGGTCGGGCTTGCCTTTCCGCTTCGCTGGTTGGTGAAGACCCTGACTGTTCCTTACGACTCTCCTAATAAGGGGCGGAGAGCCGGTTATGAAACGAGAATAGCCGAGGAAGTCGGTGCGAATTAAAGGTTTGAGGTTATCTTTCGGTCATGGATGTGAACAAAAAAGCGTTTTTCTCCGCCCTGGGCGTGGGAGCCGGACTGGGTGCCGCCGCCTATCTTTTGGCTAGAAGAGAAGCCTACAATTTCAGGATCGACTTCCTGACCATCGACAAAACACGTGATGCGCAGGCTGTTCTGCCTACCGGTCTCACCCGTCGAAAAACTCTCAAGATTCTGCATATCTCAGATCTGCATCTGGCCGGTCACGAAGTGAAGAAGAAAATCTCTTTTTTAGATTACATCACGAGCCAGGAATATGACCTTGTTTTTCTTACCGGCGATATCTTCGAACACGACGAAGCAGTTAAGTACGCACCGCATCTGATAGCTCGCCGTCCACGCCTGGGTGCCTATGCCGTCCTCGGCAATCATGATTATTATCGCTACAACATGACCAACAAGATTCTCGGTCGCATCTACAAACCGCTGAGAAATCCTAAGGATCATGCCCGGGACGAAGGTCCGCTCGTGGATGCTCTGGAACATGTCGGCTATCGGGTGCTGCGCAACGAGGTCGAACACCTTGAAGGAGAATCGCTCTCCATAGTCGGAGTGGACTTTCCCGGAATAGAGCCGGAGCGTCTATCCGACCTCAGCGCATCCATTCCCTACGGCAATCTCAAACTGGCACTGCTTCATATGCCTGTGGCCCTCGATATGTATGTGAAAAACGAGATCGATGTGGTCTTCGGCGGTCACACCCATGGCGGTCAGGTGCGCATTCCTGGAATCGGCGCCCTGATAACCGATTCGGAGCTCGCACGAGAACATGCCAGCGGTCTGTTCAAGCGAGAGAAGACGCACTTTCACATCTCCCAGGGGCTGGGTTCGGATCCCAAAACCAATTTCCGAGTTTTCTGTCCGCCCCATGCCACCGTCTTAGAGATTGAGTATGAGCCGGTCTATGCCACGGCGGATTTTTCTGTTGGTGCAGAGAAAACCAAAACAGGCATTACAAACTAGCTAAGGAAACGAGATCAAAAAGGCAGATGGGCCTTCATGATTTTATGGAGCGAAGCGCTGGGATCTCTTTCGAGCAGCAGTTTTACCGACTGTCCGCCTGAGGTCAGGACAGCGTCTATCTTGCCGTCTTTGTAGACGCCGTCTACTTGCACCATCACATTCTTACGGGACTTTTGTTTTTTGGAAGATGTGAAAACCAGATGAATCTGATCGTCTCTGGTATTGTCGCTGTTATTGAGAACGAGCATCTCTCCGCCGGCAAAGCTGAGGTCGCCCTCTATGCTGGCCGGCTTGCGGACCAGTGAGAGGACCACCGGGCTGCGAAAAGAGCCTTGATTGACCGAATAGACCCCGGAGATATCCGAAAAGATCCACTGGCAGCCGAAGATGGTCAGGAAAATAACGCCCAGGCAGAGAAGCATGTTCAGATACAATCGCCGGGAAGCAGAGCTTCTGTCATCTTCTCCATTATCGTAGTGTCTTGGATCTCTGTAGGAGCGCATGAGAATTGAGAAATTAAGGTATCAAATCCGGTGTCAATCGATAGAGATAGCGCACTGTGGCCGCGTCACTGTTGGAAATGGTGCCGTTTCCGTAGTAGAGACTCATCAAGTCGGCCGGATTACGACTGTGACCTTCTATTCCCAGGCAGTGTCCCATCTCGTGAGCGGCTGCCGCTTTCATTTTCGCCGTGGACATGGGCTTGCCGTATTTATCCGTAGCTCGCAAGATTACCACAACCGGTCTGAAATTGGCTCTTTTCCCCTGCTGAATCAACTTGTAAGAGAAGCTGCGTTTTGCGGTATAGCCTCGAATATCGTGAGAGAAAAGAGCAAGACCGAGGCGATTGACGAAGTGATTCACCCAGAAAACATGAATATCGGCTTCCATGGGATTATCTGTGAACTCGAAGGAGAATATTCCCTCTTTTTCGAACCTCTTCCACAGACCGATCCCTTCTATGGCCGCCTGGCGATGCTGGGGTAGATAGCCTTCGGTTAGAGGAAGATTTTCGAGTTGTCCGGGTTTTTCAAGGATGCCTGCGACCAGATCGGGCCACTTGGCTGTGTCCTGGGCATTGGCGTAGGGAGCGCCCAGGGCCGGGTCCAGAATCGAATCAATCGCCTGACCGTTGGATACCCAGACTCTCAAGGGCATCTGTTCCTTCAGCCAGCGGATCACACCATGCCCACTGCGAAATTCCGGATAGACTCCTGCCGGACCGGCCGGAGCGGCAGTTCTGTGGTGATTCTGGGGTTGCGAGCGATTGGTCGAGGGCAATCCCCTGGTGGAAGGCAAATTTGTGTAGCTAGAGCGAAACTGAGCCCCGGCTCCTGCGGGGTACAGCAGCGAGGATAAAAAGAGTGTTGCTATCAAGCCGGTGATGAATGATCGGGATGATTTGAGTCTTGAAACTCTCACTCGCCACTCCTTTTTCTGTCCTAAAAATTGATTGCTCTTTGTAAATAGATAATACCGTGATATTTGGGACCTTGCCAGAATAATGTCATGGGGGAGGAACATTTTTTGTAAACAAGCGTCTTTTAGTACTGTTCTGTGATTCGAGAGATTTTGCCGGGGTCTTCGCAACAATTGTTTCTCTCGAAAGTGAACGAAAGGTTAATACCAGCGGGAATTTCCGGATAATCGGATACAAATATACATGCCCGCTGGGCACGCATCGCAGCATCTCCAGACGAGAGGTACCAGGGATGGAACCTGTTGGGGCAGCACCAACGCTGCGGACATTTTACAGAAGATGGACGATTCGCAGATTCCCCGACTCCTAGAGTTGGGGATTTTTGCCATTTCTAAACTCAAGTACACAGGTAAATTGATCAATGACCAAATCTAAGCAACCGCTAAGAGCAGTGGTCCTGGCTGCCGGTCAGGGCACCAGGATGAAATCGGGAATGGCTAAAGTGCTTCATCGCGTGCTGGGCAAAACCATTCTTGCTCGAGTGTTGGATGCGGTGCACGGAGCCGGTGTGGAGAAGGCTCATCTTGTTCTGGGCCATGGCAAAGATCAAATCGAGGCGCATTTGCAGTCGTCACCGCCGGAAGTATCGTATGAGACCCATCTTCAAGAACCTCAACTGGGCACCGGACACGCGCTTATGCAGGTGGTCGACTCTTTGGCAGGGTCGGGTTTTTCCGGCAATCTTATTGTCACCGTTGGAGATGCGCCTTTACTAAGGGCTGAAACTCTCAAAGCTCTTGTCGAAACCCATGAAGAGGAGAATGCACTGATAACGGTGCTGTCGACTATTGTCGATGATCCCAAGAGTTATGGGCGAGTGGTGCGTTCTAAAGACGGCAAAGTCAAAGCGATTGTAGAAGCCAAAGATGCAAGCGAAGAAGAGAAGAAGATCTGTGAGGTCAACTCCGCCATCTATTGTTTTAAGTGGCCAGAAGCTGAGGCCGGCCTTCGACAGCTCAAGAATGACAATGTCCAGAAAGAGTATTATTTGACAGATCTAATCGGCTGGGCGGCAGCCGGTGCCGGCAATCTGTCCTGCGTGGTGGCTGAACACTGGTGGGAAGTGGCCGGTATAAACTCGCGCCTCGAACTGGCGGAAGTAACCAGGCATCTTCGTGACCACACCGTCAGAAAGCTGGCCCTCGAATCGGGTGTCACGGTAGTCGATCCTGAAAGTGTCTGGATTGCGCCCGAGGCTGAAATTGGAAGAGATACGGTGGTGTATCCCGGTTGCGAGATAACCGGACCGGTTAAAATCGGATCTGAATGTCAGATCGGACCCGGCGTCACTCTAAGAGGAAGAGTCGAGTTGGGAGACCGTTGTACTGTCCTGCATTCCGTGGTTCTGGATTCTATTCTTGGGGATGATTGTCGAGTCGGTCCTTTTGCTCATGTCAGGGAAGGTAATGATTTAGCCGAGGGTGTGCGGGTCGGAAATTTTGTCGAGCTCAAAAAGACTACTGTCGGCAAGAAGACCAATGTTTCGCACCTTAGCTATGTCGGGGATGCTGTTTTGGGCTCCGGGGCCAATATTGGAGCCGGAACCATAACCGCTAATTATGACCATATAACTAAGCGTAAGTGTAATACCACTATTGGTGATGGTGCCAGCACCGGCAGTAATTCGGTTCTGGTGGCACCGGTGACCGTGGGTGACGGTGCTGTGGTCGGCGCCGGCTCGGTGATCACCAAAGATGTGCCGGCGGGAGCTCTGGCTGTCAGTCGAGCCAAACAGGTTCAAAAAGAGGGCTGGGCGGAAAAACGCAAGAGCGAAAGTGCGCCGTCTATTAGTTAGAGCTGGTCAGGAATCCAGTTTTTCGGATTCCGGAATACCGTCTGTTTCCAGCTCCGCAATATAAGAAAGGCGTCTTCTTTCTGCCTCGGCAAAGGATGAAGACTCTATGGTTATGAATTTGACCAGATTGAGCGGGACCAGATGCTTGGAGTACTCGTATTGATAACCGGACTCTGCCTCTCCGTAAGATTCCATTTCGACATAGTCGTGACCGACTCTTATCACTCGGCCGGTCAGGGTGGTTCCGTCGGCGAAGTGAAGCTTTACCCAGGATCGGGTGTCGCAAAGGCTTTCCAGTCGTAGTTTTAAATTGAGCATGTCTCATCCGAATGATCTGACTGATTTATAAGAAGCTGGTCTTCTTCAATATTAACACTACTTCAGTGAGGGTGACGGATAATTGGGGTCCAAAGCTGAAATCGGCTTCAGGAGGGAGATATAGGGTGGCGCATATTTTTATGCAGAGCAGGAACCGATCTTAAAGTTTAGGTTGGCTCCGATTGCTCATCTGTTCTTTGATTCGTTTCTCTGAAGCGATTTTTGCGAGGTAGTCAAGTATTGTCCTTTCTCCTGCCGCGACTAAACTGGATGGTGGTACCAGTGGTTACATGAACAAGAACTAGAGACGAGGGCTTGATGTCAAACGATAGTATTTTGGGTTCGTTGAAACAGCGTATTGAAGAATTGAAAGATCAAGAAGAGAGCTATTGGGCGGACGAGTTCTATTCTTTCGAGGCTCTTACCAATCCGGAATACAGGCAAGTACTGGAGAAGTCCTTCAACCTAGATCCACTGGGTCCTCTGCCGGAGCGCCAAGTAGATTAATCCCTTTTAGAGTCAGGTCTTCGTCGATAATCGACACTGTGTCTATATGTTTTGCGATCAGGCGGGCAAGACCGCCTGTCGCTACCGTTTTAACGGGCAGATCGAGATAATGTCTGCAACTCTGCAACCATCTCTCCACCATTCCGAGATGACCGATTATGGTGCCGTTCAGTATGGCCTGGTCTGTGGTCATAGCAAGAGGACTGAGGGCGGCAGAATCGAACTCTTCGTCGAAATCGAGGATGGGCAGTTGTTCCAGAGTGCTGTTCATCGAGGTCAGTGTGTTTTTCAGACCGAGGGTGATCATGCCACCGAGAAAAGCGCCATCCGGTCCGACCGCCGATAGAGTGGTGGCGGTGCCGAAATCGAGCACCACTAGAGCCAGGCTTTTATCTCCATGCAGTTTATGCGCGGCTACTAGATTGGCAAGCCTGTCGGTGCCCATAGTCGGATAGGTGTTGCCGATTATAGATTGGCTGTCCAGGCGGATTAGAGAGTGGTTGATTTTACTTCTGCCCAGGAGCTCTAACAAACGTCCAGTGGTAGAAGGCACCACCGAGCTGATTATCACCTCCAGTCGGCCTTCCTTTTGTTTTTGCAAATCGTCGATTTTTTGGAAGGCACCATCCACGCTGCTGAGCGGATGGTACCACTTTTCCAGCAGTTCCAGATCACGAAAATAACCGGTGGCGATTCTCGAATTTCCCAGGTCTACAGCCAGTCTTTCCAAAATGATTCTCCTTCCTTTTATCCGGCAGGACCAAGCAGATAATTGGACAGACCTTCTAATATGGCTTTCGCGGCTTTCTCCTGGACGCTGTCTTGAATGAGCTGAGCGTATTCTTCCGGATTGATCATAAAGCCCACTTCGCACAGAATCGCCAGCATCTGGGTCGGACGTGTCAGAGCCAGGTTCTGGTAGCGAGAGCCTATATTGGGAAATCTGAGACCGGCCACCAGGGCGTCGTTGACCGAGCGAGAAAGCTCCGAGGCTTGCTTATTATAGAAATAGACCGAGGTGCCGTGCTCTTTCCAGGGATCCCTGCCATCGGGCAGAGAGTTATTGTGGACCGATACGAGTATGTCTGCGTTGTGGGCGCGAGCCATATCCACCCGTTCGTAGAGGCCGAGGGTGCGGTCGTCGGTCCGGGTGATGAAAACCTGGGCACCTGCCTTTTCGAGCAGGTTTTTCAATTTGAGTGAAATCGCCAGGTTGACCTCGGCTTCTCTTACTCCCGAGCATCCCATGGCGCCCGGCTCTTTGCCGCCGTGGCCCGGATCGACACAGATCTTCAGACCGGCAAGACCTCTGCCCGAACCAATTAAAGCGGGAGGATCTTTTATATGCAGAAGGAGACGATTTTGATCGTAGGAGACTGTGTGTCCCCACTGTCTGCGCCCTTTTAAATTGACATTCAGTTCATAGATGTCGTCTTCCACCTGTTTCCAATCGACGCTCTCGACAAGACCATCTCGAGGGGAATTATTGGTGTTGGTGCCATCGCCTTCGAAGGCTTGTCTGTATTGTTGCGAAACCCAATCGGTGTCAGCCACCGCGCCATAGAGGCGTAGAGTCAGTTTATTGGGCTTGCCGACTGTCTGCGTTACCTCGTAGGGCAGTGGTTGCTCCAGTGGTATCACTATCGCGTCACCATATACGCTTCGACTGAGGTTGACTGTTTTTACAGGGCTTCTCGGCACCGGACCCGATACCGCTGGAGCCCCTTCTTCAAAAGCCAGTTCTCTGTTTTTGATCCAGACATGTTTGTTCTTGCCATAAAGACAGCGAAAGTTGTCTCCCTGCCAGCCATCGACTAGCAGGCGCACTCCTTTCTCCAGGGGAGTGAGGCGGGCGGCGTCGGGAGAGACTCGTACTACTGCCTCTCGAACTGTGGTCTGGGCCAAGATAGGTTGCCTAACTAAAGAAACCTCGGCATTGCTTTTTACCTTCAGCACGCGACTATCCTTCTTGAGGACGAAGACCGGTTTTATCTTGTCGAAACTGTCGGTGGGTTGGATCTTATAGAATCCGACATAGAGATCCGGAGCGCTGCCAGGCAGGTTCTGGAAGACTTTGCCGTAGGCGACAGCCTGACCCCAGTTGACCTGGGGCGTCGGCTTGCTTTTTTTAGATCGGGTGCTTCTTACAACGTTCGCCGGGCTTAAATTAATCACTCGGTTTTTGAGAAGCACAGAGACTTGTCCGCCGGGTGTGGCTTTCGCTTTTAGAATAAGCAGGTCTCCCGGGGTTAGACCCATGGATTGGGATGGTGCCAGAGGAAGCAGTTTCCATTCTTTTTCCGTTATAGAATTCGGTATCTGAGGGCGGTTTATCTCGATGGCGCCGAGGGGATTTTGTCCCGAAGCGTCGCTGAGCGCGAAATTATTCTTACCTCGATTCAGTTTGATTACATGGGCGAAAAAGCCCTCTTTGCTCATTCTCACCGGCTGATCATTTATCTTGAGTCCGGATTGAGGTGGGCTCTTTCCTATTATGAAGCTGGCTGGAGAGTTGATAGTGACTTTCTCATTTCTAGGATAGGCCAGATAGAGGCTATCACTTTGAGCCAGTGCCGCATATGGTGCGGTCAGCATAGAAATGATTATTGCTGCTGCGAAGACCGGCAATGTCCGGTCAGGAACCGGTTTTGCCATTGTTTTTTTGAGGAGCTTTCTTATTATCGGTTTCATGGTCCGGGGTCTTTGGCGTGATCCCTTTTATATATTCCAGCGAGTTCAGTCTGTGGTCTATTTTAGAAAAGTAGGTCTTGGTCAACATAATATCCGTTAAATCTGGACATTGTTCCTTGGTTAGATAAAGAGTACACATCGAGAAAGGGTCCTGATCTATCTGGGCGAACTTTCTAGAATAACGCTTCATGAGGTTGGAGATCAAAAAAGCTCCTGTCGAGCGGTTGAAATAGACATTCTTTTCGTTGGTGATATAGCGATAAGCGGCTACTTTGGCGTCATTTTCAAGATTTGCCGGCAGAATGGCCTGTTCTGTGAGCGGAGGATAGGCAAGGCTGCCGCCGCAAATAAGGAACACTGTTTCTGCCGGAATCGCTCTGTTCATTATGACCGGCATCAGTTTATTGCCATAGAGTTTCTGGATGGATAAGGTTTCACCGCCAACGACAAATCTTCTCGAGGCACGGTCGAGCCCGATGTCTTGGAGGGTTTTAACAGGATAACGGTCAGTTATAAGCTTTATTGTCAACAGGTTATGGGCGTTGAGCCAGTAGCAGACCTGGCTTTCTAAATTGAGGTTTGCCGGAGATGTGGACGCCAGCTCATTCAAGCTTTTCTCAAGCAAATCCGATTTTTTCAAGGACCTGTAGTCTACAAGTCCGTCTTTGACAAACTCTTTCAGCAGTTTGTCGTAGCTCTTAAAAGAGTATTCCCGCGGGCTTTCGATCCGGGTGAAGAGGGCTACGGTTGCGGTCGGCAGGTTGCGGATCATATAGACCCCGATAAAAATAAGACCCGCCAGGAAGATAAACAGCGGGGTAAGCTTTATCAGAGATAGGGTACTTTTGAACATGCCGAATTCGAGAAGTTGTTGTCACTCCGACTCTAATTCTATATCTTTGTGGAGATCCTTGCTTGAGGCTCTTTCGAACCATGGTTGTCAGGGTTCTGCAGTTTACCGATACCCATCTATTCGCCACCGCGGCAGGAAGGATGAAAGGCGTGGATACCAGCGCCTGTCTTGCGGCGGTGGTCGAACAGGCCTTCTCCTTTCACGAGGCCGACATTGTGGTCCTGACAGGCGATCTTTCCCAGGATGAATCAGAAGAGTCTTATATCAACCTGGCTGACTTACTCTCTCGTTATCATCGAGAGATTCACTGGCTGCCGGGCAACCACGATTGCAAGCCTTTGATGAAAGAGGTGTTCAGCGCTTATCCTGCCTTTAAGGCGGAGCTTTCCAGGCAGATAGGTCCCTGGCGCTTTCTTTTCCTCGATTCAGCGGTGGAAGGGCGAGTGGAAGGCGAGCTTTCGGCTTCGGAGCTTGCGCGGGCCCGGACCTGGCTGGTTGAGAATTCGGGCGACTGCTACCGGGCGATTTTTCTGCATCATAATCCGGTGACTATGGACAGTCGCAGGGAGGACCGGATGATGCTCAGGAATAGCGAGGTTTTCGAAGCCCTGCTTGCCGAAAATGGCGGGGTGGAGGCTGTCATCTTCGGGCATGTCCATCAAGATTGTGTGCAGGGGCGGGGCAGGACTCTTTATATCGCCAGTCCTTCCACCTGTGTACAGTTTCGACCGACTGCCACCGGTCTGACTATAGATAGGAAGGCTCCAGGCTATCGCTATATAGAATTTGCCGGGGATGGCGCCGTTAAGACCGAGACCTTTCGAGTCGGCTCCCTTCCGGAGGGGCTCAAGCTGATCGAAGGCGATTTGTAGAAGTCTTTGTTTTATAAAAGTGGTGGAGCGTGGGGGATTCGAACCCCCGACCTCTTCAATGCCATTGAAGCGCGCTACCAACTGCGCTAACGCCCCGCAAGGTCAATTTATACCAGAAATGATCTCGATAAGACAAAGGGATTTCTTAAAAAATGAACTTTAATTGCTGATGCTTTGCAAGGTTTTGATGCCAGCGGTATTATATATAGTGGCATGTCGTAGCGGTGGCAGGTTATTTTGTTCGTCCCACCGGTTCCTTCTTCTCGGTCGCTTTGGGCTGATTCACCGGATTGCTCGAAATCGCTTTGAGGATTTTGTCGCGATCACCAGCCAGTTTCCTGGTCAAATTGAGGCTGGATCTGGCTTCTACATACTGTTTGAGTTTCTCTTTGCTCCAGCGAATCTTGCTGAGAACATTGAGAAGAAAGTATTTGTCCGGCGGCCACAAAAAAGAAGTCTCGAAATAGCACCATATAGTGCAGCCCTGGCAAAAATCCCAGGCGCCTTCTTCTTTTCGGCGTTTTTGCACATGGGCGCTATGCCAGATTTCGTCGAGGTTGGAGCGCCCGTTTTCGTGTTTGATTTTAAGGCGCTCATCGTGCATGTGATAACAGGGCAGCAAGAGATGGTCATCGGGCGAGACCACCACGGTAGATGAGATAGCCCGGCAGCGCGGAGCGTCTATCTGGTTGCCGCCATCTACATAAAACTCTGCAAATGCCCAGTTGACGCAGACATTGTCGTATTTAGAAAGCCGTTTGATCTCTTCGACACTCTCTTTGCGCAGCAGGTCGTTGTCGCAATAGTCGAAAACCGGTCCGAGCAGCACGATCACACCCAGCTCCTGAGCCAATCCAATGACATCCTCCATCTGTTCTATAGAGTCCGGCGTGGCGGTGGCGATGATTGAGGGGTGCTCTCCCAGGCTCTTGGCGATTTTAATGCTCTCTATGACTTTGGTGAAGCCGTTGATACCTCGCTCTTTTCGATACGCTTCCGGATCTATGGTCGAAAGCGAGAACTTGAGATCATCGATAAGCCCGCGGAGCTCTTCTGCTTTCCAGGGATAAAGAGTGCCTGTGTTGGCAACACTGGTATACAGCCCCATCTCTTTGGCAGCCTTGAGAACCTCGGGCAGATGTTTGTAGATCAGGGGTTCTCCACCGGTGAAGTCGACCACTTTTACCCCCAGCCGTTTTAGGGCATGGAGATTTTCGATGATTACTTCAGGCGGAGTCTCTTTTATGCCTATGTTTTCCGGCTTGACCGGAATATCGCAATAAGTGCAGCGGGAGTTGCATTTATAAGTAAGGTAATAGTTGGCAAGTATTGGCGGCAAGATACTTCTCTGTTTTCCATAGTTTCCATTCAGTATACAAATATTCCCGGTTAAGCTTCAGATAAGACCGGAAAGATTGTACTATCTCCCTGGAGAACCTCCTCCGGGCACCTATTTGGAATTTGGCGGGAATTTATGAGACATCCTAATATTCTGGGACGCGATCAGGCCGTGTTGTTCATAGTCGACGTACAAGAGCGATTTCGCGAGCATATTGTCGGTTTCGACCATCTGACCGCAAATATAGCCACACTGGTCAAAGCAGCAGCTATTCTGGATTTGCCTGTCATCGTCACGGAGCAGTATCCCCGGGGACTAGGCCCCACTGTCGACGAGATCCGGTTCTCCCTGGATGAACTGTCCGGTTTCGAGTATTACGAGAAGAGCTGTTTCAGTGGTTTCAGCGATCCTGCCATCTGCGCTTATTTAAATGCCAGCGGTCGAAAACAGGTGATTTTGACCGGTATCGAGACCCATGTCTGTGTCAATCAAACTGCTCACGATTTGATTCTTAAAGGATATAGCGTTCATCTGGTCATGGACGCGGTATCCAGTCGCAGCGAAGGTAACAAGAGAATAGGCGCCCGAAAAATTGAAACCGCCGGTGGTGTTCTGACCAGTGTCGAAACCGCTCTTTTCGAAATGCTGGTCGAATCAGGGACAGAGACATTCAAGGCTGTACAGAAACTGGTCAAATAAGTTGATGTCAGTAGCAGGGCTGTAAATCGGCGGAGTCCCTTTATTACGGCGCTTTGCCCTGATTGATAAAGCGATTCCGAATTTCTTCTAAAGTAATAGACCGGTCATTGAGCGTACTCTTGTAGGAGAGCATCAATATGCTGCCGCTTTATTGGAATCCCCGAACAATCGAGAACTGGTATGAGACCCTGGTCGAAGCTCCCCACAGCCCGAACGCTTTTCCTCTCCATCTCTTTTGTAGTGTTTCTGGGTGGGAGTCAAGCTTTTTGTGCCGACTCCAGCCAGGTTGACTCTGCTCCTGATCTTAAAGTGGAGCAGGGTCGAATTCAGCCGGTTGCCACAGATTCCGACCAGGGGAAAGAGAAGAAAGAGACGGCTCTTCAGAAAGAATCTTTAGAGGCGGAATTAGATGAGCCCTTAAAAGGGCTGTCCGAGCCGTTGAAAGAGAATACCGATTCTAGAACCGGGCTTTCTGAAGATCAGGCTACCGTAGATAAAGGTCTGGAGAGCGGTAGCCGCAAAGAAGACTACGATGTGATCAATATTCAGGCGAAGGAGTTCCGCAATCGCTTCTTGAAAGGCGAAGCGATTGAAGTACGTCTGCCCATGCCTGATCAGCTTATTCCTTTAGGGGGCAAGCTTCCACCCATTCGTCTCGATGCCAGTTTTACACGACCGGTCTCTTTGAAGGCGGTTGTGGACCATGCCATCGATCATAACCTCGATATTAGAATAAGCGAGGCGGATAGAGATTCTTCCAAATACCTTTATTACGGATCGCTCGGAAAGTTCCTGCCTGACATAAATATGAGCTATCGCTGGGAGCATCTCCAGGGGGGCCGATTAATCGGTGGGATTATCCCTACCAATTTCAACACTCCCAACGTGACCACATCGGCCGGCTTCAACTACTGGGGGTTTAGAGGCGGCAGCATATTCTATGGCGCTCTCGAAAATCTGCATCGCTATAAAGCCTCTAAAGAGCTGGTGCATGGCACTATAAACGATGTGCTGCTCAACATTACTCAGAACTACTACAACATGGTGCGTAATGAAGCGCTGCTCGAGATTCAGACCAGAGCGGTAGAGGTTTCTCAGGCTCAGGTCGATTTGAACCGCCAGCTCGAAAGTGCCGGAACCGGGACAAAGTTTCAGGTTCTACAATCCGAGACTCAGCTTGCTCGAGATCAGCAGAATCTCCTCACCCAGCAGGTCGATCTCAGAAAGTCCGCCATAGATCTTGCCACCGCACTAAACTTGAATGCGGCGGTGAATTTGCTATCGGTCGAAAATGAGGTAAGAAAAGTTCGGTTAATAGATACGAAAACCGACATCAACCGATTGATTGACATTGCTGTGCGCAATCGTCCGGAGCTGAAGCAGTTCGAACAACTGCGCATCGCAGCCAAACGCAACATCCAGGTCCAGGCTGCGCCGCTGTATCCCAAGTTCTCTTTCTTCGGCTCTGTCACCGGTAGTGGTGCCACACTGTCTCGCGCTTTTGCCTGGTCGGATCCCTCTTACCAGACCGTGGCTACCGGCACTGTTATTCCTGGACCGATCATCGATGAAACCGGTTTGCCGCGCTTTGCCGCCGATAACTCCACCCTGGGCTTCGGTGGTGGTGGTGGTGGTGCCAATAGCACCATCTACCAGGCCGGGCAAGTGTTGGTTCCCAGTCAGAGAGTCTCTCGCCAGATTCGCAAGTCTTTCACAATAGGCTTTCAGTTCGACTGGAACTTCACAGCTCTGGGCGTTCCGGATTTTGCCAATGTGGCTTCTGCCAAGGCTATCGCCCGCAAGGCGATGCTCCAGTCCAATCAGCAGTTGATGAATGTTCTTAAAGAGGTCCGCTCTTCCTATCTGACCAGTCAGACTGTGGAGCGTCAAATAGAAGTAGCCACCAAAGAAGTGATCTCGTCGGCCGAGCAGCTGCGTCTGGCTCGGGTTCGACTGGCCAACGGTGTCGGCACCAACATCGACGTTATCAATGCCCAGCGAGATTTTACCAATGCCCTGGTAAACAAAGCCGATGCGATAATCGCATTCAATATCGCCCAGGCCCAGTTGCTTAGAGATATCGGTGTGATCAGCCGCGATTCACTCACTTCCGGTCGCCTGATTCGTTGATGATTTCGAGTTATTTGACGAAGTACATTTTGTTCGGCAGCTTCTGGCAATCGAGAGCATAGCCGCCCACCAGATCCGAGACCTGGTCGCCTATATTGACCACGATTTTGAAGCCCATTTCTTCTATCTCTTTGCGTACTTTTGTCTTTAGTTTTATGGCAGAGCTTTTACGATCACTGTCCGGTCTCATGTACAAGCCATCATAAGCGATGTCATTCTTGACCAGATTCATTATCGTGTACGGTCTGAGCTTTTCCGGTCTGCCTGTCACCAGAAAGATGCTGAAACCGTTTTTGCGTGCCCATTTCAGAAAAGAGGCTGTTTGCTTCAAATTTGGTGCGTCCGCCTTCTCTATCCATTTGATGAATTCCGGCCAGCTGAACTCTTCGACATGGTTGAACAGTCCCCGGTTGTCCAAAAGAGTCTCATCTATGTCAGAGACGATTGCCAGATTTTTGGCGTCGGGGTTCTCTCGCTTATACTTTTTGCAAAAATCTCTCGCTTCACTTACCGCTTTTGCGAATTCCTGTTTGAAGCGGCTGGTTTTGGTGTATTCCAACCCTGCTTCATTGCTAATGTCAGCCGGCTTTTCGACGGCCTTCGAAAAATTCTCCGGGGGCTCAGCCAGACCGGGCGACGGATAGAGTGCAAAAAGCGCCAGAACCATTAAGGCTGGCGCAGGTGCAGACTTTTGAAGAAGCGAGAGAAGTTGCATGCCGGCTGTTCAGGCTCCTCTTCTCGATACGCCCTTGCCCTGAGAGTAGGAAGCCGCTCCGTAGACACTGGAATACCTTCCTGCCAGGGGTTCTACATCTACGCTTCCCACTGATTTTTCCGGGTCCGCTTCATCATAGACGCCCCAGTAGGAGGAGCCCACGGTTCTTTTCTTGCATAGTGGGTGCTTGGGGCATAGCTTTTCCGGGAAGGCTATCATGACCACCAGCGCCACCACAACGATGAAGCAGCCGCCGTAGAAAACAAAATCCATTCTCGAAAACCTCTTACAGAAGCAGATTGACCTAACTATATGAATTGACTTTAGGGGATCCGAAGCTGATTGTCCATCGTATTCTCCGCATACAGAAAAGAAGAAGCGAGGCTTCTTCTTTTCTGCTAAGGAGGGCTGTGATAGCTTAGTTTCAGGCTTTCATCACCTGGACCAGGTCTCTGTAGAGTCCGGCCAATTGAGTAGTTACGATTGCTGTTTTCGGGTTGTCTTCGCTGTATTGACTGAATTCTTCCGCCTTAGACTCGAAAAGTTCTCTTAGACGGAGCTGAAGTGCCTCTGCGTGCTTGTTCATGGTGATTTTCTTTCTAGATTAGCGCCAGCGCGGGGCATGCTTGGCGTGCCCTCGGGATGGAGATGGAGTTGGAGCCGATTAACTGAGAAGTCAATTAATTTTCTCTCAATAGGTCGTCAAGCTCAAGGGGTTTCGGCAAATATCTTGAATTATAGGAAGTAATAAATAGAAAAGGGCTCTATCGTAATGGATAGAGCCCAAACTTTCTTTCGGTCTTCAGCGTGGACCGCTAAAAATTAGCGACGCTTGGACTTTTTCTTGGCCTTGGCGCCGGGAGCACTCCAGTTACCCTGACGGGCTTTGCCGTTCACGATGCTCTTCAGTTCCATTCCAGCGCGGAATGCGGGAACTTTGCTTGCGGGAATGCGAAGCGGAGCGAGGGTGCGAGGATTGCGACCGGTGCGAGCCTGACGGGTGCGGCGCTCGAAAGTACCGAATCCTACCAGAGTCACTTTCTCACCTTTGGCGATGGCGCCGGTGATACTGTGCAGCATAGCGGAAAGAGTGGTGCTTACCTGGGTCTTAGGCTGACCGGTAAGGTCCGAAACTTCCGTGATCAACTCAGCACGGTTCATAGTGTTTTCTCCTTATTCCTAATAAACCACAAACGGGTCTCCAAGTCGGAGACTTTATCACCACAAATCCGGTTATACAAGAGAGTTGATGCGGATTTCGCCAAATTCTTGTTCTTCCAACCGGATCAAATCGAGTTTAGATAAGCATTTTGAGATTTTGTGGGATGTCAGAAGCCGGTCTATTGTTGTCAGCAGCCGGGATATGGTAAGCATAGATGTTAGAGATAATGCGTAAATCTACTTACACACACTTGCCAAGTTTGAAAAGACTGCTCGACTCTCCGGTCATGGCCGGAGCCTGTCTTGTGTCGGGCGAGGCCTACCTGAGCCAAGAAATTGAGCAGGTGGCTGGACCTGGTGATACATACAAAAATGGCGAAAGATGCCTTTTCGTTCTCGACGCCGGATTCGACCCTGATAAATTAGCGCCGGCTTCGGCTCTCTGCCTTGTCGCACCCTGTGGTGCGGTCATGGATAAGTATATCGAAAGTAAAAATGTCCGAGATCTCACGGCTTATTGTCATGCTATAAAAGCACCACTTTTGATACTACCGGGCAATGGTGATTATGCTCAGTCACTTGCCAGTCTTAGAAGTACTCTCGCTGAACTCATTCAGGAATCGACCAATCATCTGCATCAGCAGCTTTTCAATACCGTTCTGGAAAAGGGCATAGAAGGGTTGATTGCGCTGGTGCAAGAGGTTCTGGATAAGCCGGTCTCTCTCGAAAATGCCGAGTTCAAGCAACTGGTCTCTTGTGGTATGAAGTCGACGCCGTCCAGGCAACGCAAAGCGATAACAGCTTTTGCAGCAGATCTGCTCGAAGCTCTGGCCAGCGGTTCGGAGATGCCTTCACCCGACTACTATCGATCTGATGATCGGATCGTTGTTCCATTGATTCATAACGACAAGAACTTAATTGGTTATCTCTCGTCCTCTTTGAAAATGACTGAGAACGCGAACGACTTTCTCTGGATTCTCAAGCCGGTAGCGCTTTCTTGTATGGTTGATTTAGTGCAGCGCAGCAAGAGTGACATAGGGCTCAATACGGCATCGAAGAGTTTGCTGAAAGAGCTGATTTCCGGTCAGAGTCTCTCTTCTGTCGAATTGGAGCGAGTAGAGCGTCATTTCGGTTTCGATCTCTATGATGGATTCTTTGTTTTCGCCATCGATGCCCTCAGCAAAAAGGGCGAGCGGGTGACAAGTGTGCAGTGGCCGGAAGACAGTGCTGTTTCGGTGGAAGTAGAGGGCACCCGGGTTTATGTTCTACCTTTTCATAAGAGATCCCGCCGTGAGTGGCAGGAGGAACTGCAGGCAATGCTGGTCTCCATACGTGCCCGCAATAAGAATTTGAAGTTCCAGGTCGGGGCGTCAAGACCGATGGATACTATTCTCGAATTCCATGAAGCCTATCGTCAAGCCAGGCAGGCTCTCATTATAGGTTCTATGATGCACACAGGAGAGGAATGTGCCATCGGATATGGTGAGCTAGGCCTGATGCGTTTGCTCTATCTTATCGTCGATCATCCCGAGTTCGAGCAGTTTTATCAAGAGACTCTGGGTCCGCTGGAGGCTTACGACAAAGAATGGGATACCGATCTGACCGAGACTCTCAAAGTCTATGTCGAGCATGGCGCCAATCTCAATTCCGCTGCCCGGGCGCTATACATTCATCGCAATACTATGCGTTATCGTCTGGAGCAAATCGAAGAGGATATTCTCAAAGTCGATATCGATTCCCAGGAAGTACTGCTCAATCTGCAGGTGGCCTATATCATCAAGCAGCTTCGCAATCGCTGATCTTTATTTGTTGGTAGCGACGATAAAGCGACTGCCGCTCTCCAGAGGGGTGATCGAATCTATTGTCCAGTTTGTGTATAGCTCTTTCAGTTCACTGTCTGAATAGTTGCGAAGCAGCATGCCTTTCCGGGCTTTATCCGTATAGACATGGGTGTCGTCTTCGAGTTTGAAATATTCACCGGCGCCCATTCCTACTTCGTCGAAGCAAGTTATCAAAGTGCCGCCCGGCTTCAGTACGGTCTTGAGCAGCTTGAAGATATCCCGGGTCGCTTCCAGGGGAAAGTGCTCGAAAATAGAGTTGGCCACTATCGCTTCGAAGCCGCCCTCGTCATAGACCAGGTTGGCGATGTCCATGGCCTGGAAATCGATGGTCAGATCTTCTTTTTGGGCCCAGGCCCGGCCCAGGTTGATAGCATGCTGGGAGATATCTATGCCGGTGACCACAAATCCGTGGCGGGCAAGAAAAACCGATAACCAGCCAGAGCCACAGCCAAGGTCCAGCACTTTCTTTGCCCCTCTTTCGTCGAGGGTCTCCGGAATAAGCGGCAGGTATGGCAATTCCGGCATCTGGGTGTAGGCTGTTTTGACTCCGCCCCAGGCTCTTTCCCAGAAGCAGATGTTGTCCTTGTAGACTTCCGAGTTGATAAGCTTCTCCAGACCTTCGCTAGGTTCTGGTCCTCTGGTGCTGGTTTCGGCTGCTGATTTTTTTTCGGCTGGCATACTCGTGGTCATTTCTCTAGATCACTCTGGACGAAAATTATAAGAATCCATCATGCTATCATGAGATCCTGATTTCAAGACCGTTATAGATTCGACCGGATAAGGATCTTTACTCTAGAGCCAAGCTGTCAGAGCCGTTTTGCCGGGATCCTCTTGGTAACATTACTGAAACGAACGGTATTCAGTAGATTAGTACAAATCTATGAGGGGTATTTAATCACTGCAAGAGGTTTTAAATTCTCCTGTACGAATAAGGCACGAGTGCAGTTTGCGCTTTTGATGGACAGAGTAAGGTTAGGTCAGGTTAGGCAATGATAGAGCCCAGCCGTATCCAGTTACAGATGATGCTTGTGCAGCAGGCAGGGCCAGGCGCGCTGCCGCTCAGTATCATCAATCCTCAGAAATTTCTGCCTTTTCTTCGAACGGTGGAGCAGCTCGCCATCGATGAAAACCTTAAACCGATTCTAGTTTACTGGTCCTGTCAGAGCGCCGGCCGGCTGTTGCCTAAAGGTCCGAAATTCAGGGACCTTATGAAGGAGGCCGAATGTGTCTCGATTTACTCGGAAGAGCGGTCTGATCCACCGGATGAATGGGGCTTTCTTCTAGAAAGTCGCGGGCTCTGTCTGGTTGTTTATGGTCAGCAAGCCTCAGAATCTCCGGATGGGGATAAATATTCTTGCACCGGCTCCATGGACCCGACCATTGTCAAACAGGCTTTCGACAGGCTTCTGCCCCGCTGGGAGAGGCTGGAGAAGGCCGAGAGCGAGCGCTTGATAGATCATCGCCAGAAACTCGGTCCCAGCGGCAGCGCCCAGCCCTTCATGCAGAGGGTACGTCAGGCCTGGCCTATCGTCAAAGCGCCTATTCAGCAGGGCTTCATCCTTGATCCGTTGCAGGGCCTCTCCTTTCCGGAGATAATCGATGCGGGTGGTCCACCGGAGCCCGATAGCGGCAAAGTGAAGCCTATTGCCGTCGATATAGCTCCATCGCCTTCGGCTTCCTACACCGGTCTGAATCCTATATCATCTCTGGTCGGCTCTCCCAAGTCAGGCACTGCTTCCATGGCGGTTCAGGTTCAGAATCAGCCGATTGTCACCGGTCGCGATGAGCCGAAACTCAAGACTTCTACCGAGGATGACGGCGGTGGCGGCAGTCGCAAAACCGCGGTGGGAGCGCCGGAAGCTCAACCGGCACCGGAGGAGACCGGTGAGCACGTACCGGTCATACCTGTGGCCGCCCAGACTATTATTTCCGACATCATCGGTAAGCTCAGACATTCCAGCGACCTGCAATCTATTCTCCAGTTCGCCATCGAGAAACTGGTCGAAACTGCCGGGGCGGAAAGAGGGTTGATCTGGCAGATTGACGGGGACCATCTTAAGGTTACCAACGAGTATGCCACCAGCGGCAAAGAGGCTTTTGTCGACAACAAGCTCTCTCCCCAAGAGTCCACCGCCATCGTACTCGAGTTTCTGTCGCGCTTCCCGGATGAGACCGGGGCCGGTGTAATCAGTATTCCGGATACTTCCGAAGACACCAATCTGCACAAAGTCTCCCCGACCCTCTCTTCTCTAATAGAACTCGGTGGTGTCAATGCCAGGCTGATGGCACAGCTTCGCTCCCGGGGTATATTCTCGGGCTTTCTTGAGTTGCAGCAGTGTTCCGGTGCCCGGGAATGGAGCACGGTGGATGCCGTGGTCCTTCAGAAAGTAGCCGAGGTTCTCTCGGTAGTTGTTCAGCAGTCTGCCGACCAGAGCAAAATCGAGATGGACGCCCAGGAGATGAAGCTGATCAATGAAATCGCCAGTCTCTTCCGGGAATCCAGGGGTATAACCACCAGGGATTCGCTGATCAAATCGGTCATGCTGGTGGCGGAGCACATGGGCTTCAGCCATTCAGAAATCTACTTGATCAATCAGTCTCAGAACGAACTGGTACCCCAGAC
>CAZCBH010000071.1:0-24007 GCA_964496875.1 uncultured Candidatus Obscuribacterales bacterium | reverse complement strand
CGGCCGATACCACAGGTAGCGCCAGTTATCAGAGCCAGTGCCATCTCGATCCTCCTGTTGAATTATTCGATTATCTACAGATGAGACAATATTATATGCTAATTCGTTTGATCGCAGATACAATTCTATATCCACTAAATTGTGGGTGCTCTGATCTCCGGAGAGTTTGACTTATGTCTTGCAATATAGAAGTTAAGATTAGGATAGACGATTTAAATGTCTTGCGAAAATCGATCCTGGCAATGGGGGCGGCAGAATCAGGTCAGATGCACCAGATTGACACTTTCTTCGGTGGAATCAATCGATTGAAATTAAGAGAATATGACGATCAAAGCTTTGCTGAGCTGATTGCTTATCAACGTCCTGACATAGCCGATTTGAGAACCTGCGACTATCGCCTGTGTCGGGTATCCAACCCGGATGAGCTGAAAGAGACCCTGGCATTTGCACTGCCTCTATTGAAGACAATAGAGAAAACCAGGCTGCTTTTCTTGCATGGAAGGACGAGAATACATCTTGATGAGGTCAAATCTCTGGGGCAGTTTCTTGAGCTAGAAGTGGTACTGAGCGATGAAGATACGACTGACTCTGGAGAGAAAGAAGCTCTAGCTATACTGAAGGAGCTTGGGCTCGAAGGTGCCCCGCGCATACCCGGCTCCTATTTCGACCTTGTCGATGCAGAGAAATCATAGTTGACGGAATCGGCTCAAAGCCGAATTGTCCTTGTTTGTCGGCAGAGCACCAATGGCGATACTATTATCGTTTTTCTTGTCTTTTGTCTGGTTCTTGCTTTATTGTCCTTCCTAATTTCAAAGCTCAGGCGGTAACACTAGCAATGACTGTCCGGAATCGACAGTTATTGATTGGGATCGTCGAATTTACAAACTGCGATCAATCTTCTCCATCTGTAAGGGTCTCTTTTTAACAGCGCCTGATTAGCATGAGATTATGCCCTGATTCGAGGTTTCGAAACGAAATTGGTTAAGAGAATTGTCGCTATCGCCATCATTTTTGCATTCACTACCCTGGCGTGGTTCCTGCTTGGTGCCACAATCAACTATCGAACCAACCACCAGGATCTGGCTATGAAAGAGAGAGTCGGTCAGCTGTGGGGGCAGATTCACCGCCAGTATGCACCGTCATTTTTTTATCAAGTTCCAAAACAGGTGACGGTGCAGGAGATGGAGGGCGACAAAGCCGTCAATCGGGTCAAGACCATCATGGAGAATGTCGACATCCCCATCGATTCTTCCGATGTCGATGTCAATCTCGATCTGGATTATCGTCGCAAGGGTTTGCTCTGGTACTCGACTTACAAGGTCGATTTTGGTGCCGGCTACAAAATAACCAATAGCTCAAGCGCCACCCAGAAGGTCACCTGTTCTTTTCCTCTGCCTGCTTCCGACGCTATTTATGACGATTTCAGCTTTATGTTCGGAGATCAAAAAGTCAATACGATAAAGCCGGAGGGCAGCCTTATCAAAGAATCTGTCGAGCTTGACGCCGGCAAGAGTATTGTGGTGAAGGTTTCCTATAAATCCCAGGGACAAGACCAGTGGCTATATCAGTTCGGCAATGGAGTCTCCCAGGTGAAAGACTTCAATCTCGATTTGAAAACCAATTTCCTCGGTATAGATTTTCCGGAAGGCAGCATCTCGCCCACAGCGAAGACCAGACTCGATAAAGGCTGGAATCTGAACTGGCATTACAATAATCTGCTCACCGGCTATAGCGTCGGCATGGATCTGCCCAAGAAGCTCAATCCGGGGCCCTGGGTGGCCGAGATCACCCTGTTTGCGCCGATCTCGCTGTTTCTCTTCTTCTTTATCGTTTTCATGATTTCAACGGTGCGTGGCATCAAAATCCATCCTATGAACTATTTTTTCATGGGCGCCGGCTTTTTCAGCTTTCATCTTCTGCTCGCCTATCTGGTCGACCATGTCGCCATAGAGCTGGCGTTTGCGATATGCTCGGTGGTATCGGTGTTTCTGGTTATTTCTTATATGCGTCTTGTCGTTCCGGGTCGATTCGCCTATCTAGAGGTGGCTTGCGCCCAGCTCGTCTATCTGGTTCTTTTCTCGTACACATTTTTCTTCGAGCATTACACCGGATTGATTGTCACTGTGCTCTGTATCCTCACTCTATTCGTGATGATGCAGTTCACCGGTAGAGTGGACTGGGATTCGTTATTTGGCAAGAAGCAGGATAAAGCCACGAACTCTATGTAAGGTTATTCTTTTCGGTCCGGAGCGGGCAGAGGGGTGATGCGGTAGAGGCACTGGTTGGAGCGTCTGGGGTCGCGCTTCAATCCGGTCAAGGTAGAGCCGGGGAAGCCTTTGTTGGTAGTGACCGGCTGCCTACTGTCTTCACCGACCACTTGTATAAGGCGTTCTAAAACCGGCAGAATCAGAGTTTTCTTGACCTTTCGCATCTTTTTCTTCTGGCCGGTAATGCTGAGAAGCGCCATATAGTTTTCGTTGATGTCCATGGTCAACGTGCTTTGGGGACCGTGCAGTTTTTCCGCAAGTTTAATCGCCTCTTCATAGAGCGGCTCGGCTTTTTCGTAAGCCTGTCTGGCATGGTAGAGCATCGCCAGGTTCTGGATAATCAGGAGCACATCCGGGTGTTCTTCTCCCAGGGCGCTTCTATGAATCGCCAGGGCTTTTTCGCAATGTTCTTCGGCTTTGTCGAAATTTTTGCCGGTGTAATACAGCCCCGCCAGAGCGTTGTGCGTGATGCCTGTTTTCAAGTCGTCGGGACCGAAGACCTGTTCTTTAGCCGCTACCAGATCGAGCAACAGGGGTTCTGCTTCGGTTAGCTTCTGACGCTGGCAGAGCAGATCACAAAAATATTCCAGGGTCATCAGATAGCGTCCGTCGCTTTTCTCCAGATTCCTCACCTGGCTCCAGGCTCTGCGCCAGTTGGCTTCTGCCAGATCGAGATCGTTCTCTTGCAACGCGTTACAGGCTTCGTTATAGAATTCCGACCAAAGTTCCTCGTTCACGACTCTCTCATCCTCTCTATCAGTACTATCTGTTAGATTGCCAGGGTCTTTATACGGGATGCCAGGGCGCAAAAAAATAACTAGCCCTATCTATTCTTTATATTCTTTCCCCTTGACGACAAATATTCTTACCTCACAAAGCAAATTATCTGATGATTTAAGGAAGCTTTCTTCTACGGGCGCTCACCTTAAGGTAAGTCCGGGGTTTTTGATACTTTGAAATGCTGCGAAGCTCTTTCTGTCAAGGGGGTGCGGTCTTCGAAGCGGCAAGATAAGAATACAGGTAGAATTTGTATCTCTTAGTTCCGCGCCCCGGGCCTCCGAGAAAACAAGGACATTGATATTCAACACCTACTGGTTCATATGCGCTGTGGTGCCGTATCTGGTGCTGTATGTTCTGGTGCCATCGGCTCGTGTACGGCTGTTCATGCTGCTTCTGTTTTGCGCCCTTTTTCATGCCCATTTTGCCGGTCCTTCTGGAGTGTTGCCTATTATCGTTCTGGCGACTATTACCTATCTCTGCGCCAGGAGTGGCTCACGGCTGGCTATAAAAGGTGCAATTGTCGTCTGTGTGCTGGCGCTTGCTTTTTATAAGTATGCTTTTTTCATTTCGGTAGAGGTGATTGGAGCAGTTTTTTCCGGTCAGGGCAAGGCGTTGTCTGATTACGCCGTCTCAACTCTGCCTGCCCTGCCGCCTCTGGCGATCAGTTTTTTCACCTTCGAATTCGTGCATTATCTCTACGAAGTATTGAAGGGTGGAAAGCCTATAACAAGCCCGTTTCGCTTTGCCGCCTTCGCTATTTTCTTTCCGTCTCTGGTGGCGGGACCTATAAAACGATATCAGCAGTTCCTGCCTTCTCTTGAAAGCGGGCTTCACAACACCGATCTCAAACGTTGTGCTTCTGGGCTCGTTCTTGTGGCGGTGGGCTTTTTTAAAAAGCTGGTGATAGCCGACAACTGTACCCGCTTCACAGAAGCCTATCGCGACCAGTTTGTGGAGCTCGATCCGGCAATGCGCTGGCTGTTTCTCGTGCTTCTCAGCTTTCGCATATACATGGATTTTGCCGGATATTCAGACATTGCCATAGGTCTTGCCCGCATAATGGGGGTGGATCTTCCGGCCAATTTCAACTGGCCTTATCTTGCCCGCAATATCAAGGATTTCTGGCAGCGCTGGCATATGTCGTTGAGTTCCTGGATTCGAGACTATGTTTATATTCCACTGGGCGGCAATCGTGGCGGTCTTGCTAAAACCATTCTCAACGCCGGTATCGCGTTTGCTTTATGTGGACTCTGGCATGGACCGCACTGGAATTTTGTAATCTGGGGTCTTTATCATGGTCTGGGTTTTGGCATTTGTCTCGGTTATCGTCATCTGGGCTTCGTGGGCTCCAGGTTGCACAGGCTCTTGCAGGCGGTGCCATTATTAGGTTGGCTGATTACCTATTTGTTCGTGGCATTCGGCTGGCTTATCTTTTTTTATCCCCCAGAAGAAGCTTTGTTCAAGATGATTCTTCTATTCAAGGGGACCAGTCTATGAAATTCGATTCGACCTTGATCTCGACCTCGATCTCGTCTGCGCAACTGCGGTTTTATCCTTTTATTCTGGCTTGTGTGCTGGCATTTTCGAGCTGTTGTCTTGCCGGTCGTTATCTGGCAGGTATCAATGTCTTTAAGTCGTCTTCTTCTTCAGCTTCATTTACCCGCTTCACCGAGGCAATCTCCGCCGAGGGACTGTTTCTGCCCACCTTTTCTGAACTCTATCAACTTGCCCTTACGGCAAGAGAAAGCGATCGCACCCTGGTAATTATCGGTGGAGACTCGATATTTTATGGTCTTGGCCAGGATCGAGATAATCTGTGGAGCGAGTCGCTTAAGAAAGATTTGGGAGATGGGTATACGGTGGTCAATCTCGCTTTCAGGGGCGGCGGTCTTACAGAGGGCGCCTGGTTCGTTTTCGAGAGCCTGGCAGGCAAGTACGAAGACATTGTATTCGTGGGCAACACCTGGGCCGATAGAGTCGTACAGGCTCCACTTTCTGCTTCTCCTTACTTTTATATCTATCAAGATGGGCTGAATAAAGGATTTTTGAAAGAGCGCCCCGAACGTGAGCAATATATTGCTAAGACTGACTTTATGCAGCGAAGACAAGAGCTTTCCCTGCCAGATCAGGTACTGGGCAGCCGCCTGGATAGTATTTTCTATTTTAAGGATTTCTGGAACGCCGCATCGTATTCGGTGCTATCCAGCGTATGGTCGAAAAAGCCTGTGGGTGGATTTCCATTTCAGGCTCGGTCTGCTTACTTTGATACCGCCTCGATAGATCTCGATTCGGCAAAGAATAGCGATGACTTTTTTTTAGATTTGATCAAAAAAGAATATATCGTAGAGGACGAAAGACGCTGGGCGAAACTTGCCGAAGCGATTGGTGCCCTGTCACCAGCTGCTTCTTTGCGCCGAAGAATGCTGGTGGTGGATGTGGCGCCATCGCCCCGGATTGTCAATCGTCTGTCAGAGAAGGAAAAGGAGAATCTCTCCTCCACCAGAAAGAGAACCGCAAAGGTCTTTAGAGATGCCGGTTATCCGGTTCTAGTGGTGGATGCGATTGGCGCGGATGGATATATAGACGGGGTTCATCTCAATGCTATTGGCGGCTCTATTTTGGCCGGGCAAGTGAGTCTGGAGCTGAAGCGCCGGATAAAGCAGGAGCTAAATAGATGAACAAAGACCATATAGCTTTATCAAGCAGTTTGATTCTCTCGGTGGTGGCGGGAATCATATGCGGTGTCTTCTTTCATTACTTGCTTTATAGGTTGTCGTTGCCGGCGGAGCCTTTTATTTATGCATGGTTCTAGGCTTGATTCCAGGCAATCTTCTAATCGGGTTTAAATAAATCATGAAGAACCGGCTGGTTGTCAAGAAGTGATGGTATTCTTCTGGAATCGCTAAATATTGCTGTTTCAAAGCATGTTCCCTGTTTCTAGAGGTCCTGATAATGAACAACCTGAGCTCGAGAGCAACCCTGCTCAATATCATCAACAATCCAAGCAACAAAAAGGAGCTCGAGCTTGTGGACGCCCTCAAAGTGGTGGGACCCCAGGCTGTGATGCACATCCTCAACAATGTCGATGCGGTTACGCCCAAGCAGATTTCCGACTATGGAGTGGCTAATTTCAATAAGCTGGACTTTCGCCCGAATCCCACAGACCGTCTGGTCTCTGTTCACGAAATCATCGAAACTCTGGAGAAGAGTTTCAGTATGGCAGAGCAAACCATACTGGTCGCCATCTGGTTGCGTTTCGATGAGATCCGGCTCTGCCACGAGGATTTCACCGGTATCGAAGCTGCTTTCGACAACCAGTTGTCTTTTAACGACTTTCAAAAGTTCGGCTCTTTGACCAACTGAAGATCCGGCTCTGTAAACAGAAACGGTTTTTCTCAGGCTATTTCCTGTCTGAAGGCGTATACTATGCCCACTGTCAGGGAGGAAAAGCCGTGCTTGTCCAGAAGACCTTCAGCCGCAGAGTCCAGAACGTGGTGTTGTCGGCATTCTTCGGCACTGCTCTCAGTCTTGGCCTTGGCCAGGGCCGTGCCGATGCGGCCTCACCGTTTCATGCTTTTGTTTATAGAGAGACCGACGATCTTCTTGCCGCCGGTTCTCTTCAGGCAGAAAAATCTACGCGATCTAAAAAGAGCGGAATTTCTAAAAATTCGAGTTCGTTGAAAAAAAATGCGTCGGCTAAAATCAACTGGGTCGGCTTCGATGATTCTTTGTTTGCCCGGGCGAAGCGCGAAAACAAGTTCGTCTTACTGGATCTCGAGGCGGTCTGGTGCCACTGGTGCCATGTCATGGATCGCGAGACTTATACCGATCCCGAAGTGGTCAAACTAATAAACGAACGCTATATTGCGGTCAAAGTCGATCAGGACGCAAGACCGGATCTAAGTCATAAGTATGAAGACTACGGTTGGCCCGCCACCATTATTTTCAATGCCGACGGCAAAGAAATAGTAAAGCGTTCGGGCTATATCCGGGCAGAGAGAATGAGAAGTCTTCTAGAGGCTATCATCAAAGATCCCACCCCGGAAGAAAAGGAGCCACCAAGAGTTACCTACAGCCGTAAAGGCGCTTTATCCGATGAGCTGAAGAAAGAGCTTATCGAGAAGCATCTAAAGGGCTATGATTCCGTATATGGTGCCTGGGGGCGCTTTCATAAGTTCCTCGACTGGGACAGCGTCGAGTACGCTATGGAGACCGGTCTTGCCGGTGACAAAGAAGCAGAGGCCAGGGCGCGCAAGACCCTGGATGGTCAGCTCAATTTGTTGGATCCTGTCTGGGGTGGCGTCTATCAATACTCAACCGATGGCGATTGGAAGCATCCTCATTTCGAGAAGATCATGCAGATGCAGGCTGAGAACATGCGCATCTATTCGCTGGGGTATCGGTTGTACAAAGACGAACGCTATCTGAAAGCGGCATCGGAGATCGCCCGCTATCTCAATCAATTTCTCAGCTCTCCCGATGGTGCTTTTTACACCAGCCAGGATGCCGATTTGATTCAGGGCAAACACAGTGCCGGATTTTTCGAACTCGACGACGCCGCCCGTCGAGCCAGGGGCATACCCAAGATAGACAAACATAGCTATGCCAGGGAGAACGGCTGGGCGATTACAGGATATGCGGCACTTTATGCTGCTTCCGGCGAGAAGAGATATCTGGATCGAGCCCTGGCGGCAACTGCCTGGGTCGAGAAGAATCGCGCCTTAGCGGGCGGAGAGTCAGGCGGCTTCAGCCATGACGCCCGGGATGCGGCCGGACCTTATCTAGGCGACACACTGGCCATGGGCAGGGCTTATTTAGCGCTCTATGGCGTTACCGGGGACCGTGTCTGGCTGGGTAAAGCCAGGACGGCGGCGGATTTTATAGAGAAGCATTTTACAGCCGCAGCAGCCGAGGGCGACGCCGGCTATGTCACCGCCGATTTATCATCCAGCAAAATAGCCGCCCCTGTGCGCTTGCCCGACGAAAATGCCAGGCTCTGTCGATTTGCCAATCTTCTTTATCATTATTCTGGTAAGCCCGAATACAAAGCGATGGCCGAGCGCGCCATGCGCTTTATCGCCACGGCAGAAATAGCCAGAAGGCGCAAGATTCTTGTAGCCGGGCCTTTGTTAGCCGATCTCGAACTTTCTCGGGATCCCCTGCATGTGACTGTGGTGGGCAAGAAAGGCGATGCGGCGGCAGAGGCTCTATTTAAGGCAGCCATAGCCGGACCTGCGGTATATAGCCGTATCGAGTTCTATGACAGAGCCGAGGGCGTTTTGCCTAATTCTGATGTGGAATATCCCGACCTGGGCAAGGCTGCTGTGTTCTCTTGTGGGGACGGCATCTGTTCTGCGCCGGTCTATGAAGCTTCTCAAGTGAAGCGTTTTTTCGAGCCTCGCAACACGAATCAACAAGAATAAGGATATGTAGGTCAATTTCTTGCGATTAGACAAGTGAGGATATTGAATCTTATGGCGTCTTACATGCCAATAGGTTACCCTTGAGATCGAGTAGAATTGTCGCTGTCGATTTCGAGGCGGATTGTAAGAGCACAACTTTCAGAAGAGGAGACTCGACGAATTATGAGCGAGAGCAAGAGTGAGAAAGTCGTCTACGATAGAAAGCCCTGCATCATGACTCTGGCCCCGGGCAATTATGCCTGGTGTTCTTGCGGTCGTTCTAAGAAGCAGCCGATGTGCGACGGCTCCCATGCCGGAACCGAGTTTACTCCCCATCGTTTTACGGTGGAAACAGAGACAAAAATGGCTCTGTGCAACTGCAAACACACCCACAATCCGCCACGCTGCGATGGCACCCATTCTTCTCTTCCTCCTTCAGAAGAATAGTCCATGCAAAAAGGTTCGCGACGAGTGTTTTATTCCAATAGCTCTTTCTCCATAATTTGCATTTCCGCCCTGCTGATTCTTTCGCTGTTTGTCGGTAGTGGCAGCGGCAGTGCCCTCGCCTTTGATCACCGTCATACTGCATTCACCGATGAGCTGCAAAAGTATGTCGGGATGTCCTCAGTAGACTATGGCAGCTGGAAGAAGAGTCCGGAGAACCTCAAGCGTTATATAGACAGCCTCACTTCTATAGGCGAGGAAGAGTACAAGAGCTTCTCCGAGGACGAAAAGAAGGCTCTCTGGCTGAATGCCTACAATGCTCTAACCATCTATCTGGTTTTGAAGTACTATCCGATTAAAGGGAATAAAGCCTACTATCCAGAAAGCAGCATAAGGCAGATTGACGGATTCTGGGAAGACAACAAGATCACTATTGGTGGCAAAACCGCTACACTTGCCCAGATCGAGCACAATCTACTGCGTCGTGATTTTTGTGACCCGAGAACTCACTTTGCCGTGGTGCCTGCCGCTGTCGGTGGTGCCACCATAGAGCGGGTCGCATTTTCTGCGCCAGGTTTAGATCAATGGCTAGATAGAAAAGCTAGAGAATATTTGGGCTCTCCGCGCAATGTCAGGGTAGATACCAGAGGCGGTACTATCTATGTGCCTCAACTATTTCGCTGGTTTCCCCTTGATTTTGCCAAGTCTGTCGGCCTGGGGAGCGCCTTCCCTCCTCCTACAGACGATCAGATTATCGTCGCTTATCTGAAGAAAAAAGGCGGCAGCGATCTTCATGCCCAGATAGACCGCATCGGCAAGAAAGATGCGGAGATCAAAGTCATCTACGAGCCCTTCGACTGGACCCTCAACGATCTGTGCCCGGAAAGCCCTGGTGCCACGAAGAAAGCGGCCAGCAGTCAACAATCCGAGGTGACTAGCCTGGTTTTTCGTAGTTTCGGAATGGCTATGGCAGAGCCTGCATGGGATTCCGATTATTCAAAGGTCAGAGGCGTATCCACTTCCGGCTCGCTAAATAGGCCTTCTTCGACACCTGCACTCTATATTTTCCCGCGGGTCCTATCTGTCGAATCTGTCGAAAAGAAATAGAAAATCTGGACGGTTGACCGGCCAAATATTTAAATTCGGCGAAGCGAAGGGGCAGGGTCGATGGTTTTCCTGTTTCCAGTTAGAATTGTCGGTACCGAGAACTAATCTGTCTCTATGACAAAATCTTTCATGCGGTATGAAGTACCGCGAAAGAGCGCTACGGTCTCGCCGGCTTCATCGCATACGGTGATGTCGTAGACGCCGGTTCTACCCTTCAAGCTTTTTTCTGTCGCGGTGGCTCGCAGAATCTGTCCGACTTTAACCGGAGAGAGAAATGATATCGAGCAGTTGAGGGCGACGGTTTTATGATTGCGAGAATTGCAGGCGTAGGCGAATGCCGTGTCGGCGAGGCTGAACATGACACCGCCATGACAGATGCCGTGACCATTGACCAGTAGCTCGGTTATCTCTAGAGAGACCACCGCTTCTCCTGCTTCGGCGCTTACCAGCTTCATGCCGAGCATGCTGCTGAATTTGTCACCTTTTTCCATGTGGTTGGCGACAGCCATTGCCAGTTTTTCTGTTTTGCTCTCTACCATATTCAGCAGCTTCCTTCTTTTTGAGGCGATTACATATTAGCCAGCGATCCTGGCGAATCGAGCTGATTAGCCAGGAATATCGACAGCGGATTGACTTTGACAAAAGAGTCTTCTATTTGCGCGATAGCCTGTATTGGCAGTGCCTTCGATTTGGTTTTCACTCCAGGGAATTTCTTGACGGCCGTACCCATGGCCATGAATTCCAGAAGACCGCTGCCCATGTCGTTGACATAAGTACGCACCCCGACGATGTCATCGGCACCGCAGGCGGCGGCATCGGTCTTGAGCTGATTAATGGCGTGGTTGCGGGCTTCGTAGATCATCGAGGTAAGTTCGTTGATCTCGCCTTTGACCAGATTTTTCAACGCCGACATAATGCCGCCGACAAATCCGATAGAATAGACCGAAACCCCAAATACAAGTTCGACGGGCAGATAGCCCAGTTCCGCCAGGTTCCACATCTCCAGATTGGTGAGCGAGCTGGTGGCTGGCTTCTCTTTGTATTCGGCAGCGTAACAGTCATGGTTAGAGGCGGTGCCTAGCATCACCATCTCTTGCACGCTGGCGAAGGGCTGGATGGTTGTTTTGATACCCACCACCGAGTTCGCTCCGGCGGCTCTGGCTTCGTCTTTTATTCTAGAGAGGGCAAGATGTCTGGTTGTATTGAGAACGTCGGAGTACTCTTTGACCTCGCCCCGTTTCATGCTGCGAAAGTTGGCGATGATCCCGCCGGCGAAACCTATGGAATAGGCGACATTGCCGAAAACAAATTGTCGGGGAGAAAAACCCGCGTCAAGCTGGCAGTAGAGCGCCTGACCGTCGGCGGAGGTGGTGAAGAAATCTCCGTTTGCGTCGTCGTCTTTGTGCACGGCAGAGCCGATGGATAGAAATTCGATATTGCCCGGATGGCGGATGAGGTCGTTGCTCACTCCGGTGAGACCACTGCCACAATGCTTTTGCGCCTCTTCTACTAAGCGACGATAAGAGTTGGTGCGCCCCTCTCGAACCAGGTCGGTCACCGGGGTGACCTCCCCACCCAGGAAAGTTTTAATACCCGAGCCGATAGAGCCCACAAAGCCCAGGGCAAAAACGCTGTTGCCGACGACGAGGTCTCCGGGGTGGATGTTCATTTTCTCCAGGCAATAGATCTCGTTGCCGGTAAGACCGGTGGTTCTCATAGAGGATCTCCTCATGCTTTGGTTTCGCTTTAGGTCGAGTGACAGGATATCCTATTGGAATCATTCCGGGAGCAGTGCGCTGCTCCCGGCTTGTTTTAAGGACAGGCTCGTAGATTCCCCATTTACGGAGATTTCGTCCAGAATTATCTTAAGAGTTATCCCCTCGCGATTACATAGCTCCTATGGCATTTGATTCCCAGTGTCCTGCTCCCACCGGACAGGAAGTCCCTACATTAAAGCTAAAAAGAGATGCAGATCCCTGCGACCGCACCGACTATTCCCTGGTGAAAGACCAGGTGGACCGGGTCGGTACATCCAGCCGCCTTCATGACGAAATAGCCGAATCTTACAAAGAGCTTGTCGAGACCGACCGAAAGTTCAAGCTCAACAGCCGGGACGCTGACTTGCGCGAGGCGAGCAAACTGGAGCCAGAAATGGCTTATGACTTGAATCAGTATCGTATCGCCTCGCCGGGGGTTTTTCGGATAGATTCCCGAGAAGCTGGTAAAACAGAGAGCCGCGGACTGGGTACAGGTTTTGCCGTCAGGCAGAACGGCGATGAATGCCAGATCATGACCGACTATCACGTCGTCACCACGAATACAGGTGTTGTGGAGCCCAATCTGACGGTAAAAAGCCGCGATGGCAAACTTGGTCAGGCTACTCTCAAAGCCCAGGACATTAAGTCCGACCTGGCGTTGCTTTCCGTTCCGGTAGCCTCCATCGGCTCCTGCCCGGTGCTGCCCCTGGGTAGAAGTTCGGCAACACTACGCCCGGGCTTGGACAGGGTGGCTACCATCGGCCACGCCGGCGGCGCCGAGCAACAGTTTTTGAGCGGCGGCTATGTGATTCGTAACGGCAGAAAGCACAGTGAAATAGAGAATCATCCCGATGGCAGGACCAAGCCGTGGATGGATAATCAGGTAGTGGAGGTCGCCGCCCATGTGATCGGCGGCAATTCCGGCGGGCCGGCTATGGCTGATGGTGCAGTCGTCGGTGCTACCCAGTATAAGCGAGACACTTCCGAGATGTTCTTTACCCCGGTAGAAGACATTCGCGCTCTTATCACAAAAGCGAATCCGGTACCGAAGCCGGCTCCGGTGTCGCGCGATATGCCTTTGTCCTGCACCATCGCCAAAGACGAGATCCGGTCTCTTGTTCGAAGCGGAGAACTGCTAAATGGTAACTTCAATGAAAGACGCCATATCTATCGCTTCAAGGATGGATCGGTATATACTCTCAAGCAGAGTCCTTCCTCTTGTATCAAGACCCTGCCCGGGAAATAATGCTACCTAGCTATTCTTCAATTCGCTATGTACTGCCCGTACTGCTGATTCTGATTTTGCAGAGCCTGTTTTTATCATCGGCTTTTGCCCAGGGTGTAAGCCAACAGCTAAAAGGAAGAATCGAGAAGATTTTCATGGACGGCGACGTTACCCTGCCGGTCGAGTTGCAGGCGACTGCTGGTAGATTCGATGTTCGCTTACTGGAACAGAAGAAGCAGCCTCGCGTCCTCGACGGCAGACTTAAATCTTTTCCAGTAAAGTTGCGTGGCGACTGGAAAGGACCGTTCCGCATTGTTTCTGTCACCTACAGTCCGGAGGCGACTGGCAATACGAGCCTGGCTTATCGTCAGTTCGTTCAGCCCGGACGCGAAGGAGAGGCGGAATTTCGTTTCTACACTCCAAGAGCCGGCGTGGTCGCCATGGCACCTCCCGTGGTGAGATTTCCCTATGGGATGGCCCGCGGATCTAAGACCCACTATGTCTATCTCTCTTTGTATGATCCTTCTACCGGTAAATTGGCAAGACCCCCTTCCGGCGGTACCTGGACGACCCTGGGCGGTGGCGCATCGGTGGACTCTACCTTGCTTCTGAACAAAGTCAGAATGCTGGGAGCAGAGAAGGTCGAGCAAGATCTGGTGGTCTCTTCTGTCCACACTGCCTTTAGCGATCACAGTAAAAAGCAGGTCTATTCTGAACATGTCTATGAGTTCGAGCGGGTGGGCTCATTTCATCTTCGGGTGAGGCTGGGCACGGTAGACTATGATAAAGACAAGCGCTGGATGGTCAAGGTTCTGTATGAAGGAGATGTTCACTAACGCTACTGAGGTCCATCGACAAGATGATCTGGTCGCGGCACCAGATGCCTTACAGAGTCCAGGCATTTTAGCAGATTCGGGTATATCTAAGCTGGACATATCAGGAAGCGGTCTTTATGGGTGAAAGCCTTGGAAGTTTGCGCAATGTCAGGATTCTCACTCCGGGGCGAATCTTGTATCGGGTTTTCGCGGTATTACTTGTGCTCTGGTTCGGCGTTGGATGGATTTATGCTCTTGCTTCTCATATAGATGTCGCCGATGAAAATTGTCTGGAAAGTGAGATCCGTGCTCAGACCCTCTCTATAGAGAGGCGACTTGCTCTGGGCGAAGACGAGCTCATGAATGTAATCATTCCGGAGGGGGCGCTTTTTTGTAATACCTTATTCGGTTTCAGCCTGATCTGTCAGGGCAGGAAGCTGCCCCGAGAGAGTCTTGAGCGAATCAGGCTTCTAGAGCGCCTTGAGAGGTTGATTGCCAAAGTCGAGAGTATGAGAGGGCGTTATCCTTTTGAGCTGAATGCAGGCTTGAATCCGCCTGGTGGTATTATCATCAGTGGTCATGAGAATCTCTTGCGGGCAGGATATTGTGCCCTCGGAGGCAAGCGGTCGGATATCGTCGCCGCATTCAGTCGCCAGTCCCGCTTGATAAGCGATGCGATACTTGCCACTCCATCAGGATTTCCACAATGCTACAAAGGTTATACCTGGGCCCAGGATTGTGTTTTCGCGGTCGATTCTCTGCGTATTCACGATCGGCTTTTCGGCACCGATTATAGTGCGGCGATAGACAAATATGTCAGAGGTCTCAAAGAGCACATCGACCCCGTTTCAGGGCTTATGATCGCCCAGGTGGATCCTGCTTCAGGAAAGAGCATCGAAGGCGCCAGGGGCTGTGCTACTGCCTGGGGGCTTTCTGTCCTGCCTTCTATAGATGCGGATTTCAGTCGCGGTCAATATGCTCTTTTTCGAAAGAGCTGGTATGTGGATATACTTGGATGTCGTGCTGTGCATGAATGGTATCGCGGCAAGTCTACCAGGACCAACTTTCATGCCGGTCCGGTGGTGTTTGGCATGGGGGCGGCGGCAAGCGGCATCAGCATAGCGGCAGCTCGGCGCGCTGGTGACCGGGTCTCATTCAATCGTCTTTTGCGTAGCCTGGAGCTTGTCGGACTGCCTTTCTACACAGCCGGCGGAGAGAAGTATTATTTTTTCAGGCTCTGTTTAATGGCTGATGTAGTATCGCTATGGGGTAAAACTATCGAGCCTTTTGATGATGCCGGAGTGTCCCCTACACTGGAGCAGGATAAGGAGCAGGCGGATCTATACTTGCTGGTGGTCGCTCTGGTGGCAGCGCTTTCTATCCTGGTTGTGGCAGTGATGTCAAAGTATCTGTTTGATTTGATTCGTGACGATAAAGTGGTGCGCGTATCCAAAAACAAAACAACAACCGCCGGATTGCTTCTCCAGGCGGCATGTGTAGTGCTTTTCTTATTTAGTGGGACCTTCTCGTTTCTTCAGATCTTCATCTTCATGACCATGATCGATCTGGTCGAAGCGATGGCGGTGAGACCCGCTATCATTGGAAAGCTTTATGACAGCTAAGAAGAAGATTTGGTCTTCAATTCTCGCGCTTCTTTAAACAACTCTTCGGCGTCTTCGGTCTGACCGAGACGTTTTAGACAATTGGCATTTTCTATAAGGGTGAGAATATAGCTCGAGTTATTCTCGCCGAGAACTTGTTGTTTCAAGCTCAGAGATTGGCTCAGCATGGTCAGGCATTTTTCGTGGTTGTCCTGACGGTTGTAGATTTTTGCCAGGATTTCACAAATCTCCCAGGTCAGCTCATAGCATTCATTTTCGAAGGAGGTGACGAGTTTGAGCAGTTTCAGAAGGGGCAACTCGACCTTCTTTAGATCGCCTGCATCCAGGCAATCTTGTACTTTCTTCAGAAGCTTGTTGGCTTCTTTCTTTTCGACATCGGACCAGTTGTTATCAATGCCGGCTTTGGTTACCAGAGCTTTCAGAGCTTTCATATCTATTGCATCGGGTGTGGACGATGAGATCGAGGTTTCGCTTTCGTTTTTCAGATTCTCCTGGGAGAGAATTGGTAGAGCCGAAGTCTCGGTTATCGCTTTGCTTTTGGCGCTGTTGTTGTTCTGGCTGGATCTTTGAAATTTCATGAAGCGACCTTCGATCGGAGTTTGAAAGTTAGTAATGCTGTATTTGAAACAGTCTTCGAATTTTATACCCCTATCGGGTGACGCAAATCACCCTTGACAGAGTCGAGAGCGTACCCTAATTCATTGCCCTGACAGAGGTCTGAACCCGGAAAGCTTTGGGCTGCCGGGCGAAAGCAAGTTCTATGCTTCCTGGGGCGGTATATATTAATTCTTGGCAGAACTGACCCTGGCTCCGCTCAGTCGGCTCTCTTCCAATACCAGCAGCAGGTCTTCGATTTCGTGCCAGGAACGTGCCCGGGGATAGCCTTCTACGAATCTATTGTGGGGCGAGTCGAATAATATGCCCTGACCTTCAAAGGTAGAGAAGTGGCGCGGATTGTCATCGATTAAATAATCGGCCCGCACAATGTATTTGTGACCGCAGAAAATATAATTGAGGTGATGGATGCAGGGAAAGTGCTCTTGAAGCCAGTGAAATTTGGGTCTCAGGGATACCGGCACTTCCATGGCTGCCGTCGAGATGAAGATCTCGTGCTTCGTCGAAAGTCGCTCTATGACGTCCTGGGCGCCGTCCATCACTTTGAGATCCAGCCAGAACTCTTCTTCTGCCAGGGCGTTTTCGATGATGTTGAATTCTTTTTCCGAGAGTATATCCGTCAACTTTTTGCCGACCAGATCTTCGGGAGTATGACTGGTATTACATTCGCGGTTGTAATAATCTAGCAAACCGCCCAGAGCGTCGGCGATTACCTCGTCCATGTCTATCGCAATTCTTGCCATTACAACCTCCCGGATTCCCCCTATACTTTGACGCAGAACCCGGGTATTTAGCAAGGACTTTAGCGCTATTGTTTGCAGTGGAGCCCGAAAAATTAATACTTGGCGATTGTATTATTCGAGTCTATATCTGTGTCTGATCGTTGTGAAGTCAGGATGGCAGACGGCGCTGGTGGTGACCAGGCAAATGTCTTCAGCTAGATATTCTCCACCCGAGAAAGACACTTTTAGTCCGGCCACCCGTTCTTTGAGCTTTATAGATGGGGGCGAGCCGAAGCGGGCGATGGTGATGTTTCCAAAGACGATGTCGTCGCTTATATAGCTTTTGTTGTCGGGTATCTTGTGCTTTTTCAGATTCTGTCTGAGCGCTTTGACAAAGTCACCATAGGTTTTTTCTGTATAGACGGTAACGGCAAGGCTGGTGGGCAGAAGAAGCAACCCGGAGAGATTAAATCTGATCGGTTTCAGTTTCTTTTCGGCCACAGTTTCTCTAAAAGCGCTGTCGGCGGACGTGATATCGGTGGTGGTGAAGGTGGGCGGGTCTGCGATACGACGAACATTCTGGATGGTTATGTGCAGGGATTCCGGCAGGTAGAAATATTGGTCCGGGTCCAGCGCTTTGAGCTCTTCTACCAGGGTAGTGACAGTCTCTTTGATGGCAGTGGGCAGAAAGCTGAGAAACGTCAGACATAGTCTGGCGTCGACTTCGAAGTCGCTGCTCAATGGGACCGATGAAGCGGGGCTTTCGCCTGCCCAGCTCAGGGCTTCCAGGCGTTCTAGAATTTCTTTCTGTTTCCGGGCATAGTTCATAGCGGCATATTTTACAGTCTTATTTTGCTTCTAGCTTAAAGCCAATGAAGTATTATGGTCGCATCGCTTTTGCCAGAATCTACACGCAGATTTGCCGGGTCGAATCAGATGCTCTACCGTACATCGCTTGGAACCTCATCGCCTCTCGGGGCCACTGTCAGGGATGACGGGGTCAACTTCAGCATCTATTCGCGAGAGGCTCGCACTATGGAATTGCAGCTCTTCGATCACGAAGATGATCAGGAGCCCTCTCAGGTTTTCAAGCTGAAGCCCCGGGAGAACAAGACCTTTTACTACTGGCATATCTTCGTTAAAGGGGCCCGGCCCGGACAGCTTTACGGCTGGCGGGCGGGCGGTGTCCACGATCCTGATCAGGGGCTTTTCTTTGATGAGAGCAAGCTTTTGATAGATCCCTACGCTAAAGATGTGGTCGGCTTCGCCAGGTATTCCCGAAGCGCTGCTTCGGTATATGGCAGGGAGAACAGCGCTCTCAAGTCGGTGGTGATTGATACACTCGCATATGACTGGGAAGAGGATAGAGGACCGAGAATCCCCTTTTCCTACACCGTTATCTACGAGATGCATGTCGGAGGATTTACCAAGAGTGAAAGCTCCGGTCTCGATACCAGTCTGCGAGGGACTTATAGAGGCGTGATCGAAAAGATCCCTTATCTGAAAGAGCTGGGAGTGACCACTCTCGAGTTGATGCCTGTGCAACAGTTCGACAGCCAGGACGGACCCCCCGGCCTTTCTAATTACTGGGGGTACAGTCCTGTTTCGTTCTTCAGTCCGCATAAGCAGTATGCCTCGGATCCTGCCCGATCTATAGATGAGTTTCGCGATTTGGTAAAAGCCCTGCATGCCAACGGCATGGAAGTGATACTGGATGTGGTGTTCAATCATACCGCCGAAAATGACCGGTTCGGACCGACCTTATCGCTGCGTGGTATCGACAATCGGTCTTATTATATTCTCGACCCTGTCACCAACGCTTATCAAGATTTTACCGGTTGCGGCAACACCTTGAAAGCAGATCATCCTGTGGTGGCGAAACTCATTCTCGATTCCCTCAAATGGTGGGTGCGGGAAATGCATGTCGATGGCTTTCGTTTTGACCTCGCATCGGTGCTGTCTCGCAATGTCTATGGTGCCCCTCTGGAGCGACCACCGATTCTTTTCGCCATCGAGTCCGATCCCGTTTTAGCAGGCACCAAGCTCATCGCAGAGGCATGGGATCCTGCCGGTCTCTATCAGATAGGTTGGTTCGTCAATCAGGGTGACTGGTACGCCGAGTGGAACGGACCCTTTAGAGATGATGTTCGTAAGTTCGTCCGCGGTGATGAGAATATGGTACGGCCTCTGATGGCGCGAATTCTGGGTAGTGCCGATATCTATCGTAAGACGAACCGGGATCCAAATAGAAGCATCCATTATGTGACCTGCCATGACGGCTTTACACTCAATGATCTGGTCAGTTATAACCACAAACATAATGAAGCCAATGGTCACGAAAATAGAGACGGCAACGACCTAACCTATAGCTGGAATTGCGGCGTGGAGGGCGAAACCGATGATGCTGAAGTCGAGCGTTTGAGAATTCGTCAGATGAAAAATCTGCTAACCATTCTCTTTATGTCCCAGGGAACACCGATGCTTTCTATGGGCGATGAGATGCGCCGATCTCAGAACGGTAATAATAACGCCTATTGTCAGGACAATGAGATTAACTGGCTGAACTGGTCCAGGCAGAATGATAATGGCGGGATGCTCGAATTTACCCGCAAGCTGATACGATTCACTCAGGATTTGAGCGTCTTTGACCTCGATCATGACTTGCTCGAATCAGTAAACGAGCAGGAGCCCTATATACAGTGGCATGGTGTGCGTTTGCATGAGCCGGACACCAGTGAATGGTCCCATAGCATAGCTTTCGAGTTGAAAGATGTCGGGAAAGGAGAGCATCTGTATGTAGCGCTTAACGCCTACTGGCGTCCTCTCGGCTTTCAGTTGCCGGCGACCGAAGCAGGGAAGCGTTGGCGCAGGGTAATCGATACCTATCGACCCTCACCCGAAGATTTTTGCGAGCCTGAGAGCGCACCATCGGTGAAGGCAGATGTATACCATCTTCGCGAACGTTCTTCTCTCGTGTTGATCTGCTGATTCATGCTGTACTTGCTTCGTACAGCTTTCTGGCGAGGGCCATTTTTGCGTAGATGAAATCGGTGTTAAAAGGATTGAGGCTGATACCGTGCTCTATGTGTTGCAGGGCTAGCTTCAGGTCATTTCTGGTCAGGGCGAAATAATAGGCCATTTCTATCGCCGGCATGAAGTCGGGATTTTCTGAGAGCACTCTTTCAATCAGCTCTTCTGCTTTTTCCCCGTTGCCATGCGCTTTTTCAAGGGTGGCCAGCAAGACCTGGGCACGCTCGAAATCGGGGAACTCTTCGGTTAGCTCTTTCAACTCTCTGGTTGCTTTCTCTTCGTCTTTTTCGAACTGATCGCAACACAATGAAAACCTCTTTTCGGCATGCTCCGGCAGATCAACTTTTGGGAGCTGGGTCTTGATCAAGCGCTCAGCATCTACTTTTACATAGTTCTCATCGGGCCCTGCTAGCTCTATGGCTTTTTCGAAATTCTTTTTCGAAAGTGCGTATCTCTGGTTGGCCAGGTACCAGTAGCCTATCTCATAGTAATCGAGGGCGCCGTAACTATCGGGCGGATTGTCAGGGGGCCAGTTCAAGACGGCGTTGCGCAGCTGTAAAAGGGCTATCAGATACTCGAAATTCAAAGGAGAGAGCTTGAGAAGCTCCTCGAAATGAGAGAGAGCCTGTTTGTCGTTCTCCTCTTCCAGCTCGATATGAGCCATTAGCTCTATCGGCCTCAAAAGCTGGGCATTGACCGAATGGGCATAGCGGGCAAGTCCCCGGGCTTTTTCGGTATTTCCTTCGCGGATGTAGATTTTTGCCAAATTGGTGAAGGGCCACTCGAAATCGGGATAGGTTTCCATTAAGCGTTCAAAGACCTTTTTCGCCTTATCCGGCTCGGTGCGCATCAAGTTGAAACCTTCGATATTGCCTTCCACGGCGGCGTTGGGCACTTCCATCCTGGGCAGTTCAGTGCGGCGCAGGCGCTCGGCGTGGACGGCCACTTCGTCCCCATTGGCCATGGTTTCTGCCCGGTAGAGACAATCTTTAGCCAGCTCGATCCAGCCGGTAAGCCGATAGACCACACCAAGCTCATAGTACTCGCGCGGATTGAGGCTGTCCGGAACCTTCTCCATCAAAGGCCATAGATGATCTATTCTCACTAGCCGTTTTGCTCCGCGAAGTAGAAAAGGCACCGAAGACGATATCACAGCGTCAATCCGCCGAGAAAGCCTCTCTTTCAAGTATACCCATTCGAATTTATCAGATTGGAGATAACAATAGTAAAAATGTTTCGTATAAACCCCCTTCTTCTCATGACATCCTTCTTTAAAAGCCATATATTAGAGTCGCGTTTGTGAATAGATAGAGGGTCTGTGACATTGTCCAGTCTGGCGAATCAGACAAATCCGGTCGATATATCCCATGCCGACGAGGCGATTGCGGAGGGCGAGCGTCGCAATCCGGTCACCATGGGTCTATTGTGGATTACGATGGTGACCTTCTTTCCCGGTGTGCTGCAGGGCTTCATCTGGTTCAAAGAGGGGCTCTCCTTCATGCAGGTGGTCGGATTTGCGGTGTTGAGCTGCCTGCTCATGCTTGCTTACGCCATTCCTGCCTGTCATATCGGCGCTCGCAGCGGCTGGAGCTATGGCGGGCTGATTCGCAGCGTGTTCGGACGTAGCGGCAATAAGATAGTCGCTTGCAATCTGGTCTTTATGTTTATAGCCTGGTATGGGCTTTGCAGTCTTTTTCTGGCGGAGAATCTTCACGGGCTCTTCCATTTTGATCTCTCCCTGACGGTGCTGGCTCCTGCTCTGGCTATCGTCATGGCATTCAACAATTTCTGGGGTTTTAAAGGCGTGGCTAATTTCGCCCGCTTTTTTGCCGCTCCGCTTCTCATCTTCTGGGTGGGCTACACTTTTTTCAAGACCATACAGACCGTGCCTATGTCTGTTTTGACCGAGCCCGGTACCTGTACGGGGCTTGCCGCCTTCGTCATGGTGGCCAATTTCATCATCGGCGTCTCTGTCTGGGGCAACGAGGCCGATTACTGGCGCTATGGCAGGAGCCGGGTTTCAGCCACTCTGTTTCCTGTGGCCTTCGCCCTTACCATCGGGCAGATTATCTTTCCGACCACCGGCTGGCTGGTCGGTCGCATGACCGGAATAACAGATTATGCAGGGGCCACAGCCTTCATGAACGACTATTCTTTCGGGGGCATCGCCATCTTGGGCGCCCTGGTTCTCTCGGCGTCTTATTTTGCCGCCAATGACTCCAATCTTTATGGCTCTACCAACGCCCTCAATCACCTCGTTAAACTGCCCCATAGAAAGGCTGTCACCCTTTTGACCGTGCTGGGAGCCCTGGTGGCGGTGGTACTCTCCGGTACGGGGTGCGCCGGCGCCCTCGAGAAAGTGGCGTCGCTTAATTGCGTCCTTCTGGCAGTGCCTACAGTTATCATAATCGCCGAGTATTTCATCGTCAGAAAGCTCTATCGCCAGCACTCGGATTTCTCTAAGCAGCCCCGGGACGAAGAGCTGCCGGCATTTTCTCGGGCTGCCGTCAGCGCCCTTCTGGCCGGCTGCCTGGTGGGAGTAGCCACCGCCGGGGTCATTCCTGGGCTGGAGAGCTGGCATCAGGGTATCTGCTCTATCCAGGGCTGGGCTTGCGCCATCGCTGTCTATACGTTTATGCGAGGGCGGGAGATTCGCGAGAGAAGTTACATAAAGGTCGATAGCGATAGAAGTGCAGAAGAACTGGTCCGGCGATAGGCGCTAAAATAGAAGCAACGCATATCAGGTCAGACCAGATCACTAAATGGAAGAGCGCATTATTCTTCCCGATACCAACCGGGAAATGCATTTTTATAGCTGGGGGACAGAGCGAGGCTCGGTTCCAAATAAGCTCTATCTTGCCATTCATGGCTTGATGATGCACGGGCGCTCTTTTGAGCGCCTGGCGCAACGTCTGGCATCCGACGGTGCCGTGGTGGTGGCGCCGGATATACGTGGTTTCGGAAAGCACTACTTTCAGGAAGGGTCGGGGCGACAACCCCGGGAAGTGGACTATAAAGGCAGTCTCGAAGATCTAAATGCGTTGATGAAGCTCTTGAAAGAACGCTATTCTGATTCCGAGACGGCATTCGTCTGCCTGGGGGAGAGCCTGGGAGCGCATATGGCAAGGCGACTGGCGACCATGCATCCCGACCTTATCTCTGCTCTGATTCTGTCCAGCCCCTGCATTCGTCCCAGAATGGTCAGTCTGCCGCTCATTCCCCATGCGCTCACCTCGCTCATTCAGATAGGCTTGGACCCCCGCAAAGAGATAGACCTGGCACCTTTTGCCCGGCGTTTCCTGCGCGATGAGCCCGAGAGCCTGGAGGCGTTTCTTGCCGATCCGATGAATCGCAAGTCTCTTGAAGTGAGTGAACTGCTCAAATCGGTGCTGGTCGTTAATGCCTGTCAGTTGATGTCGATATCGCCTGCGGTGCCGGTTTTAGTATTGCGCGGAGAGAAAGATTGTGTCTGTAAGGCGGCTTCCACCAAGAAATTTCTGGACAGTTTGAGGACAGATCGTATAGTTGTTAGGGAAATCAGCGGTAGCGGACATCTGCTCTTGCAGGGCGGTGAGCCTAAAGAAGAGGTGGTGGATGCGATCACCTCTTTTGTGCGGAATAATTGAGGCAGAGCAAACTAGACCAGGTGCTTCTCCATCTCTCCTTCCAGCAGTCGTTTGACTTCTAGAACAAATTCGGCAGCCTGGCCTCCGTCCATAACGCGCTGGTCGAAACTGAGGGCGAGGCTCAGCATCGGCCTCGATACCACTTTGCCCTCTTTGACCACCACCCTGTCTTCTACTTTTCCGACTCCGAACACCGAAGTGCAGACGCTGGGACCGAAAGCCGATTTGACACCGAGGGCTCCCAGGGAACTCAGACCGAAGGTGGCGCGCATGCATACCAAGCGGCAACGTGGTATCCAGGAGCCGATATGAAAAATCAGCTGCCTTGCCAGCCAGGGAAAGCGGGTGAAGAGAAGCTGCTCTTTCAGTTTTGGCATTTGCTCGATGTCTTTCTCGACATAGTCTTTTAGCTCCGAGGCAATCTCCGCCAGTGGTTTTTCGTGGGCGCGTTCTATTTCGCCGAAGAAAACCACCGGTTTGCCGTGCACTTCTCTTTCGACGGTGAATCCGGCGGTTACCTCCTCCAGCACCACAATTCTCAAGCCGGGCAGAAGAATGGTGCGGGAGGCAGGATGATTGAGCTGGGCTATAGCTA
>CAZCBH010000070.1:23306-24523 GCA_964496875.1 uncultured Candidatus Obscuribacterales bacterium | reverse complement strand
AGAGACAATATAGATCTTATATAGCCGGGATTCTTGCTGGTCTGCTCTAGAGTGATGCTCTCTTCTGGTTTGAGATTGAGGTTGTCACGAAGATTCACTTCATAGATCGCTTTGATGCTGCCGTAGAGTCCGTCGGCACCACGTTCGGGGTCAGCGTTTTCTATCACATCAATTCGATCTTGCCGCTTCAAGCAGCTTGCTCTCTGGTTTTTAAGCTCCGCCAGTCCAATAAAATTGGGACCGTATAACTTTTCCACCACCTGCTCCATACGAAACAGCAGCTGATACTCCAGCTCGTAAGAATAGTTGGCGTCCAGCCTGCGCGCCAACTCCACCACTACCTTCACCGATGGTGCCAGGTTCAGCCGCGGTTCTGTCAGATGCCCCTGTATGGGCTCGTTTTGCGCCCTCAACTCTTTGATGTAGGCTTCGGCGCTTTTTACATCGCGAATATACTTATGCGCCAGGACCTCCCAGCGCTCACGATCGAGGGCGGTGTACTTCGCCAGTACTCTCTCGAAGTCACTGTTCTTACCAGCCAGTTGATAACAGCTGGCGAGCCTGGTCATAGTCTGGAAGCGCTTTTCGTAGTTGGGTCGATTTAATATAGGATCCAGATGCTCCGCGTGCCAATTCGCCAACTCCAGTATCGGCGCCGCCAGAGAAAACGCGCCGGCTGTCATCAAAGTCTCCCCCAGCGAAAGCTCTAACTGCCAGATCATCTTTGCGCCAGGCGGACCAGGGTCCTCGTGCGGTCCCTGATAAATCCAGGCAAAAACAAAAAGAATCAGCAAAATAGCGGTGCTCAGCTTCGCCTGCTTTTCATAGGTTAGAAAGAAGCGGGAGCGTTTCTTGACTGTCGTCGGCTGCCCGGTCTTGACACCGCTGTCGGTGGGGGCGGTACCAAGCAGATCCACCAGACGAACCGCCACGGTCTGATCTTGTGTAATAGCAGGAGCCGAGACCTTCTGCGGTAGCTCCTGCAACAAATCGGCCACCGACCGAAATCGCTTATCGGGCTTCTTCTCCAGGCAGCGCAGTACAAGTGCCTCCATCTCATCCGACACGCTTACATCCGGATTGAACTCTTTGAAGCTCAGGGGCTTTTCATCTAAATGCATACTCATGGTCTCGATGGCATCCTTACCACAAAATGGCGGTGCCCCGGCTAAAAGCTCATACATCAGACAACCGAAAGAGTAGATATCCGAGCGCGC
>CAZCBH010000070.1:0-23206 GCA_964496875.1 uncultured Candidatus Obscuribacterales bacterium | reverse complement strand
ATCGCTTCATGTTCAGGCAGCGGACCGCCCTGATCGAGCATGGCATCGAGGGCGCGACCTTCCAGATAATCCATGACTATGAATGCATCACCCTCGGCGCTGACCCCGAAGTCATAGACGCTGATGATGTTCTGATGGGTAAGACTGCTGGCGGCGCGTGCCTCTCGCTGAAAGCGTTTGACGCTGTTGCTGTCATCCACAAGATGCCTGTGCAGGAGCTTTATTGCCACCACACGCTCAATATACTTGTGCTGGGCTCGATAGACCACACTCATACCGCCTCGCCCTACAGATTCGACAATCTGATAACGATCGGCAAATACCTTCCCTATCAGCTCGTCCTGTTTAACCGCGACCAGTTCGGTATTGTCGAAAGGGCAATGAGACTGGTCTCCATTGAAGGACCGGTCGCATTCAAGACAACGGAAGGTGGATTCCTGGCCCATGATAATTTCCAGCGCTGAGCAATCGTATCTATATACCCGCTTGCTTATAAGAGGATACTGGTAAACGAAGCTTTCTTTAGTAGAGTTGGCGGTCGGATTTGCTATGATCGGCGCTCTATAAATAGACAGCGCGGCATCTCAGGGGAAAACGACCATGACACAAGCACTGACCGGCAAAAAAGCCCTGATAACGGCAGCAAGCTACGGTCTTGGCTATGCGGCAGCCCGGGCCCTGGTCGACGCCGGTTGCAAGGTAGTACTTAATTCTCGTTCGGCAGATAATTTGGAGAAGGCAGTTCGCCAGCTTGGCGGCAGCGCCTCGGGCATAGCCGCCGACCTGGCACGCCCGGAAGAACGCTCGCGCCTTATGACAGAAGCCCTGGACAGGCTTTCGGAGATCGATATCCTCGTGGTCTCCACCGCCCATCCCCCGACCAGACCATTTTCAAAAGCCACCGACGAAGACTGGGAGCTTGGCTATCAGCTTCTGCTTCGCGCCCCCATAGAGCTGAGCCGGGCAGTGCTCCCTGCTATGAAAAGCAACGGCTATGGACGCTTGATTTATATAGGCTCCATTTTCGGGCTGGAGGCCGAGGCATCATCGGTGGTGCAGTCTACTTTCAGGGCGGGATTAAATAACTTTGCCAAATGCATCGCCGTGGAAGAAGCAGGAAATGGTATCACAGCCAATGTCATCTGCCCCGGTTACTTCGATACCCCCCTGGTGCGCTCCCTGGCCGCGCAATACGCCGAAGAGAGCGCCCGGGACGTGGAAGCCGTTCTAGAAGAATGGAAGACCTTTTCTCCGATGAACAAATTCGGCAACCCGGATGACATAGGCGCCTTTATCACGTATCTGTGCTCACCACAGGGCTCATTTTTCTCCGGCGCTGCAGTACACATAGACGGTGCCGCCATCAAAAGGGTTTAGGTTCCAGGGTTCGAGAAAATCCAACGATGCAGGACCAAGCTTATGTTCGACTTCGGTAATCTGAAAATTTGGTCAGTTGACCAACCAAATTGTTGAAATTCCATCTAAGAACATGCCGCCCCTAGCCAGGGCTCACAATATCAAAAGCACTATTTTTAGCGAGATTTTCTGGAAGTCCGCATCCGCAAAGTCTTATCTGCGCCGCATTTTGGCGATTGACACAAGCAAATGTTCTAGCCCGGAAGAAGAACACCGCGCCTGCAGAGCCGTGATTCTAATGTGATAAATGAAGTTCAAAGTATATAAGCGGGAACATAAGACAAGAGTTTCTTTAAAGCCCCAAGATGTCAGATTCCAACTCCCCCGAGAAGAAAAATCCCAAAGAGCAAGAGGTCGACAGAGACCAGGCTCAAGACTCAGAAGAGACCAGCCTGAAGCTCTCAGACGATACGGACAGCCAGGACCATAAAAATACGTCCCCTCTGTCCGATAGCTCTGATGCAGCCGGCGATGACGATGCTTCCGCCGACTCGCCCGATAATGGCGAGCAATCGGATAATGCCGAATCCGGCGATGCAAATGGAGACCGAAGCGGCAACGCAAATGGAGACGGCAATGGCGTAGCCAGAGAACGTCCCCCGGTTACCGCCGAGCAGATGGCGGACATAGACCGCAGGGACCCAGAAATCACGGCGATGAAGGAGCTTCTGGACAGAGTCCGGGACAACGCGCCGACGACCCTCACCGGAGAGCTCAATCCAGATGGGCGCCGCCGGAGGACTACCACCACCCTCCACGGCGCCGACGGCAATCGGGTAGAGAATGTCTCGAACCACCCGCAATTCGGGCAGATTAAACAGACCCAGTTTATCTCGGGCAAAGACGAAGGCAAGGTGCTGACCGAGTTCGAGAACCATCCAGCCATCGCATCGATAGAATATGACAGCTCCGCCCCGGAGAAAGCTCCGGTTATTACCTGGCGAGAAGGCGCCAAGCCCGACAACAATACCGATATTCCGCCGATTATAGAAGGTAAAGACGGACTGGGTCAGCCCTGGCAGCTTCGTGCCGACGGTAACTTAGAACGCTTTCTATCCGGCGAGCCCTCAAAGGTAGTGCAGTACACCCCTTTTGACGGCTCCGGCAGGGAGCAGAGTAGACACTTCTCCGACAGGGTCGAGACCGTCTATAAAGACCGCCTGGAGATAAGCTACAACGATCCGAGCAGCCATAACGGACTTGCACGGGTTGTGCAGAGAGAAGACGGCAGTATCCGCAAAGAATATTCGGGCTCTAGAGAAGATGGGTTGGAATCGGAGCTTATCACCCGTGATGCGGCGGGGCGCATAAAAGAGAGAACATATAACGGGCGCGCCGATGGACTTTTGACCGAGACCGAGCACATCGGTGCCGAATCTACCGATGTAGAGCGAACATTTGAACAAAGAACAGCGGAGCCGGAGCCGGAGCCGGAACCAGAGCCGCCGCCACAGCTGACCGCCCGGGATCTGGAGCTGCTTGCCAGAGTCGATTCCGGCAATATGGACGCGACTGCTTTTGGCGACCGCGCCGTTTTGTTGAAGTCTCTGAAGCAATTCACCGATGTGAACGCCGATGATTTCGACCAGCGAAACCAGGAACTCGCCATCCTGACTGCAGCCAGACTGGGAGGGCGAGAAGCCCTCGAAGAGATGGGCTTCGAAATAGATGACGACAGACGTGGCTTCTCGGTAACCTCCGGCAATGGCACCCGTTTCGAGTTCACGGACACGAAAGAGGAAGGCAGTCGGCTGAGCGCCATCCGCAACCGACCAGACGGCGGTGTCTTCGTCAATCACTGGAATGACGACGGCAGCCTGGCGAAGTCTTACGAGCAAGTATTCGACGGCGAAAAAAGAACCGATTACATGCGGGACGCCGACGGTGATATCACCGAGGTTCAGCGACCGGACGGCAGCACCGTAAATATCAGCTATGAAGGCGAGTCTCAAGACGGCTCGAAAACAGCCACAGCCATTCGCGACAGCAACGGCCACGAGCTGCGCTCCGAAGATGGCAAGCACTGGCGCAATGCCCTGGATTCGAAGGCAGAGAGCTTCGAAGCACAGTTAAGCAGCCTGGCAGATGGAGAAGTCCGACTATCCGGTCCCACAAAAGACCTCATACTGGGCACCGATGGCGCCACCACAGAGATTGACAAAGTCTCGGGACTTGCCACCATCACCCAACTAGATGGAATCTCTATCACCCGGGATACCACAGGAGAAGTCGTGGCGACTGTCAATCGCCAGGGCGAGAGATCGACTTATACAAGAGATCCGGATGGTGAACTGAAAGCCTTCACCGACTCCAGTGGCGCCTGGAGGAAAGATGCCGAAGGGATCTGGCACAATGAACGCACCGGCGAAACGGATAGCAAGAAGAGATTCGTCGACGCAGAAGGCAGGCTCCATGTAAAAGACTCAGATGGCGCCGGGACGATAAAACAGCTCGACGGCAGCTTACTTACAGTAGATTCGAAAGAGCGCATAACCGAAATATTGAGCGCCAACAATTTGAGAACGCGCTTCGAATACAAAGGCGACGATCCCAGACCGACCGGCATCCGGTATAACAATAGCGACAGGCTCTGGGTTGCCACCGACGAAGCAAGAAGCCTGTGGAAAGAGATGAGACTGGAAGGAGAGAGGCGCGTCGCCACCGGCAAAGAGTGGCAGGGAATGATAGAAGCCAGCTCCGAAGGTCACAGAGAGACCAACGCCTTATCTGGAAACTCCATAGAGAGAAACGCAGATGGATCGATAACAACACGAAACCGGGACAACGATATCACCAGGTTGAGAACCGCCCGGGGAGATGTCTACAACTTCAAATACTCCAGACCGCATAGCTTGACCTATGTCGAAAAACCGGACGGCTCGACCGCGGCCTCAGGAGGTGAGCACGGCTGGTATACGAATAAAGGCAGACCCATGGGTGGTGCCAGGGTAGATCAAGAAACCGGTGTATACACCGAGTTCAAAGACGACTTTACCTCGACGAGAATACATCCCGATGGCGGCTTATTTCAATACGACAAATACAGGAGCCTGACCGCTGCCGACCTCGGCAACGGTCGCACAGCAAAATACGAAAGGGACGAAGAAAGAGCTGTAACCACCGGTGAAGTCATCGATGCCGCCGGCAACAAGACAATATCGTCAACAGACGGAAGCAGGAAGATAGACACCGTCGACGGAAGACATCTAGCCTACGACGACTCTGGACTTTTAGAAGCGGTAAAACGCCTCGATCAAAGCACTGTTACCGTAGAGCGGGCCGATGACGGCACCATAGAAAGACTGGTCGATTCTAAATCGGCGATCGCATTCAAGCGTCAACCCGATGGATCTTACTTGAGAGAAGGAAGCCAACCGCCGGATCTTATCGAAAACGCCGAAGCTTTCTTCAACGAGGACGGCACCTACGGCTTCCGCAATGAAGAAAGAGAGATTTTAAAAACAGACAGAGGCTTCCGCATTACCGCAGGCGGCACCACCACCGAGCTGCTGGACACAGGCGCCATGCGCCTTACTGATACGGATGGAAAAATCGAAGGAGCCACCACTGCCACCGGTCTCGACTGGTCCTTCGAAAAAACCGGCGCTTTAGGTGATGCTGTCGATAGAGTGCGCGTCGGCGACAGAGTATGGACCAGAGAAGGAGAAGAGCCCTTCTGGACATCTAATGACGGCAGGTCTTTCAAAGGCGAGATCGAAAGCGACGCCGAAGGCAATCTTCGCTTCATAGACACAGAGACGAAATTCGAGACGGTTCACAAGCTCGATGGCTCGACGGTATTCCGCGATGTCGATGGGCGGGTGCACCAGGTCAATGATCCCTCCGGAGATATAACCAGATATGCCTACAACAGTCAGGGCGGTCTTGCTCGCATAGAGCTGCCGGACGGCACAGTGCTGAATCGTCTCAACGACCGCAAGGTAAAGGAGGGCACAGAGGAGAAGTCCATAGAGAGATGGGTGGAAGCGGGAACCACCAGAGTAAGCGAGGGCAGCCGCTCGGTAGACAGCGAAGGCAACCTGACCTATAGAAGCACCAAAGGCGAGACCACCATCGAACAGACCGACGGCTGGAGAAAGAGAGTTTCGCCCTCCGGCGAGACAACGCACACAAAAGAAGCCGACAACGGCTCCTCTGTAACGAAAAATGCCATGGGCCAAATCGTCAGCACCAGAAACGCGGCCGGTTTTGTGACCAGATACGGCTATGACGAAGCCGGTCAAATGAACTCTGTCAGTCTGCCCGGCGGCGAGAGCTATAGTTCAATTGACGGAGGCAAGACCTGGGAGCACAAGGTCGTCCGGGGGAAAGAGACCACTTCAGAATCCGGACCGGGCACAGCTTCTGTCACCGCCGACGGCAGCTTCGTATTCCGCAGTTTCGGAACCGATACCGAAACTGGAGCTGGAGTCGAAGGCGCTGAAGCGAGCCATTCTAAAGAGGTCATCCATAAATCAGATGGCTCGATGCTTGTTGCCAGAGACGGCAGATTCACCACGATAACTCCTCCTGGGTCCGAGCCCATCGGTATCGGATACGATGCCCGGGGCAAAGCAAACAGCCTGTCGCTGCCGGGAGAATCCGGACAGTGGCGAAGCGAAGACGGCGAGCACTGGACTAAATATGACGCCTCGGGCAATTTAGATAGCGCCGCCAAGCCCCAGACCTTCAAGTTGGATGTCGGCGCCGACGGCTCCATTAGAAAAATTCATAGCGCCGATACCCCACCCTATACGGAAATCCTGCGCCCCGACGGCAGCAGCCTTTCATTTAATGATGCCGGTCAGAAACTGCAGGAGACCAAAGTCGAATCTTATAGAGGCGGCAAACCAAGATTCTCCACTACCGAATATCACTATAACGGAGAGAATGGAAGAGAAGGGTCTCTAGAAGGGTATAAACGCACAGAGCCGGATGGCTCCAGCTTCAAATACGATAACCTGGGCCGACTGACCAGAATGGAGAGCGGCGCACTGACCACCGCTAGCGGTGCCACACGTCCACGCCAGGTCAGAGAGTTGGAATATGTAGGCGACACCGACATGATCTCGTCCGTAATACGCAACGGCGAGCGCTTCGACCTCGACCGCGCCTCGCTTGAAAGCGGCACCCCGGTCTACAAACACGGCAAAGAGATGCTGGTGGGCAGATTCGAAGCCCGCGACGACGGCACCCTGGTCAACTATCGCGCCGATGGTGCCCTGATCTACGACAACCTCGACGGCAGCAGCCTCACCCAGCTTGGTGACGGCTCGATTATGAAGAACCGCTATGACGGTCTGTTAGAAGAACGGGTGCGAACCGACGGAATAAAAGAGAGCTACCGCTACAACCTGAGCGCCTCCGATCATGTTCTGGGTAGAAGAAACGAGATAAGCAGCATGACTTATCACTATCCCGATGGCAACGTGAACCACTGGACGACCACAAACGGCTTCGACTGGAAGCGTAGGGAAGACGGCAAGATCTGGCGCGGATTCGAACACATAGACCACAAGACAGGAAGACGCATAGAAAGACCGATGTCCGGCAATACATACGAGAATCGACTGGATGGGTCAAGAGAAGAGATTCGCTCCATGGACATCGAGGCTCGTACTCGAGAGATAGAAAAGACCTTCGACTACTGGACCCAGAGAGGAAAGATTGCAGACATCAGGTCTCAGCTTCGCGAACTAGATGCCGATGAAACCTATATGGTCCGTCGCCAGTTCGACGCATCAAATCACAACGCTCTTGCAGAAAAACTAGATAAAGAGTTGGGCGGACATCGCTTGACCGAAGCGACAGGCTATCTGAAACGAAGCGAGACCCTGGGCTATGACGAGGCCAGTTCGAATCAGGGAGAGAACTATGCCATCCAGCTAGAGGTCGACGCCCAGGAGATGGATAGATGGTGGTGGAACCGTGACCGATCTAAAGAAGAGATTCTCACCTCGACCAGACATATTCTGGGAAGCGCTTCGGAAGCGGAAAGACTGTCTATTGATGCCGCCTACGGTCGCATGTTCAGCACCGGCAATGCCCAAGGAGAGGTCGGTCAAAACAACCTGGCTCGCTTCTATGGCGAAGGCGGAGCTGGACATAACATAGCGAACTGGGATTCTTATCATCGCACTCTCATTTCTATCGCCGCCCAGACCGGTGCCGACCATCGCAGCCCCGAACAACAAGCTCAGATAATCTCATCCGCTCTAGACAGCGCCTACGGCAATCGCCTCGACTACATGAGCGAAGCCTCGGGCCGTGCATTCAGCAGCCAGGAAGGACGCGACTATTTCCTCGCCCATGGTGGCGAGGGCAAGATTCGGGAAGCTTTCACCCAGACCCATTACACCGAAGACGGAAGCTCTTACACCACCACCGATGGCTGGAGTGTCGAGCAAGCCACGGACTATGCTCGTCTTGGAGAGCTGCGCCCGATTACAGAGTTTAAAAAGGCCTTCGGCGTATTCAGCAACGACCAGAAAGTGATGGAGCACGCTCTGTCGCGGTTGAGTGACGAGCAACGTGCCCTCCTTGCCGACGGCAAACAGCTGTTTGACGATGGCACCATGCCCGAGACCGAAGGACAGAAAGAAGCGCTTGCCTACTACAAATCCTGGCACAAAGCTTTTCGTGACGCGCACTGGTTCTCAGAGGAAGCGAAAGCGACAGGCTATGAAGATCAAGCGCTGCGAAAGGGCGGCACCGGCATCAAGCGAGACATTGCGCCGATAGGCACGCACTGGACCAACAGTCACGAAATCAATGCCACCGCCATCGAGGACATGAACCTCGCCACCTTCAACCTGCTCACCCAGGGTATTGGCGACAACGAAGCCGGCGCCCCCAGCTCTCCCTATTATGAACAGATGCAGGACGCTCTGGCAAAAAACCTGGGTTCCGGCGAGTATCAAGAACGAGCAAGAGCCCTTTTAGCGGAGAAAATGCGAAGCGCCGATGCCCTTATGGAAGCGGCAGACGCAGGCAACACCGACTATCTTCGTGCCAATGTACCAGCCCTGAAAGACCTGCCTTCTGACCAGTGGCAAAACCTATCCGGAGGCTATGCCCTGGAAGAGAGCCTGAAGAATGGAGAAGTCGAAGAAGAAGCCCTCACCCAGGAACAGGCGGAGATGCTGGCTGCCTATAGAGAAGACAACGAACTTCGTGCCTTCATGGAAGGCAGAGAAGTAGCGAGACATCTCAATGAGGTCGATACGGGAGAAGCCCTCGGTCGCTATATCCAGGGCAAAGAGCTGGATATAGGAATAAAGAACGGCGAGGTCGATGAAGCCGGCTTATCAGAAGCAGAGAAAGAATCACTGAAATTTTTCACCGAATATAGTATCAATGGCGACATCCTAGAAGACAACGATCTGTCTCTTGCAAACTCTGCCATCATAGAGATGCGCGCCAAATTCTTCCAAGAGCGAGGCGACGCCGGCAAGAATGCTCTTGAAACCTATCAAAAGATGCTCTACGAATCTGTCAGAGCCAATGTCAGAAGAGACTTGGTAGATGCAATCAAAGACAACGATCATACTTTCTCTGACGACCATGGCGCCATGCTCGGCGCGGTCTCGGAGATGACCGATGCAGAAATAGATCGTTATCGAGATCCAAAAGACAGCTATAAAAAAGAGTTGAATCAACTGCTCGCCGAGCGCATGGGTGGAGAGAACAGCACCGCCTACAAAGCGGCGCAGTTTATCCTTGGTCAGATGGAGAACGGAGAATGGAATCCGTCCACTAATCCGGAGCAAAGTCTGACCTTCGACCTGCTCGAACAAAGACTGGAAAAAGGCTACCTAAGCCAGGCCGATGCAGCCAGGACTATTCAGAAGGCGCTTGCTTCCGATGAAAGTTTGCAAGAACGCCTGGCCCGGAATCCTGCCTTTGCCGAGGCGGCGACCCTGGCTCTCAATGGAGAAGCCGGCTTCGACAAAATCGCCAGGCCGCTGCTAGAGAATGGACATCTTCCGATATCGACTCTGGTAGAGCTGAACACGAGGACCATAACCGATAGAGAAGGTAGAAAGCACGAAAGGTTTCTACAGGGCGAATTTCTCGAAGACGCGGTTCTAAACGCGACTCCCCAGAGCCTGGCTTATCTAGCCAGCGAAGCCGGAGATTCGGATAGAGAAAAAATCCTCTCTAAACTATCACCTGACAGAAAGGCTATTATGGAAGCGGTGCTCGCCAACCGCAGCTCCGACGCTTCTGCCATTCTGGAGGGAGAAGGCGCCGTAGTCCAGCCGAGAGTCGATCCGGAGGACCGCATCAGAGCGGCGATTGCAGGCGGAAAAGATCTGGACGAGATAACAGAGATACTGAGCGGCCTCGATGAGAAGAGCCGATCAATGGCTGTTCAGGACTACCAGCTCAAGTACGGCTCTCAAATGCGGGCGGATCTATTCGAACTGGCAAGTTCGAGCCAGAGAAGCGATGTCGAGTATCTGACCCGAACTACAGAGTGGTCCACGGAGCAGTCCCATCTATTTAATATTGACAGAGTCGCCTCTACCGATGCCGGCATCGGCGGCAGCCTTTCTCGCAACTGGAACATGATGCACCGCATGGCCCTGACCGATTTCGAAGTGGCGCGCCTTGAGACCGAAGGTCATATCGAACCGGAGCGCATGCGGGAGTTGAACGAGGCAATAGACCATGCCGTAGATGCGTTCAGAGAAACAAAAGAAGCCACCGCCGAGACCGTCGTCAATGGCATAATCACAGCCGGTGCCCTGGCTGCCGCTCCCTTTACCGGCGGCACCAGCCTGAGTGCTCTCTTCGCCACCGGTGGTGTCATAGTCGGAGGCGGTATTATCGGAGCCGGCGGTAAATATCTGCTCATGGGCAACGACCATGAGGGCATGCGCACCCTGGCGGGCGACTTTGTCAAATTCTCGGCCCTGACCGCAGCCAATGTCATAGGCGCAGAACACCTGGCCCTGGTCGGCGGCTTGGGTCGCAAAGCGGCTCTCTCCGCCACAGAAAAAGCTCTGGCTGACGTAGCCTTCCAGGGACTGAGCAGAGAAGTCAAAGACGAAGTGGCGAAAGGCATGATGCGACTGGTTCGAGATGGCATCGCCCACGGTGGCGGTGTCGCCGACGATGCCATCGTCAAGATGCTCGGCAGGGTCAATGGACTGGATGATGTAGCCAGAACGCAACTGGCTCGAGGACTGCAAACCAGCCTCAGAGAAGCTGTCGATCAAACCGCCCGCACCGGACTTCGCCAGGTCTTGAGAAAAGCCCAGGACGAAGCCACCTCGATGGGTCTCATCAGTCTCTCCGGAGCTGCGGGTAATATCGTTGGCGACTCGGCCAATATGCTGATAACAAGAGGCGAAATAGATTCAGATCAACTGCTCCTCTCCGGCACCATGGGAGGGACATTCGCTTTCGGTTTCGGCGGAGTGTTCAAATTGGGGGGCAACGCTTACTCCCGTCTTCTATCTAGAGCCCCGGAGACTCCCCATATAGCAGGCTCTGCGCCTCCCCGTGCCGACACCGGCGACAATGTCATTCCCTTCGTCAGGCCGGAGCCTGTGGTGCCGCCTCAAACCGGGGCATCGCAAAGACTTGCCGCCCGCCTGCCAGAGACACCCGGCCATCTAGAAGCCGATGATCTGGCCCAGGCAGTCTCAGAAGCGGTCGAAGAGGCAGCCGAAGTATACAGGCCAAGAATAGAAGCTCCTGATGCCGCCACGGTAGAGCGCCTCGGCCAGGAGGTGCCGGAGCTTGGTGGAGCCGTTGCCGATGACTTCGGCAATCGCATAGAAGCTATTAGAGAAGGTTGGAGAGAAGATCTTTCCGACGACTTCGCTCTCGCCCGGGAACTGGCTCCCAGGGTAGACGAAGCAAGAGCAAAACTGGATCAAGAGATAGCCCGGCTCGAAGCAGCCGGACATAGTCCTGATGCCATTCAAGAAGCGCTCACAAGTAGGAAGCATCCGCTTCATAAAGACTCGGAGCTGAAACAACTTCACACAGAATGGAAAACACTGGCCGATCAACATGCTTCCAAGACAAGAAAAGTAGAAGAGCTTGCCCAGGCCCGCAGAGACCAGATTCAAACAGAGCTAAATAGATTCGTAGCCGAGCACAATCGTAAAAACCCAGATTCGCCCCTGCCGGCGGTAAAAGTACAGCTAGCCAACAATATGGCCGCAGCAGGCGGATATTCTTTTGGCGAAGGAGTGGTGGTGCTCCCCAGGACGGAGTTAATCAAAGCCTCGGGTGGACGAGATCTTTCAAGAGCCGTCTTTCATGAAGTGGTGCACTCCCAGCAAGACATGGACATCATCCGTACCCTGGCCGCAGAGCAACTGTCCAATGCCGACGGCGGCGGCATAGACAGCCAGCTGTTGAAAGAAGCTTACAAAGAAGCGACCGGAAGAGACCTCAACGAAAACTGGATGCGCACGGTGCTCGATACCGCCAGTGATGCCGCACCTCTCAGTGCGGCTCGTCAACAGCGCGCCATTGTTCTGGCGGACGAAGTGGCGAGAACCGGTCCGGTGGCAGAGCTATCGCGAGATCTGGCAGACACGGCAAGCTATGTACATAACAGACTGGCTCGGCTCAATGACGTGGCTCGCAACGCCGACTGGAACGAATTCATGACCGATCTGGCTCGCCCGGGCTCCGGAGAAGAGATGGCGAGAAGACTATTCGGAGAGGGCGGCTATGACGCCATGCCGGCCAATCTCAGGACCACGCTGGAGCAATGGAAGGCGCAACCCAAAAACAGTAAAGGACTACCGAACAATTTCAAATTCGAGCCGGAGCTGAAAGACTCGGTGGTCGCCCATCTAAAATCCAGACTGGACACCGTAAACACCAGACACCGGCAGCTCATCGATGCCTACGCCGGATCAAGATTAGAGACCGAAGCCTATGGATTCGACTCGAGAGTTAGCCAGGGCTTGAAGGAAATAGAGAGTGATATCACCCGTCTGCCACCACCCAGGGGGTATCACCCGGACCGCGTAGACGCACCAGGCAAATTCCGCACCGACGAGATAGCGAGACTGGAGCAAGAGAGCGCCTCTTTCAGCTATGCCATGGACGTCCGCTATGGTCTGCTGCCCGATGAGAAGACCCCTTTTGCCGATATGGCCCAGGGAGAGATTTTTAAACAGATCCAGGATCATGTTCTGAAAGCCCCGGGGCCAAACGGCGGTCCATCGCTATCAGATCAGGGCTGGACGATACTACAGAGCCAGAAGTTCTCTGCCGCCGATCAAGCCGGTGGAGACTACATTCTGCTCAATCGAAAAACCGGTGAATATCATATTCTCGACGCCACCGAAAGGCCGAATAAAAAAGGAAACATTGTCGAACGCATAGTCTGGAATCGCAACCAGTTCGAAAGAGGCACTTTAAACCGCAGCGGTGTCGACCTGGTGGCATCTCGCATAGGCGAAATCACCGCCGGCAAACCCATATTGAATGTAGTAGATCAGCCCCTGCCATCCCTGCAAAGACCGGCGGATCTAATAGACGGACGCGAGCAATTAAGACAATGGCAGACAGCTCTAAGAGAATCAGATAACAACGCCGTCAGCAACTTCGCCAATCAGGATCTGGAAGGGGTGATCAAGTATTACCACCACAAACTGCGGGAATCATCCATAGAGTACAAAACAGAACTGCAGGCCTTTCAAAACAGTGGAGACCGAAGCGTCAGGGAAGCTCTCTTAGAATACTACGGTCTCAAAACCAATGCCGGTCGAAGCGGCGCCGGTAATGTCAAAGTGACCCACAACGAAATCTCTATGACTATCGGTAGGGACAGGTACAACGCCAGAGTAACTGCCGATCAAATTCATGAGTTGGAGAAAGAGATATTCGGAATCGCGCTGGAGACAAGCAGAAATCTGCCGGCAGCCCAGCGCTCCGCCGCTCAAGATAGGCTCTATGCACTGCGCCAGGGTCTCAACGAAGACAGTGTAAGAAACAGAGCGGCGACTATTCTGAGTGAACAGGACCCCGGCAGACTGCTTGGCAAAGAGCCGCCGCCAAAGTCGACTCCAACGCCCGTACGATACAGCCAAGAAGAGGTAAACGCGCTCTACGCGGCATCCGGGGCATGGAACGAAATCCGAGACTCCATGCCCGGTACCAGACTGGGAGACGACTACGACGAATATGTCCACCTTGCCCTGGAAGATCTCCAGGAAGCCCCTGGTCTGACACCAGCCGACAGAGAAGCGGCCCGTGTCCTTTTGGAGGGATACAGAGCGGATAACCCAGAAGGAATAAAACGGGTAAACGACTATCTCGAAGGCCGCGACAACGCACCCTGGCGAGCCGATGCCGGAACCGGTGTCAAAGAGAAGATAGTAAATTCCGTACATCGCTCTGCGCGTCCTGATGAGCCGCTCAGTCATATGCGGAGTTCGGCGAACCTTGATGTCTATGAGCCCCTTACACCGCCGGTGGCACCAGAGCAAACTGCCGCTCTCGAACGTGCCATACCGGCCCTCGATAGAGAAGGAGCTCAAGAGATGGTCGACCTAATGGCGACCTGGAAGAGCTCTAACACGTCAAACAGCTCCATCGCCGACGATCTGCGTCCGGCCCACGAAAAGGTGCTGGTGCTGCATGATCAGGTCGAAGAGACCAGACAACTCTATTCGAATATCGTGGAGGACCTGAAAGCCCGAGGCGTAAGCGCCGACGACATCAAAGAAGCATCCCGCAGACCCAACCATGCCCTTAATGAAGACTACGGCATCTACCAGGCTCGTCAGAACATGCAAAAAGCAGTGGATCTTCATGTTCGAGCCAATTTGCGACTCGGTCAAAAAGTCGGAGAACGGGTAGGGGAGCTGCAAAAAGCGCTGGATCAATTTACCGAAGCTCGTGGACTGCCTCCGGTGAAGGTGACTACCAAAAAACCGAACGGCAACCTCGGAGATTACAGCAGTGGTGAAGGGACTATATTAATTGATGAAACCGCGTTCTTGGAACCGGGCGGCGACAACCTCTTGCCCCGGGTTCTTTTTCATGAGCTGGTTCATCATGAACAGGATACACTGCTCGTTAGAAAAGCCATTCAAGATGCCGGTCTTAGCGGCAAAGAGCTGGACTTCGACAATATGGAACTTGTCCGGGCACGTTACGAAGATGCCACCGGTATCGATGCCAGGGCTCTCGATCAAGATTTCATCGCCCGGGTAGCCGACACCTACAAAAACTCAGGTGACCTCAGCCCAGACCAACTTGCCCGGGCTCAAAAGCTGGCCGAAGACGCTAGAGCCTATCGCTTCGAAATAGACCAGGTGATGGAGCTTGGCAACACAGCCCGGGTTCTGAGTTCTACCGGAAGATCTCTATTGCGTTCGACGGACTCGAACGCTGTCAACAAACTGTTTCAACGCCTGGATGGGGATCAAGGAAATATCCACATGCGTCGCATGTTTGGCGATGTCGATGGTGAGCCGATACCAAAAGAGATAGAAGCCAAACTCGCCGAATGGCGGTCCCTGCCCAGAGATGAAAACGGTCTTGCGGTGGGATTTGAAGAAGGAGACATAAGAAGTCATCTAATCGCCCATATCGAAAGGCGACTAGATAGGGTCAACATCGAACACAAACAGCTGGTGGACAGCTACTTCGACAATGGTCTCGAAAGAGAGGCCTACGGACTGGATCATCTTATTGTCGATGCGGAGCGACAAAAATTTGGAGCCGACTATCATCAAAGCTTCGAGCCCGGAGCGAGAAGCAGGGCTACAGCCGATCTGGAAGGGGTAGACAGCACCAACCTGGCAAGGAATCTGGACAGCGCTTACAGATACAATGACCGAGATCTTTCCGGATACAATCTTCGTTTCGGAGAACACGGCGAGCCCCAGGTCTTGAACGGCAAAATCCTTAAGCTCGGTCGCGGCGACGACGTACAGGTCAAAGTAGGCTCCGACTTTGTCAGCCGGGAGCATGCCCAGATATTTCTAGACGGCAACGGCAAGCCTCATATCATGAACTTGAGCAATACGAATAAAACTTTCGTCAATGGAGTGCCGGTAGAGGTCTATACTGAACTCAAACCTGGCGATGTTATTGGACTCGGCTTCTACAGAAACAACGAATTCTTCGGACAGCAGCTTACCTTCGGTGACAGCTTCACCTCAGCAATGCCGCTCGAAAAGGGCCTGGGACAATACCAGATCTATAGCGCTCAGGGCGACCTGGTCATGGACTTCAACAGCAACAAAGTCACCCTCGGTCGGGCCGGTCGGCATGCCGACCTGGAATTTCCGGCAGATACTATAAGCGCTCGCCATGCCGAAATCGAGATAACGCCTGAAGGACCGCTTCTGCGTGATACCAATAGCCGCAACGGCACCTACGTAAATGGAGAGAGAATAACAGAAAGAATTCTAAAACCGGGAGATAGGGTTAAGTTATCGGAGCAATTCGAATTTGTCTTTGGCAAAAAAGTCTTAGGCAACCTGGAAGACTTCAAACTGAGTTTACCTGAATCCGGACTGAATCTGGAGTTTCCCCCGGGCGCTAACAAAATAGTGGTCGGCAGAGGACATGATGTCGATGTGAAACTTGTCGATGACGGACATTTAGATGTAGCCGGCATAAGCAGAAGACATGCCGAGTTTCGCTACGAAGACGGCAAAATCATAGTAGAGGATCTTGACAGCACGAACGGGACCTATGTAAACGGAAGAAGAATAGAATCGCCGACCGAACTCAAACCAGGAGACTCGGTCCGATTCGGCCAGGGCGGCACCAGCGAATTTCTGTTCGAGGCTAACACTGCAATTCGAGTAAGAGAGCCGGAGAATATCAAAATCGAAGGAACCGGCTTCAATCGTGGAGACAGGGTGCGGCTGGATAATCCTCGCTTTGCCGACTATGACGCCATTGTCGCCGGCAAAGATCCCGACTCTGACCAGCTAATAGTGGTGGTTCAAAATGACCTGCAAAGACATATCAAAGTATTACCCGAATCAAAAGCACCACAGATGAAGGCGATAGAGGTAAACGGACAGACTCTGCTCAAAGACGAGTACAATGTCTTCTACCAGCGTTTCAGAATGGACGATGGCACCTATATGCTCATGTCAAGACCGGATGTGCAGATCTTCCCGAAAGATGCCGTCAGAGAAGCCTTCGCTCAAATAGATTATCGAGTCGGTCAGTTCATAGAGAACCCTTCCAGTCCAGATACAACCGGCGAGGTGCTCGCCTATGACAATGCCAGCGGAAACCCGATAGTCCGACTCAAACAGAGCGCTCGCGCTTATACCAAGAAAAGCTATGAAGCGAACAGCTCTTATGATCCGCAATCGGGCACGGTAAAAATCGGCGATCAAGAATTGAAGCCTATTGATGTGGAAGGTCAGAAGTACTACCACGACGGTGAAGGCAATGTCTATGGCGCGGATTTTTCGCCCGACGGAAAAGACGCTTTTGTCTTCAAGCAGCAGAATCTTCGTGTCTGGGACCGGGCGTCCTCCTTCAAGTCGGCACTGCAACCCAGAAGAGTCGAGTTCGGACCACCGCATATAGAGATGCCGCGGTCTTTCGATGAGCTTCCCGACGCAAGGGCCCCCCGGGGACACCGAGACAATGTGCTCTATCAAAATACCGAGTTTTTCTTGCGCGACCAGCCCATGCTGGTGAATGGCAAACCGGTCAACTTCGACGGTGGCGGTGAGATTGCCGTGGGTCGGGAGCTGCTTGGCATCGAATATGATGGCGCCGGTCAGTATGTGTCGGCCGAGCACGGTAAGTTCGGCTGGGATGAAGACAAACAGCTCTTCTATTTTGACGATCACAGCCGCAACGGCACCTTTGTGAGAAGAGCAAACAGCAGCGAGTTCGTCAAATACAACGGCACCATGGAAAATCCTCGCAGAGTCTATCTGGCCCCAGGAGACGAGCTGCGTCTCGGTCGGGTGAACGGAGAGAAACTCAACCTCAGTCTTTCCCAGGGTTGGACTATGAAGCGTGGCACCAATGTGGAAGCCACCACCAACACCCAGGTCTTTTTCGATGGTCAGAGACTGGAGATGGACGGCAACACCGTAGACGTGGGCAGAAAGTTCCAGGTCTACGGCAATAACAATCCCACTGATGCCCTCAATCGCCGCGTAGCCAGGCATCATGCCCAGCTCGAATATGACGAGAGCCGCGGTCAGTGGAATATAACCGATCTGAGTGGTAGCTCCCGTGGTGGCGGAGGCGATGATTTCTCCGGCTCCATACACCAGACCATAATGGTCCGCGACCAGGGTAACGGCATCTTCATCAAACAGGGCGGCTCCGGCAGAATCTCTTTCCACGCCAACGAGACCGTACCGCTCGGTTCCAACGATCGGGTCTATATAGGATCTTCCAGAGGTCCGGAGCTGAAGCTGGTCACCCGCCAGGGTCAGCCTCTGGGGGACGGCAGAGTATCGTTTCAACAAGACAACCTGGACTGGTTGACCACCAGGCCGGACGGCAGCCACACTGTACGCTCCTACACAGGCTCATCGCGAATGGTGTCACCTGACGGCACCGTCGCCGAAGCCACCACCGTCGCCGGTCAGCGCTTGCGCTTCAAATACGAAAATCGAGAACTGGCAGAGATAGTTCTGCCGGATAACTCTGCTGTTGTCAGAAAAGGGGATGATACCTGGGTAAGACTGACCCCGGAAGGCAAAGAAGAACCCTGGTGGAAAGGTGGTCTCGAAGTGGAGAGCGACGGCAGCCTTCTCTATCGCACCACCGATAATCCGCCGAATATGGTACGGCAGAGATTGGACAATGTGGTCGAGACCATAGACGCAAAAGGAAGAGTATCCTATAGCGATATAGATTACAACTTCGAGCGTCTGACTCTTAAAAAATATGGCGAGTCGCTGGGTCATCCCGAGCGAGTAGAGCGCTTCGGTCGGATGATAGAAGACTTCGAAATGACCGCCAAACATGCAGGTATGACAGAAACTCAAATAGCCGAATCGTACCACCAGATACGAAGACTGCTCCAGGCGGACGAAGGCTCGATGCTGAATATGGTCGAGCGCCAAAAACTGGCGGAGCAGACGCTGTTTCAGATGTCCCATCCAGAGAAAGTCTCCCAGGGAAGCAACAATACCTGTAACGTCACCACGGTGGAAAAGCGGATTCTACAGAGACATCCCGAAGAGTTCGCTCGACTGGTGGCGGACGTTGCCACCACCGGCAAGTATGTCACCGCCGACGGTACTCTCATCGATATGAGCAGAGTCCCCGGCGCCCTCGAGCCGGATGGAGAAGCAAGGATGTTGGATACTCTGTTTCGTCGCGACAGTGAAAACGATATCCATCTTGATGGACGACGCAGCTGGGCTAGCCAGATGTTCGAGACCACCGCCGTCGGTATCAAGTACGCTCGCGGCGGCTCTGTTCACGGCGAACACATCGGACAAGGCGAAATAGTCATGTACCAGAAACAGGTCGGGCTGCCCGGTCAAGAAGCGGAGCAACTGGTCAAATACAGTGTCGGTGCCGACGGCAGACTGAATAGTAGAATCCTGGAAGACTCTCCTCATATCAGCACCGCCGAGCTTGCCGACATCAACAACCAGATCATCGGTCGCCACGAAGAGAACTTCGTCCTGAGCGGTCATTACTTTCCCGATTCCCACGGCAACAACCGCTACTGGCGAGAGCAGGACTACTCTGCCGGAGCTTTGAAAGTGGCCCGCAACACCGAAGAGCTCAAGAATCAGCTCCTCAGCCTGCAAGACTCCAACAATATGCCGGCGATAGCTCTCGTCCACACCGGTCACAGCCTGTTCGGCGGTCATGGCCCGGGTACAGGAGGCGCCCATGTGATCAATATCCAGTCCATAAGACAGACCCCGTCAGGAACCTGGGTGGTCGACTTCACAAACCAGTGGGGGGATGCCTATAACAAAACCATCCCCATCGATGAGATGTTCAGAGTAATGAACGCTGTAGAATAGACAGAAAAGTTCAAGGGGTTGTCATGTCAGTCGACGAAACTTCTATCAATCAAATCGGCTTCGGGCCGATATCCAGTATAGAGCTGCCCTCAAAGTGGGTCGAGCAGCCGCATCCAAATAACGGAGCCCGCTCACCGAGAACTATTAGAAAGTTTCACCACCCCGAAGACGATCGCATTCAACTGTGCCTCTACTATCGAGGCCTGCCTGTGACGGCACCCACGGCAGAAAGTTTCGCGAACAACCTGGCGAACGAGCCTGGATCTATCGCGCAAGATATTCTAGAAGCACTACAGGAGGTGCTGGGCCCCCTGGCACTGAAGGATGATTTCAATGTAGAGCAAGCCGAGATCACGCTAGTGAACGGCAGAAAAGTGCTGGCTGTCGAGGGTCGCTGGCCCGGTCTCGATTTGAATAGCTCTAATATCTTTATCGACGCCAAAGGTGACGGCGCTATCATCTATGAAATCTACTATGCAGCTCCGAGCGATTGTTTCGACCAGCACAGGGAAGCCGCCGAAGCCGCCTTCGCCTCAATCGCCTGGTCGGAAACAGTCTTCTAGCGACCGCGCAGCCCGAAGCTCATCTTGTCATAATAATTCTGATGATACTCTTCGGCCGGGTAAAACTCCTCCGCCGGCTCCAAAAGAGTCTCTACCTCTCGACTATCTTCTCCCAGCACCTCGGCAAGAACTCTCGATGCTGTCTCTTTCTGACTCTTGTCATGATAGAAGATAGCGGCGCGGTACTGACCCTTTTCGTCAGGAAAGCTCCGACGCGGCCTGAACTTGCGCAAATACTCCCGGATAAGCTTTTCATAGGAGACCTTTTCAGGGTCGAAGATTACCCTGACCGCTTCGGCATGCCCTGTTCTACCGGTACAGACCAGCTCGTAGGTCGGCTCCGGTACGTCCCCTCCGGTATAGCCCGACGCGGCATCTATAACCCCTTCGATACGTTGAAGCTCCGCCTCAACTCCCCAGAATCAACCGGCTGCCAGGGTGGCGACATGCATACCCTGTGGGTCTGGAAGAGTTGCCGGAGTGCGGTCTTTGAGAAACACCATAATTATCAAGCATACTCCTACAATCAAAAGTAATGAATTGAGCACTATATTCATGAAATTCCTCGAAAAACGGTAAAACACCGCTGAGCTCACTATCTATTATAGCCTCTATCACATTGTAGATACGATCGCGGTGCGATAGAATAAAAATCCCCGCCCCTGGGAATTATCCGGAATGTGGTCCGCATTTTCCAACCTGAGCTTCAAGACCAAAGGTCTGATACTAATGGCGGTGCCGATTGCGATTGAGTTGATCTTCGTATCGATTCTCACCATTTATATATTGAAAGAAGCTGACAGATTCAGAAAAGTCCAGGAATCGAAAGTCTTGATTCGGTTGATTCAACGCTCTCACAGCGCAATCACCAGGGCTTTCCTCATCTACAGCTACTCTCCCCGCACCCAGACGATTCGCGCCGGAGAAGCGGAAAAAATTGCAGAAGAGATCAAACAGCAGGACAACTGGGAGCAGAAGGTAAAGCTAGAAAACGTAGGGCCAGAGCTGGCCAGCCTCGCCAAAGAGGTCCGGACTATGAGAGGGACAGCCCTGGCTCTCACTGACGATCTCAAACAGGCCGCCTCAGAGGCTAAAGACGACCAGAGAATGTACCGCCTGGCATTCTCATATATGCCAGCAATAACAGAGGCGAAGGACATCTACCGGCGCCTGCTCGAAAAAGAGTCTCGGATGAAGCAAGAGATTCCGGACAGGGAGAAAAAGAAGCGGGAGCTTCTCACCCTGATCACAGTCGGTCTATTCTCTGGAATAGGCATCTCGGCGACCCTGCTTTATTTCTTCACAAGAAGCTTCATCTCGAGATTGAATCAGACTGCAGCCCGGGCAAGGGCAATAGCCATAGGCATGCCGGCCGGCAGCCTGAGCCGGGGTAGCGACGAAATAGCGGAGCTTGACAAAGCGCTCTATAACGCCGCCGTTAAATTGCAAGAGCTCAAAGAACGCCAGTCCGCCATTCGCGATGGTGCAGGAGATCTAATTTTAATCTTGAGCCTGGACGAAAGACTGAGAGTCAAAACGATAGGAGAAGTCTGCCAGAAGCACTGGGGATTCTCTAGCGAGATCCTGATTGGCAAATCGATATTGACCCTGCTCGATCCCGAACTCAGAGAAGAGACCAGCAGAACTTTCGATAGCATCACCCATGATGGCATCGAGCAAGTCAATCTGGAAACTCGCATGCAGAAGCCGGACGGAAGTACCGGAATCTTTTCGTGGATGGTGCGCTGGTCTAAAAGTAAAGAGACCTTTTTCTGCGTTGTTCGCGATGTATCAGAAGCACGCCGAATCGAGAAATTACGACAATATTTCCTATCCATGGCCGGTCATGACCTGCGCTCTCCGCTGACCGCCATCTCGATGGATCTACAAATGATCCTTGCTGGGGTCAGGGGCCCGGTGCCGGCTCCCGTGGCAGCAAAGGTAGAGGAGATGGATAGAGAGCTATCCAGGTTGATCGGCTATGTCAACGAACTACTGGATCTAGAAAAGCTTGAAGCCCACAGTGCCCCCCTGTCGACTGGTGCGGCAAGCGCCGCCGCCCTGTGTGAGGCGGCGATAGAGAGCCTGGGCGCTCGTCTGGAGCAAACCGGCACCACAATTCTGCTTCCCTCGAACGATCTGTTACTCAACGCCGACGAAACCAAGCTGGAGAAAGCCTTAGAAGCGATGCTGGCAAGTTGCGCGCGCCTGGCTGGCGGTGCCGCCAAACTGCAAATAGACTTGGAAAAGCAAGCTGATTCGGGTGTGATATCTCTGGCGGTTCCAGGCTTGAACATTGCCGAAACCGAACGAGAAGAGATCTTCGACAAACTGCGTCCGGCTTCGCCCACACTGGACTCCGGTCAAGCGCCAGGACCCAGCCCGGGACCGGGCCTGGGACTGGCTATTGCCCGAGCCGTGGCGGTTATGCACGGCGGCTCCGCCACCATGAGTGATGGCGCTACTTTCAACCTGTCAATACCACTTTATAAAGACGATCAAGACTATATGAATTCGAAAGAAGGTCCTGACGACAGCGCGATGCCCACCGCCGAGGGCAGGGCACTATGAACATCCGACCAAATCTTCTCAGCCTCGGCTCTATCCTGGTGGGTTTTCCAATTGTTTGCCTGGTCATATTCACAGGCATTCTCTCTGTCACTCTGCATGACCTGGAATCGAGGTTGGCAGGCGAAGAGCTCTCCACCGAGATCATCTTTCGTACTCAAAAACTGATGTCTGAGACGAGCGAAGAATTCTTTGAACTCGGTGTCGGCTTCGGCGTCGTGGAAGGTAGTATCCCGACCTTCAGAAAACGTGTGCAGCTTCTAGATAAAAACTACAGGTCCTATCTGGAATTTCTTGGAAGCGTCCCTCGGCACCAAGCCAGAGCACAAGAACTCCAATCACAGTGGCAAAATTTCTTAATCGAGATCAATCCCAAAAGTCCCGGCAAACTGCCGCAATTCAAAACGATAGTGGGCTCGAAGATGGCTTCTCAAGGAATCAAGGTGATAAATACCCTCAATGATATCGCCGCATCCGAAGAGGTCAGCGGCGAAAAAGATATCAAAGAAACAAACCGGCTTGTGAACGAACTGATCCGGCAGCTATACCTGGCTCTTGCGGCGAGCCTGGTGACGGCATTCCTGCTCTGGTTCTTCTACACAGCTTCCATAGCACGCCCGCTGCTTCGACTGGCCTATAAAGGCAAAGCGCTTGGGCACGGAGAGCCGCTCACTGCCAGGCTCACAG
>CAZCBH010000069.1:0-24911 GCA_964496875.1 uncultured Candidatus Obscuribacterales bacterium | reverse complement strand
TGAATCCCTGCATTCCTGACCCGAAACTCTGACGTCCGCCAGTGACACCTTACTTTTTCCCCGGAAGTTTACTATCTTATATAATATTAAAATCAAGAAAAAAGAGTGAGAGCAGATAGCTCTCACTAAAAATAATACCGCAACGGTCCTAACGAAGCAGCAGATTTATTCGGATATCACCGACTCTGCTGCTACGACAGCTCCGCTGAAAGGTAGCAATCCTATCTATTAAAGCTTGCTCTCCGCCACCATTTCGTCCAATCTGTCCTCGAGTCTCCTGGAGAAATCTCCGGAAGTTTCCCGGACAACGGCGGCAAGGCGACCTTCTAGCTCATCGAAAATCCGGAAGGCCTCCAGTTCTTCGACCAGAGGTGCGACTTTGGCCAAGCCAATACGCTGCGCCAGTAGCGAGGCTTTGAGATGACCGCGATGGCAATCCTTCAAGAAAGAGAAGAAGGTGGGGTAGTCCAACCGAAGCAATATCAACTGCTCGACCGGATTCGAAGCAGGCAACAACTCGATGGCCAGCTTATAAGCGACGATTGCACTCAGCTCTTGCACATAGGCCGGCTCATTGAGGCTCTCGCGGTCGGCACGCCAGCTCAGTTTATCAAACCCGTATGGAATAGTCGTTCTGGCAGTCCGCACCTTGCGAACACCATCTCCGTCTTTCACTTCGATCTCGATGGAATTGAGATCCGCCTGACGAGGCACCGTAAACTCGAGCAATCCGAACTTCTCGAGATGCTCGATGCGCCTCTGCAACTCCACTGGCTTGAGATCCATCGCCTCTTCCAGATAGCGTCGCACGAAGCCGGCAACCATGAAAAGAAACAGGCCGTCATAGCCGTTTGAAACGAACAGGTCGGGAAGATCCGGTACATGCCGGATATTTTCAAAAAGAGAAGGGCTATTCACTGTCTTCATCCTCGATACAAGCACCCATCAGTCGACGGGCGCGATTGACTTTGATCAACAGATCTTCCAGTCGTTGCTCTAAAACGCGCAACCTTGAAAGTTCGTCGATGTTCTTATAGTTGAGCGCAAGAATTTCTCGCTGCTCTTCATGACACTCCGCAAGCAGCCTATCCGCTTCAGCCTGGTCGAACCGGCTGTCTTCGGAACAGTGTTCGCGAATGCTTCGAATCTGCCCCAGGGCAAGATCGAGATAAATCAGATGTTCCTTGATTCTCCGGTGAAAGAACGCCGGAGAATTGCGAAACTTACAGGAATGCAGATAGAGCAAACCCAATATCAGCAGCATACTCATAAGCCACCACATAAAGTGCCTCCTGGATAGAGTTGATGGAGATGAAGAAACCGGCAAGCATCGACTTGAACTTGGTGCGTCCTTCACGCCGTTCTTTGATGCGCCTGGCTTTCGCTCTGTAGTGAAAAGCCACCGTCTTATCAGCGCCTTCATTCCGCAATTCATGCAGTTCGGCAAGACGATGAAGATCACTTTCAATGGCGGGATATTCCGCTCCCGATACAAGAGCAGTCAAATCGATCATCTCCAGATGGGTGCGAATGTGATCGACTAAGGCAGACCGCTTGCTTCGGCGATAAAACTCAACGAGCTTCTCTAGTTCCGGCTTCAATTGCCTGGACTCTTTTCCGCAACTCTTCTCCATGATCGAATACCAGTCCAGACTGGAATGCAGAGAAGCATAGAATTCAGCCTGCCGGCTATCGCCGACCGCCGCATAAAGATCCGCCATCTCTTTGTAGAGAGGCGCGGAAAGCAAACAGCTATCAAAGCCCCTTGCTTCCGCTCGCTCTATAAGCGAAGCGCTTACAGCAAGCGCGTTTCTCGCATCCTCAAGACGCAGGTAGGCGCGTTTCAGATCTGCAAGCGCGACATCTCGAACCTCGCCATCTTCACCGGTATGCTCAGCTATCTCCAGATACAGCGCGAGGGCTTCATTGTCTCTGGTGCAAGAAACATAACAATCGGCCAGCTTTTTCAGAGCGGCAAGCAAAACCGGGTCGTCAGCATCCTTGATCTGCCGGAGTATCCCCACGGCCTTCTCGAAGAAGCGACGGCCGGAAGCCGGATACAACTCGGAAGAATGCAGGTCGCCGAGGGCAATCCAGTGCCTGGCGGCTTCGCTGCTGACCTTGCCGAAATAAACATGGTCCATAGCAAGCCATGAATAAATCAGATGCTCACGGCGACTGAAGTCGGAACCGCTAAACGTATTGCTTTTACCACTGTAGGACTGACTCATCATCCGAATGTGGTAAGGAGCCATGTCCTGTAAATCACTTAGATATCGGGTCAATCTCTCGCTCATCCGAGAAAAGAACCTGAAAGGCTTGAAAAGCTTGTTAAAGAAAGACGTTTTCATAACGCGCTTCCTCCGGTCAAATTAGTTGATCGGAAGCGATATGGATCAGGCCGAAGGCTCTAAAGCCTCTTTGCCACTCGCAAATCACTCATGGAATTTATTGTTTTTAGATGATCTGTGGGATTCCTTCGAAAAGTTTGAAAGATGGTTCACCAGACCTTCCTAACAACTTTCCGCTGTTCAACACAACTTGATCACAATCGCCCACATCCCGCAACCCATCAGGCATAGAGCCGGAAATGCCCCATTTATCACATCGACAGAAATAGGCAAAGAACAAAACTCATCCACGTCGTATTCAGCTCTCCACAACGTATACAGGGCGAGCCGCCACCTTGACAGCACCACATATACCACCAGATATCAGCAGTTCCAGCCCGGGATATCCCCGACATATATTCAAAAATCTGCAGATGCGAATCAAAACAGATAACGGCAAACATAATAGGAAAACTTCCACCGAGACAAGGAACTTTTCTTGCGTTCAAGACATAAGACAAAACGCCACTTTGCAACCATGGACACCCCATTGCAGAAGTTTGCCGAAAAGTACCATCGGTGAGCTTCGCTAACCTTATTCCATCATGACATCCCTATCCTTAGTCATTACTAAGTCAAAAAGTTGGCTTGAAGCATTTGAAATCAAATAAGTTCCAGTCAGTTTTCTTCTGAATTCTAGATTATTGCCATCGGCTAAATATTTAAACCTCCGCCCGATACTCCCTTTGCACCACGCCTTTCCCCGGAAAGACGAGGAGACATCTGGTTCGACCAGAGCCCGAGAGACGGAGTAATTTCACCTATAGGAGCCTGGTTAACATGGATCAAAAAGAATCCGGACCGGCAAAGGCACCCGAACCAGACCAGAACAAGTCAGGACGGTTCAGGCAGACCTTCGCTTCCTTGAAAGAGAGGAACTTCCGAATCTATGCCTCCGGACAGCTAGTATCGCTGATCGGGACATGGATGCAGATTACCGCGCTACCCTGGTTGGTCTACTCCATCACCAAGTCGGCCTCAGCACTGGGCATGGTCTCCTTCGCCGGAAGCCTGCCGCTTTTGCTGCTGACCTACTTCGGTGGAACCCTGGCGGACAAGTTCGACAGGAAGAAGGTGCTGATCACGATGCAGTCCCTGGCAATGATCCAGGCTGTACTGCTTTTCGCTGTCGCCTTCTACGGTCTGACCAACATCTATCTACTGGTGGCGCTTGCGCTCTTCAGCGGTTGTATTACGGCACTGGATCTCCCTTCTCGACAGGCTTTCGTAGCCGATCTGGTAGGGAAAGAGAATCTCACCAATGCCATCTCCCTAAACTCAGCAATCTGGAACTCTTCCAGAATGATCGGACCGGCTCTGGCTGGTCTTATCATCGGCCTGTTCGGTGAAGCTATCTGCTTCGGGATCAACGCTTTCAGCTTCCTGGCTTCCCTGGGAACTCTAATGGCACTAAAAGTGGTACCAAAGAAAGCTGATGAGAACGAACCCTGCGGTGAAGCAGACCAACCATGCAAGGAGAACGAAAGCGTTTTCCGGGTCATGCTCACTCCAGCCCTTCTCAGCGTGCTTCTGCTCTCGATGATCACCAGCACCTTCGGCTTTACCCACGGCATTCTCATGCCCGTGATTGTCGATGAAATTCTGAAAGGCACCGCCGAAACCCTGGGCATCCTCTCGGCAGCGGCCGGTCTTGGCGCCCTCATGGGCTCTTTGACCCTGGCCGGCACCAAGAACAACCAGCGCATGAGCTCGACCATTGGTCTTGCTTGCCTGGTGCTCTCCCTGGCTATCTTCACCCTGGGCCAGTCGACATCGTTGACGCTCTCCATCGCGGCAGTCGCACTAGCCGGTGCTGCTGTCAGCATGCAACTGTCAGGCGGCATGTCCATCGTGCAGCACACGGTGAGCAACTCCATGCGTGGCCGGATCATGGGTGTCTACTCCACCTGCATGATAGGCTTCGCCCCCTTCGCCGCTATGCTGGCAGGCACCCTGGGCTCATCTGTCGGCGTCACCGCCACTTTGTCCCTCTGTGCAGCAGTGGTTGCAGGTTCAGCCTTGCTCTACCTGCTCTACCTGTTCTACGTGAGACTGACCCAAAAGGGCAAAGTCAGGAACGATAGAAGCTGAGTTATGAACGGGCATGATGGTGGCACTGCTACCTTTCATGCCTGTTCTTTTTATGCCGCAACTTACTGTTGCTTATAGTATCAATTGTTGAAAACAGAATCAGACTTTGACAAATCCTCTTCGAAATGATGTATATAGATAGTATTGCAGCTCAAATTTCTGAGCAGCCCAACGCTCCAATTACCAGAACAACCATGCCAAAGTCCACTGAAGACAAAGAAGCTTTATTGAACGCTGCCTACGATCTTTTTAAACAAGATCCGGAGCGGTACGGCAAGGAATCGGCTATCAAAGAGCTCGAAGAGACGGTGCCCGGTTTTTCGGAACGACAGTATAAATCAGCTTTGACGAGGGTAATAAGCCTTTTCGAGAATGCCTGTAAGCTCGTTTTTCGGTGGTCTACCGACAAACCGCCCGGAACCGTATTCGAACTACCGGACGAGAATCGGATATTTGTCGACGACCTGACCAAGCAATGCCGTGGATTCAGTGAGGACCAGTATCTGGAAGCCCTGGAATACGGATTTAAGAAAGCGATTTTTTAGGGAAATAGTCTTCTTCCAACTCGGGCTCCGGAGGATTTTGGATTGCCTCCTCCAGCTGATTACAGGCATCGTGAAGCTCTTCCATCAAATAAGTATCCGTCTCTTCGGCAATGGGCAGATAAATTTCCCGGGTTTCGGCAAGATAGTTTTTCTTCAAATCCTGATCCAACCACAGTGCAGCTTCTCGAACACTGTCCAGCCGATCGGCCAGTTTGACAATTTTGGATGCAACGCTTGCCTGGCGGATTCTCTGATAGTAGATATTTTTAGCCGTCTGCTTCTGCTCCGCACTCTCCCCTGATTCAACTTCCGGCACAGTGAGCACTGACACCAGCATTGCCACCGCGCGACCGAATTCTCGCTCTATTTCGACAACTCCTATCTTGCCTCTTCTAGACTCGACCACGTCGTGAAGAAGGGCGCCAAGAACAGTGACCGGATCCTTCATCTCCAGCTCTTCCAATATAATCATGGCCACCCTCATGGGATGGACTATATAAGGCAGCCCACGTTTAGCACTGGCATAACTTGCTCTTCTATACTCTCCCTGATGCGCATCCTCGGCAAAAGCCAGAGCCTTTTCCAGTCTCTGCCTTTCATGAATTGGGTATTCATCCAGCTTTAGCACAAGTTTGTGCCGGATCTGAGCTGTTATTTTTCGCTTGGACAGTGGTTCGGTCATGGTCCGGTTCAATCCAGAATACAAGGGTTCTTATGCAATAGGCAAATTATACCCCGTCCAATCGACAATGCTTCCTACTTTCTATAGTATTTGCCGGACAAAGAAAAGACGAGCAGATTCGGCTCCGGTTGAATAACAACCAGAACAGAACCCGCCCATCTCCTCAAAAACTCAATCGAGAATCAAGAAACAAAAATCACGAACCGCAGGAATTACACTTGCGACGGCTCTTTGCCTTGCTCTTGCTTTTGTCGGATTTCTTGGCGCTCTTATCAGGGTCGGAAAGACCGAGCTTCTTGCGCCATTTTTCATCCCTGAGGCCGGAAGCGACAGGAATCGATTTGCCGGCTTTGTTCACCGCCACATAAACCACTTCGGCTTCCGTGACTGGAACGAACTTGCCGTCACGTTCCGCTTCCACCCAAACTTTCGTTGTGATGGAAGTGGTACCGACGGCGGTAACTTCAGCCCAGCAGGTGAGAATATCACCAACATGGACGGGCTTCTTGAACTCGACCTCCTTTGCGGAGACGGTAACGACACGGTGGCTGCAAATTTTTCTCGCTGCAACCGCACCGGCGACATCGATGTGGCTCAGAATGACACCACCGAAGATATTGCCGGCGCCGTTGATGTCCTTGGGGAACATAACGACTCGGATGGCAGGACAGCCTTTGCGGATTTTCTTCATAACTTGCCCTCCAGGCTTTAGTTGAACGACAACAGCTAGAACCGGTCCGGATGACTCACGTGACTGGCCAGCTTTTCTAGATTGAAAAGATCCTGCCTTCTAGTCTTGTTGTAGGCAGGCGTATCACAGAGAAGGCATTGCTCCTCATAAAGCTCCGCCAGAAGACCCAGAGCCAGTTCATTCACTCCCTGGGACTGCTTTTGAAAATCTGTGGTGCTGTCCACGGACAATCTCTCCATGGCGAGCATGGAAGCAGCCACCACATGACGAGCCTCCACCGGCAGTTCTTCATCGAGATCCCCGGAGAGAAACTCTTTGAGAAGCTGGCTGGTAGTCGCTTCATCCGATTCGCCCCAGGTACAGAAATCTTTCAAAGACCTATCCTTGAGGCTCTTGAGCTTCTGCTCAACAATGAGCGTCGCCGATTCCTCGACCAGAGCCCGAAAGTCTTCGAGCTCCATTGTGATAGCCGGCTCGTCTATAGCGTTCAGCCAGATCAACTCTTGCGGCAGCGAACCGCCACAGGCTTCCTTGAAACGAGCGTTCAGGTCTGCAATATACTGACCAGAGCACTTGAGACGCTCCAGAACAGCGATTGAGAAGAGCACTCTCAACACATCGAAAGGGTGCGAGGATACACCGTTGACCAGACTGAAAGAGCTGGTGCGAGACAGCTTCCTCTTTCTGTTTGTCTGCGAGAGAACCAGAATAAGACCATTGACATAGGCCGGTCCAAGATTGAGAACACCACAGGCATCACAGAACAGCTCCTGGGACCAGGTGGCGAAAACCTCACTCAGGAAGGTACTCACCGCAACCTCTTTGAACGGTCGACGAAACAGTCCCGGCTTCCTGGGTACTTTCACCCGGGTAGCGCCCGAAGGCAGCGAACCGGCACGGAGAGTCTTACGAACACTCTTTAGAAGGAGCTCTTTGACCTCGGTCGAAAAGCCGTTGATTTTAGAGAGCAACACATGACCACCCACCTCATGACCTTCGATGAAGTAGAGAGGGGCAAAGTCTGCGTATTGAACCGGCTTGGCGATGAAAGCCAGGGGCATGTCCCGGGTGGGCGCTATAGTATAGGGCTCATCATCGGAATCGACGAAAAAGCCGAGCGGATCGAGATCGGTCAGATAACCGCTCTCCTTCAGCTTTTCGGCCACCCGATCATCTTCGAGAAAACGTCGATATAGATTACTAACCACAGAAAGGTAAGCTTTCAAACTGTGGTCTTTCTGCTCGAGCTGGACGATAGGCATCGACAGTGTCCCGAAAACCGCCGCGAGTTGTTCACGAACGCTTTTCACGGCCTGGACGGATTTGCCTGCCATCGACTTCTCGGCTTGATTGAGGGCCGCTTCCAGAACCTCTAGGTAAAGCGTGTGGTAGCGCCGGGGCAGCGAATTTCGACCGGATGCGATCACGCTCCGGAAAGGTTCGAGCCCAGAGGAGCTTGATGAGTCGAAGGAGAGAAACGGATTGACGACATCTATGCGTCGGCTCAACACGCTCCTCACCTTATCCGATACCACTTTATAATCACCGAGTGAATTCGGAACAGTCATGATTACCTCCCGGTGTTATCGGAATTCGAGAGAAAATGCTGGTGGATTGTCTATTTAAATTCGGCTTGAATAAGGTTTTTGAGATTCAGGAAAAAAACAAAGAACAAGCTAAGCTATTGAGTTCAAGGTCACATCTTCAAGCTCAATAAGATGTCTGAGAGAGATTTAGCTCGTATCCGTCAGCGAAACAGCTCTTTGTTGCCAAGAATGATCCCGGGTAACCTTCTGTGGAGCATTGTTAAGAAGGCAACATAGCTCTTGGCTTCCCTTGAACGAGCAATCTATTCATAGCTAGCATAGCTAATAAACAAAACTTGAAGATTCGCTCCATGCAAGACCAGCTTGCAGCCCAGCCCGGTTTCCAAGGGAACAAATGTAAAGTTGAGATCTCCGGTCATGAGTTCTTATACTGATGAGGTCTACTTTCTCGATTCCGAATGAGTCTTTAACAGCACTCAAATTCAAATTTTCTTCTGATTCCAACTTTAACGAACAAGCCACCGCATTTGGTGACCTGACGTACAGTACGCTGCACTGCTTTGAGTGTTCGTCTCGTCCGGTCATCCCGTGGGGCTAGTAATAGAAGAGAAACCCTATGACGCACCGAGATCAAATTCTCGCCCTCGTCAGGCACGGACACTCCTTCGCCAACGATGAGACCGAAAAGCCTGCCGACGGATATTACTACAAGCTCTCAGGGTCCGACAGAAGTGTCGGAGTGACAGAGAGAGGTTTACAGCAATGCGATAGAGCTTCGGCACTACTGGCGATGCTATTTCCCGAGGAGAATCCGATCGAACAGGTCTGGACCTCCGAATATGACCGGACTGATCTCTCGGCCGGCCGTATCATTCAAAGCTTGCCCTATGTGCCGGCTTTGAGATGCGATCCGCGCCTGAACAAACGAGAGTACGGGCAGTTCTGGAATATGACTTATCTCGGTGTGGAAAAACTCCACCCCGATCAGTTCGAGCTCTACAAAAATCTTGGCGCTCTCAAATACCGTCCTCCCGGCGGCGAGAACTACTTTGATCTTTTCGAGCGCACCGAGGCATTCGTCAAAGACAACCTCGAAAACAGCTCCGGCCACCAGATGATTGTCGGTCACTCCGCCTCTCTTCTGGCGCTGATTCGAGAGCTGGAAGGTCTCGAAGACAGCGAAGTGGTTCGGCAGTATCACTGTGTCTCGATTCCCAACGCCTATATCGTGCTCTACGCACGAAAAGGTCCGGGACATTGCTTTAGACGCCTTTCGCTTTTCGAAGCGATTGCCACAGCAGGAAGATAAACTATGAGCATGTTCTCAATCTTGAGTTTGATCCTGCCTCTGATTGCAGTGGTGGGCTGGATCATTCACCGCTACTTTCAGGACAGAGACCTCTTTGTCATCAAGCTGATTCGCCACGGCCAGTCCATGGAGAATGCAGGCGAGGTGCGCTCGAAAGACGTTGGCGACCAGGCCATCGAATTGACCGAAACCGGTCACAGCCAGGCCAGGGCAAGAGGAGCTTCAATAGGCAAAAAGGCCCTGGTCGACGCCTTCATCTTTCTGTCTCCCTACAGGCGAACGGTAGATACCTTGATCGGTATTCTCCGTGGTGCCGGATTCACAGAATCCGAAATCGCCGCGATGAGACTCTATCAAGATCCCCTCTTGCGAGAGATGGAGGCCGGCTACGCGCCTCTTGCCGATCAGGTTGAAAAACGAACACTGCATCGTTATTTCTACTACCGCTTCGACGGAGGCGAAAGTCCGGCAGATGTCTATGATCGGATTTCCGGCTTCACGGGCTCGCTCTGGCGTTTCATGCACAAAGAGCGTTCTGCCTGGTATTCACCGCTCTTCGGCAAAAAGGCTCCTCGAACCGTCTATATCGTCGGTCATGGTCTTGCCCACCGCATCTTCGTGATGCGCTGGCTCCATCTCACCGTAGATGAATTCGATCGACTGGAGAATCCGGACAACTGCGACGAGATCACCATCGCTCCGGCTAAGTGGCTGGACCAACCGCAGCTTGTCCGGGGACGCTGGGGAGTGCAAGGTCTGCGCTTCCGCCTGTGACCATGAAAGTCAGTTTTTGAATCGCCTCTTTCGAGGCGATTTTTCTTTACGGGAATTTTACTATTAATTATAGTGGTTGATCATAAACCATACGTTCATGACCGATTCAAATCTCGTTACCTGTCTTGATGACACACTTATAATCAAAAACAAGCTCTACGCGCTAAGCTCCGCTAACTATTACAGTACATCTGTGATTGAAGCTGTAGACACTATTCAGAGCCTTACTCAAGATAGCCTTCGTCTAGATAAATAACTATAAATCCATCTCTTGTCATCTGCGTACCTTCTTCGGTTGCTCCTACCAGGGAGAAGTGATAAGGCTCAAGTATCTGTTTCCGAGACGCATCTGAAGGCCCGTTAATACCACCCAGTCACCTGAAGATTAAAAGCCACGACGAACTTCCCCGATGAGACCCATCGACCGAGAGAGACAGACTCCGGTCCCGCGGGTTTCATCAGTTCGTTGAGTATCTAGTACTTCTTCAGCATGACTGGCGCCGTCTTTCAGAACCGTATACCGCTTCCACGGAAGCGACTTTCCCGCGTCTCCGCACATTCTGTCTTCTCAATGGAAATCGGGTTCTACCCCTAACAATTGGAGGTTCCAATGAACCATCCCCACGATAACGAATTCAGATTTAACTGGAAGCTTGTCAAAGACCTCTGGAAGGTCATGACGCCCTACTTCGTATCTTCCGGCCCCCGTCAGCCCTGGTACATGACCTGGTTCCTGGCGATCGTCGGCGGCTTCACAGTTCCTGTCCTGTCTACGATTTACGCCTTCATGACCCAGAAAGTCATGGGCCCCGAAGGGACGCCTGTCGGTGTTCCCCTCGACGCGCTGATGCCCTCGGCACTGGCCTGGGTGGTCGGCACGGCAGTATCCGTGGCGCTGATCTACGGTTACACCCTCGGACCGGTGCGCAAACTCTGGAAGACCTACACCTTCGTGGGCATCGTCGGAGTCGCCGTCGCCGCCGTGGTGCCGTTCATCGCCGGCCCCAACCCGGACGAGACCCTCACCATCTTCGGTGTGATGGCGCAATACCTGGCGGGCATGCTGCCTGACCTCTCCGGCGCCGCCGACCACAAGATGCTCATCGCCATCCTCGGCGTGCCGCTTGCCCTCGCCGCTCCCACCTATTTCATGTGGGGCATGCGCAAGGTCATGGATGAGGGCTGGCGCCTGCTGGGCATCCTCACGGCTCTGCTCTTCACGGTCACCGGCTTCAACGTCCTGCTCAACTACCTCATGCGCGACATGTGGAACGCACTGCAGGGCAAGGAAGTCAGCCAGTTTTGGCAGGCCCTGATCACTGTCGGTGTCATCTTCGTGATCGGCATCTTCATCGTGATCCCCTACCGCTGGGTCCGGGACAAGCTCGGACTGCAGTGGCGTGCGTGGCTGACCGAGCGCATGGTGCTGCGCTATATGAACGAGCGGAAGTACTACCAGATCTCCCAGATGCGCAGCGTCGACAACCCTGACCAGCGTATCTCGGAAGACATCCGGCACTTCACCTCCGGCGCCCTCTCCTTCCTGCTGGTCATCCTGGACTCTATCCTGACGGTGGCCGCATTTGCCGTCGTGCTCTACTCGATTTCGCCGATGCTCACCTGGACCGTTCTCGGCTACGCCATCTTCGGCTCGGTGGTCATGGCTCTGATCGGCAAGCGCCTCATCGGCCTGCGCTACCAGCAGGAAGAGCTGGAAGCGAACTTCCGCTACCAGTCGGTGCATGTGCGTAACAACGCCGAAGCCATCGCCTTCTTCCGGGGCGAAGAGATGGAGACCGACGGTCTTCTCCATCGCCTCAAGGAAGCGGTCAAGAACTACAACTTCCTCATCCGCTGGCAGCGTAACCTGGGCTTCTTCTCCCAGGGCTATGACTACCTGGTCGTGATCCTGCCGATCGCCATCGTCGCTCCGCTCTACTTCGCGGGCCAGGCATCCTTCGGTGAGATCCAGCAGGCGAACTCCGCCTTCAACCAGGTCCTCGCCGCCATGTCCCTCTTCATCAGCCAGTTCGAGTCGATTTCGTCCTTCGCGGCGAACATCAAACGACTGGTGCTCTTCGAAGAGGAGCTGGAGCGTCCCGACCCGGCAGACATGCCCGGTCGTCCGCGGATCAAGCGCGCCCAGGGCGACGACATCGACGTCAACGGTCTGACCCTCATGACCCCGAACTACGAGCACACCCTCATCCGTGACCTCACCGTCGAGGTCAAGGGAGGCGAAAGCATCCTGGTGATGGGTCCGAGCGGCTCGGGCAAGAGCTCCCTGCTGCGCGGCATCGCCGGTCTCTGGCGTTCCGGCGAAGGTAAGGTCAGCACCCCTGACCTCGACGACATGATGTTCATGCCCCAGAAAGCGTACCTGCCCATCGGCTCCCTGCGCTGGCAGATCGTCTATCCGAACGCCGACTCCAACGTCACCGACGCGGAGATCATGAAGGTTCTGGAAGAGGTCAACCTCGGCAGCCTGGTCGAAAGATTCCGGGCCGAGGGCGGACTGGACGCCGAACTGAAGTGGGACGAAGTCCTCTCCGGCGGTGAGCAGCAGCGGGTCGCAATGGCTCGTCTGCTTCTGGCAGAGCCCAAGTACGCCATCGTCGACGAAGCCTCCAGTGCTCTCGACGACGCCAACGAAGAGCATGTCTACCAGCGCCTGCAGGAAAGCGGTACCACCTACATCAGCGTCGGCCATCGCAAGAGCCTGCTGAAGTACCACGACCGCGTCCTCATGCTGGACGGCAAGGGCGGCTGGAACCTGTATCTGCCGACGGACCCCGAGGTCCAGTAAAAACCGCAACAACAAGACCTGCCGTGTTAGCGAGAAACTGATTTCTCACCCGCGGCATCCATCCCATCCCCAGGCACAAACACCCGGGGGTGGGATGGCACTTTCCGACATCGGGAGCCGCACTTCTTCAAGAAGCCGGCTTCCGATGTTTTTCTTCTCTCCTTTTCTACTATTTAATATAATATTTTAGAACAAAAGAAAAACCACCGGAGATCGCTGGGCGAAATCCGGTGGCCGAGAGTTTAACTCTCCTGGTAAAGCGTCAATCCGAGTGCGAATCTTAAACGTACAACGTATAAAGATCCAGCACACTCAGGTTATACACCGGGATTGACGCCTGATTCGAATCGTCCGGTGATGAAGCCCTGGGAATCAGGACTCCTCGTGGGTGGTCTCCAGGGAGACAGTGGCCTTGGCGCCGTCGGTGACGGTCTTTTCGCCAACGCTCTCCGAAACGGACAACGAAGCGGTGACCGAGACGGTCTTGGCGGAGGCGTTGCCGTGAACGGTCTGTGCCTCGTCGGTAGCCAGGGAGAGAACCTTGCCGGTACGATCCTCGCGAGTCTTGTCAGCTTTGGACTTTGCCATAATGAGTTGCTCCAATTTGAGATTTGGAAAAGGAACCAAGAGAATTTGGTGAAAGGAAGAAATCTCCGAGGTCCAAAGGCGAGACCTCGGAGACCAGTCGTAGACCCTACCTAGATAGAGTCACCTCCCTGGGCTTACGCCTTTGCTTCAGGAGGAGAAGTTACGACAAACGTGTGACTCGAGCTCAGCTCTCCTCGTGGGTGGTCTCCAGGGCGACGGTCGCCTTGGCTCCGTCCTTGACGGTCTTGCCGCCGACGGTCTCTTCCACGTTGAGCGCTGCGGTCACGGAAACAGCCTTGGCCGCGGCATTGCCGTGGACGGTGCCGACCTCGTCGGAGGCCATCGCCAGGACCTTGTCGGTGCGACCCTTGCGGGTTGCCGCGGCGGCCTTGGCTGCGTCGGAAGCATTGCCGGTGTTCGGGGTCTTGTCTGCCATAGTCGTGTTCCTTTCAGATGGATTTGTGGTTGACGATATGCCAACCCCAAGCTCGATTCGCCGTATGCGAACAACTGATAGTCTCCTCCCCGGAGCTCAAAGAGCACCAAAGGAGTTTCTAAAGCGTTAACTAGAGAGGCTAGTCAGGTATTCGTTACGGTTTCACGAAAATGAGGTTCTGGCATATACAACCCGAATCTAAGGAACCTATTGACGACTAAGCAAGAGAAATTTAGTCAAATGACATTAATAAAGCTATTGAACGGATAATCGAGAATATCCCAAGCCGGTGAGCCAAGCATTTCCGACCTTTCCAAAGCCGGCTAGCGGCATTAGCGCAGCTGTCAATATACAAAGCCAGGATTAAATCACCAGATAGCTCTTCGGCATTTTTGCTCCGGCCTGCCAATTTCCATTTATCTGGAAAGATGCCAAGTTTTTGATTTCCAAATCTCTCAATTCATATGCTAATTCAGTTCTTATTTTCAAATTTGAGCCAGTTATTTTTTAAACCCACTCTTTTCTAACTCCATCCAAACCCCAGACATTTACAGGCTCTTGCAACGCTCTATCGGCGTATGGCGAGAACCTTTCTGTGCTCGGTCCGGAGATTTTGTCATGTACCAATCTCAAAGCAATTATCGATTTAGGATGCAGCGCTCCAGTCTGACCATGCCCGACGGCGTCAGGCTGGCTTGCACAATTTATATGCCTTATCGAAAGTCCGACCAGGAGAGATTTCCGGTGCTGCTGGAAGTCCTGCCCTACCGCAAGGACGACACTTTTCTTCTAATGGACTATCCGGCCTATGCCTACTTCGCCCGGCACGGCTTCTTAACCGTAAAGGTCGACATCCGCGGCACCGGTGGCTCCGAAGGAACGCTCCCCGACAGAGAATACTCCGATAGCGAAATCGACGACATTGTCGAAGTGATCAGGCAGCTCGCCCGACACCCGCGCTCCAACGGCAAGGTCGGCATGTTCGGCGTATCATGGAGCGGTTTCAACGCCATTCAAACCGCCATGCGCAACCCGGATGAACTGAAAGCCATTCTGGCCATGCATGCTTCGGACGACCTCTTTAAAGACGATTTGCATTACATCGACGGTGTTCTGCACCTCGACCCCTATCATCTCTACATCAACCACGAAAACGGACTGCCGACCACCCCGGACTACAGACTGGACGGTAAATTTCTGAAAGACCGCTTCAATCGTGAGCCCTGGCTGTTTACCTATCTGCGCCAGCAGAAGGACGGCGAATTCTGGTCGGCAAAATCGCTGTCTAGAGATTATTCTCAGATGAAGATACCTGCCTACCTCATCGGTGGATTGATGGACGGATACCGGGACACAGTGGTGCGTATGCTGGAGAATGTTTCCGCTCCGGTGAAGGCAGAAATAGGTCCCTGGGACCATTCCTGTCCCGATGGCGATATCGGCCCGCAACACGAATGGCAGGATGAGGCGATTCGCTGGTTCGAGCACTATCTCAAAGGCTTCGACAACGGCATCGCCGAAGAAGTTCGAGAAAGGAAACTGACTGTCTTTGTAAGAAGCGGTCACGAACCGGATCCATCCTTGAAAGATATTCCGGGTAAGTGGAGACTGGAGAGCTGGCCGCCCGGGACCAACATCCAAAAGAAGGTGCTCTATCCTGATGGCAAAGGTGATCTTCTCTCTGCCCCCAGCCAGCAAATGGTCACCACCCTCGACTATCTGCCTGCTGCCGGAGCGAGCACCGGGACCTGTTGGGGTGATACCACCGGTGATATGTCTGTCGACGATGGACAGTCTCTCACCTTCGACACCATGCCCCTCGAAGAAGACCTGACTATACTGGGAATTCCAAACGTGCGGCTTAGAGTTTCAGCCGGTGCAAGCAGGGCCAACTGGACAGTCAGACTGGAAGATGTCCATCCGGACGGCAGGGTCAGCCTGGTAACCGGTGCCCTGGTCAACGGCAGACACTTCAGCGGTCGACTCGAACCTTCGGACCTGACTCCGGACAAGTTTTACGAGATTGAACTGGATCTGCACTTCACCACCTGGACTTACAAAAGCGGGCACAGAATAAGACTTGCTGTCGGCAATGCTCAGTTTCCCCTTGCCTGGCCCAGTCCATCTAAAATGCAAAGCAGGCTCCTGACCGGATCGACAAAAACGGCTCTGTCACTACCGGTTTCTGTTACCGAAGGAGAGACGCCTGCACCCTTCAGACCTCTGGTGGACAAAGCCGAGAGCAAAGAAGGCGAATACCTGGAGTTGCCCGGAGGTCGTCCAGATTTCAGGAAGCTTGCTACCAAGGATATGCTCACCGGAGAGACTTCCTATGAGCACCATTCTAATAACGCCTACAGAATCAAGGGTCGACGCTTCGATATCACCGGTCTAAACATCTGGAAAGTGCACGATCGAGAACCGGCGGTGGCAAGTTATGAAGGCAAGATGACGACCGTCATTCGGTCCAACAAACGCAAACTGAAGCTGACCACTCGAATTCTTGTCCAATCTGATGGAAGCTTCTTTCACGTTCGAGTGACGCGAACGCTGCATAGAAACGGGCAAGTTTATGCCCGGGCTAACTGGCAGGAGAGCATCCCCAGGGTTAACTCCTGAGAGAGCGACTATCTGATTTACTGATTTACCGAGAGGATCGCGGTTCAAAGAAAAATTACAATTCTTTGATTCTGCCTTCTTCTCCTTTTACTCTATTTTACTACTCTTATTAGTAGAACTTCACCAAAGTCTCTCTAAAAATACTTTAGCTGGAAGGCTAGCTAAAATCGGACGAAGCCACAGTCGAGCAGGTAGGATATTCAAAAATGACCACTCTGCCGCTGCTAATGATTCTCGCCTCCGCATTCATCCATGCGAGCTGGAATCTGATGGCCAAGAAAGCCCTGGACGGCAATACCTTCGTCTGGGTCACTTCGGCTCTGATTCTGCCTATATACGCTCCGCTTGCTCTATTTACCCTGGTCACCGAAAAACCCTCTTTCGGTCCCGAACAGCTTATCGCCCTTGCAGGAACCACTATCTTACACCTGGTTTATTTCATCTGCCTGCAAGCCGCCTACAAAGTGGGCGACTATTCCCTGGTCTATCCGGTGGCAAGAGGCACCGGACCTCTGCTTGCTACCCTGGGAGCAGTCTATTTCCTCCACGAAACTCCCAGTTTTCTAGCTATTCTAGGCATATCCCTGATTATTCTAGGGGTATTCATAATCAGCGGCGGAGCCAGGTTGTTCTCCGGACAGACTCCTAAAAAACCGCTTGTTTTCGGACTCTTAACAGGCATCTGTATAGCCGCCTATACTTTGTGGGACAAATATGCCGTGGCCGATGTCGGCGTTCCACCGATGTTGCTCGACTACATGGCTACCGGGGCAATAAGCTTTCTGCTGTTGCCCTATGTCCTCAAAAACAGAGAAAAACTGAAACAAGAATGGCGGGACAATCGCCGCAATGTCATCGGTGTATCTCTTCTCAGTCCGCTCAGCTATTTGATCGTGCTCTATGTCTTGATCTCGTCTCCGGTTTATTACGTCGCTCCCTTGAGGGAGATGAGTATTTTGATCGCTGCTTATCTAGGCACCAGGCTGCTCAAAGAAGGAGAGATGACCAGACGTTATATAGCAGCCGGTATCATGTTCGGTGGTGTAATCGCACTTGCATTCGGCTGATTGACAGCATCGAAATTCTTGATTCGCTATTTTTAACTATATCTTTTAGTATTCTACCCCAAAAAACAGAGAGAGAACAATCCCGAAACCCCATTAAGGGTGACGAAACTGCTCTCTCTGCCCAGCCGAATCCATGATTCTGCTCCTCAGCCCGATGCGAGCTCGATGGAGACCTTCAAGATTCCATGGACCACCCTGGCCATTCTTTCGAAATCGACCTGGTCCGTGCTGTCAGAATCGGTATGAAGGTGCTCATAGCGGAAGTTCGATGTATCGGTGGCCATTAAAGCCGGATAACCGAACTGCCAGAACGCCCAGTGATCGGAGCGATTGATATCGCGAAAACGATCCGGTGCGGCAACTCCCTCGGCAGGGAAATCGACAGCCTGCCTGAATCCTCCCACTACGCTGTGAACGAAGTCGCGGGAGTCGGTGTTGCCGACAAAGCCGATGAAATTGCCTCGGCTCGGATAGAAGAGGTTGAACGGGAAAGGATACTTTTGCGACCCTTCCTCGTTCGAGTAACATCCCAGCATCTCGAGCGAAATCATACCGATCAAATCGTCGCCTGCCTCAGAGCAAGAGCGTGCGAAATGATAGCTGCCCATCTGCTCCGGTCCGTCTCCGTTGTTCTCTTCGTTGGCGAAGGCCACGAAACGAACCGTGTGCGTCAGCCGACGTCCTTTGAGAAGACGAGCCAGCTCCAGAAGAGCAGCGACGCCGGAAGCATTATCGTCGGCGCCGGGAGTACCAATGACGGTATCATAGTGAGCTCCCAGCACCAGGACTTTATCCGAATCGGCTGCATCTGCCTCATGACCGGGCAGTTCGGCAATCAGGTTGTACATCCGAATACCACGGTAGTCGAATGCCTGTCGCACCACCGAATAGCCGAGGTCGAAGAAGGTTGCCTCGATGAAATCGGCAGCTGCATTCAAACCATCGACGGTCTTGATCGAACGTTCACCGATGCCGTCTGCCAACACCGTGACCAGCTCGCGAGATCGCCTGGCGATCTCCGCTTCGACCGGTTCGAGCGGGATAAAGGCACCGCGATAGCTCTTGCCGGGCATTTCGACATACCGGGCAAAGAACGGGTAGAGCAAAAGCCTCAGAAGGGCGTTACTCCAGGATCTGGATTGCTTCATGAGCTCCTCCATCCGGCATCAATACACATCGAACTGCTTGAACAGGTCTTCGATGCACTCGACGCAGTCACCACGACTCTGGTCTTCGAAGGGGATCTTCTTGAGCAGGTCGTAGAGCTCAAAGGCCCGGGGGCTGCCCTCGCGGTCAACCAGTCCATGACGCTCGAGAGTGTCGATGGTGGCGCTGAAACCAGCAATGATTGCCGTCCACTTATCGAGGTCGTCGAGCAAAAACTTCAGCCCGTGAAAACGCTGAATGCGAGGCTCGATCAGGATGATACCATGCTCTTCCTCGGAAGGATGAGGGGCTTCCTCCGGACCGCAAGCGCTGATCACGCAGGTGAGGCGCAGCAACATGCGCACGAAAGGCTTTTTCTTGATGTCTTCTTCGCCCACATCGAGAGCGATGATTCGACCGGGTTCAGCTCCGAAGTGCCTCTGCGGAGGAAGGACAGCGCACTGACCTTCATGGCTGAGGGCTCCATCGAAAAGAGGCTCGTCGTTGAAGTGAGTGGCATCGACGATGCCGGGGATGGCACAGGAAGCAGCAACAGCCGAGCCGACACAGGATGGCTCCTGGATCATGGGCTGACCGAAGGAGGCCTCCGCCAGGTAACGGTGTGCACCTTCGGCGGTGAAGACTACCTGGTTGAGCTGGCGGTCCGTGCTCAGAGTCCAGAGGTTGTCCGGCCAGCGAGGCACGGAGATGTTGATGAAGCGCCGAAGCGGTTCAGGGTCATAGATACCCTTTTCCGGCAGCGTAATCTCGTAGCGATACTTGCGGCAGATAGCCCAGAGACGGCGTAGCCAGCCGACTTTGGGTTTGATCAGTTCCGAGAAATCAGTGCTGTGGGCAAGCCAGACCAGCTCCTTTGCCCGCGTTCCGTGAGCATAGAGAGCAGCCGGTACAGAACCGCCACTGACACCACCGATAGTCTCCCAATCATTCCAACCGCACAATTCAAAAGCAGCGATGGCACCGGTGGAGGCGAGGATCGCCTTAGAGCCTCCGGCGCCGAGAACAAGATGGAAGTTCGAAGCTGAGTCCGAACTCCGCTTTTCCTCAACCGGAGTCCGGTGAGGGGTTTTCGATTTATTCATTGGATTGCATCCTGTAAAGCTAGATGCTGATTGAAAAAGAGCGGAACAACCTTCGGACGAACCCAAACCGCCGACGCTTACTGGAAGCGAGTCGGTTGAACTAAGCATTGTTGAAAGGCTCTAAAGTTCCGGAGGTCTGAAGGTGTTTCTAAGTCTGTAAGTCAAAAAAGTAGGTTACAAATAAATCTAGCAATCGGATGCTTATCACTTCTTAGGAAAACTGACTTTTCCTAAATGCAAATAATCGGTCACACATGCAATAGTTGAATTATCTTTACAACAAGGCTGCCAGAAAATGCTTCGAAAAGCACCCTACTGGCATCTTCAAAAATCTCGTTTTTTAGCTTCACACCGGCTTGCCTTGCATTGTCAAGTAAGACATAATCCTCAAACTGAGAAGCTCGCCTGTCAGGCATCTCAAAAGTGACAATTTAACGAGTCAAAACGGGGTTAGACAAAGCATGAAAGTCAAAGCTGGAGTTCTCGAAAAGGCAAATGTCTTTGGAATCAAAGAAGTGGATATCAAAGATCCGGAACCGAATGAAGTCCTGATTAAGACCAAAGCTGTGGGCATTTGCGGCTCCGACGTTCACTATTACGTAGAAGGTCGGATCGGACCCTATATCGTCAATGAGCCCCTGATTCTCGGTCACGAGACCGCCGGCGAAGTGGCTAAAGTCGGCAAAAACGTAACCCACCTCAAAGAAGGCGACAGAGTCGCCCTGGAACCCGGCGTTCCCTGCGGCTGTACGGACTTTGTCAAACGTGGACTCTATAACCTTTGCCCTTCCATAGAGTTTTTCGCTACTCCCCCCATCCATGGCACTTTTGCCGAGTATTTCGTCCATGATGCCAACTTTGCCTTCAAACTGCCGGACAATGTCTCCTTCGAAGAAGGGGCCATGTGCGAGCCTCTATCCGTGGGCATCCATGCCAATCGCCAGGGATCAGTAGGGCTGGGTTCCAGGGTCCTGATCACCGGTGCCGGTCCTATCGGTCTGGTCAATGTTCTTTGTGCCAGAGCGGCAGGAGCAGGCGTTATCGCCGTGGTGGAAACCCACAAAAACCGTCTATCCATGGCTAAAGAATGTGGTGCCACCCATTCCATCGAAACCTTCGACAAAAAAGAACAGCTCGAGCAGGTTAATGCAATCACTGATGGAACCGGCTTTGATGTGGTGATCGAATGCTCCGGTGCCGGACCGGCTGCCCAGATGGCGGTTGAAGCGCTGAAACCAGGCGGAACACTTGTTTTTGTAGGACTCTTCAGCCAGCTGGAAGTGCCCATGGACCTCAACGCCATCACCCAGAAAGAGCTGACCTACAAAGGTGTGTTCCGGTATAGAAACACCTATCCTACAGCCATAGACCTTATTTCGTCGAAGCGGATAGATGTGAAACCGCTGATCACCAAGCGCTTCCCCTGGGAGCAGGTCAAAGACGCCATGGATTGCGCCCATAAAGAAGCCAGCAGTCAGATTAAGGTCATGACCGAGTGGTAAAAATAACAGACTGAAATATGAGCGAAGAGGGATGACCAGGGTCGTCCCTCTTTTTTTGCAGATTAAATGCTTCGCTAAGCTCTAACATCCATTACAGGATCAAAGTCGAGCAGTGTTATGCAGTGCTCTGCCATGGATTACGAGTCTCAAGCTCCAGGCGCCATGACATATGGATTATTAGACAGGATGACAACTTACGCTAGATGTCAAGATCAGGGCTCAAAAGCTACAGAACTTGCTGGTGTTTCTATTCGGAAGCTCTACTCATGACCTTTTACAGCATTTCCACCAATCCCTGCTTATCAGAGAAGTCAAATCGTAAGAGAAAGTCACTCGCGAAACTTCATCGAAAGACCATTGTTTCGACCATGACCTTTCTCTATGGTGAATGCATACTTTTCCAGATCTCTCGGAACGCCAAGATCTAACCTACGTCTTCATCTCGACTAATGACGCTTTGAATCCCTCCCCGGTTACCGCCGGAGGGTGTTCAGGGTCCTGTCGTCCATGGATGCGGAAAAGTTTGGTCAGCAGGGTCGGCAACCGCCTCCCCTGAATTGTTTTTTTAACCCGGTGGAATAACCACCACAAATTACAAGGAGTCTCGATGAAACAATCATCCACTTCCCAACAGGACGCCTGGCTCAACATGCTTGCCGGGTGCTCCACTGACCTCTTCCTCCTCGACCTGGACGGCACCGTCTGGGGAGACATTCTCGTCGTGCTGAACGAACAGTTCGGCCCCGTCGACCCCGACGGCGAGAAGCGGTGGAAGAAGCATGATCGTGCCTTCAAGGTCGACGGCACCATGACCAACGGCGCCCATCTGGAAGCCGAGTACCGTGACCTCCTCGAAGCCAAGACCATCGACGAGATGATCACCTGGCTCAAGGAGAATCACCAGCTCATACCGGGCGTCAAGGACTTCCTTGCCTTCCTCCGCAGCATGGGTGTCACCCCGGTGGCCGTCTCCAACGGTTCGCTGCAAATCGCTGTTCCGATGCTGAAGTTCCACGGCGTCGAAATGCCGATCATCGCCAACTCGCTGCGCTTCAGCGACGACGGTGTGTTCGAAGCGATGGAGTTCGTGCACAACGAAGACGACGGTGTCCGCAAGGGCGAGCTGGCAGAAATCGCAGCCGCCAACGGGTATCGCGTCATCGGCTGTGCCGGCGACTCCAAGGGTGATGTCTGCATGGCCGAAGCCACCGCCAAGCTCGGCGGTCTGGTGCTGGCCTGCGGCGACGGAGGTCTGACCGCCTGGTGCGAGCAGAACGAAGGCAGCATCGTATCGGCCGGCTCCTGGCTCACCTACGACGACTTCGGTCAGGTGACCCGGGCGGTGCAGGCTCGACTGGGGGGCTTCTAACCAGAGAAGTCACCCTCGGCCGGCTCTAACAAGAGCACCGGCTTACTACCTATCCAGCGAGGACCTCGGGTGAGGTCCTCGTTTTTTTTCTTCAACCTGACCCCTCCCACCTCAGGAAAGGTCCTGGAGCGGTCGAAAAACCAAGGAAATACAGCATGGCACGTAAGCAAGCCCTCCGCCGTTGGGATGTCACCGGCAAACACAAGCTCGAACAAGTCGAGTACAAGCTTCCCCGCCTCAAGGCCGGCGAAGCCCACCTCGAGTTCATCGCGAACGGAGTCTGCGGCTCCGACACGCACATGTACTGCACCGGCGCGGTGCACTCCGGCCACAAAGGACCGCACGAACCGCTCACGCTCGGCCACGAGATCATCGCTCGGGTCAAGCGCGTCGGCTCCAGCGTCACGACCCTGAAGGCAGGCGACGTCGTCGCCGTCGAACCGGGTCTTCCCTGTGGCACCTGCCCCCACTGTCTGAAAGGCCGCTATCACTGCTGCCCGAAGACGCTCTACATGGCCACCCCGCCGCAGAACGGTGGCCTCGCCGACGAGTTCTACTGGCCGGCGAAATGGTGCCACGTGGTACCGGACGCCATCGCCAACGACCCCGTTCTCGCCAGCCTGGCGGAACCTCTGGCTGCCTGCAAGCAGTCTCTGGACCTCCGCAACAAGATGGTGCCCGAGCGGGACGATGACGAGTGGACGGTGATCACCGGCACCGGTGCCATGGCCCTCGGCGTGCTGGCCGTCATCAAGGCGGTCCGCCCCGACGAGAAAGTCATGGTGATCGCGCGCAACGAAGAGGCGCTTCAGTTCGCCACCGACTATGGTGCGGACAAGTGCTTCGCGCTCAGCCAGGTCAATCCCACCAAGATCGCCCAGGCGGTCCGGGACGAACTGGCCGATCTGGTGGCGACCGACCACTTCGACCACAGCGCGGCAAGCGACTTCCCTTCGGCGAAGTCGAAGGCCGGCAAGCTGGCGATGGAAGCGGCTCTCGAAGCGGTTCGCGCCGCCCGGAGCCGTGGCGCCCAGACCGAGACCATCCTGAACGAGCTTCACGAAGCGGCCCGCAAGGCTGCCGAGGAAGTCGTCGTGCAGGAGAACACCGACGTGTTCAAGGCTGCCCAGAAGCACGCCTCGGGCTTCATCAGCTCGGTCTTCGAGTGCACCGGCGATGAGCGTCTCCTCGTGACGCTGATCAACAGCCGCGCCATGCTCGCCAACGGTACCATCATCGGTCTGGGATGCCACTATGCGGTCTCCTTCGACATCGCGATGCTGCGCCGTTTCGAGCTGTCGTTCCAGCCGGTGCGCCGGTCCTGCCAGCAGTTCCCGTCCACGCTGAAGCTCCTCTCGGAGAAATCCGCCTACTTCCGTCGCCTCGTCGGCGGAACGGTGGACTTCAACGACTTCGGAGACTACATGGCCGGCAAGGTCAACAAGACCGACACCGGTTCGGGCGGGCCCAAGACCGTCGTGTTGCGGTAAGCAGCGTTGTCCCGGGATGAGGTCTTCGAAAGAGGACCCTGTCCCGGGTTCATCGTTTGCTTCCTCGGCTCGCCGGCACGAGGAGGTCAGATTTCTTCTGACCGCTAGTTCTTTTCACTAACAGCTAACAGATCAGGAGGCAAATCATGGCCAGAAAGAAAGGCAAGCGCCCCCAGCCGGTGCAGGTCAAAACGGCCGGTAAGAATCCCTACCACGTGGGGACGATTACCGTCGAAGACCAGCTCGTCATGGAACGCGCCGCTCGCCGCCAGCGCCAGATCGAGAGCGGGCTCAATCCCGGCTCCGGTTCCGGCGCCCACGGCGGCAACAAGCGCCAGCAACGGCGCAAGGACAGGCGAGACGGCAAGCGGGTCACCCGCGAGCTCGCCTGATTCCCCACCGTGAGCTCTGTCGTCCGGGTGCTTCCGAAAGGAAGCATCCGGCGGCATTGCTCTCTGTCACCCCAGTTCTTTGAAAGAGAGGTTAAACCGTATCGCTATGGACGGATTCACCATCATCATGATCCTGGTCATCATCGCTCTTCTCACCAACGTGAAGTTCGGCGGACTGCTCCTTATCGGGCTCATCCTCTGGCTCCTCTTCGGCAAGAAGTAAGAGAGACGAACCAGGATACCGCCAGCTCAGTGCTCGGCGATTAAAACTGGAAGAAGGGCGGCGACAAGTTCTCCGCCCTTCTTTGTTTTGTTCTGATTATTACTATATAATATAATTACTAGTCAACCGAGCAGGAAATCC
>CAZCBH010000068.1:12886-24947 GCA_964496875.1 uncultured Candidatus Obscuribacterales bacterium | reverse complement strand
TTGCTCTACAAATACAAATTTCCCCAAAAAAAAAAAAAAAAAAAAAAAAAAAAAAAAAAAAAATTCAACCCACTCTCAACAAGCGAGTGCTATTTACGGCTAGCGGAGAGCTAGCTCTTGAGCATTTTCCAATGAATCCATGTCAGGTTAACCGCTTACACCAGCAAGGGCTAGTTCTGCCGAAGGCAAGGTAAACTGCGCGGCTTCGGCAACCAGTACCGACTTATCCTTTCTGAATTGCTCCAGGCGCTCCAGACGCTCCTCCGTCCAACCGCAAGATGCCGCCTGGGCAGAAAGCGCAGCCAGAGCGACTCTTCGCAACAATTCCGAGGGGTCATCGACGAAGGCAGTTTCGACCAGAATCAGTTGGTCTACGTCGGCTCTCCTCGAAGCTCCTTCTATCGAGCGAACCGTCTGTATCAGAGCCTCAGCATGCAAATCGTCGCTCTCAGAAGCCTGGCGAATATAATCAATGAGCTCTGAGAATGGTAAGGTTTTGCATGCCAATCGCAATCTCTGGCATATAGTCAAACGGTCCTTTTGCAAGGCTTCGAGCGAAGCTCTCACCACAGGAAGAGCTCGCTCACCCTGGACTTCGAAGAAGCTCATGATCGAATCTACCAGGCAGGAAAGAGTCCTTCTTCTGGAGAGTATCTTTGAAAATGCATCTGCTACCAGGGCTATATCCTGAGTAGCGTATGTGTTTACAAAAGCGCTGCAAGCCTGACGATTCTCCGAAGTGGATTCGGCTTTCAAAGAACGCACCAGTCCATCTTTCAGCCTCAGCGACCGATCGACAAGGGGCATATACGTAAGGCGATGAAGCACATCGGCCCTAACTATAGGGTCTTCATTGTCCAGCAATTCAGCAAGAAGCTTCATCAGATTCTCTTCGGTGCGCCTCGAGATGCGCTCGGCAGGTATGCGAACCATGTGCCTGGCTATACTTCGATCACTCTCTCTAACGACTGCCTGCAAGATTTTCCAGGTCTGTTCTCGCTCGAGAAAGTTCCAGAGAGCACGCAATAAAGCGATCTTCACATCCCTGTGCAACTCGGATTGATTAATCTCGACAAGAGTAACAAAAGCGCTATCGGTTTTGAGCTCGCCAATTAATCTAACGATCTCCTTTGCCACCGTAATTTGTCGACGCGGTGCCTGCGTAAGAATATCCAGGGCTTCTTCTCTGTCCATATCGAGTAGCGCCTCTCTCAGAACATAGATGGCTACACGCGCCCGGTCATCAGAGAGACATTCAATCAGCTCCTTCACACCACTGCCATCGTCAATGTCAGCCAGACAATAGATAGCGTAATCACGAACAGCTTGTTTATCCGGCTCTTTCAAACGCGCATGCTGAACAAGCACCTCAATGGAAGCGTCCGGCAAAGAACTCAGTCCTCTGAGAGCAAAGAAGATATCGCCGGTCCCCCTTTCGACCTTGCCCGTAGTCAAAGATTCGAGCGCTTTCTCGTAAACTCGCCGCTGTTCCCTTGTCCAGCGGAAGTAACCACCCTGGAATCGCGGCACCACACAAATCTTACCGGTGCCAAATTTGCCTCGATAAGCTTTTTGCCCCAGATACGGTGTCAACAAGTCCTGACGCTGCCTACCGATGTATTCCGCAACTTGATAATTCTGAAACCAGGTCGGATCTTTCTTTAAGATTCGCGGAATCCACTCTTGAAGCCTATCCGTCCGATAGCTGAATATGACATCCAGAGCCCGCTGACAAATGTAGGTGCTACTTCCCGAATCGACCAGTTCCGCCAGACGCCGCACAAGTTCGTCAAAGACCTCCAAGCGCTTTCCGAAACACTGGGCGATATTGAGAATGATGTTCTCCTTCTCCAGCTTGCTCAGACCATCTATGACCGGATTCAACCTTTCGGCGAGCACACGCGCCTGAGATTTATTGAGTCTGCCGGTCAAATCGCCGAACTGAGCAACATTCCTCTCTTTCAAAATGGAGGCAAGCCAATGCCCTGACCAATCCTGATGGAACGGCAGTATCGATATGCATAGGTCTTGCATATAGTAGGTTGATGCCGGGGAAAGGTCCTTGGCGTTCAGGGCATCTCTAAAAATCTGACTGATCTGTTCCAGATCTTCGCTTCGCCAGATGCTTGGAGGTAAATCAGCCATGGCAGAAAGAGAAAGAGCTCTCACCGGGTCTGGCTCGTTCTTACGAAGCGATAGAAATTCGAGCAGACTGGAGACAGCCCCTCGATCGAATCTCACACAGGCTACCAGGGTGCTAACGGCCAGAGCACGCACATCCGGATCCGGGTCCCCTAGAAAAGATTTGAGTTCTTCAGAACACTCCTCAAAGGGAAGAAACTGACAATAGGGCAATCTTGCCGCAAGATTATTCTTCAGCTCCTCCATGGCTAGATGGGCCCGCGCTTGCTCCTGCCTGCTCTTAGAGGGCAGATATCTAATCAAGGCACTGGATATGGCGCCACTAGAATCTCTCCAGAGCTCCCGATATTTCTCGAACAACTCCGCTCTCAAGGAAGGCGAAAGTTTCTCCATCAAGGTCTGGGGAGCGCCTCCATGGTGGCTCGCACCGGAAGAATTGAGTCGAGCAATTATCTGTATAACCTGGTCGTCTGAAAGCCGATGCAAAACCTCCTTCACACTTCGTGAAACAGCCAGATCAGAAGCCAGCAACAATTGAGCGATCTCCTGCGGGCGATATCGCATATAGTGCTCATAACTTATCTGCCCTAGAGAAAAATGCTCGAGCAAATTCTTAATCAGCTCAATACCGTCATCCGTCGCGGTTCTGGCCGTAATAGCGAGCACAGAATTGGAGATGTGCAGAAGCTGACGGTCAGGATACTGCAAATCTCTGACTCTGCGACCTAACATATCCAGCGCCAGTTCCGGATGCACCCTGGCAAGCCTTATCCACTCTCTTTGTCCGAAGAGATCCTCATAACTGGAGAAGTATGCTTTGACCAGTTCCTCCCCGCCAAAGGGAAGCAATTCTACTACCTCGACTTCGGAGGTCCCGCCTTCAATCTGCTCATCGAGCAGTTCATCAACCAGGGCAAAGCGCTTGCGCTTCAGAAGAGAGAGCAAGAGCTTCTTCTTACTGTCCAGTTCGAGTTCCGGAAAACCCTGCTTGAGGTCATCATCCTGCATAACCACCGCAGCCATGGACAATGCAAATCTACGAAGGGTTCTCGACCTATCCTTGAACGCGCTCAGGACCCGCTTCCCATCGAGGCTACCGAAACAGGAGAGCAAGGAGAAATAACGATCCTGGAAGTCTCCTTCGAACAATCCTTTGAAGAAGGCGTCGATGGCATCCCGGGTAAGCTGATCGGTCGATTCTATATAAGGCTCCAGCATCTTAGCCTGCTTGAGGTCCGGTCTGGCTAGCCTGGCTATCAAGACCAGATGCTTCGTCCGGTCCTGATGACGCATCGGCTCGAGAACTTTATAGACCTGCTTGCTCAGTCCTTCGACATCAGACCGGCCTGCACCGCTGACCTTCTTGCCCTTGAAGCAGGAAATCAGTTTCTTGATTTGATCAGCCATTTCGCATACTCCCCAGCTCTAAGGTACCCCCGGCGAATCAGGGGGTGAAGGATTTCAGAAACCGATTGATATCAGGGTCTTTAGTATCCTGAGTAATCGCCTCGACATAATACAGGCCCTTGTTATTGATGTAGAAACGATTCAGCACAAAAGCTTTTCCTACCCTGGTGTTGTACTGTTTACCCACACCGGTGGTCAGTTTGAGATTGCCACCAAATTGATAGTTCGTCTCGAAGCCCATTTTCTTGAAGGAGAGCTTGTTGCCTGCCATGGTGCGCAGAGCGAAATTATCCAGCACCTTCTCGTCGGTGAGCCCCTGGGCTTTGTCTTTATCGGCATTGCGTTTTACTATTCCGACTTTCATGGAGATCTTATTCTTCTTAGAGACATAGACCACCATACCGCTGTTGAGATCCTGGTCCATCTTGATTGGCTTGGGCATCTCGAAGCGAACCGTCGCTCCCGGTATAGACATGGTCTCCCAGCCGGATTCCCCCCCGCCCTGTTGAGCAAGAGCTGTCGGACAAACCGGACAGGCAAGGATAAGAAAAGTAAGGGCAACTAGAGTTGCGACTGAAAACTGCTTTGAACGCATGGCACCATCCTGTCTCTGTTAACGGAAATGAAAAGCTGAGGCGTTGAGATTCTGGTCTGAGATGCAATTGATCTCAACTTATCTTAAACCGAATCAATCCTGGTCGCCATTTTCGGCAGTGACCCGGTCTTTATCATTAGAATCGTCCGATTTAGAAGGCTTACCCGCCCCCTCATTATCAGACCCTGCCCCGCCCTCTCCTTTGCTCTCGAATACCATCGAAGCAAAAACCTTGTTTGCTTCAGCGTCATCTTTGGAAGTATTTACTGCTGTAACCGAGAAGAACCAGTCTCGGCTCAAACCGAATAGATAGGATAGAGGCATCTTATTCAAAGTACCGGTAAAACGTTTACCGCTCCAGCCTTTGCCATCGGCGCCGGAGACGAACTCAAAACTGCTGGTCGAATTCTGCTTCTCCGCCGAATCTTTGAAACCGGCCTTCAAGCCCTCGATTATCTGATCGAGCAGGTCCTCATCGAAATCTCTTGGCCAACTCGCCTCTTTCTTTCTCAAAATGATCTGATAAGCCGAATCATCGGTCTTGACCATATAGTTGAGCATTCCGCTAGTGGCACTGGTATTGACTGCCTGGGGCTGGGCGGGAAGCCATACCGAAAGTCCCGCTTGCTTCTCCTTGAATGTGATCGGTTCCGCTTCTGCCGATCCGGTGCTCGAAAAAAGAGCCAAAAGTGTGACAACGAAGAAAAGACCCAGATTTAGCATTCGGGTAGAGACTACGCTTGAGGTCATGGTAACTCTCCAACAGGGTGAAGATATTGATCATGACATAAAACCGCAGGAAATACCTGAATCGCGCTGTGAACCTGAAGCCCAATGAACCGGGGTCCCTGACCTGAGGCCCCGACTTGAAGCCATGAAGTCCTAAAGTCCTGAAAATACTGCTCCGATAATTCCGTTGAGCATAAAAGTAAGGGGCAACAGAACTGCGATGGCAAGAGTTGTAAGGACAGCTAATGCCGTCACCGAAAAGAAAAGCCTTTTGCCAAAGCGCTGCGAGTCTTCAGGAGACAGGTTATGCACTAAGAGGTGCAGAAGCCAGCCTGTCGTATAGAAAAGATTCACCCCGCAAAAATAGCTGAAAGCACCAAAAAGAAGAAAGGCTGCAGGAAGATGATTCAGCACCACCAGCGCTATCAAAGTAAGAATTCCACAAAGCCCGACCAGAAGATTGAAAAAAGGTCGTCTCAACTCCCACCAGAGAATGACTGAAAGAGAAGAGGAGAACTCAGGCGACACCTTTCCCCGGGCGACTGTCCCGGCAAGCAAGGGTCGGGAAGTCGAACCATCCATGGTCTCGAGCAAACTCTCGAGTTCTTCCGGGGTAGCCTTATCTAAAAAAGCAAGAAACTCCTCGGTTGGCAGGTCTAGAAGACGGGGTGGGAGCACAGTCTTAGAAGATTCGACAAGCTTCTGCCCGCCTCGCTCCAGGACCTGATCGCAAGAGAGCCTGATCGAATTCGATTTATGGGTAGTCATAGGTAACAAAGCTCCAGGTAGCTATAACACGAAGGAACCGCCATATCGGCAGTAAGGGGCCTTAGACCACCCTATCCCCGTCAAAGTAGATCCGCATCTGTCAATTGACCGATATACGCCTATACTGTAACAAAGCGAATTGTGGAGCACACTTAATACAAATAAGTGCTGGGTCGGGTCTGATTCAAGAAGACAGTAATCGGATCACTATAAGCTCCTAGCGATCTGCCTTCTTTATCGAGACAGAGAATTCGCACCTGGCTATAGGCTCCTTCACGCAATAGCGAGACCGGCAGAGTGAAACCGCCAGTGGAGACAGGCAGCTTACGAGTCATCGCTAGCTTGCCGCCCGACCCAGGAAAATTCTCAAAAAAGCAGTCGGGCTGTGAAACTTCAAACTGCACAAATGCAACCGGTTTGACCCCGTTCAAATCGAAATCGAAGGCAATTCTCCTGCGGCGGTCTCGAAGCACGAACTCGCCTGTGGAGCGCTCCTCAATAGATGGCGGCTTAAGAAAAGGACGAATGCCAATGTCTTTGACCAGCGCCATATCAGATAGTTCTATGCGGCTGGCTTGGCCACAAGTGAGCTCCAAATTCCGAATCTTTAGATCCCGGTACCACTTCCAGTATTGAGAAAGACCGATGCGTAGGACAGGTGCGGCAGTGGAAGAGGAGGTATAAGCGGAAACGGAAGAATCAATATAGGAATTAGATGGCGAGATAGCTCCATATGCGATACCGGCAGGTGAATCGTTCCATCCTATAGCCAGCGGCAAAGCACTTCCGGGACCACTGCCCTCTAGCGGCCGGGTCGAAACACGCAGAGAAAGGAAGTCGAAGTCGAGCGGAAACAGATCAAGACCGCTGAATTTTATCTTTGTCTCCCCGACCATATCATGCAAAGCCACAGATCCATCCCGCTCTACTTTACAGCGACAGATTCCCTGCGCATCGACTTTATAGCGCACTTCTGCTGCCCGGGCTCTCTCAGATCTCTCAGATCTCAAAGACTCCTCAGATTCTCTTGCATTTTCAGAAACAGGCAGACGATAGGAAAGCGACGAAGAGCCAGAAGCAGATCTTCCTAAGTAAGCGCCCTCCAGGCCGGCGTTAGCTACGCCGGCAAAATAAACCCGGTTCACCCCCCGCTCAGAGGCGATGGCATCCAGGACCCTTTTGAAGCGGGTAGAATCAAGCTGGGCTTCGGAGCCAAAAATGAAAGGCTTGAAGCTGAATATCCTCGCCGAGATATCCTCTTTTGTGAATGGTGGACAGAAAAGATGATGAATCGTAGAGCCATTTAACAGAACAAATGCGCCGTAGTAATCTCCGGGAACTCCTAGAAGCACGATAGGTTGTCGACCTCCAAACTGCCTGTCCAGGGCAAGACATTCATCTTTGATAACTGCTACCCGGTCTCCGGCAGCGACCCAGAGACGATTGGTGGCAAAAGTCCCTGCCGAATAGACAGCGAGAAGCACAACAAATGCAGCCAGTCGAAGCGGAGAGAAGATCTTGCAGAATCGACCAGCCCCGGCCGCTCCCTCCATGACTGCAGCCCCTGGGAAAAGAGCAAACGCCAGGCACATTAGCATGGGAGCCGAGAAAAGGTAGAAGACTCTACTGCCGTGGAGCACCTCATCTATATTGAAAAATCCGATTAATGGAATCAACGAAATCAGTGCCCAGGTTAAAAGAAAAAGGATCAAGCGCCGACCCGGATTTTTCGCAAACACTGCATATATAGAAAAAAAAGCGCCGAGGCAGGCGGAGAGAAAAGCGGCAAGGAACAGATAAGACGAAGGAACAGGAACATCGAGGGTGCCCAATGCATAGGAGTTTAAGGGAAGCAAGGTGCGGGTCCAGATGCGCCAATCGAAGAAACGCAGGGAGGCCGTTCTTGCAAGACCCTCCCCAAAGCTGCCGCCATAACCTCTGGTGATATCTTCTGAACCGAAGAGCACGCACCGCAAAAACAAATAACCAAATGTGATGGCAACATAGGGCGCCACCAATTTCAATTTATCTCTGATTAAAACCGTTCTGCCCACAGACAAATCAGGTACCGATACGCTGAGCGCAATTAGAAGAGGCAAAACCACCGCGGTCTCTTTTGTCTGAAGGGCGAGGATAAAACTAAAAAGCGAAGCGAAGAAAAGCACTTTTCCGCATGGAGATCCGATGCCTCTTTGGAAAAGGTGTAAAAACAGCAGGTAAGAGACCAGGAAAAAAAGAGTAAACAGCGGGTCCGCTCTGCCAGATATCCAGGTAACGGCTTCGCAGTGCAGCGGTGTGGCGACGAAGAGTAATGCCGCCGCCAGCGGTGCAAAGCCTGATTTTCTCTCAGACCAAAAACAAGTCTCCAAAAAGCGACTCAAATAAAAAACTAAAACAGCATTGCCTGCATGAATAAGTATGTTGGTCAGGTGATAGCCTGTGCAGTTGGCACCGAAGAGAAAATAGTCGATAAAGAAACTGAGACCGAGAACCGGTCTATAAAAGCTGGTTCCCGGAATACCAAGATAAGTGCCGGTGAAATTGGCCAGAAGAAGATCCCACTCTCCCGCCACCGTCCTGTGTTGATAGTGCACCTGCCACAGATCATCTGCGACGAAGAAGGCGTTCGCGGACCATGCATATAAAGCGGCGGAGAAGAAAAAAATCAGAAAAATCGCAAAGCCGGTGGATTTTGGTTTCATATATATCTCAGAGATCAAAGCGCTTTGCCGCTCGAAATTGTTTTGGGTTTCGGCTCCGGCTTTTTACTCGGAGGCTGTGCCTGTTTTCTAGGAGGCGTTGCCTTGCGCATCGAATTACTCTGTGCTCCCGGGCGAGTCATGCGAGGATCCAGCGGTGTGCCGGCATTAAGAAGCCCCGAGATGTCACCGCATCCTCCACACTTTCTGCGGGGATCTATCGCGATAACCGTACGAAATTCTTGCTGAGCTTCCGGCACTCGCCCCAGAGAAAAATATATCGCTCCCAGCACATTGTGAGCAAGAGGACTTTTCGGCGAGAGCTTGACTGCCTTTTCAGCCTCTTTCAAAGCTTCCTGCACGGCATTTTTGTTGAAGCCTCTTTTCTGGAAGACTATCCATGCAAGACCGGCTCTCGCTTCTCCTGAGTCAGGATGTTTTTTCAGATAATTCTGATAAATAGCAGAGGCTTCATCGTGACGATTAGTACTCAAATAGAATCCGGCTTTGTTCAGCTCCTGATCGACCTTGGCTCTAGCGGACTTGGCTGCTGCAACCCCCACAGCAGAGTGAAAACTCAACCAGACTAGAAGGACAAAAATGATTGCGGCAGTTGATTTCACACTCTCGACTCTTTCTGCAAGACACTTATATGATACCCAATAATTCGAGTCAACTGGCTCGGCCATCGGGCTATCTGAAGGCTCCGTCTAGGCACACCGGTTAAGTCGCTCTACTTCCCCCCCCGCCACCAAAGACTCAAATTTTCCAGGTCAGAAGCGAAGAATCTGGCTACAGCGCTCAACCATAGCAACACTTGCACCATACAAAACTATCACACTAGCAAAGAAGATTAAAAGTTGACTCCCAAACTCAGTTCGAGACTCTCGCCTTCAGGATAATCCTGGCAGACTTTAGATAATCCGGTTCGAGATCAAGGTTGTTTTGGATATTCAATCCGTAATACTGCTCTAGCGCCGCCTTCAAACCATAGCCGGCCAGAGCTTTCAAGTTCGACAGGTCCGTCCTGTCTATTTCATCTTTGAGCCTCCAGAGATTCAAAGCCTCTTCTTTATCACCGGTCCGAGCCGCACCAAGGGCGATGCGTCCGGCCCAGTCCGAAAGAGAAAGCGGCGCCATGCCAGCCGCGGCTAACTTCCACAACTGCTTTGCCCGACGCCAGTCATCGACCGAAAGATAGGCTTCGAAGAGCAGGCGATTAATCGCTTTGGACTGGTGTTTGTGTTCGACGTCACCTGAGGCTCCGGCTCCGACTACGGATGCCTGCAGTAAAGAAATAGCCTCTTTGCCTTGGTCTAATTTTATTAAAACCTCGGATAGAACTATCGCCCTGGTAGAATCAACTTTAGAAGCAGAACCAGAGCCCTTTGCCAGCTCATTGAGACGACTGATTGCAGACTTCATCAAAGACTCGGAAGAAGAAGCGTCCTTTAGAATTCTCTCAATAATTACCTTCTCTGTTTTCTTCCAGGCACTGGTTTTGTCCAGGTATTCGAACAGTCTATGATCTGATGAAGGTCTGTATGCAGGATCGACAGAATCAGAATCGGAGAAGACCATATCGAGCAACCGTCCCCGGTATCGGATGTTATCGCTGTCATCGAACTCTCTCCAGAGGAAGGCGAGCGCCGCTTGCTCGGAGTGGCTTCGCTTGAGATACTTGCGATAAGCTGATACCACCGCAACTCGACTGTAGATAACTGTGGTCGAACTGCCTAAATCAGTCAAAGCCATCGCCCGAGCATAGGCCTTCTCTACCATATCTCGATCGCCCGCCCCTTCGAAATAGTCTGCTCGAGAAAGCCAGTAAGAGAAAGAATGCCCACTGGCTCGCTCCGAGCCAAGAACTTGCTTTTCGAGCTCTCTGTCGGTACCATCCCCGACGGCCGACTGAACCTGTCCCGCCAGTTCAGTTAGAGCGTAGACCGGCATACCGACTTTGTTCACTTTAGCTAGTGATACCAGAATTTTGAAGGCGCCATCGACATCGCCCGACTCCTTAAGCGCCCGGGCCAATCCTGCTCGGGTCCATAAACGGAGTTCCTCCTCTGCCCTCTCATTGACAGTCTCAGGGAAATAAGCAGAGGCGAAATTGCGGAGATACTTATCCATAAACTTGAGGTCCTGATCATTCAGCTTCATGGTCAGAGCCTTTCGATAAAACTTCACTGCCTCTATTGCCGATACCGGGGTAAGCAGCTCTCCAAATTTATAGTTCTCGTAGACTCCGGGGAAAGCAAGCTTCTCGACCAACCAGGATAGGTCTTGTCTATCTCGAGGCTGGAATTCGGATACTAAAGAGACATAGACGGCCGCATACTCAAAATTTCCGGGATTCTCATTGACTATATCAGCCAGTCTTGCAAGCACAGTCCCGACCGACTCGGGCTGTTTCTTTTTCAAAAATCCCAAATATTCTTTCAGCCACATTAAAGAGGGTTTTCCGTCATCAAGACCGGACACTTGATTGAACCACTGATTCAAACTAGTGAGATCCGATTGACTACCACCGGCTTTCCCGATGACATTTTCTATTTGATGAACAGCGTAATCATGAGCATTATCCGGTTCCGCCTGGGGAAATGTCCGAAAAAAGCGCTGGAGAGAGCACCACTCTCGCCTATCAATCAAAATCGCGGCCATGGTCGAGAGCAAATCTTGATCCAGCTCCTTATCACGCTTTCCAAGGTCCTCTATGACAACCTTCAATTTGTCATCCGCTCCGGCCCGTCTATAAAACTCGAATTGCCTCAGCAGTTCAGCGGTTTCAATCGCCTCGCCATCGGCAGAAAGACCGCTAAGGCACTTTGAAAGCCCTTCATTTAAAATGCGTTCGACAACCTCTCGCTCGATAACAGACCAACTCAGCTTCGAAGGGGCCAGCCCGAACTCCGGCATAGAACCGCCAATGGAGCGACCTGGCACCGGCGACTCCAGGGCCTCGACCGCACCTCCACCAAGAAACACAAAAGCAAGAATACTGAGTCCGACCTTGCCATAATTCATAAAAAGCCTCGACTGACCTGACTGGTAAGTCCTCATTATAGTAGACCGGAGAAGGTTTTCTAGGAGGAGTTCAATCTGATCAATCGAGGCACATACAGATCATGGCCGGAGACAGGAGGCTGAAATCAAGAAGACGAGTCACCCTTCATAGTTAGATAGAGCTTTTAGACGAGTGTGACTCAACTGAGCCCAGGCGGTCTCTCGTTTTTTCTTCCTGTTATCGGAACCCGTTCCCAGTTTACTCACCGAGCAATCAGGTACCGGCTTGGGTGGTTGTGGCTTGTGAGAATTACTCTGTTCATGGTTCACTCTGAGTGCCTGAAGCTTGGTAGAAGTGATTCGGGCACTATCAAGATTTGCTTTCTTAGATTCGACCTCCCTGATGTCTTGAAAGTACGTCCTGAAAAACAGGTAAACGCTTTTGAACAGCTTCTCGAGCTTATCTTTGTCCATCATACAATCTCCTGTCCGCGATCCGACCATCCTTCTACCCTATCGAAGATCACAAGGATTCGAATCCCCTGATGAAACTAATTTTGCAAGCCCGAAAGTGTTATCTCAGTCACCTGCAGGTGTATCATCCGGACAATGCGAGAATCCATGTTCAACGCATCAGATACACCTGCTCTATAACCGAACTATCATCCGGACAATGCGAGAATCCATGTTCAACGCATCAGATACACCTGCTCTA
>CAZCBH010000068.1:0-12786 GCA_964496875.1 uncultured Candidatus Obscuribacterales bacterium | reverse complement strand
TAACCGAACTATCATCCGGACACTAAGCAAATCTCGATTCGGCGCAACAACCGAAGTCGAATTTCTCCTTCTATCAAATCGAAACCAGGGGCGATACCTCGCAAGAAGAAATTCGGATCAAATTAGCCAGCCAGGTAAAGCAGTTTATTAATTCTGCTTGACCCTGAAAACGCCTGGTAGAAGCGGGTTTTAAAATGCGAAAATGCCCGAAACACCACTTTTACATATCTTTGTAAATTAAGTCTTTTCTGCAGCAAATTCTTCTGAAGAGACAGCTGCCCTATCGACTTTTGAGCACTAAATAATACCCCAAAATCAGCAGACTCACTAACGCACAATTTCGACGGAAGTCTCAGCTAGGTTGACCACAGCTTCCGAAACGCTGCCCATGAGAGCCCGGTCAAAAGCGCCACGCCCATGGGAGCCCATAAGAATAAGAGTAGGCTTTCTCTCCCTGGCAACAGCCAGAATTCGATCCCGGGCATCACCCGACTCCACCAGTTTCACCACCTCGGTCTTTTCTCCGAATTTATCCTTGATTCGGCTTTCAGCCTGAGAAAGTATGCGCTCCGCATCTTGCTGGTACTTGCGTTTACGATCTTCCAACTGAAAACGCTGAGAATCCGGAGCATTCGGAGCATCGGGAAGAGGGAAGATAACCGAAACGAGCGAGAATCTGCAGTAAGAAGGCCAGCTATACGAGAGCACTCTCTCCAGTGCCTCTCTGGAATATCGAGAATCATCCATACAGAGCATGACCTCGAAATTGCCTTCGGCAGAATCTCCTTTTCGAACCACCCGAACCGGAATCGCGGCATGATTTAGAATTGCCAGAGAAATGCTGCCGAGGAGCAGCTTTTCAATGCCCCTGCGACCGTGGGAACCCAGCATAATCAGGTCGGCTCTCCAGTCCCTCGCCTCCTCCATGATCTTACTTTTGATATATCCATCCAGGACCCTGTAGCTGACATTGAGAGAGGGAAATCTCTCCATAAGCCGACCAGCCTCCTTCACGAGGTGTTTTCTGGCCGACTCGATCTCGGCTTCTTTGATGCCCTCAAGGGCAGGTAGTGGCTCAAAGAAATCGACGACGGAGATTAGCTTAAGCTGAGTATCTTCATCGAACACAGAGCCCAGGCAGTGATCAATAACTGACCGGGAACAATCCGAACCATCGAGCGCTACTAATATTTTCATAGATTGATATAAATCTCCGGATGCTGACCAGAAGCTTGCTTCTATCTAGGAATTTCATACTAGCACCGCCAAGTCTACCCCTCCATCAACCTTTAGACTAGAGAAGGATCAATCCGTCGACTGATTACCTCGGGAAACAAACTGGAGCGAACCACGTCTATAGAAAAGCATTGCTTGGTTGGAAACGAGCTATAGACCGGATAGAAATCCGGTCAGAGGTTGACATGGCACAACTAAAACTGGTGGAATACAAAAAGAAAGCCAGGGAAACAGCATCCCTGAAAGAGTTGTTTACTCTTTTTGATACGGTTTCCAATTATTATGAGCTTGGGTATATAGATGAAGCAGAGTTTGAAGAGATCAAACAGGTCATCTGGCCGAATTTGAAATCTATCACAGCTCTGAAGAGGCAAATCGATCAAGCTATGAAAGCCGGTTAGCCTCTCGGGCCCGATCCTAGATAATAGTGAGCATCATTGGATTGGCTTGAATGTCCCGGTGAATTCGCAGGCTCCCAGCCTGCCGGGCCCTAAAACCTGATAAACCAAGCTGGAGGAGGAGAGTTAATCAATCCTCCTCCTTTTTTCTGCGCCCTGATTTTAGTAAGCTACAAGAATCGGAGACCAAGAAAGCTTCCCATGAAATATACCGACCGGATCATTCTGGCATCTGCTCTCACCCTTCTGGTGTCACCCTGCTTTTTCTGTTCCGGTTGCGGCGAAAGACAGAATGCTTCGGTAGACAAACCGGATAAAAGAGAGAAAACCGCCGAAGAGAAAAAGGTCGGCAGTCTGCTGGATGATCTGAAGAGCTATCAAAACAATGAAAGCACCGAAATTGTGGAACCGACCTCCCACAGCCAGGCTCTCAGCCTCGCCCGTAAGGCGATAAAACAAGAGCACTGGTCTGGCGCCATCGAATATGCCAGCCGTGCTGTGGACATGAAACCAGAGGCAGTGCTGGGCTACTGCCTCCGCTCCGAAGCCAGATTCAAATCAAATCGCATGGAAGACGATCTGGTCCTCAAGGACCTCGAGACCGCGGAGAAACTAGGCGAGATGAGAAGCCAGGACTATGAACATTTATCCAGCATCTACAGCACCACTGGCAATACTGGCAAAGCGCTCAACGCAATTAATAGAGCAATCAAGCTCGAGCCCGACGACCGATACCTATATCAGAACCGGGCCGCTCTCTATAGCAATCTGAATCGAAAAGAAAAAGCCCTCGCCGACCTTGACACGATGATCGCCCTCCATCCAAAAGACCCTAACGGCTATGCGATTAAAGCGAAGTATCTCGAGAGCTACGGTGACAAGAAAGAGGCGCTTCAAACCTATGCTGATGCCGTAAAACTGGCTGAGATAAAAAGAGACTTCGGCACCATCGAGATTCTCAAATCCAGGGCAAGACTCCTGGTCAAAATTAACGAGTTGGAAAGAGCGATCAAAGATCTGGATCGGGCCATCGAAATATGTGATGGGGATGACGACGACCTCTTTAGCATGAGAGGGCATATCAATGCCGACCTGGGGAGAGATCAGGAAGCCCTGGCAGACTTTACAAGGGTTATTGACAGATCGCCTGAATACGCCATGGACTGTTACCGGGCAAGAAGCACCATTTACAAAAAATTGGGTAAGGAGGATCTGGCCCTTGCTGACAGAAAGAAGGCGGATGGGCTGGATCGCAAGAAAGCCGAAAAACCGGTCTTTGAAATGCCGACTTCCAAGAAGAGAACAGAGAAGTAAAGTTCAAAGAAATTCTTCTTACACTCAGAACTTTGTAATGTAGTCTCGATTTACTATAATCAATTAAAATCTCGGTCCGAAAATAAGGCGTGCCGTATGGACATATACGAACAAATTGACAATATGAGGACCTTCGTGAAGGACGCAGATTGGGCGGCTCTCGAAGCAGAGTACGAAGCCCTGGCCAGAAAGCTGGCTGGAGACAAGTATGCTCAGAAGGTAAGCAATCTGGACTTTTCATCCTATATAGAAGGTCTGGAAGAAGCCCTGTCCGAAGCTGTCTCCCTGGCTAAATCGGTCAATGCAAAAGCGATTCACTTCGAATATAATCTTGACAATGACTGGGAAAGCACTTTCTATGTATGCAGCGATTACAGCCCTGAGTCAGAGGAAGACGACGATTGGGCAAGCGATTATGAGGACGATATCTCTGGTCCGTCTTTTCCCCAGGCCAGCGCCATCTACCGCGAGAAGGGCTTTGATACCAGCGAAGAAGCCTGCGCTGTGACACTATATCTAATTGCACGCACTCTCTCAGCCTTTGGCGAAATACTCGAAGAGTTTCCGTTGGATATAGCTATTTGCGCAGGCTTTCAAGATCAAGATCCGCTCATGCGCCTTCAAGAACCAAAATCTTAAGTCTATGGACTTTTCAAAGAATACAAAGAAGGTCATTGTCCATGTCATATCGACACTGCCCCTGGTTGCGGTGCTGCAGCCGGACGCGCATAGCCAGACCCAGCAAGAGCAGATGATGAGCTATCCAACCTATCAGAGCCCTGGCGGTATCTATCAAAGCGCGCCTCCGGCTTATCAAGCCGAACCGCCTGGCTACACTGAATACAATCCTTATGAGTACAATCAATACAACCACCAGCAAAATCAGTATATTCAGCCGAATCAAGTCCAATATTACAAGCAAGCACCGCGTATGCAATACATCCCCCAGGGCCATCCTCCGATGCCCAACGCCAATCTCGGTCAACAAATTCCAAATTACGCACCGCCTCATTATTCGAGAACAGCCGGACGCCCCAGCTTCTTCCAATTGTTGCGCGCCGCCAACAACAGCCAGGGCCTTGGAATGAACCAGAATACAGGTTTTAATCGGGGCAACGCCACCCCCAGCGGTCGCAACCAGGCCCTCGACAATCGCTCTATCGCCCGCTCCGAAGCGGACTCAGCCGAAGCCTGCGCTTATAGAGCCTCCTCGGGCTCCCGGGGCAGCCGTCAGGACGCAGCCTATGAAGCCCAGTCCCATGCCGATAGAGCCAGGCAGGCCGCCGAAGAGGCTGCCTCGGGGGCAAACTCGAGCGATGCCAAAAACTATGCCGATGATGCCTGGGCAGCAGCCAACCGAGCCCAGTCAGCCGCAGACCGGGCAAAAGACAACGCCGACCGGGGTGAGGGCTGGTAGAAAAGTTTCTATCATTGGCCTGCTCTGTTTTGTAATAGCTTCGATAGAACCCAGGTAGAAACCAGCCTCATATTCTGCTCCCGCAGCATTTGATTTTGCAATTGCGCCTCCTCGAAAATCAAGTGCTCACCGGGAACGGCTAGAAAGACTTTGTCTTCAGTGGCCAACTCGTTGAAGACTTCCCAGGTCCCTTCCGGTTTTACCAGTTTATCTTTGGTACCCTGCACTATCAAAACCGGCAGCCTGGTAATATGCGCCGCAGAATTATGATTGTCGTTCATGAACATCTGGAACTGAATCAGCTCTTTCGAAGAGAGATCGAGCCTGTCGAGTGGGTCCCCTTTCCACTCTTGCTTGAGACTCTCACTGGTGGTAGCTTGATCGACGATGCCGCTGCCGATGTCGAACTTTCTCCGGGGTCTCAAGATATTCATCGCCACTTTGGCGCTGGTTTTCTTCTGTTGAAATCTCTCTTCAGCAGGCACCGATGAAATCAAGCCATCGATAAGCTCAGGAAAGAGAGATGCCGCCCTGAGAGCGATGGCACCGCCCATGGATTCACCCAGAACAAAAACCGGAATGTTGGGATTATTGCTTCGGATTGCAATCAACATCGCCTTGACGTCCGCCAGACAATGATCAAAATCGACCTGGGTCTTACCGCCGGCATTCATCCACTCTCCAAAACCTCTGACATCCATGGCATAAACAGCGATGCCGCTCCGGGAAGCCCTGCTTCCCAAAAACTCGAAAGAACCGGAATGAAGACCAAGACCATGTATGCAGAGCAGACAGGCAACAGGCCGCCTTCCCGGGGCTATCCAGGTCTTGTATGGAGGCAGGTTAGCCGGCATCTCCTGCTTGGTGACTTCGAGCTGCTTTTCTCGGTGCCTCTCGCCACGCCGCTGCTCCATGCGCTCTTTGATAGATTTAGGTCTGGCCTGAACCGGCTGCGCCGAATCTAAGAAGAAGAAAAGGGCAAAGAATATGGTGAGAAGATAAAAATGCATCGAGATAGAACTCCATTTCAGCGATATTGGCCTTTGCCGTCACCGTAAGATTCTACCTTTTATCCTGAGATATAATAATTTGAGAACAAGACCGATTTGCTTAAATGTCCAAAAGATCTGAATCCGAACCAGAATCCATAACAAGAAGAGACGAGAACAGTCTCTCCAAGAAAGGCGCGCCAGCCGCATCTGAGTTCGAGAATATCGACTTGGACCAGGAGAACGATTTCGATCCCGAAGAAAGTATTTTCGAATTGGATCCCTTTGTCCTGCCCGGTGAGACCATGACCCAGGAGATTACTCCTATAGGTTTTGAATCCCCGTTGACAGACTCGGATATAAGCAAACTCGAATCGAAGACGCGTCCATCAACCACGAGCAAAGACGAAGATCAGGAGGACACCATCCCTCCCGGGGAAGCCAAGGACGAATGGCTGGAGAGACAAACCGGCATTCCTAAAAAGACGGCAGAAAAACCCGGGTCCCAACCCAGACTGTCCTATGCCAGCACCGAAGTTCCTCTTACCCCGGAGGAAAGACGCATGCTCTTCGAGTATGAACAGCGCAAGAAAAGCGTCAAGAAAGAATCTTCCGGAGATAGACGGGTAGGCAGCGTCATCGCAGACAAATACGGCATCGTCGAGCTGATCGGAAAAGGCAATATGGCCACCGTTTATAAGGTGAAGAGCTTCAGTGAAGGCAAAATCTATGCCGCTAAAACAACGCGTTCCAACGCCACCGCCGAGGATCTGGAACGCTTCAATCGTGAAATCCTGACCCACTCAAAACTCTCCCATCCCAATATCGTCGAATTCATCGAGACTTTGAGGCTCTCAGACGGAACAAAGTTCTTGATCATGGAAAATGTCAAAGGCATAAGCCTCCATGATGTCCTGGAGATCCATGGTCCGGTTAAACAAGCCGAGAATATCTGGAATATCTTGAGTCAGATCTGTGACGCCCTCGATCATGCCCATGAAAGAGGAGTTATCCATCGTGATCTGAAATCAGGCAACGTCATTCTGGCGAAGAAAGCGAACGAGCGCATGGAAGTCAAAATCCTCGATTTCGGCATTGCCCAGATCGACGATCTGAACGCTCTCAAAATCACCAATCCCGGCAGGTCGGTCGGCTCTCCACTCTATATGAGCCCGGAGCAATGCCAGGGAGACGAACTCACCCGGGCTTCAGACATCTATGCCCTCGGGGTACTAGCCTACGAACTGGTAACCGGCTCCGTTCCTTACAAGTTCGACACAGTCTATGAGATCATGAAAAGTCACTGCGACCCGGATATCAAGCCGGCGTCGTTGCAGCCGAAACTTCCGGAGGTTCCTTACATAGATCAGCTCGAGCGTATCATCTTCAAAGCCCTGGAAACAGAGCCTATCATGCGCTTCGAATCGGCAATCGAATTTCGCACTGTTTTAGAGAGATGGATTGAGCGGGTCAGAGAAGAGAAGAAGCGACTTCGCGCCCTTCATCAATGACGGCGGTTGAGGCAAGGCATACCTCCGATCACTATGGATATTCCACTATCCCGGGTATAATCAAGCAGATTGGCAATATTCGACGATAACGTGGCTCCTCAGACCGAAATCTGCTCTAAATGCCGGATGCCCAAAAGCTCCGCCGGGCCAGGCACCATAACCCAGTGGCTCTTCATCTGCCGATGCGATGCCGAGAGAATCGCTGTCGATGACTCCGCTTCGAAAATCTGCAACAACTGTGGAAAGCCTCTCAACGAAGGCAGAAAGGGTACCTTCACCCAGTTCATTTTTAGAGCCGAAACTTGCTCTTGTGTCCGCCCCGTGGCTCCAGCGGAGCTTTCTGAGAGCATCTCCGCAAGAAAGAATTCATTAAATTCTTTAGATTCTTCAGCACGGCCAGAAGTGGAACAGAAAGAAGAAGTGGCGCTGCCTCTTCAAGAAGAGCACTTTCCTGTTACCCGATACAAACCCCTGAAAGAGCTTGGTTCCGGCTCCTCCGGTCGCGTCTATCTGGCCAGGGACATGATGCTGAACAAACTTGTGGCAGTCAAAACCCTTCAGCAGCTCACCGGCGACCAGCTCATTTCTTTTCAAGAAGAGGCAAAAGCGACCAGCCTTCTAAATCACAAGAACATCGTCAAAATCCTCGACTTCGGAGCGATAGAGTCAGGAATACCATATATGGTGCTGGAATATATCCCCGGTCTATCCTTGTTCAAACAACTGGAGAGACACCGTAATCTACCCTGGCAGACCACTGTCGACATTTTTATAGAAATCTGCAGAGCCCTCGACTATGCCCATAAAGAAGGTGTTATGCACCGTGATGTCAAACCCAGTAATATCATTTTCCACACCGCCGACGATGGCACAGTGGAGGTCAAGCTCATCGACTTCGGGGTTGCTCAAGTAGGAGCCCTGGGAGAGCGAGAGCTGGAGTTGCAGGGCAGGACCATAGTGGGAACACCGCACTATATGAGCCCTGACCAGGCGCGAGGGCAGACCTTCACCAGTCAATCGGATATCTATTCTCTGGGCTGTGTGATGTTCGAATCTCTCACTGGCGCCCCTCCTTTCTCCGCCGACAGTCCCCTCGAATTACTGCGACTCCATGCCGAAGCGAAGGTACCATCGGCAAAAGCAAGATCAGATCAGGACCTGCCTGTGGATCTCGACAAACTGATTGCTCGCTGCCTGGAAAAAGATCCGGGCAGTCGACCGGCATCAATGGCGGAAATCTTAGAAGAGCTAAACAGTATCAAAGCAAAGGCGATCCTGGCAAGAGCAGAGAGTGAAGTCTCGAAGGAAAATCCCTCATCGATAAACAGCGATGTTCACAAAAGACAAAAAAGCCTCTCTAGATTCTCGATTATGACGGGTCTGATTGCCACTCTCTCCATAGCTATCGGCGCATCGCTTCTTTATCTGAACGGCTCTTTCAGGAAAGAAAAAACACCATTGACGCCAGTGCAAAAGAAGCCTCCGCCGGTAGTCGGTGAAGAGATGGAATCATTCAGAAAGGGACCGGAGCTGAGCGCCGACGACAGTTTTTTGATGCATCATTTCTCCGAGATACACGCAGACGATCTAAAAAAACTCGATCTCTCCAAAGTTCAAATAGTGCAGTTCGATTTCTGTTCGATAGAGGACAAAGAAGTGCTTCGGATTCTAGCTCGTTGTCCTAATTTGAGCCGCCTGCTTCTTCCTGGTGCCCGCAACTTGACCGCAGACAAGCTGAAAGAATTTGTCACCGAATATAAAACCATCAATGACAGAGTCCTGCCGATTCGCACCATCGACCTGAACAACTCCGACATCGCCCCCGGCACCTTAAAATATCTGGAGGAACTCCCTACTCTCAGGGTCTGTATTCTAGATAAAACAGCCATCTCGGACCAGGACATGCTTTCGTTATCAAAACTTCCCCTGGAACAGCTCACCATAGAACAGACAAAGCTGACCGACCGGGGGCTCGCTTATTTAGAACAGGTCAGATCTCTCAGACTTTTGCGCTGCGAGAACAACAGCATGGTAAGCAGAGCGGCTCTGGAAAAGTTTAAAAAAGCCAACCCTCGCTGTTTGGTGAGAAGCTGGAAAGACTCTCGCGAGAAGCGAAGTTATGAAGTCCCTTACACCGGATTCTAAATTTAGTTTCTACCAGCGGTGATAAGCCGGATGTCCAGGTTTCACCGAGACAAATAGCCCTTCGAACACGGCACAGGTAACATCCCCTGACTTCAATTCGCCTTTCACCGTTGCTCTATCTTCGGCAGAATCGACCACCTTAGCCACCAGACGGATGGTCTTGTCCATAGGGGTCGGTCTCAAAAACTTGAGCGAATATTTTGCGGTAACAGTGCAGGGCGCTTTTTCGAGCTTGTTCTGTTGGATAAGGTGCCAGATAGCGGTCCAGTTGCAATGACAATCTAGAAGACAACCTATCAAACCACCGTAGAGCACTCCGGCAAAAGCCTGGTACTTCGGCTCCGGCTCCCAGTCGGCAATCACCTCTTCGCCCCGGGGAAAGCTGCTTATGCGCAACCCGCTCTCATGCTCAGGACCGCAGCCGAAACAGATATTGTTGGGCGCATAGGTCTCTTGCAAACTCTTTTCGGTCTTTACTTCAGTCATATAGCGAATCCCCGATGATCTGGACGAACTAGAAGTATAGACTCTCCTTGCCAATCACCCCTTGAGTTTCTACTATCTTAAGAAAACGGTTTAGAATAAACGAATAATGAAAAGGCAAGGCGGAGTTTTTATCAGGCAATGTCCAGCCGAGAGAAAGAAGATCTGCTCAAACGCCTGGCTCAATTAATTGGAGCAGGCATGGTTCGGCATGTGCGCATGCACGATGATCGAAGCATCGAGATCAAATACGGTATCGCCATCGACCGTGCCAGTACACCATATCACAGCACCATCACCCCCGATGACCCGGCCTGGGATGTGGTCGACAAACTCCTGGGACCGCTCAAACCGGGGGATTTCAAAATCCCACCGGGCACAGCAGAGATTCCGGATCTGGAGATGGAGAAGGTCTTGAAGCCGGCATCCATCGCCTTCGGTATCGAAAACGGTGATGTAGAGAAAGTGCAACGCCTGGAAGACGGCGGGATTTCTCTCTGGATGATATACGACCGCGAAAAACCCTCGAAAGAGCTGGTTTTCTCCGCCAACGCCCCGCATATAGAGACCATCCTCAAATATACCGGCCCACTGGAGCCAGGTCAGACCTATGTCTTCGACCGACTGCGCTAACAAAAAACAATCAAGGCCTGAAGCGTTTCTCACCCGGTCTTTTATAGAACGGAATCACTTTGCCCGGTAGCCAGCTGTAACCAAAGCCCAGAAAAGCCCTGGGGGACTCCTGACTAAAACCAAAGCCGAAGCGGAAGTCGACCTGATGCCGCCTTAGTGGACGGTGAGCTATTCCAAAATCGATAATCTGACGGGGAAACCCACCTTCCGTAAACAGTCCGGCATACTCCATCCAGATATCAGTCTTCTCATATTCATCATTCTTTCCTTTGAGATGACGAAAGAGAATGGCAGTGGGCTGATAGGTGAGGTTGCGATCCGGCTGTCCATCCAGGGCAAAATCTTCCGGGAACTCAGAAACGGCAAAAATAGAGTGGGAGGTTCCCAGGGTATACTTTCCCCGGCGGTAGAACGAGATAATCTGTACAAAAGGGTCTACCTGCCCGGTGGTGACCGATCGGCTACCGGAAGGCAGGGTCAGACCGGCTATAACCCCGATATCGAGCCCTTTGTTGTTGAAAATATACCGCTCCACCTCTTGTTTAATCGATATCTGAATATCCGATGCGCCGCGAAAGTCACCGGGCGTGCCGGAAGCGGTTATATAATTCGGCGTCAACATTCTAACTTCGCCATCGAGCCAGGTCCCAAGCCGCACTTCGGTTTCAGGCAGAATGATATCGCCGCCCCGGCGATAGAGGTCGAAAGTGGAGCCGTTCTCGAATTGCAAATAGCCCAGGGGAACGACGTTGGGATGAGGGGTGACACTGTTCCTGTCCGTGCAGATAACCGGGGGCTCGTTCTGGGCGCGAAGGAAAGCCCGATAGCCTTTTTTAACCAGTTTAATAGGCGACAAGTCGGCATCTCCATTGTTTTTGGAAGATGCAGCCGCCAGGGCCTGCCCCTGAGAATAGATAAAGATAAAAGCGAAGGCTAGCGCACTGAGAAGCCGGAACAAAGAAGTGCGGAATATAGCACTGTTATTGATACCAGTCTCCCCCATCGCCTCGAAACTCCGACGCAACATTATAAATTGAAAAGGAAGTCAAGCCCTGACCGGACCCGGGCAGGTTTTCAATACTGTATCTTAATAGGCATGGCAAATAGACTTCATACTCTGATCATCTTATTTTTGTCTCTTCTAATCGCCTCAGGCACAGAACTGTTCTCTGCCTACTCCGTCAGGGCGGTCGAAACGGAGCAAGCCGCAGTCAATCAGCTGCTCAAAGAGAGAGTACGCATGGAGTTCGGCTATCCTTTCTACCGATTCGCCCAGATGTTCGCCATCGCTTCGGCAACAAGGCTGAAATATTCCGTGGTAGTCGCCTCCGACGACCGACTGATAGAGGCTCATCCCCTGACCGATCTCTACCCCAAATTCTATCGACCCACCGTAAAAGAGATTCTCGACCAGATCGCTCTTCAGACAGGCTCACGATGGCAGTATCTTAAAGAGCACCAGAAATACGACAGCAAGCTGAAGGATTACAGCCCCCATAAACCTGTGATGCTCTTCGAATTCAAAAAAAGCGAGTTGAAACCGACCTTCAAGCTCAAGCTCGCGACAGGCTGGCGCCAGCGCATAAAAAACAACTCGGTGATGTATATCCCCCCGAACTGCCCGATTGGCCTCGACATCTTCGATATAGGCAGCTTTTCGCCATCCGCTTCCGAGAACGCTGATGCCATTTTAAAAAAGGCAACCGAAGAAGTAGCTCTGACCTTTGCCGCAAAAACCGGCAAAGTCCCCGAGGAGATAAAATTCACCCGACAAAAAGTAGCCGGTAAAGACGCCCTCTTCTATCAGTGCGAAGTCCAGACCCGCACCGGCTATAAGGCACACTGGCGCCAGTGGACTTTTTATGCCGGAGACAGGGTGTACATAGCGATAAGCTCAATCTTTCCCAATTACGAAGAGAAGCTCTATCCCCAGGTCAAAGAGATGCTCGCAACGCTGCAGTTCACTGACTGAGTTCTAGAATGAGATATAAAGCTCCGGGTCGAAGTGAATCCTTTTCTCCTCCGGAAGACAGACCACTGCCTCGATTCGGCTGATTTTTCTAGAGCTTAGTCGGCTGAGCGCCTCTTGCCGGTCTTCCAGACAGAGGCGCTCCTGGGTCAGAAATGAGAGCTTGAAGACGCCGTCTTTGAACAGGATGATGCATAGTTCGGTTCCGAAAGAGATAGCCACGGTAATTACCCCGGTTATCTTCTGAGCGGAGAACTCTTCTATTAAAGCCTCTAAATAGGGCATCCCCCTCGATTCTGCATCAGACTCGAGGCGTCCCCCGACGAAGAGGGCGGAATAAGCCTCGATCAAGTCTCTGCCCAGATCATAGGTCACAATCTTAGACTCTTCATCGAGCATATCGTTGAAGAGAGCAGTAAGAGAAGCGCGACTCTCCAGCACACCTTTCTGGAAGTTATTAGAATAGCTGGCGCCCACCACCTGACCGTCTAAGAAAATAACCCCTCCCCGGGAAAAGAATTTAGCACTCTCGCCCAGTAAAACGCCATTGAAGCCCATCTGCTTGAGGCGCAGAACCAGCTCTTTAAAGGAAAACGCCCCACCGGAGAATCGAGAGACCTCGCTTTGAGAATGGGGAGGTATAAACAGATCCACTGCCCGGTTAAAAGCCTGCTTCTCTCCTTCTTCGAAG
>CAZCBH010000067.1:0-25271 GCA_964496875.1 uncultured Candidatus Obscuribacterales bacterium | reverse complement strand
ACTCTGACCATTTTACTCGACCGGCTGGCTCGCCGCCTGTTTCGGCATCTGCACCGAATAAGTCCAGGTCGCGCGGGATTTTGCATCGTTCATGACAAGGGTAGGGATCTGAGCTTTCGGCATATATTGCTTAACCGGATCGATAATCTGACGTCTCAAATCCGGCTCCGACAGCTCTGTATCGATAGTAAGCTCCAGCGGTCCCTGGTAAGTCGGGTCAGGGGCTTCTCCCCCGGGAACGGTCCAGGTAAACTTGCCGGTTGCACCCACAGCGGTCAAATTCTGATTAATCTGATCCGTTAGCATCTGCCTGGCCTGCTCGACGGTAAGATCGGCAAGGGGGTCTTTTTCGACAGGTCCCCGGGTCATGACCTGACCTATCCAGCTACTCTGGGCCATTATCAGAGTTCCGGCTCCCAGCACGAAGAAGACGATTACAAAAGGGATTAGATTAATAGGCGGTTTCTTAGGTCCGGCATTGAGAAGGCTGCTCGATGAACGTCTGACTCTCTGCCTGGTGCCGCAGGAAGGACAAACTTCCTCATATCCGTGCAAAGGAACACGGCAGGTAGGACAATCATGCATCTAGAACTTTCCTCTCCATACTTCAAACTCGGTCATCTCTACTTTATCAAAACTGAGCCGAAAGATTGCAGAATTAAAGCTCTAGTTAAGCGCCGGGGGCAAGCTCTTATCCACTGACGTATTGACCGGTGATCTCGTGATTCTCCGTGTCAGGACTGCGAATAGAGAGCAGGGATCCGAAGGCTAGACCGGCCAGCAGACCGCCCAGATGGGCAAATACAGCCACATGAGGGATGATCTGGTCGAGAATTATCTGAAACAGAGCAAGACCGCCAAGCATACTGAGCTTGAAGCGCCAGATAGATTCGGGAATCTTGTTCTTCAACCGAAAAATGCCGACAGCCACCGCTCCGAATACCGCCATAACCGCTCCGGAAGCGCCCATGGCCGGTAGATGACTGAGTAGAACGTGGGCTATGCCGCTGAGAACACCGCCCACCAGATAGATAGAGACGAATCGGGTAGTTCCGAAAATATTCTCGGCAATCCTGCCGAACCAGACCAGACCGATGACATTGAAGATCATATGAGTGGCGTGTTTATGGAGAAACAGATAGGTTATCAACCTGTAATATTCTCCATGGAGCATCTCGGTTGGCGTCAAAGCAAAAGCACGGACCAAATCGAGACGATAGGCAATAAGTTCATTGAGCGGAGCAATCGGAATCAAACCGCTTTTTAGAATACCCAGCTTATTGAGTTCGTCGAAGATACTCAAATCGGTTAATAGAAAAGCGATGACAATGAGGATCACCAGACTGTTGACCGCAATGGAATTTCTCTGGGGAGAGAGAATTTCCTGCACATAAGCCACCTGCTTGAAGACGCCCCAGACTTTCTCCACCGGCACGGCAACAGTTTTTGGGTCTAAAGGCTCAATCCCATTTGAAAGACGTGAAGACAACAGCTCCAGACGTTTTTTAAAAACAGGAGAGGTAGAAAGCCCGGCTGCCTTCTCGAAACTCTTACTACAGAGATCTTCTTCACCCCGGGCAAGATAACACCGGCCCAGCCAGTAATATTTCGAACTCTCAGCAAAAGAGCCGGAACACTTGACAAGAATCTGCACCAGGCTTTCTACCTTCTTCAAAGACCCGGTCAGGGCGAAGAAAGGAAGCAGAGAAAGCGCCAGAAAGTTCATCGAGACCATTGTCTCGCCCAGTTTGGCCTGTTCTATACAGTCAGCCGCTTGCTCGAAGCGACCCAGTTCGGCATAGGCCCTTGCCGTCGGCAAAAGAACAGAAGAGCCCAGCTTGCCGCGTTCTTCCTCGGACATACCCTCGTAGTCATCCACAATCCATTGCCAGCGCCACATCACCGAATTGCCAATCTTTCTGTAATTGGCAGGTAGATTGCGAATCTGTGCCGGCAGATCCGGGCAATCGATCCAGGGTTGCAAAATATTCTCGGCCTCGTCGCCCTTTTGCTCTATGTAACTCGCCATGGCAAGCGCCATATCAGACCAGAAACGACCGGCCATACCCCAGAAAAAGAATCCGACCTGCCCAGAAATCTTTCTCATCTCGGCGGCATTGAGATCGGTAAGGTTCTTCTGCATAGCTGAATAAAACAATTTGGGCGGTAGATAAAAGATAAGCACCAGCGCCCAGCCAGATAATGCAAAAATCCACTTGGGCTCGGTAAATAATCCCAAAACGGCAAGAACAATAATAGGCACCGCCTGTAGTACGAAACCCCAAGCCCATTTGAGAGGCAGGGACAGACGCATGAACAACGACACTATAGATAGTGCCAGAAGCGGATAAAGCCAGAAATCAATTTGGGACATGCTTCTATCTTATTCTCTACTTCCGGATTTCTTGGCTTGCATCACTTCCATGGCTTCTACGAACCCCTTCGTAATAAGATGGGGACGGGTTATGGCGGAACCAACCACCACCGCGTGAGCGCCAAGTTCAAGAGCTCTGGCTGCTTCTTCATGTTGCCAGACCCTCCCTTCCAGAATGACCGGCACACCCAGCTCTTTGACGCATCGGCTCAGGAAGTCGAAATCGGGTCCCTGACTGTGATCCCTGTAAGTCTCCCGGGTATAGCCGAACAAGGTGGTCGAGATGATGTCCGCACCATATGCGCTGGCGGCTTGCGCCTCCTCGAAGGTGGCTGTGTCTGCCCAGACCGGCATTTCGAGTTCATGATGTATTCTATAGATAGTCTCTTCCAGGCTCATCCCGTCCGGTCTCGGTCTGGCGGTGGCATCCATGGCAATAACATCGGCACCGGCTTCCTTCAAATTTCTGGCGTCATCGAAAGTTGCGGTAATATAAACTGAATCCAGTCTCTCCGCTTCGGACAATCCATCGATTTTAGTGATCCCCACAATCGGCACCGATGTGGCAGCCCTGACCGCCCGGATGTTCTCGACCCCCTCCAGGCGCAGGGCACAGGCACCGCCATTGAGGACAGTCAGACTGAGAGCGACAATATGATCCGGGTGAGCCAGAGGCTCTCCGGTGCTTGCCTGACAGGAGACGATCAGTCCATTGGCAAAGCTTTTGAGAATCTTGCTTACTTTCTCACTGATCATAAGATTCAAAAGGCTCTTTCAAATTGGCAGGATTCCAAAAAAGTTAGGCAGAGTTAAGAAAAGTCGGTCAAGACTTAGAGAAAGCTCAAGTTTATCATCAAGGAGCTAAATAAAATGACACCAAATAAACATATATAAAATCGCTATGGTCACCGGCGAAACCTGGCGCCGGTGGGACTTAATAAGACCCGAAAGTGAGCTCGAAATCAACGGTTATCAATAAGTAGCTCAGTCAGAACGAAAATAAAGGATCAAGAGCACCTCGAGGTGTTAATATGACTCCCCTGATTAGTTCATGACATGTATATTCGCTTGACTCAATCTCGATCCTATCGCAAGCATATGTTCAGCTCCGGCAGAGCCCCGGCTCTATTCTGCCTGCTCTGCCTGCTCACTCTACTTACCAGCATGATGGCGCCGGTGGCAGCGACCACCGCCAATAACGACCATGCCAACAACAAAGAGGTTATCAAGAGGCGACATGAGAAGAAGAAGCAGGACTTAGAAGAGAAACGCGAAGAGATTCAAAGAAAGATAGACGAAACTCGCAGGAAAGAGCGCAGTGCCTATCACCAGCTCAATCGTACCAAGAAAGAGTTGAGTTCCGCCAACGCCAAGCTTCGCAGCGAAAAGCGAAAAATGGACTTAGTAGACCGTAAGATGGTCGACACCCAGACGAACTTGAAAGTAACCGAAACCTGGTCACAGCGCCAGGAGGCTCTAGCCGGTAAGCGCCTGAGAGAGATGTATGAAGGACATCGGCTCAGCTTCCTCGAGATGATCTTCCAGACCGACTCACTGCAGCAGCTAATAGATCGGATGTACTACCAGACCAGAATCGCCGAGCAGGACAAAAATCTGCTCGACAAGTTAAAGGCCCAGGCCCAGGCCCTGGCAGCTAATCGCAGCAGACTGGATCAGCAGCGCAGCCAGTTGGGCTCCCTGGTATCGGAGATTTCGAAAAAAGCCCAGGAGTTCGCCAGCCGCAAAAGCGCCCAGGAAAGAGTGGCGGAAAAGCTGAGATCCCAGCGATCTTTTTACGAGAAGACCGAACGTCAACTGGAACAGCAATCGAGAGCCCTGGAGACCCAGATTCAAAGCATGGAAGACAGCGTCAAGAGCGAGTCTAACGAGCCCCTTACCAAAGGCTCAGGTCGCTTCGCCATGCCTCTCAAAGCCAAGTTGACTTCTCCTTTTGGATGGCGCCGTCATCCTATTTTCCGCACCCGCAAATTTCACACCGGCATCGATTTAGCAGGTCCGCGCCGCTCGCCCATCCGAGCCTCGGATAGTGGTCACGTGATTCACACCGGCTGGTACGGCGGCTATGGCAAAGTGGTGATCCTCTCTCACGGTAACGGCTATTCCACCCTCTATGCCCACCTCACCAAAGCCACTGTCTCTAAGGGACAGAACGTCTCGAAAGGTGATGTAATAGGCTATGAAGGCAGCACCGGATTCGCCACCGGTCCTCACCTCCACTTCGAAGTGAGAGTCCAGGGCAAACCGAAAAACCCGCTGAGTTACGTTAAGTAAGTTTTTCCAGGGCGAGAAGATCTTTGACACCGTCAGCTTCCGTGACGATCAAGAGCTTATCACCTTCGGTAAGAATTATATCGGTAGGAGGGTTCCAATCGACTGAGCCCTGTCTGTCGTGCATCAGCACCGTGATCTCATACTCTTTGCGAACATCATCGATTTTCATACCGGCAAATTTCGAGTCTGCTTTGATAATCATCTGATAGGCATTGACCAGGGTGGAGCCGAATTGAAAAGAGGAGAGCAGATTCTCCGAGACCACAGATTGGGCAAAAACCGGTGCTGCCAGGGCAGAAGCAGAGTAGACACATTCTATGCCCAGCGAATTCTTCACTTTGTCCGCCAGACTTTGATCGAACATTCGCATGACTATCCTTACCTCCGGGTTCAGTTCCCGGGCGGTGAGCGCGGTTTCAAGATTGTTCAGATCTTTGTCTGTGAGAGCCATTAAGGCTTTCGCCTGTTTGATATTCGCTTCCTCAAGCACACTTGCCCTGGTGGCATCAGCGACTAAAACCGGCACCCGCAGCCGGGTCATCTCGGCAATAAATTTGGAATCCTCCCGGGTCTCGATACAGACTATCTCCTCTTCAAACTTCAAGAGCTGCTCCGCTACCCTCTTACCGACATTTCCCAGTCCGCAGATGATTACATGATTTTGATAAGACGCTGCCACCAGTTTTTGCCACTCCTGTGAAAATTTTCTGTATTGAACCACCAAGTTGCCGAGCCGGACCGCACCGTCGACAATGACCAGAAGCCCGAGAATGGGCAATCCGAAGAAGACCGGTATCAGCCGGAGATCGTCCACAAAGGGAATCGGCTGTTCGAAAAATGTAAGAAGAAGGGTGTCGTAGGCCACCCCGAGGAAGGAATGATGATGCGGCGGCAATTCCGCAAGAGGATAGACGAAGTAGAGTATGGTTGTGGAGCCGAAGAATGCCACCGTCACCGTAAGCAAAAAAAACTGAAACTCCCGAAGCAGAACCTTTATAAGGCGCAGGCTTTTTTTGAACTCTGACTTTCTTTTCAAGGTTGATGAACCGATACAACTTCCCAGTCCAAGAGTTTACATGATATCTTAAGCGCCTGTCCCGGAGTCTCGAAAGACGGATGAATAATGCATATCATAGTGGTGGCAATCGGTAGCGAAGGCGATATAAATCCGATGATAGAGATTGCCGGAGCCCTGAAAGACCGAGGTCACCAGGTCGACTTTCTGGCTTCGGGCTATTTTGAGAGCAAAATTGCCGAAGCCGGTCTCAATCCACATCCTTTAGGGGATCGCGAGCAGTATGAAGAGGTCGTCAAAAACCCGGAAATATGGCATCCAAGAAAAGGCTTCCAGGCTATCTGGAAAAACCTCAAAGAATATATCCCTCAGCAATACGAACTGATCGAGTCACTGGTAAAACCGGGAGAGACAGTACTGGTTGCCACCAGTCTCGGTTTCGCCGCCAGATTGGTGGCGGAAAAACTGAAAGTAAAACACACCACCGTCCATCTCTCCCCTTCGGTCATATTATCGGCGCAGAGACCACCCCATATGCCCGGTCTGAAGCTGCCTGCGATCATGCCTTATGTCATGCGCAAATGGGTAATAGACGCCATTGACCGTCACGCCCTCGACCGCACTTTGAAGCCTGATATGAATCGCATCAGAGCGAACCTGGAGCTTGCGCCGGTGGATAGAATCATGTCCACCTGGATGCACTCGACCGACCAGGTCATTCTCGCTTTCCCGTCCTGGTATGCTCCGGCCGCTGCCGACTGGCCGAAGAACCACGTTTTTACCGGTTTCCCCCTGGCGAAAAGTATAGATGGCGCAGCTCTGTCCGATTCGATGAGGCGCTATCTGGCAGAGGGGTCAGCACCTATCCTTTTCACCGCCGGCTCAGCCATGGCCTACGGCAATAAATTTTTCGAAGCAGCCAGAAAAGCCGCTGCCGATCTTGGCAAGAGAGCTGTTTTCGTCAATCGTTTTGATCGCTCTCTCAATCGAGAAAACAGCGATTCTTTGTTTCACAGCGACTACGAACCCTTCGATCTGCTTTTTCCGAAGGTAGCGGCCGTTGTTCATCATGGTGGTATCGGGACCAGTGCCCAGGCGATGAAAGCGGCGACACCACAGCTGGTTGTACCCTTTGCCCACGATCAGTTCGACAACGCCGAACGCCTCACCAATCTAGGTATAGCCGAGCAGGTGCGTTCTATGAAAGCAAATGAATGGAAAGTCAAATTGGCCAGGCTCTTGAGCGATTCTTCGATTCACTCTTCGTGCAAGGAGAAATCAGGACTGATCGAACGAATGGGAGACACCGCCCAACGGGCTGCCTGCGCCATAGAAAGCCTCGCGATCTGAAAGATCGCCATACTCCAGTTGCAACCAGTAGAAAGCCACCAGTACCAGTGCATGGGTTATGACGCCCCCTTTGATCAAAGCCGGAACTTCAGCCATGGGCACTTTCCTGATGGCAATCTCTTCCGTCGAATGAAAGTGGGGCTTTTCTATGATTCTTGCGTCCCTGGCTAAATAAGTATGGCAGAGATTACCTTGAATCGCCGGATTCGGGTGGCTCATCCCCAGTTGTATCCATTCTCCGGCCACAGCTCCGGTCTCTTCTCTGAGCTCACGTTCAGCCGCGAAGAGCGGATCAGGATCGCTTTCGTCGACTGAGCCGCCTGGAATTTCCAGGGTAAAAGACTCGGTCCCGTGCCGAAACTGCTCGATCAATATGATCTCCTGGTTCTCGGTTACAGGGATGACATTGACCCAATCGCCGGAGTGAAAGACATAGAAATCATGTGTCTTTTGCTCATCCTCGAACTCTGCGTATCTAAAAGAGCGGTTGCGATGCACGGTAAAGACCCTACAGTCCGCTATCTTTTCAGAGGATATTCTTCTCCAGGGTCTTACGGGTTTAATACTCATCATTCATGACGGTTGCTGTGACTGAGTCTGATTATAAACCGAAAGAGCGAAGGTAGAACTAAGAGTATCGAAATCAGACAGCCCCTCAATCGAAATCGAGGGGCTGACTGGGAAAGTGGAAGAAAAAATTTGAAACGAATATATCTATTCTATAGCCTGGATCAAGCTATCTTAGTAGCCTTACTCTTAAGCTCCTCGACCAGATCTTCCTGACCGAGCAAATAACCGCGTCTGGCCTGATCGTCTGCATAGGCGATGATAGCCTCGGTCAGACTGTTGAGCATAGACATCGGAACAAACTCACTGACTTGATTGAGCAATCTTTCCGTCTTCACCCACTCTTCGGTGTTGAGAGGAATGGCATCATCAAGTCTGGCGATGATTGAATAATTGGAAAGTCTGTCAACCTTGGTATTTAACATGGTGTCTTTATCCTCAAGAAAAATCCCCTCGTGCAAGAGCGCAGCACTTCAGTCCTTCTACGAGGACTTGGAAATACGATTTCTGCATATCTCTTGAAATCACGACGAGTCAGAGCTTCGTCTCTGAATTTTTTATTCCCAGAATTATTTCTTTTAACCCTTAAATCAAGTTGCCAAGCGGAGATTGCCAGATCATTGATTTTTATGGTGCCAGAACTCCCTGACAAAAGCCTGTGCTTCGGGCACATCGGTGACTTCTTCCAAACTCTGGGCTTCCTCCAGGGCTTCAAGAATTTGACCGATGGCAGGACCGGGTTCTAAGCCAAGCAGCTCCATCACTTCCAGTCCGGAAAGAAGGCGGGGCATTCTATTTTCTCTTTCTCGAAATGGCGGGTATCCATCAAGTAAACGGCGAAAGTTTTCTGCCAGGTTCTCCCGCATCGCCTCGGTGAAATCCGCCCCCCGGGTGGCTCCCAGGTCGCCGAAGGCAAGCATCATCAGCTCCGGTACATCGTCGCCTATCTTTCTATAGAACTTATTGATAGCCTTTTCCGTGGGCTGTCCCTGATGAAAGAGATGGCCCGGGCGAAGATGCCACTTCACCAGGCCGGCGACAAAACGACCAAGCTGTTTCGACCAGCGATGCTCTTTAGCCAGTTCAGTGGTCATGGTAGCCCCAAGTTTGTCATGACCCAAAAAAGTATGACGCCCCTCTTCGGTCACTTCCCAGGTTCCGGGTTTACCTATGTCATGCAGCAAGCATGCCGTTTTGGTAGCGCTCAAACGACTGACCCCATGGGCGATGGTCTGGGCGGCCGACTCTTTGACCCAGTCGGGACAGGTCTTTATATATAGTTCGGTTTGCCGTACACATTCGAGGCTGTGCTCGAACAGCCCCAGGTGATGAAACTGGTTGGCGGTGACCTTGCGCGTCGCTTTCAGATCGCTGAAGATCGCCTCGAGCAATCCTGTATCCGCCATGCTCGACAATAATTCACCGGCCCGATCCGATTCCATCATCAGGAAGAACTCATAGTTCGTTCTTTCATATGGAACCTTCTCGATTCCGGCCGCATGTTCCCTTATAAGAGCAAGGGTCTCCGGAGCGATGGTGCAATTGCACTCGGCGGCGAAACGATAGGCACGCAGAAGCCTGAGCGGATCTTCCACAAGATTTTTGCCATCGATGGCGCTGAGGAGACCCTTTTCCAGATCTGCCACCCCACCGACCAGATCGAGAATCGTGTCCCTGTGAAATGGATCCCAGACCAGGGCATTGATGGTGAAATCTCTTCTTTTTATATCGCTTTCTATAGACCCACCGACACAGCCGGCAAAGTCTAAACAGGTGCCGTCTTCGAGTACTACCCTGGCGGTGTCGTTCTTATTGTCGAGCAAAACGAAATGACCGGACAGTTTCTGGGCCACCAACCTTGCCAGGGGTATCGCCTCGCCGCCGGCCACGGCAAAATCGAAATCGTACTCCTTGCGAGCTTTCAATTTCGGTCTGAGACAATCTCTCAAATAGCCGCCCACTAGATAGATTCGCAATTTTTCGGAACCAGAGTCGATGATATCGAGCAGGTCTCGTACCACCTGGTGCCTATCGGGCGCGCATCCCACCGGTAGCGGCAATCTGGTGCTCATTACAGTGGTCAGATCTGGCCGGTCTGGAGCTTGGCTCGCTCCTCATCGGATATCTTAAAGTGTCCAAGAGTATATACAACACCGCCGAGGAGGCTCAGAAGGGTGATCATGCCGAGCCAGATGATGGCGAAAGCAAGAGCGGTAGAGTTATCCACTCCCATGAAGGTAAGGAAATAAGTATAAGCCCATTCTCTTATGCCTATCCCATTGATACTCGGTGTGACAAAGCCCAGCACCGCCACCGAAGGATAGAAAACAAAGTAGTACCACAAAGGCAGGTCTATACCAAGAGCCATTCCGACGCCGACATGGCAGATAACCACCAGCACCTGCATCAATATAGAAAGAAGGAATGCAGTCAGAATAAGTCCCCGATCCTGCCAGAAGACCCTGGCTGTACTTTCGTTCAGTTTACGGCTAAACCAGTTGGCCGGTCCCAGAATACGATTGCTCAACTGGGGCATGAAAGGCACCACGCAGAAGACACCGAAAGTCAGCAAGAAGATAGGGAGCTTCAGATTCATCGGAATTTCGGCTCCGCCGGGTCCCAAAAGAAGGCCGAAAGAGGCGAACATAAGAAGCACCGCCAGACCCATCGCGCGGTCGACAATCACCGAGGAGAGTGCGTGGAGATATTTACCGGTCCCTTTGGACAGATAGTAACAACGACTGAAATCGCCGCCTACTGTGGAGGGAAGAAAGAGATTGAAAAAAGTTCCGACATAGCAGTATTGAGTCATCTTGAGCAGGGACTTTTTAAGACCCACCGCCCCGGCGAGAAGCTGCCAACGCTGCGCGTTCATCACCGGACTGAGGAGAAACAGCAAAATCGCGCCGAGCATATAGCCTTTGTGGGCTGTCAGAGCTGCAGCCCAGCTCTTAGACAGGTCGACTTTTCCGAAGAGAAAAAGGCTGGCGATCATAAGAAGGCTGAAGCAGATCTTGAACCTGGTCTTGGTCTTGTCCGAAATCTTCCCTAATACAGGAATAGAAGGTCCATTTTGAGACGGCGCAGCAGACTGGCTCGAATCAATAGAACCGGACGAATTCGTCACGTTTTCCTTCTCTAGAGTTGTGCTTCCTCTGGTCACTGATAATCTCCAGGATATAAACGATAGAAGAGTATGTTATTGGACCGGATCAAGGGCTAAAACCCAAAATAATTAAAGTACATGACAATGAGCATGAAAAGAACCAGGATAAGTCGCACCTGTCACTTTGAAAGGGGTAAAATAAAATTTTCCAAAGAAATTGCCGGTCGTAACGCTAGCTTCGTTTCAAGCGGCAAATAAAGGCAATTTTCGAAAATTTTGTCTAGAATAGTCCTAATTATAAAAAGAGGGAAGATCTTTATTAGGTAAATCAGCTATTTCACCCCATGGGCGTAAGAAATTGCTTTAATATCTCATTAGAGACCTGGAAATAGAAGGAATCGAGACTTGTCCAACCGAAAAGCCATCACTCGCATTGGTATCCCCTTAGTCAGTTGCTTGTTGTGTTTCGGCATCCAGAGCTGGCTTATAGCTTCGGAAGCAGGAAACAGCGATAAACATATCCTGATTGCCGACGGTGGTGCCGGCGTCAAGAACAATCCTCTAATGCTGGCCCAGGCCAAGCATGCCGAGATCATGCCCCAGGTCCTCTACCAGAAGGCATGGCTTCTGATTCGTCGCTCTTATTACGACCAGACCTATAACACCCAGGACTGGAACCGCTGGAAGCATAAATATGACGGCAAGCTCAAAACCCTGGACGACGCCCACAAAGCGATAGAGACCATGCTCTGGAGTCTGGGGGATCCCTATACTCGTTTTCTCGATCCTGAAGCTTTCGCTGAAGAGCGCTCTCAAATTGAAGCGCACTTATATGGCGTCGGTATGCAGCTCGGTATGAACAAAAACCACCGGGTGGTGGTAATCGCTCCCATCGAAGGGACACCAGCTTATAAAGCCAATATCAAACCCGGTTGGGAAATAACCGAAGTGGACGGCAAGAAAGTCTCCGGTCAGTCCCTCGACCAGGTAGTCAAGCTCATTCGTGGTCCCAAAGGAGCCAAGGTAACCCTGACATTTTTAGTCGGCAAAGACAAAGAGAAGCCGGTGGATCTGGTTCGTGATGAGATCCCGATAAGAGCAGTAGCCAACGCCGAGATCCTACCGGGTAACATCGGCTATATCCGGCTGGATACCTTCATCTCACAGAAAGCGAATAAAGAGATGAAAGCGGCGCTTAAGAAACTGGATAATACGGATGGTCTCATTCTCGACCTGCGTAACAACCCGGGCGGACTTTTGACCAACGCGATTGAAATAGCCAACATGTTCCTCGATCGTGGAGTGATTGTAAGCACCATCGACTCGGACGGTTATAAGAACTCCACATTCTCCGCCAATCGCCCCCTCAATAGACACCCGATGGTGGTGCTTATTAACAAAGGCAGCGCCAGCGCCAGTGAGATCCTCAGTGGTGCGTTGCGAGACAACGGCAGAGCCAAACTCGTGGGTGAGACCTCTTTCGGAAAAGGTCTGGTGCAAGCGATTAACAAACTGGATGATGAATCCGGAATCAATGTCACCATAGCCAGATATCTCACTCCCAATGATGTGGACATCCACAAGCATGGTATCGTCCCTGATTTCAAGGTCGGAGTGAAGACCAAAGACTGGGAAGAAGGAAAAGGTCCCTGGTGGATAGACTTGAGCTACAAGCACTTCGACAAATCGCCCAGCGATGGAAAAGACATTCAGCTGAACAAGGCGATTGAGGTGCTGAAAAAAGAGATCACTAAAAGTCCTGAAACAGCCAGCGCCGGCAACCAGATCAAAAGCGCCAGAACCAAAACGGACTGAGGCTGCCTAATCAGCAATCGAGACCTTCGATGGCACGCCCGTGGTGCTTGAGTTGCGTGGTGGTCGATATGGTGGTGGCTTCTTTCATGAGCCAGTCCGGTGCACGTCTGCCGGTCAATATAAGAACCGTCGGGTCTTTGCGTAGCTTGAAGGCATTCTTAACCTCTTCCCAATCCAATAAACCCACTCTGGCCACATCGAGCAGCTCATCACCGATAACGATGTCATCGCCGCGCTCCAGTCCCCGGGCTATGTAGCCCAGTCCTTCTCTGGCCGCCTCTTTGTCCTCCGGAAGAATGCCGTTGGGTGAACTGTAGAGCCTGAAGCTTCCTCCAGGACCGGTACCGATTCTGTTTACCCCGGTATAGTTCAGATTCAACTTGCCGAAGCCTTCCTGTTTGGAATCGGCGAGAATCCGCAGTCCAGGACCCTCTGAAGAGTTGCCTTCCATCTTGTCGAAAAAGACCATGGTGACATTCTTACCGGCGCTTAGCGCTCTCAACAATACACCAAAGGTGGCGGTGGACTTTCCGCAGGCTGTGCCCAGATAAAGGCGCAATCTCTCTTTCGAATCAGCTCCGTTGTCACCGGTCATGGTCTCAGCTCCGCTTAGCCTGTAAACACGGGAATATGATAGCGGGTCTGAAACCGGCCGGGTAAGAGATATGCATCGGTTACCGTACTTGATTTATGAATCTTTTCGAATCTTAGAAGGTCTTCCGTCTTTATCGACACAGACGAAAGTGAGGTCGGCATGGGTGACTTCCACCACTTCTTCTTCTCTCATGACTTCCACATCCACATGGACGGTAATAGAAGTGGTGCCGACTCGCAATGTGGTGGCGTAGAAACTGACAACCTCCCCGACAAAAACCGGCGCTTTGAATTCGACCTCTTTAATCGCCTTGGTCACCACCTTCTGCCTGGTGGTCTTGGCTGCCTCCACTGCCCCTGCAAGGTCGATGTGGCTGAGAATAATACCGCCGAAAATAGTGCCCTGGCTGTTGGTATCCCTTGGCAGGAGAACTACCCTGATAGCCGGATTTCGCTCCTGATCGCTCTCGTTCCCGTTCACTAAAAACTCCTTCTTGCTGTGGAAGGCCAATTATGAGTGATTGCGTATCTCCAGGGAAATAGCTTGTAACAAGATAATGGAAGAGGTGCCTGGCCTCCGCTATAATGCCATTGACATTTAAGATCTTTACTACCGTTTCTACTTCTCGAGTATGCCTCTTCCAAAGAGCAAAAAATATCTGATATTCCCGGTGGTGCTTCTCGCCATCCCATTCCTGTTGTTTGAAACGGCGCTCCCATGCCTGGCCCAGCCGCAATCGGTAGAAGACGGAGGTTTACCGGAACCTGAGCTGGTCCTTGCTCAGATTCATCCGCAACAACCTCTTTCCATAGACCAGGAACCGGAGCTGACCCCATATCCAGTGCATAGCGGTGAGATAACCGAGATAGCGCAATCGGTCCCCACCGATGTGACCGGCTCGGACCCACTTGGCGATGAACCGACATTGGATCTGACTCCTGTCAACTTGCCCCGTCGCAACCCCTCCTTCGATCGCTTTGATCAATTCAAATCCGGCATGCTCTACCGGCTGCCATCTAAGATGTTTTTCTCCGCCGTGGTAGACAACAGTGTCAGGCTTGAAACAAACGTTTTCCAGACCAACAGTCGCAACAGCTCCGATTTCATCTATAGGGTGTTGCCCAACCTGACTCTGGGCTATGCTCTCACCAAACGGACCCGGGTATCTGCCAATTATTTTCTTCTGCGAGATCAATACACAAAATTCGATCGTCCCCTGTCGCGGACGCTGCAATCAGTCGGTTTCCAGGTCACCCACGATATCCCCCTCAAAAACCGAGCCAATTTGTCTTTCGGATATTTTAACCGGGCACTTTTCAGCACTCTGGACTATATAGACGACCCGCCCTTTCTCTTCGACATAATTCCTTCGGTGACCCTGACCAAACCGATAGGCAACAACACCATAGCCTATGGCAGTGTGCTTGGCCAGGTTCGCTTCCGGCGCATGTTCGATCGCTATCAGGAGTTCGATCAGTTTTACTCCGGTGGCGTGGTGCACCGCAAAGGCGGCTGGACTTTTCTAGCCGACTCTACCCTGGCTTCAAATTTCGGCCGCCCCATTTATAGAGGCGGCGGCAATAACCAGGTTATTATCCTCACCGAAGAAGTGGCAAGAAAAATAAATCCGCGCTATCCGATTCAGACCTATATCCGCTCCCAGCAGATTTTCAATATAGGTGCTCCCCAGAGCCCCGGCTTTGCAGGCTTCAACTATCGTATCTTCGGCGGTGTCAGGGTAACCGTGGCCAAGCCGCCAATCTTCCCGATCAAGCTCAAAGATATCTAAGAACTCTGGCTTACTCGCTCTCGCCTATGACCTGAAAAGCTGCCCAATAGCGAGGATTGGCTCTCTCTTTGGCTTTCTTACCGGTCTCGGCATCATCATCTTCGTCTTCGTCGGCAAAGCTTGAGGCCAGTCCTTTTTCCATAAAGTTTATGGTCTTGAGCTGAGCCACCCTGAGGGCCCTTGCCTTCTTCTGACCGGACAGCAACTCTTTATAAAGCAGCGCCATCTGAAACTCGGTCATGACGTCATCGACATTCCACTGGCTCACCATAACCGATGGGGTACCGGCGATTATAAAAGCACGGGAGAGACCGATGACCCCATCGCCGGTGACCTTCCCTTTACCTGTCTGGCAGGCAGACAAGACAATCAATTTAGCATTCAGAGCTGGAAGTTCGAGGATATCTTTGACGGTCAAAAGACCATCATCATCTCCTTCAGGTGCCAGCACCACGCTGGAGTCCATAGGCGAATCAGCATCTATAAGACCGTGGGTGGCTAGATGAATATAAGAATACCCCGGAGCCAACTCGGCAAATTTTTTCTTGGTGGCGGCCTCGCCTACCTCTATATGGGTAGCGTCTTTATTGCCCTGCTTAACCTGGCTAAATATCGAGGCTACCTTGGCTACTTCCTTTTCGGCATAGGGAAGCTTGCCTATGAACTTGTTACGCTCGGTTATAGGATTCCCGAAGGCAAGAAGTCTGTCATCAAGACCGGCAAGTTTCTGCTTCATATCGCCGGTGGCTCTCAGTACCGCTATAGAAGGCAAGTATGCCAGGGCGTGCTTCTCTACAAGATAAGAATTTCCGGAATCTAATAAAGCCGCAAACGGCACCAGATAGAGCGGTCCATAGGGCACCACCGTGAGCACCTGTTCAGGATCGGTTGGAAGCGAAGACTCCACCGGACCGATCAATAGATCATAGAGCTTGCGCAGAGATTTAGACCGGTTCTCAGAGAGGGCATGCAGTGCCTCCATGCCATCAGGAGTGGTGACAATAGATTTATGAGTTTCTCTAATGAGGCTCTTGAGCTCTTCCAGATCACAGTCGACGTTCTTACCCACAACGACATTGCCGCCTGGATCTACCAACCAGATCATCACTTTTTTAGGGGTGGTGATGTACTCCAAAACATAAGACCCGCTTCGCTTTACCAGAGCCTGCAACTCATTCAGGTCAGGTGCTTTTGCGTTGACCGGAGAGATGGCGGAAGGGCTTACCGTGGCACCGGATTTAGGGCGCACTTTAACCGACCGAAATCCGGCAGTCGCAGCTCCGGTATCGGCCATGGCTACAAGTGTTCTCGCTTCCGGCTTTTTCTCGATACGACCACTCTCTATCAGGCTGTTAGAAACCAGCCGTGGAGCCGCACCGGTGGAACGTCCTTCCAGCATGTCTAAAAAAGCTCGTGCCCGTCCGCATTCAGCTACTGTAAGCGCTTCTTCATAACGCTTGTCCTTGAACAGCAACTCGACAAGCTCGAGAAAACAATCCTCTCTCAAACTCAACTGGGCTGTTTTAAAGCTGTCCCTTGAGAACTGTCGTCTCTCTTTATCGGCAAGCGAAACAGCTTGCCTAAGAGACTCTTCAGCCTTTTCTCTTTCTCCAAGCTTGGCGTATACTTTACCCAGACCGGTGGCACAATCCCACTGGCTTTCTATATTACCGATACGACTGGCGATAACCCGGGCGCCTTCATAGGCATCTTTCGATCTGCCTACCTGGCCGAGCATCAAATAAGCGAGTCCCATGCCCCTGAGGGCATGACAGTGGCCCAGTTCATCCCCGGCCTCCCGGTAGCAATTCAGAGACTTTTCATACTGGAGCACGGCATCGGCCAGTTTGCCTTTGTAAACACAGTATTGACCTTGATTATAGTGCAGCGATCCTTTTGTACGCATCGCACGCAGATTCTTTCTAGAGCTTCCACCGTCATATGTCTCCACATTTTTAAAGACACCAAGGGCAAGATCATGGTAACGCGCAAAATTATCTGTGTCACCATTGTCTAAATAGGCAACGGCGATGCTGTCCAGCATGATGGCTTGATCGGACAGCTTGCCTGCCTTCAAGAAATAATCGGCGGCGCTTTCATAATATTTGACAGCCTCTTCCACCTGGCCAAGCGCTCTGGCACCCATACCGCAGTCTCTTGCGATGGCAGCTTTCAGTTCGTTGTTGACCTTGCCTTTATAGCCGTCAACAAACTTATTAGCTTTCAAATAGCACTTTAGCGCCTTTTCGGTATCACCGCCTAGAAATCGATCATAGCCTTCTTCCAGCACAGCCAATAGATAGGTAGCGCTGTCTCCCTGTTTCTTCGCCATAGAAGCAGCCTGTCTATGGCTGGCCAGCGCTTCTTTGAACTTACCGCTGTCGGCCTGGGCCGAGCCCAGAGGAACAAGAGCTCTGGCGAGGTCCCGACTGGCTTTTTCAGTAAGGAGCAAATCCCTTGCCCGGGTCAGGGTAGCTAGAGCCTCATCGGTCTTGCGCTCGAGCAGATAGATCTGACCGAGCGCTGTCAGGACCTGGCCTTGAAGACCGAGTTCCCCCGAGTCGCCGAATTCTTTAGCCGATTCTTTAAATTGCGCTTCTGCCTCTTCGAACAGATCCATATCAGAATAGGTCCGACCCAGTTCATTGAGCAATCGAGCATAGGCAATACCATCGAGGTCCAGTTCGCCGGCGCCTTTTGCAGTCTTCAAATATTCGAGCGCTTTTTGATACTGTTTTCTGGTTCTCTCTATAGTGGCAAGGCCGATTAAAGCAGAGACTTCCGCCTCGGACAGTTTGGCTTTGATAGCCAGGTCTCTTGCTTCTTTAAAGCGGTTCTCGGCGCTATCTACCATATTGAGCTTGAGTTCGAGACTGCCCAGATGACACGCTAGTTTAGCCGCTTCACCGGTCTTCGCAAGACTCTCCAGAATCTTAATCGCTTCAAGATAAAGATCGCGAGCCTGGTCGAAACGCTTCTGTTTGATATACACATTGGCAAGAGCGACTCGACTATGAACCCGGGGCAAGAATCCACCGGTATTCGCAGCGCCTGCAGCAGAGTTCTGATAGATTCGATCTTCTATCTCTATCGCTTCTTTTATTTTCGCAGCAGCAGCTCCAAATTTGCCGACCTCGAAATATTTCTCACCAAGGCGATAGAGCAAGTCCGCTCTTTTGTCGTCTTTGCCCCGATCTCTCAGTTTTTCGATCTGGTCTTCGATCTGGTCTAGGGTCAGAGCTTCTCGGGCAAAGACACTATTTCCTCCGGTTATGACCAGCAAAAGAAACAGAAGAGCTGTGAAATTTCTGAGCAGTTTTAACATGGGTGATTCGTAATCTTTAAGATCTACCCGAGCGCAACTTCGATGCCACTTGTTCGATGGCGAGCCTCAATTCGGTAGCGGTCTGAAAGCGCTCGTCGGGATCTTTCTTGAGCAGACGCATGATGATATCGTCAAAAGGAGTACCGTCTTTGAATTCCGGCTTGTGCTGCACCATCGGAGTCGGCTCTTCCAGCAAGTGTTTCATCAAAATGGCTTCGGCACTCTCCCCTTCGAAAGGCACCTTACCGGTGAGCATCTCGTACATGATTATCCCGATAGCATATAGATCGGTCCGATTGTCCACCGGCTTATCTTTGAGTTGCTCCGGAGCGATATACTCGGGTGTCCCCACCATCCGTCCGGTTTTTGTCAGACGTTGCCCTCCACCTTTGGCAAAATGGGAAATACCGAAATCTACGATTTTGACCCAGTCCGGTCGGTCTGACTTGTCTTGAAGCAGGATATTGTCCGGCTTCAAATCCCGGTGAATGATCCCGTAATTATGAGCTTCCTGCAATCCGCGACAGATCTGGATGACGATATTGGCCACGGTCTTGAAGGAAAGCGCACCCTGACGCTGAATACGATCGGCCAGAGATTCTCCCTTTATATATTCCATAACCAGATACGGTGCTTTGTCGTTGATTAATCCGACATCGTATACGGTTACAATATTCGGGTGATTCAACTTTGCAGTGACTTTGCACTCCCGCATAAAACGTTCTATCGATTTGGCGTTGGACAGAAGCCAACCGTGCATGACTTTGATTACCACGGTGCGCTCCATAATCGTATGGTGCGCTTTATAGACCACAGCCATTCCGCCTTCGCCGAGCATCGACTGAATCAAATACTTGTCTATGGTCTTACCGATCAGGTTGCCCATATAGCCAGATGTGCTGGCAAGAAGATGTTCATCGGTCTGTGGAGAGGAAGACTGTGGAACGACCTCTGCTTTTGCCTCTTCCTGAAGATACGCTTCTTCGGCATGGAGACCGGCCCCTTCTGAGACATTGGCCTGATCCATAAAAGTCGTACCGGTCTTCTCTGAGGTACGACGCGGTTCGGGGGTTTGAGCCGTCATTGCCGCTTGTTCTTCTTGAACCAGACGGATGCTGTCCGCCGGACAGAAACGCGCATAAGAAGGAAAGCTCTTGCGGCACTGAGGACAAACTTTGGAAGAACCGGAATCAGCGCTTCCTCCGCTCTCGACCTCTGCCGGCAGCAAAGCTCCGTCATAACCGCAGAAAACCGCCTCGCCAGGCAGATTCCTGCCGCATGAGGGACATGTTTTCGTCTGGTGAATGGAGTTTGTGTTATTCATATATCTGATTCAACTTTCCTGGGCAGGCAAAAGCAGTCTTTCTGGATAGCCCAGAACAGTAGAGCGTCCCTCCTCCACATTGATTCGGCGAATGATGGTTCTGTGTTTCGGTGAGGAAACATGCAGGGTATAGCTACCCGGCTTCACACCTTGAATAGAGAAGCTACCGGCGTCGGAACTCTTGCCTACGATAAAGGAATTGCTACCGCGTTCATAGAGCTTATAGGTCACCGAAGGCGGGTCGACATAGACGACTATTCCGTCCCGGGGCCAGGTCAACTGAAGATAGACCCTCTGCATATAGTCTCGCCCCAGAAAATAACAGGTGGCGGATCCCAGAATAAGGCCAAGCACAGAAAGAAGGGCGGTCCAATTGGGACCCGAACCTTTCGATTGAGGCGGAGCCACAGAGGTAGATACCGAAGCTACTTCCCTTCTGACATTGTCCGCAGCCGGCTCGATTTTTTCCAGTTCCCAGGTGAATTTCTTGAAGGCGGAAGATTCCGGCTGAGTTGAACCGGGCACAGTGATTTGGGTTCCGCAATAAACACAGTACTCTTGACTGAGCCTATCAGCCTTGCCGCATTTGATACAGGGCTTCAACAACTTCAGATCGGTGACTCGCCGGTGTTCCATATCGGGCTTGAGCGCAGTTCCGCAATACATACAAAAATTCATGTCCGGCTCGTTTCTTCTCAAACAGCTCGGGCAATCATTATGAGTGTGGGTAGCGTTCGGGCTCATAGGCAAATGATAGCAACAACAAAACAGTTAACTCTACTGTTCCGATTTCATAATTAGAGGGTTGGGCACAATCGGCGGCTTACGGGACTGTTTGCCCGGCTCTTTGATATCGAGGTCGCGAACAATCAGAGCAGGGACGACAACACTTACAGTGCGACCGCCCCTGGCCGCCACCAGGACAGCCTTATCCTCAGCCCCGCCGGCAACGATTTCGCGCATCACCCGCCGGGGATCGAGATCGATGGTGCCACCGCGCACCAGCTCCTCCTTGCCGTTCTTGACATTTATTCTATACAGCTCACTGGGATTGAGAGTGACGCCTTTGCCCAGACTGGAAAAGAGGCTGGAAAGAGATGAGCTGAGGCTGAAAAGACCAAGAGCCGGAGCGAAGCGTTTGACGTAGTAGACATGGTCATAACCTTCCTCCTTACCCATTGAGACGAGGCGTTTCTTGAGAACCTTGGTTTTAACTCCCGGGTCGATGGTGACAAAAAGCACACTGGTCGTGCCGGAGCCATTGCCGGAGTGACCATTGCTGCCTTCCACTCCCCGGGTAGGAACCCTGCTGGTGCAGAAGGTTTTGAGCACTCCTTTCTCTATCAGGGTCAGTTTCTGAGCCGGAACGCCATCATCGTCCACCTCGAAGTGGCCAAGCAGTTTGGTTCCTTTGTAATCAGTAGCCCCCGGATCATCCACTACTGTAACGAGACGCGAGGCGACCCTTTTGCCGATCTGATTTCTGTAAGGATGCTCTTTCTTGAAGAAGCCCGATTCAGAGCCGGTCTCGGGTGGGCCGGAGAGTAGTTTGGAGAGGACGGTATTCATCAGAGTACCGGCTGCTTCTTCGCTGAAGAGAATAGGACCGCTATAGCTCTCAGCCAGTGGTGCTTCCGCCACATCGTTAAGACGTTTTATCATGTCCTTGACGGAATTCTCCATCTCAGAAAGTGTCGGTAACTCTGCCGGGGTGTCACCGGCGAAAACCACCGAATCGGAATAAGGTTTTCCATCTTTAGACCGAATCGAGGCGGATACCACCAGCTCTGTGGCAAGCTGGCCGTCCGAGTGCCTGAAGCCCTCATTATTAGTGAGCCAGGCGTTGGCTGCGCGATAGTTGAAATTGACCAGACTGTGCTCGATCTCAGGATGTTTTAGAAAAAGAGCCGAGAGTTTGACACTGTTATCCTCCCAGGTCTTCTGGTCGAACTTGAGGCTGACTGCGGGATTCAAATAGATAACCGGCTTCTCTTTAGTGAGGTCGCCCAGGCTGTCCGATACCGGATTGGCTTTCAGTTCCGCTTTCTTTGCTTCATAAGCTTCGACCGCTTTTTTATACGCTTTATCCGATGAAAGCCAGATCTCCTGCCTGATGGCATAGTAGTCGTCTTCCAGGGGAATCGACACACCGCCGGAGAGATAACTGTCTCCCAGGAGAGAGCCGAGCCCACCCTGGGACTTCGAGCTATCGAGGGCGTAATCACCTACTCTGATATCGGGATAGAATCTTCTAGAAGCGCTGCGTGTCGCACTCGAAAGAGAGCCACAGGCGGCATTGATATAGACGGAATCGGACTCCAGCACTTTGTACTGGACAAAGTAAGGTTTGGGATGATTCTCCAGTTTGAGCTTCTCGACTGTACGCTTCTGCTCATCCAACATGGCTCTGAAGACCACATCCTTCTCCAACCGCGTTATATCGCCGGTCACCGGCGGCGATACTTCCTCTGCAGAGGCAGGAACGGCCAGGGGGCCTGCCGCCAGTCCCACTGTGAGTGCTAACAAAGAGACCAGGGTTACCCAAGGCTTATTTGCTCGTAAGTTCTTCAATGCTTTCATTCAGGACTACCTTTTTATCTCTTTGACTCTGACTCTTTGTCGTGATAGGGCGGCTTCAAAAGCGGTGGTTTATCGGGTTGGGACTCCTTGAGCTCTACTTCAAGAGTCTCGACCAGTAGATCCGGTGATGAAGCCGACACAGGAACACTACCGGATTCGGCACCGCAAACTCCGTTAAAAGAATCGCTGTGATCGCTGGTCAACAATATTTTCTCGAGAGCCGTCAATGGGGTCCCCACTATCTTCACACCCCTTACCAGCTCATCGGGCCGATCATCGGCAAAAACCTTGGTCACCACCAGCGGTTGCAAACTATAAACCTGGGGAGCCGAGGTGCTGGTCAGAGTGTAACCACCGGCTATATCATCGAAAATGAGACCATACTCTTTGCCTTGTTTTTTCACGGTCTCGACGAGCTTTTCCCTTAGTTCATCGTAAGAGACGGTGTTCTCCGACTTTACGATCAGGTTACCCATACGGGCGACAGGATTACGGGATGGAGAGCATCGACCGTGTCCGTTGGAGCGGGGGAAGCCTTTAACAGGAGAACGGGAGAGCAGAAAAGTTTTCAATATCCCTTTATCCACCAGGGTGACTTTCTGGGCAGGCACCCCTTCATCATCAAATTTATAGGTCCCGTTGAGCCGCACCCCGGATAGTTCTTTCAAGGTGGGATCATCGATAACACTTATGAATTCCGGCATCACTCTTTTGTCGATGCTCTTGGTAAATGTCCTTCCCTCTTTATCATTCTTCTGGCGATGTCCTTCCATACGATGTCCGAAGACCTCATGGAAGAATACTCCTGCCGCCTTGGAGCGAAGAATAGCCGGTCCGGCAAAAGGTTTGGCCTTGGGTGCCGTTCTCAAACGCGTTAGATTTTCGGCGATATCGGTGACGAAAGAGACAAGCTTTTCTCTGCCGGGTAAGTCACCGACACTGGTGGCTTCAATATCATCATAGAGCCATAGATTCATGCCGTCGTCGGCTTTGGCTTGAGCCGTCGTATAGATCCCGTAATCGGTTCTGGAATCGTAGATTCTTGTCCCTTCGGAATTGACCAACCATCGCCGGGTCAAAGATGCGGTGAAAGCCACGGAAGAAGAAAAAATATCCGGATACTTTTTGTAGATTGCGGAAAGCTCCTTAATATCATCGCACCATTTTTTGCGGTCGAATTCCAGCGTCTTCTCCTCACCCACGAACTCCTGACTATCTTCCTTAGAGAAATCATCGGAGCTGTCTTCTTCTTTGACGTTCACATCTTTGTTGGCAATAACTGCGGCATACTGCTGCTGCGCTGTTCTATAAGCCTTGTCCGTCCTCAGCCAGAGCGCATGACGCAGAGCCAGCTCGTTGTCATCCAGGGGGACATCGGTCTGCAGATAAGAGGAGATATCGGTATCGAAACTGAAAGCGCGTTGATCCCTCACTTTATGAGTATTATCGAGTTGAGGAGAGCCGACTCTCAGGTCGACTCGCAAAATACGACGGCGGGTAGCGTCGAAATCGTCCGAGGTCCTGGCACCATATTCAGCGCTGATATAGTCGGTGGTGGTCTCGTAGAGTCGATAACCCAGGTAGTAAAGCGGGGCGTCCCCGGCATTCTTTAGCTTGTCGAAAGAGCGCTTGAGTTCCTTCTCCATAATCGCGATTATCTTCGACTGGTTCTCTTGCTCCTGGGCAAAAGCAGGGCAAAAACTAGTAACTAGAATCGCGGCTGCGATAAGAGCCCGAATAGAATTGGTCAGAGCTTTCTTCATTAAGACACCTTGATAAGGAGTTAGCCTTTTCGTACTGCATACTAAGCTTTCTGTGTTTTGCATAGAATACCTGATTTAGGTTCCTGAGCCTGTAAAATCAAGGGATTGCCTTAGAATTCTTAGCGATGGGCCGTGCAGCCCCGGACTTGTCAAGACACTTTGTTTGATATCACCGGGCTCGCACTAACCGGTTCTGCATGTCTCTGCCGATCAGAAAGTCGTTCAAAGATCTCTTTAAATCTATGCCGGAGAGATAGTCCTCTTCCATGAAACCTCTGGTTCTCAACCTTTTTGTATGGGAGTCGAGTTGATAAAGAGGCTGCCCGGACTCACTGAAGGTCTTGGTAGAACTCGTGGTGGTAATGAAATTATCGCCGCCTCCCGGAAAGAAGCTGACAATCTCCTCCTGCTGCTTGCTGCCTAGAACTCTGTCCCGGTCATCGAGGGCGACAACCACAGAGTGAAACTTGAGCACCACTGATTCCGGTGTCGATTTCAAACAGCTCATACCGATTACATATCGTTGATCTCTGCTGCGCCCCCGGGTCCCGTCAGCCCGAAAAGGCAGTACTTCGGCGTGCCAGATGGTATTGAGCGCATCTCTCTGGTGCCCGAAACTGAGAGTGACTCGATTCTCCAACCAGAAATTCTCGCGTTTTTCAGAACCGCTGCGAAAATCCTTTTCAAAGGTCTCCATATCGCCTTCCTTCGTGTATGTGCCCGCCATCCAATCCGGAACCGGGAACCATTCCACCCGTTTCTCCAGTTTGTCAGTGTTTAACACCGCACCACTGGAAAAGGTCTCGGGCACACCGGGAAGATAATCTTTATGCTCGATCTCAGCCTGAATGACCCTGGTTATACCTTGATGAGGCACCAGAAAAAAAGCCATGGTAAAAATGAGAGAGATAAGAATGGAGGATCTTGTCGAAGTCACCGGAAACACCTTAGTCTGGTGCAGGAAGCAGGGATTTACTATAGCAGAGAAGCGTCCGAGAGGTTTTTTTGAAAAACAGAGAAGAGAGCACTAGATATATCAGGCAGGTTGCCCTGCCCGAAATAGGCAAGAGAGGTCAACTAAGACTGGCGCGATCGCAGGTGCTTATCGTCGGGCTGGGAGGTCTGGGCTCACCTGCCGCTCTCTATCTAGCCGGTGCCGGTGTAGGCAGGCTTGGTCTCTGCGACATCGACAGGGTGGAAGAGTCGAATCTGCCTAGACAAATTCTGTATAATCAGAAGGATATTGACAAGCCAAAAGTGGAAGCGGCAAGAACCAGACTGACTGCATATGCGCCTGAACTGGAAACGGATTTGTTCCCGGAAGGTTTCACCGAAGACGAGCCCGGCGATGATATTCTTAGTAGATATGATCTGAT
>CAZCBH010000066.1:4149-25284 GCA_964496875.1 uncultured Candidatus Obscuribacterales bacterium | reverse complement strand
AACCCATATTCCCGTTTCGGAAGTCTGCCCGGAGTTGAAGGCGGCAGAACTTTTCGACCGCTTGTTATATAAGGCTCTCAATGTGCATACGGCTTTCCGCTTTCAGGACATGACCGAGTTTCAGGAGAGCCTGAACCACTGGATCGAAACCGTCAGAAGTAGCAGCTAGAAAAACAACTATTATAAGTTGGTAGATGTATCGTCCTTAAGCTGCTATCTTTCTTTGAGTATCGAAAGTTGGCTTGACAGCCGGTGAAAGGAATTTATCAACAATGAAGGGCATATCCAAAAAAATCGGCATCTTCACAATTACCCTGATACTCGGCGCGATTCTGTGCAATGCGCAATCAGCATGGGCGACCGCTCACAAACTGCTCAGCGAGAAAGATTATATTGCCCAGACAAAAGGAGAGAAAGAGAGCTTCTCGGCAACCCTTTCCGTGCCGGATGACTTCAAGAACTCACCCACCTGGCTGACTCTCTATAACGGTTATGGCAACCGGCCAGGATTTGGTTGGGTGAAAGTATCGATAGGTCCATCCGCCAAGGACAAGGAAGGGAAGAGCGAAACCCTGGCCGATGAACACACTTTTTTGAGGACCCACGCCAAATCCATCGACCTAACCGGATATTTCGTCGATGGACCGCGCCAGTTATCCATAGAAGGTGCAGGAGATAAAGGAGCCTATTTCGCCTGGACCCTGACGGGAGCCCCCTCGGTACTGAGCCTGTTCAATGCCACCAAAGTAACCCCAGGACAGAAATTCTTGGTTCACGGCGTGGGCTTCGGAGTCGATAAAGACAAAGTAACTGTGACAATAAACGGTCAGGATTCACTGATCCTCTCGATTAAAGACAGCATGATGGCTGTCAGAGCACCGGAAAAACTGGAAGGAGACGCAGTCACTCTGAGGGTAAAAGTAATGGATAAATTGAGCAATCAGCTCAGCATCCTGACCGACTATGTACCTCCGCATCTGACTTCGATAAGTCCTCAAGGAGGCAATACCGGTGCCACGGTCACGATTCGAGGCTCGTATTTCTCCAGGGTCCCGGAAGAGAACTTGGTCATGGTCGGACCGAACCAGGCGAAAGTCCTGCAGGCGATGGACACAGAAACCCTTGTCATATCCGTTCCGGATCTGGGAATTTCCACCGATACCCTGCCTCTAACTGTTACCACCAACGGTATCAAGTCAGACAACTATCTCAATTTCTGGTGCGGAGACAACTTCTTTTAAGTCCCTGTTGACAAGTATCTCATTGCAACCGCTAATGTAACACAAACATTAGAAATCCATGACTTGACAGCCATACGGAATATAGTGATAGGTCATCCAATCAAACGGCATACTTACTTGAGGAACATGCAAAGATGATTCGAGGCATTCTAGTCCTTTCATTGTTGCTCGGCACAGCCCTGGCTCCTGGAGCCGCTCTGGCTGAGGGCGGCGCCTCCGGCGTCACTCCCATCCAGGTGGAAGAAGGAAAAGCCACCGAAGTGACCGGCAATATCAAAGCAGGTAAAAAGATCCCTCTCGAGTGGGCGGAGAAAAGCTCTGTAGCTTGTTTTCCCGGCACTCGATTCGAGATGTTCGACGGCAACCATGTGTTCTATAGAACCACTCTGCCGGCAGGCAAGCAGATAAAAATTCAGCTCGAGCCTTCCGACAAATCAAAAACAATCAATCTCTACGCGCTCAGACAATCAGCCGGCGACAATCAGCCAGTGCCACCAAATGTGGAGTCGGCAATTTCCGCTGAAGCCAGCTATCCGATCTACGCGAAGAGAGGCGGCAAAGTAATAAAAAACGCCGATGACGGAGTTCGCAAGATCGACTTCATTTCGGTGAATAGCCCCTATAGTATTCTCATCGGCGTTGCCGGTGCCAAAGGCGCCACCGACGGTGAATACAAATTGAGCGTAGACATCGGACCTCGCAAGTAAGAAAGCAGGGTTTCGACTGTCCTGACGGTCCTGATCTACTTAAAAGATTAAAAGGGAGGTTCTTTGCCGGACCTCCCTTTATTTATATAAAATCGGAAATCCCTACATCTTTCATATATAATGAACCACCGCCTGTAAATAGCTCGAAGAGGACCAGGAAATGACTTTTCCTAACAAAGCAAAACTTCTACTCACCGCGTCGCTGGTTGTCACGGGGCTCAGCCTTGGCACCGGGGCATGCCCGGTTCTGGCCCAGGATAACTCCGACCCCCAGGTCTCCATGGTCACCCTGAAAGCAGTCAAAGGTCCAAGTGGAGGCACCGCGGTAATTACTCCTAAAGGGATGGTCGCCCCCCTGCCCGGAGCAGGCGTCAACGGCGACACGGCACAGATTTTCATAGGCTCCAGTGGCGGCTTCTGGTACACCGACAAAAACGGTCAGAACGTCGATCTCACCGAGGCGGTGCATCGATTTCAGGCACAAACGGCTAATATGACACCGGCCCAGGTACCGCAATACGCTCCCCAGCCTTATTATCAACAAGCACCTCAAGAACAAGTCCAGAACCAGAGTTCAAGCAATAGCGGCGGCAGCAGCGCCATGGGAACAGCGGCAGCTGCCGGTCTGGGTGCAATGACCGGAGCGGCGGTGACAGGACTGATCAACAGATCCTACTACGACGCCCCCTATGGCACCCCGATGTATTACGGTGCCGGCGGTCCTTATTATTACAATAACGGAGAGCGTATGACCGTAAACGATCTTTCCCCCAATCAAAAAGCATTTGCTTACAACCAGTACTCTAGCAACCAGCAGGAACAGGCCCAGCGCCAGGCCGCAGCGCAACAGCACTACCAGACCCGGCAGAGCAACATGCAGACAGCCTATAGCCAACACCAGAGCAATATTCAGCAACAGCAAAACTGGTACCAGAACCAACTCAAAGAGAATCCCCAGCGAAAAGAGAGCTGGCAGAATCAAAGAAATTCCGGGAACAATCCCTTCGTCGCTCAACACTACCAGGACAAACCGACAGGCAGATTCAATGCCAGCGATGCTCGCGCTTCCTCATTCAAAGAACGCAATCAAGATAGGGAGCGTTCCGCGGGCGGAGGATTTAGAGATCGCATGGGCGGCGCCAGAGAAGGCGGTGGCGGAGGCCGCCTCGGCGGTGGACGAAGAAGAGGCGGTCGCTGAGCCTTAGATCGCGCTAGACTCTAGAACCAATATGGTGTTTTCGCCGTCCAGGGATTCTTGGGGAAGCCTTTGTGCAATGCCTGGAAGGCTTTCTTAGAATACTGCGTGGTCTTATCGTTGGTGCAGCCGTATCTGGTGGAGCGCACAGCCAGGTGCAGGGCTTCCGCCAGGCGAGGGTCTCTAGGTGCGACCGCGTAGTATGCCATCACTCTATCGACCAGGAGATTGGGAGCGGTTCCCATCGCAATCAGTTTTTTGTACTCTTCTGATCCCTTGGTCTGCTCCGCGGCAGACAGACAAGAGATCCTGGCATTATCGTCCTTGAGTTCATCATCACACCACCAGTTGTCTCGATAACTGTCGATCTCGTCGAATTTCGACTGTCTCGGCAATCCTGCCCGGACATAGGGTCTCATGGCAGGATTCTTGAGTATGATATCGATGGACAGAAAGTCCTTCAACGCCGGGCTCTTGGCAGTGGTATAGGCTGTCAACTCGTTTTTGAGCTGCGGTCTGAGAGCGAGAAGCTGTGCGGTCAACCGGCCTGCTGCCTTCTCGTCTTTTAACAGCACGGCTCGGGTCCAGGCCGCCTGAACGATGTTCAACTTCTGATCTTGACCGAGACTTTTATGAGTTGCCAGTTTCTCCAGGGCGCTCAGCGGCAGTCTTTTGTTTATCAAAATCGCCGCTCTGTTGGTAAAACGCGCAGGATAAACAGTAAAACTCGGCTTCTTTTCGTAATCTTCAAGTTGGCCATCCGGTAAAGCGGCAGCATCATTGTCCCAGGCAATTTCAGCCGGTCTCGCCTCGACCAGAGAAGCGAACTCGTCGAAACTCTTGCAAAGACCGAGTTTCTGATCACTCAGCAAATTACGAGCCGATGGCGGCAGCTTCTCGCCAAGACTACGCAGAATCTCGGCTACCGCCAGGTAAGCCGATTTCTCGTCTCGTGTCTCCAGAAGGCGGACCCGGTGAAAGGTCACCGTAGGATAAGCAGGGGAATCAGACTTGACTCTGGCTGCCGCTTCCAGCACCTCTTCGACTCTAGAATCTTCCGCCTTCAATTTAGAGATCAAAGAGAGAAGCCAGAGCTCTTTATGGACTTCGTCGGCTGCTTTCCAGCTTTTAAAAGCCTGGTCGGCGGAGGCCGCATCAGTTGCCTGGAAGTTGAAAACCCAGCGGCTGAGTTCGTCATCGAGTGGACTCTTTTCAGGTTCGGATTTGGTCGCCGACTCCTCACCATCTTCATCTTCCCGAGAAGGCGCATAACGGTCCATGACCCAGGTCAGATCGGAAAGAGCGTTTCTGTAATCGGCTCCGGCGGCATCACCCTCTAATATGGCGATAAGCTCCCGGGCTCTCTCGACCGGCTCGGTCCTTACTCTGATGAAAGAGATCAATCGAGCGGCTGCATCATGGAGATCTTTAGATTCATCACTTTCTCTAATCTCTTTCAAGATAGTGAGAGCTTCGGCAAGTTCTTCCGAAGACGCTTTTGCGAGTGTGGCTTTGCGAGCGATACTACGGGCGATGAGATAACGAGCGAGCTTGCTCCAACGTGACTGCTTATCTTGGTTGATTTTTCTGAACCCGGCTATCGCTTTATCGAAGTCTCCGGCATAAAAATGAAAACTGGCGATCTGATATTCCCTGTCGCTGCGCAACTCCGTGTCGGCACTCTCCGGCAGTGGGTCCGGGGCCACAGGCTTTGCTTTATTGTTATAAGAGTCGCCACCGCCGGCAAAGACAAGGTCCTGGGCGGCAACCCAGTCTGTCGTGCGCTTGTCTTTAGCGCCGTATTTAGTGACATAACTCTTGAGCGTCTGAGAAGCAGTCAGTAAAGCATCACTATTGATGTTCAGAAAGGCGCTGTAGTCGACATACTTGTAGGTCTCTATCCGGTCCAACTTTGTCTCCGCCACCTCTTTGCGCGCTTTGAGCCAGGTGTCGGTATAGTCACGATAATCCGGGTCCATAGAAGCGGACAGTCGGCTGTCCCAAACGAGGGTGAACTGCTTGTTCATTTCCGGAGTAACTGCTTTGCCGGTCAAGTGTCGATATGCCACCACCAGGTAGGATCTGGCATAGTCCGGCTGCAGTATGCCGAGATTGCCTCCGGCAAAAAGTTTGAGAGGAAGATCCGGATGCAGCTCATGATGAAAGACCGCCTCTTCGAAAAACGGTCCACAAGCTATGACTTGCCCGATACCAAACACCGAGCCGCCAATAACCGCAGTTGTGAGAAATGCAGCCATCGCTTTCTTGAGTTTGGACCGCTTAGACTTCTTAGATCGCTTAGAAATGATTCTTTTCATAGAATCTCCTCTTTGACTTTCGACAGTGAACGCTTATTCCATAGACCGGGGGAGAACAGATAGACTCTGCGATCCCCGGTAAACTGCTTGGGAATGCCGGATTTGAACTTCTCTATCACATCGACTTCGTCGACGCTGAAACCGAAAGCGACAGATTCATTCGAATAATCGGAACAAGTCAAGGATCGACCGGCTCCTACATGGGAGAGGACCGCTCGCCTGTCTGTCCCCATTCGAAAGAACATCGGCACCACCTGGTCGACATCCTCTCTCAGGTCGGCGAGCCAATAGTCGCTCACAACCCAGGAAGCCAGGCAGGTAATGGTCAACTCTGTCCTGGATGGAAGGCTGCTGCGAATTCTCTTCACCAGAGTTTTGTAGAATCCGCGTTTCGATCGAACACAGTCGAAATCGATCTGGACAGAACGGACACCGGGTCTGTCGGCAGTTTCTACTATAGAACGAACCAGACCGTCGAGCTGTGCTTCCGAATAGTCAGCCCCTCGTCTCCTGTCGACTTCAATTCTGCTCACCGCCTCCAGATAAGTACCGTCAGGCACCACCAGCGGTTGGAGCCGCGGGGTACGCCGCCACTCGGAACCGGTGAGCACAAGAGTCTGGGCGAGGTAAGCTACCCCGATCTCGCCTTCTTTATCATCGATGAAATCGATTCGATGGGGCAACTCCCAGGCCCAGAGCATGAGAAGAGGTCTAGAAAGACTTCTGGAAGACCCACAAAAAGCGGTGCTACCGCTGGTTACTATCGATGATACCAGCGAAATAATCGCTGCGATCATGATAAGAGCTGGTAGCACTTTGTTCTTCTTCAATTAGACCGGTTGAATTTGCGACAGGGCAGCAAGTCTACTACTTGGAGGTTGCTTCCTGAACTTTGACCTTCATTTCGTCATAAGGGGTCTGGGCAACTTGCTTGCTTCCGTCAACGAAATGAAAATCCGTGTAACCGCCGCCGATATCAATAATGCGGATCACATTGGCAAGGTTGACGGTCTCGAATCTTTGCTTACCGGTATCGATTTCAAAAAATATGGCGCTCATGACTTCTTCCTGTTGGTAATTGAAAACTATTGACTAAACTAACAGGGTCGATATTCTACCATCAAAATCCTCTTTGATTCCCGGCACTAGTTCTTGCCGGTTTCGGTGAGGAGAAAATCTGCAAAGAGCCTGTCGCTGGGCGCCAGAGGTAGACCGACAACCTCGCAGGGCTCTACCCAGCGCAGCTCGGAATGCTCTATCAACTGCGGCTCTCCCGCGGCGCTCACCGCAGTAAAACAGATTGTCAGACCGGAACTTTTGTCGAGGGCTGAGAAAAGAACAGCACCGACATCCAGCACTTCCAGCGCCAGCTCCTCCTTCAATTCCCGCCGGGCGGCATCAGCCAGGCACTCTCCGGCTTCCAGTTTGCCCCCGGGAAACTCGAAGAGCCCACCATGATTTTTATGCTCGGGCCGTCGGCACAGCAAAAACCTTCCGGTGCGTTCGATAACCGCAGCTAGTACCCTGTTCTCTTCACCAATCATCTCAATATGATACAGGAACTCGGCTCACTTACCGCCTCCACCTGACATCCGTCGGCAAATAGGATCAGAGCAGATAAATCGACCGCTGTGGTGGGAGCTAATATTCTTGTATTATTGAATCCGGCTCTATCGAATTTCTATGAACGGATCAAAAGACAAAGGCGTGAGCATAAACGAGAACGAAACCGAAATATTGCTTAGACTGCTTCAGGGAAGCGGCGTTGTCGTTCGTGAAGAGATAGATACGGCAAAAACCATGGCTCAGAATCTCAATCTATCCGTGATCGACGCCATCAAACGCTCGGGCATGCTCTCGGACAGCAATCTCAGCCTCGCGCTTGAACTGCAACAAAGAATAGCGCACCGGGAGCTTACCTTCGATGTGGCTATCCGAGCGCTGCGCATAGCGATGCAGAAGCTGGTCAGTATTGACGAAGCAATTACGAGCGTAAACAGCCTTCACGAGAAGACCAGGATTGTGGTCAGTGCCACCAACGAATTGACCACGCTGCTACTGCAGACCAAATTCATCTCATCCGAGGATTTAGGCCGCCTGATTAAACTCTCCCAGGATTCATCGATGATGATCGGTCATCTCCTGGTCATGGACAACAGACTGACCCCGGCAGAATTGATCTCATCCCTTGATGCGGTGGTCGCCCTTAGAGCCAGGACGATCGAGTCTGTGAAAGCGACTCAGGCACTGCGCTATGCCAGACAAAAAGATATCGCCTACGAACAGGCTCTCTACGAACTGGAATTCTTTCAAACCATAGAGGATGCAGTTCTCCAAGAGAGGGATCTTTTCACCATGGCCGGTGCTATCTCTCGCGAGGACCTGGCAGAGTGCTACGAGATCGAAGTGCTGAAGAGAAAAGAATTCGGTCAGATCTTATTGGAGCGCGCCCTGGTCAATTCGTATCAGCTTCAGTGCGCAAGCAGCCTGGTTGATCTTGTGGTAAAAGAAAAGTTGAAACCCTACCAGGCAGCCCATGTCCTGGACCGAATTTGCAACCACGGCGACAATCTGAATAACGCGCTCGAATCGGTTTCACCCACCGAGGCTCTACAGAAACCGGAAATCAGCTTTCCTCAATATCTGCTCAAAGCCGATGCTCTGGCAAGCCATGAACTGACCATGGCTCTGGTGCCGGATTATGGAGTGCCCCGAAAGCAGATGGAAACCCTGGTGAACTCCCAGATTCTAGAGAAAGACTTCCTGGTCACTGCATTGAGATTGTATTCAATTCATATAAACGGTTTTCTCGACTTAGAAGACTCGGTAGATATATTGCGCTTCTGCAAGAGCAAGAGCCGCAACCTCGACAAAACCCTGGACAATCTCAAAGTCTACATACCCCAGCGAGCGCAATGGACATGGCTGAAACAAACAGATTGAAAGCCGGAATAGTAGGAGCCACCGGTTACACAGGCATAGAGCTGGTCCGGCTCCTGGCCGGACATCCTGCCGTGGATATTGCCCTGCTTACATCAAGAAGTTACGCCGGAGAGCCATTCTCAAAAGTCTTTCCCTCCTTCAACGGCATCGTCGATCTGGAGTTATCCGGAAACGACCATATCCACAGCCGGGTCGAGGATATCGATGTCCTCTTCCTGGCCCTGCCCCATGGACTCTCCGCCAAGATGCTGCAAGAGATCTCCTATCGCAGCAGAATCGTTATAGATTTAGGTGCCGACTTCCGCCTCAAGAACAAGCTCGATTATGAGGTCTGGTACGACCTCCAGCATCCCTTTCCAAAAGCCCTGAAAGAGGCGGTTTACGGTCTGCCCGAAAGGCACAGAGAACAGATAAAGAAGGCGAAGCTAATCGCTAATCCAGGCTGCTATGCCACCGCCAGCGAACTGGCTCTTTTGCCTCTTGCCTCAGCCGGTCTGCTTCGAGATCCTATTGTGGACGCCAAATCCGGAGTCTCCGGTGCCGGGCGATCTCTCAACCTCGATACCCTATATAACGAAGTGAACGAGAATCTGAAAGCCTATAAAGTAGCCGGTCACAGACATACCCCGGAGATAGAACAAGAGCTTTCAGAATCTGCCGGGCAGCCGATTAAAATAACCTTCACACCGCATCTGATACCGATGCAGCGCGGCATTCTGGTCACAGCCTACTGCCCTGTTCCCGATGGGCATAGCATTGAATCGATAACGACGCTCTATAAAGACTTCTATGAAAAAGAACCCTTTGTCCGGGTGCTGTCTCTAGAATCGGCCCAGACAAGATTCGTGCGGGGATCAAACTATTGCGATATCGCCCTCAAAGAAGATAAACGCACCCATAAGCTGATTATCACCTCTGCCCTGGATAACCTTATTAAAGGTGCTGCGGGCCAGGCAATACAAAATATGAATCTGGCTTGTAACCTGGATGAAAGAGCCGGGCTGGCGCCTGTTCCGCAGTTTCTGTAAACAGATGTCAAAAGTTTTTCTTGACACCCCCTGGAGCCGATGTTAAATTCCTGTTCTGGACAGGTGTTTTAGCGCCTCCATCAATAGATCCATCAGTCCATCGAGAATCAATCGTGTTGAATCCAGCAACAACCAGCCATCTGAGCCTCCGACGAAGCCCCGTGACGACGTGCTCGGGTAGATTCTGGCATCGCTGATTTTCTAAGCGAATTTGTCATTTTTAAAACCCCGAGCCCTTAGAGCTCGGGGTTTTTCTTTGTTTATGGAGTTAAGGATATGAAGGCGACTATAAGAACGATAAATGGCGGTGTAACCAGTGCCCAGGGCTACCAGGCAGGCGGCGCCCATGTCGGTCTCAAGAGAAAGCGCAAAGACCTCGCCATCGTTGTAAGCGACTGTCCCGCAGTGATGGCAGGGACCTTTACCCAGAACACGGCAAAAGCACCGCCTGTCCTCTGGAACCATAACATAAACCAGAAAGGCGAGCCGGTGAAAGCTCTGGTGATAAACAGCGGCAACGCCAACTCCTGCACCGGTCCCATAGGACCTGTCCACGCCAAAATGATGGCAGAAGCCCTGGCTAATGAGCTGGGAGCAGCCACCGAAGAGGTTCTGGTCTCCTCCACCGGCATAATAGGCGTACCCCTGCCCATAGACGATGTGGTCAAAGGCATAGGCATTGTCAGCCAGGAGCTCGGGCATGACAGAGAGAGCGGCAAAAGAGCGGCTGAAGCGATAATGACCACCGACGCCTATACCAAAGAGCTGGCGGTACAGTTCGAGGTCCAGGGCAAGACCATTACGCTTGGCGCCATGGCCAAAGGCTCCGGTATGGTCCATCCTAATATGGCGACCATGCTCTCTTTTATCACCACCGATCTAAAAATCTCCAAACAGCTTCTGCAAAAAGCTCTTTCTGAAAGCGTCAACAAATCCTATAACATGATCTCGGTGGATGGCGACTCTTCCACCAACGACATGGTCGTGGCCATGGCCAACGGCATGGCAGGCAACGAAGAGCTGGTCGAAGAAGATATGGAATATCACCTCTTCGCCGACGCGCTCAATTATCTAAACGAGCATCTGGCCAAATCCATCGCCGCCGATGGAGAAGGCGCCAGCAAACTGCTCGAAGTCGAGGTCGAGGGCGCCAACTCTCTAGAAGATGCCCGCACAATGGCCCGGGCGATAATCTCTTCGAATCTGGTTAAAACAGCAGCTTTCGCCAACGACCCCAACTGGGGAAGAATCGTAGCGGCCCTGGGCTCTACCGGAGTCCCCTTCGACATGACGATGCTCGATATAAGCATGGCGGGCAATCAACAGTCGGTTTATTTAGTGCAGAACGGCACCCCCATGTTTGTAGAATCAGTGAGCGTAAACCAGATTCTCAAAGCGGATCAAGTATGTGTCACCGTCGCCCTCAACCAGGGTCAATGCTCTGCCAAAGCCTGGGGCTGCGATCTGACCCATGAATATATCGAGAGAACCTGCAGATACACCAGCGACCATGTGATAGAGAGCCTGCCCAAGCTGCAAGCCCTGATTCAAGAAGGCGAGGTCGCGTAAGAATGACAGCTATTGAAGAAGAGAAAAACATCGTGCTCATAAAAATCGGCGGCTCTACTCTAAAGTCCGAAAGCGAATCGGCGCTGATAGTGAAAGAGGTCACCAAACTGGTGAAGCATGGCATCACACCGATACTGGTGCACGGCGGCGGGCCTCATATAAACGCTCGGCTGCAAGCCCTGGGTGTAGAACCTCAATTCAAAAACGGTCTAAGAGTCACCGATGCTACCACCCTCGACGTGGTTATAGACGAACTGAATCTAGTAAATCAGAAACTCAGATCTCTATTTGCTGAAAACGGCATCAAGACCGTGGCCATTAACGACACCCATGAACTCTTTAATTGCAAGCAACAAAAAAATGGCGAACTCGGCTTCGTAGGCGAGATCACCAGTATCAATCTGGATAATTTCCAGTTTGATGATGCAATGGTCGTGCCGGTGGTGGCACCATCCGGAGTCGATGAATTGGGACAGAAATACAACATCAACGCAGACCATGCCGCCATGGCTCTCGCTGCTGCTTTAAATGTTAAGACCCTGGTCTATCTATCTGACGTTCCAGGGGTGATGAAAGACATGGAAGATCCCGAAAGCCTGGTCAAAGAGCTGGCGCCCGAAGAGGCAAAGGCGATTATAGAATCGGGAGAGCTAAAAGGGGGCATGATCGAAAAGCTAGCCAACAGCTTAGAGGCTCTTGTGCGCGGCGTCGAGCAGGTCTGTATCGCCGACGGCAGGGTGGACGGAATTCTTTTGAAAGCGGCGCTCAGAGAGTTTTTTGTGGGCACCACCATCAAAGCGAGGGCCTAGATATTTTTACGTCCGAGAGGTGACAGCCAGTCCGCAAGCAAGCACCGAGGCGAAACAGAGAGCCAGAAGTGCGCCTGCAAAATCGCCACCGCCAGTAACCTGGGTGATAGCGCCGACTATATAGGGTCCTGCAAAACCGCCTAGATTGCCCACCGAATTGATAAAAGCGATTCCGGAAGAATGATGCTCTACCCTGACACTGTCGGTGGTGAGAGCCCAGAAGGGCCCGACCGAGCCCCAGATCCCGAAGGCGGCAAGACAGAGCCCTGCCATCTTCAGAACCGAGCCGGCGCCAAAGGCGGCCAGGGCAAGACCGAAACAGGTCAAGATGGCAGCGGCCGCCACATGAAACTTTCGCTCTGATATGCGGTCGGAGTTGCCGGCGATAATAATCATTCCCAGAGCCTGAAACAGGGCAGGAATTGCCGAAAGCAGCGCCGTGGTCGAATCGTCCACATGGTCGAAACTCTTTATTATCTGGGGCAGCCACAGTTGAAACCCGTACATGCTCACTGTAAGACTGAAATAAAGAAGCGCCTGCCGCCAGACCACAAACTGCTTGAGACTGGCAAGAAAGATTGAAAAAGCGCTTTCAGCTTTATCAGCTTTATCTGATTTGTTCTTGCGATCCGCTCCGGTCATTTGGGTAAGCATCTCGGCTTCGCTTTCTGAAAGCCACTTAGCCTGGTGCGGCCTGTCAGGCAGCAAAAACAAAACGACAATACCGAGCAGCACCGCCGGCACTCCGGTAACGACAAAAAGCCACATCCAGCCGCTTATACCCATCGCTCCATGCAAGGAGAGCGCCCTGGCCGAAACAGCGCTGCCGATTATCCCTGCCAGTGGAATCGCCACCATGAAACGAGCCACAGCAATAGCATAATACTTGGGCGGGAACCAGAAAGTAAGATAGTAGATCATCCCTGGAAAAAAGCCTGCCTCGGCCACTCCCAGAAAGAAGCGCAGAATAAAAAATTGACTCTGGTCGCGAACCAGACAGATGGCCACGGTGATAAGACCCCAGATGATCATAATTGAAGCTATCCAGCGTCTTGCCCCGAATCTTTCTATAACCAGATTGCTGGGAATACCGAAGATGCAGTAGCCAAAGAAAAATATTCCGGCACCAAAACCGAATGCTTCGTGCGATATGCCAAGTTCCTCGTTCATCTGAAGCGCAGCGAAGGAGACATTTATACGGTCTAAATAAGAGACGATATAAAGAAGCAGCATAAAAGGAATCAGTCGCCAGGAGACCCTGGTCAGAAGCTGCTCTCCCTCTTTTGTTATCGTCGTCATCTAATATAAATGTGTTATCGCCCCGGTGGCATCGACCTTGAACTCTAGAGCAGAAGGGCTTCTGGTCAAGCCTGGCATACGCATGATATCACCGGCGAGAGCCACCACAAATCCGGCACCGGCAGCTATCTCGAAGTCTCTTATTTTTACGACAAAATCTCTCGGTGCCCCCAGACGTTTCTCGTCATCACTGAGAGAATACTGGGTCTTGGCCACACAAACAAAAGAACGACCGAAACCATGCTCTTTGAGCCATTTGAGCTGGCGCTCCGCCGCCGGTTCGTACTCTACAGAGCTGCCACCATAAACCTCAGTGACAAGCTTGGTGATCTTCTTTTCTATCGGGTCATCCATATCATAGAACGGTTTAAAATCAGGTCTGCTCCCATCACAGAGCTCGACCACCTGCTTGCCCAGCGCCTCAACCCCGGCACCACCTTCTAAATAGGGACTGCAGGGAGCTGCAGCCCAGCCCCTGTCTGTGCAATAAGCAAGCACAGCCTCCACCTCTGCTTCGCTGTCCTGCTTGAAGACATTGACCGCGATAACATATGGCAAGCCGGTCTTAGACACAATAGACACATGTCTTTCTAAATTCACGGCTCCTTCTAAGACCGCCTCAACCGAGGCATGGTCGAGATCCTTAAAAGAAACCCCGCCATGCATTTTTAACGCCCTTACTGTGGTGACCAGCACCACCGCATCAGGGGTCATGGTCTCTTTGCGTGGAGAGGCAACGATATCGCAAAACTTTTCGAAGCCAAGATCCGAGCCGAAACCGGCTTCAGTGACAACATAATCACCAAGGGCGCGAGCCGCCCTTCCGGCCATGACGCTGGAGGTACCATGGGCAATATTGGCGAAAGGACCACCATGGACGATGGCGGGGACCTGTTCTAGAGTCTGGACTAGATTAGGTAATAGTGCCCGAGACAAAAGAGCAAGCACTGCGTCTTCTATCTTGAGATCGCTTACCCGAACAGGCTCTTTACGCATATTGCGGGCTATAACTATACGTCCTATTCTAGAGCGCAAATCCTCAACAGAATCAGACAGACAGAGAACCGCCATTATCTCTGAAGCGGCGGTGATATTAAAGCCGCTTTCGCGGGGATAACCGCCATTGATACCGCCGAGTCCAATCACTATATCGCGCAGAGACCGATCGTTCATATCGAGAACTCGCTTCTGAAATACTGCCCGGCTGTCGATCATGAGCTCATTGCCCTGGTGTATATGATTGTCGAGCATGGCCGAGATCAGATTGTTGGCTGACGAGATAGCATGAAAGTCTCCGGTAAAATGAAGATTGATCTCCTCCATCGGATAGAGTTGAGAATAACCACCTCCGGTGGCACCACCTTTCATCCCAAAAACCGGTCCCAAAGAAGGCTCTCGCAGAGCAGCCAGGGCATTTTTGCCCAGACGAGCCAGGGCTTGCACCAACCCGATAGAGACGGTGGTTTTTCCTTCTCCTGCTTTGGTAGGAGAGGTGGCGGTGACCAAAATCAACTTACCTGATTTCTTCGAGGTCAGAAGCCGCGCCAGACACTCCGGGCTGAGCTTAGCCATATAGTGTCCATAAGGAATCAGATCATCTTTATCCAGGCCTATGGACTGGGCCAGCTCATATATTCTTTTGGGAGTGATAGAACGATTGATCTCTAGATCGTTTCCGACGGCCGGCCGGGCAGACTTATCGTAAGTAGTCATGGGTCACCTTCCTCATAAGATAAAGACAACTATAACCCAGTGAATGAGAAACAGAAGATGTCATTATAAGGATCCAAAAGTGATTTAGTCTTGGTCTTTTCCGGACAATCTAATGATCGAGTCAAGCTCAATCCGGTACAATCGCAAAAATTCAATTAGCCTAACCGGGCAGGTGTCATTTATATAGTCCCCGCGTTTCCACTTTAAAAGAGGAATCAAATTTATGTCAGCAAAATCAAGTACCGCCGTCAAAGAGATAGAAGTCTTCAATCCGGCCACCGAAGAGAAACTGGGAGCTGTTCCCTACAGCACCACCGACGATGTGGTCAAAGCGGTTGAAGCAGCCGAATCCAATTTCAAACGGTGGAAAGACACCTCTGCCAATGTAAGAGCCGAGTTGCTCCACGGCGCCGCCCACAAAATGCGCAAGCATCAAAAGAAGCTGATCGAGCTTCTCACTCTGGAACAAGGCAAGCCCGTTCCTGAAAACGAAGAAGAGATGGAATGGGTGATCAACACCTTCGACTATTATGCCGAACTGGGCAGACATGAACGTGGTCGGGTGCTGCCCTCCAACGAGCCTTCTCAGCTCAACATCGTGGTAAAAGAGCCTTTCGGTGTGGTGGCATGCATTCTGCCCTGGAACTATCCTCTTTTGCTGTTAGCCTGGAAAGTCGCCCCGGCTCTTGCCGCCGGCAACACCGTGGTGATCAAACCGAGCGAGCTGACCCCACTTTCCACCATGTATATGATGGAGCATTGTCTCGACGAATTTCCCAAAGGGGTTATAAATGTAGTCAACGGTCTCGGTCCTGATGTGGGCGAGACCCTGGTCAAGCATCCATCTGTCAGAGCGATTGCCTTCACCGGCAGTGTCGCCACCGGTCAGCGCATCGCCAGCCTGGCAGCACCGGCTATGAAAAAGCTGCATCTGGAGCTGGGCGGCAAAGACGCTTTCGTGATTGCAGAAGATGCCGATCCGGAAGTGACCGCCAAGGCTCTCGCCTATTCGGCGCTCGCCAATGCAGGTCAGGTCTGCACCTCCACCGAGAGAGTCTATATTCCTCAGAAGCGCAAGAAAGAGTTCACCGAGGCAATTGTTGAGTTCGTCAAAAAGCTCAAGATAGGCCCCGGCATCGAACCCACCACCGATATCGGCCCAATGATTGGGCCCACTTTCAGAGACAAGGTGGCGAACCATGTTGAAGACGCCAGAGCCCATGGTGCCAAAGTCCTTATTGGAGGCTCTGTTCCGAAGAACTTCGACAAAGGCTATTACTTCGAGCCGACTGTCCTGGTCGATGTGGATCATTCCATGAAGATCATGAAAGAAGAGACCTTCGGTCCGACCATTCCTTTGATGGAATACAAAAGCTTCGAACAGGCAATTGACTATGTCAACGACTCCGAATTCGGACTCGGTGCCTGCCTGCTCTCCAGCGACCCGATGAAAGCCAAGCTCTTCTTCGAAGATGTAAAAGCAGGCACCATCTGGATAAACGACCCGCTGACCGACAACTATGCCGGTCCTTTCGGAGGCATGAAGCTGAGTGGTGGTGCCCGGGAACTCGGTCAAGAAGGTCTCGACGGCTTCCGCGAAGTGAAGCATGTGCACTGGGAATTCGCCACCTCGGCCAAATCCTACTGGTTCCCTTACGGAAAGAAAGGCTAAAGCTCCAGAATTGGCCAAAAGCCCATACTGTCAAAATCCCAAACTCCCTCCCGGGTCTGCCTTTAGAAGGCAGACCCGGCTTTTTGTGTCCAGTAAGCGCTGTTTCTGTATAGAACAAGCAAGAGGGCTCGCTCATGCCAGAAATTGGAGAACAGGCCTCATGGGCTTTTGGCGTTGACCAGGGCGGTCTCCAGCTCTAGATAGTCGCAGGGAATCGCTTGCAGTTCTTTCAAAACAGCTTCGCTCGCTTTGGTACGGCGCTTCTGGACAGCTTTTTCATCTTGTGATTGATGGAGAGGGCAAGAGGTGACAGTGGTATCGGATAAGCCACTAACTTTTACCGGACATTCACTTTGACTGTGGTCATAGACCGGTGTCATGGCAGTGAGCTGACCAAGAAAAGAGCTGCGAGCCAGACCGGGCTGGGCCGCAAGACAGAGACCCATTAGAAGCAGCGAAAGGATGGAATTGACTGAGCGCATTGAATCTTCTCCAGTTGATTCTGATTCTTGCCCTTGCCAGGACGTGACCTCTACTGCAAAAGGTTCCCAAATTAGCCGGATGACAAGAGAACCAGAGCGAAGAATCTTCAAATTTAAGCCAAAGTGGCTGTTTATGCGGTTTTCACCATTGCCGGGCGCCGCAAACCAGGCTATATTCACCATATAAGCCTTTCCTTTCACCAGGCTTTCTGGACTAGCCAAGGGCTTCAGTCTCAAGACTGATGAATTTAATCCATAAACAGGGATAGAATTAGGTCTTAGATGGTAAATCAGTTATTAGAGTAAAGAGCCCCGTACTCGGGGAGGGAAACCCATGCAGGAATCATTACTAAACCCGGAAAACAGTAAACCAGGCAAAAAAGAGCTAGGCACAGAGCTCATGGTTCACCCGACGAACCAGTGCAAGAACGAAGTATGTGTCGTCTCCTGGACGCCGGCATCGAAGAAGAAGCAAAAAACTTTCAAAAGTGACCGGCAGCCCCAGAAAGCTTCTGATTAAACATCGAATTTAAGCAATTGACAGAGCCTTCCTTTTTACAGGAAGGCTTTTCTCTTTTCAGGGTAGCTCTCCTCTTTTCAAAGCTCAACCGATATCGGTTGAGCTTTTCAATCCAATTTCAAAGCCACAAAATTCGTCAGATGAATATCTGCGTCCTTTGAATATGCAGATTTTGCATAGAATTCTAGACTTCGCGGTTTTTATGCAAAATTTGCGACGAAAATCGAAAATTCGTTGCAAATTCTGCATATCGCTATCGATCAGGGGCTCCTAGAAAAGTAGGCAGGACACGGCTAACCCCTGCAAGAAAGCATTCCCAGGAGAGACTGCCGGTCAGACCTAGATTTTGAAATTGCTAACGAATAATTAGGAACCAAGAGTTGTCAAGCGCTGGTGGATATAATGGTATTTCTATCGATTTGACGTTTCTTTTTTTTAGAGCAGCGGCGACCTCAGCTGTTCCGACTTCCCGCGAGTCGAACCAGCCCCGGCCCCACTGTTCACTGGAGTGCGCCATGACCATGACCCCTCAAACCTACATCCTCGCCCATATAATGATGGTTTTCGTCCTGATCGCTCTATTAACCGGCAAAAGCTGTGATCGCAACAGTTCATCCTTTGACAAATCCCCCCTGTCCTACTCAATCGGTACCGGACTCCAGGCAGGCATTGCCGTGCTCATCTATACATGGAACTTCCTTCATCTAGAGTCTCGCCTGCAGCTTCTACAGAGCTACCTGTCCGCAAATCTTGGACTGACCTCAAGCATTGCTCAGAATGCCGCCGTAGGAATCATCTATATCACAGCCGCCCTGACCATGGCTGTGCTCATTTACGGAATGAGATCCATGCTCTCTGGGCTGATGTCAGCCGAGAACCGCATCCGTTAGGAAAGCGGCTAGTTTGTATTCACTATATCGATCTGAGAATCTTCGCGAAGGTAGGTGACAATCAAATCGAAGATTCTCTTCTCCTCCAAAGGGCCGTTCTTCTTCTTTCCCCATAACCAGGGCATAAGAAAGGAGAACGGTCTTTCATAATTGGCGGATACGAACCAGGTCTTGGCGCCCTCGCCCACGTCCTCGTCTTCGTCTTCCGGCGCATGCGAGACACAGACCCAGATAGGCTCGTCATTGCTCTTCAGCCAGAGACCCCAGCCATAATCTTCTTGAAGCACCTCATCACATTCGATACCACTGCTGGAAAGCTTCTCTTTCAACCAGGTCGCAAACGCGCTCCCGGGCTGACCATTACAAGCCTCCAGATCACCTTCAGGCTCAGTAGGAAACAAATCGGTGCGAATCTCAGCGGTCAACATAGTTTACTACTCCTGGGTTTTGTCAGAAGAAACCGGCGCCCCGACCGGAGGCAATTCCTCAAGATACTTGCCCGGTCCCACATAACCGGTCAGCTTCTTGATCACTTTGCCCTCGGCATTCATAAACAAAGCCGTAGGAATGCTCCTGATACCCAGGCTATCAGAGAGATTCTGCGCCTCTTCCCCTTTGAGATCCATCTTCACCGGAATGAAATCTCTGTTTATCTTTGCCACCACATCCGGGTCCACATAAGTGGTCTCCTCCATTTTGCGGCAAGGAGGGCACCACTCAGCACCAAGCTCAACCAGTACAAGCTTGCCTGTCTGCTTGGATGCAACCAGTCCCTCGGCAAGGTTGTCTTTCCAGGCTATTTCACCGACTTCTGCCGTATCCAGTCCGACACCGGCCAGAAGATCTGTTACCTTTTTCAAATACCGCACATCCTCAAGCTTCAGATCCGGTGCCAGCATCAAAGGAGGAAGTCCTTCTAGAAACAAGTATGACTTGGGAGAAGAGATAGCTTTATAAAAGCGTCCCGCTCCGGTTATATGAGGAGCTTCAGTCACAACAAGTATGGGAGGATGAGCTTTGCCGACCAATTCGACATTGTTCAAACAATTATCTTTATAAAAAGATGCCGGCACCAGCCGCATGGCTATAGCACCAGGCACAGACTCCATAAAACTCTTCACATCGAGCCAGGGCTCCTCCAGAATAAGCGCCTTGCACGGCTTGTCCCGGGCAATCTTCAATGCGGCGTGGGCTCCCATCTCTCTTCCGAAGATAACCAGATGCTCCGGAGTGACACCTTTGTCTTTGCACAAGAAATCATAGGCCGCCCGGGCATCATCAATGGCTGTGTACTCGGAGAACTTGACCTCTTTGTCTTTCAGTCCACGATAGTCGAAGAGGAAGACCGAAAGACCTGCATCATGAAAGACTTTGACATAGCCTGCTATCACAGGAAGACGCTTGCTGAAACCGTTATAGCAGACAAGCACTGTGTCTGTGCTTCCTTCTGGTCCCTTGAAGTACCAGCCCTCCAACTCGATACCGTCACCGGTCTTGAAGGTGAGCACCTCTGGCGGATTGAGACCGGCGTCTTTGAATTCGATATCCTTAAAAGCCCCGGCAAGCTGCTCGAAGATGGCGGCACTACGATTGCTGTCACCCATCATACGCCGCGAGACCGTCGCCATCTGTTTCAAATCCTTCTCCTGCCTGCCTCGATAGAGAATATCCGACAAGAATCCCGGATTGGTGGCAGGAGAGAACAAGCAGATCAATACTCCCAGACCAACAAAGACACTAACCACAAGGAAAGCAAAAAGTTTCAAGAAATACCTTGCGCCCTTCCTCTCTTTTGCCATCGCCTTTCTCCCCTGGTCCGGTCCGAATGATAGCGTATCGCCACCATTCTACCTGAAATATGGAAGCTGGATAGTTAACTCCGGGCTGGTTTGAGAAGCGCTGACACCTTATCGGCAATGGTTCTGTATATAGCGAGCTTGTGAAACTGGACGGTAAAAGGATTGTAGCTCTCGAAGCTGCCGATGATACCGAATTTGGGATCAACCACCTCCGGCTGATAAGTTCTGAAGAACCGGTCCCAGAATATGAGAATACCGCCGAAATTCTTATTCAGATACTCTTTGTTCCTGGCATGGTGCACTCGATGCGCTGAAGGAGTGTTCAATATTCCTTCCACCAGGGGGATGCGTCCGATGGCTTGAGTATGGAGGAAAAATTGATAGAACAGATTGAAGGCGAAGAAAAGAGATACTTGTTCAGGCTTGAAACCGAGCAAAATCAAAGGGGCGAAGATTAGAGGCGCGACCATTCTATTGAGCCAGTGCAACCGAAAACTGGTCGTCAGGTTGAAGTAGCGGCTCGAGTGATGAACTTCGTGGAAGAACCACAACCACTTTAGCTTGTGGCTGTAGCGGTGCTGCCAGTAATAGACAAAATCGGTGGCGATAAGCGCCAGCACCGCCACGGCGATATTATCAGGCAGATGAAAGAGTGCGAAGCCCTCGATAAGCTTGAGACTCGCGTATATATAGACCACAGACAGGGGACGCGACACGAAATTGATGGTGAGGATAGCCAGGTTACAGAGACTGTCTTTCAGGTTGTGGTACTGCCAGCCTTTCAACTTGGCCAGGATAGCCTCCAGCGCCATAAAGGGGAGGGCAATGGCAAGGAAGGGAACAAAAGTATTAGCGGTCTCGAACATCTCTATTTTCACTCTACTTTCTAAAAAACCGGCGCCGGAGCGCACACAATAGAGATACCGGGGACGAAGAGAAAAGTTGCGGTC
>CAZCBH010000066.1:0-4049 GCA_964496875.1 uncultured Candidatus Obscuribacterales bacterium | reverse complement strand
GTTAGCGATTCTGCAATGTCGTGGTCCGCGCTCTAAAGACGGAGCCTGGGCGATTTCTGAAGCGAAGTCATTTCTTAGAGGACAAACAGAATTATCCCGGGTACCGGTTCTTGTCGGAGAACTGCTGCAAGCCTGTCCCGATGACGAGAGCCTGGGATATGCGAAAGCATGCAACGCCAGCTTTCAATTTCCATGGTTGGAAAAACTGATCGAAGAAAAAGAAGAAGCGGCTCTATAAACCTAGAGCCGCTACCTTTCGATTATTTGTACGGATTACTGACTACAATAGTCTATGAGCACTCCGGCAGTGCCAGTTGATCAGAGTTATCGCCTGTGGTTCTGATCCCGGACTCATCGACCTGGACAGCGCAGGCCTCGTCATTTACTTTCCAACAATCCCAGTAGTTATGAATTACCCAACCGTTAAAATCGTTCGACTTCACTCTTCGCCAGTTCCAGCCATCGGTACGGTCGATGCTGCATATGGACCCTTCACTGCCGTATTCAAAATGATAGAAAGGGTCGAAGTCATTGTATCGAAAAGAGGTTATGCGCTCGCTAGAGTCTCTAACTATGGTGGCACCGGAAGAGCTCTTATATCGTCGCTCGCTCTTGCTACCGCTTCCGGCACCATTGCTACAGCTATAGTTTTGCATTTGATTTCCATTGTATCCGTACATGGTTATTCTCCTTATAGACGATTCGATTCAGTTGGTTGTTGGACGTTGGACGTTGGATTTAAATTAGATGGATTGTGTTATTTGGGAACAGAAACTTTTTCGTTGCAGACACTTACAGAAGCTTTCTCAAGATTGCGCAAAATCGCTTCGGTCATCTGCTTTGTATTGACGCGCTTCTCGAAGGCTTCACCCGAATAAATCTCACCGGTGCGATAACCTTCTTCAAGGGAGGCTTCTACTGCATCTTCAATCGCTTTCGACTCGGCTTCAAGACCGAAAGAGTATTTGAGAAGCATGGCTGCTGAAAGAATCTGCGCTATCGGATTAGCCACACCCTGGCCGGCTATGTCCTGGGCGCTGCCGCCCGGAGGCTCATAGAGTCCGAAGTTGTCTTTGTTCAAACTGGCCGACGCGGCAAGTCCAAGAGATCCGGGCAATACGGCTGCGGCATCCGAGAGAATGTCACCGAACATATTAGAGGTGACGATCACATCGAATTGCGAAGGATCTCTAATTAGCTGCATGGCACAGTTGTCGACCAGCATGTTCTCGTATTCGACATCGGGATATTCAGCCGCAACTTCTTCTGCCACTTCGCGCCAGAGCTTGGAGGTCGTCAGAACATTGGCTTTGTCTACCGAGGTCAATTTACCTCGTCTTTTGCGAGCACATTCAAAAGCGGCATGCACAGCCACTTTTACCTGGCTCTCTGTATATTTAGCTTCATCGGTGGCATAACGCTCGCCGTCGGCGACGTCTTTCTTATGGACACCGAAATAAGCATCCCCGACCAGCTCCCGGACGATCAATAAATCAATTCCCTTTGCCACCAGCTCTGGTTTGAGAGGACTCAGAGATTGGAGCTGCGGATAGACTCTTGCAGGTCTCAAGTTGACCGCAAAAGAGAAGTGTTTTCTAAGGGTGAGGATAGAGTTACGCTCACAGTCTTTCCATTTAGGAAGCTGCATCTCCGATACCGGTCCGCCCACAGAGCCAAATAGAATGGCGTCGCCTTTCTCGCAGATAGAGAGGGTCTCATCCGGCAGGTGCGAGCCAAATTTCTCGTAGGCGCTGCCTCCGGCAAGGGCATAGACGAGATCGAACTGGTGTCCGAATTTCTCTGCCACCGCATCGAGAACTTTCACCGCTTCCTGCATTACTTCAGGACCGATTCCATCTCCTGGCACCACTGCTATGGTTTTCTTCATCAGAATAAACTCCTTGCTCATGCCATGGTGGCAGCTTTCTTCCGGGGCTCGGTGCCAATCTTCATCCAGTCTCTGGTGTTGGCGCTGCGGAAAGAATCGATCTCATTTTCATATGAGAGTATGTAGTCTATATCATCAAGACCCCCCAGGAGGCAGTACTTTCTGAAAGGATCGTAGTCAAACTTAAAGCTATCTCCGTTAGAAGATTTTACTGTCTGGCTCTCGAGATCGACGGTTACGGAACCGTCACATTTCTGCAGTTTTTCTACCGCTTCTTTCGGCAACTGAATCAACAAAAGTCCGTTCTTGGCGCTGTTATTGAAGAAGATATCGGCAAAGGACTCGGCAATCACCACTTTTATTCCGGCATCGGTAATCGCCCAGACAGCGTGTTCTCGGGATGAGCCGCAGCCGAAGTTATAACCTGCCACCAGGATCTCAGCCCCTTTGTACTCGGGCTTGTTCATCGGAAATTCCGGATCTTCTTTACGCAAGCGCGAGAAGAGATTGGCACCGTAGCCCTCTTTCGATACCGAGGTCAGAAACTGGGCTGGAATGATCTGGTCAGTGTCCACATCGTTCATTTTCAGCGGTATTACTTTTGATTGGATTGAAACAAATTTTTGCATTGGATTTTGCCTTGTTTTTGTTAGTTGAGATAGGTTCTGGGAGAGGTCAGCCGTCCTTCGATAGCCGAAGCAACCACGGTGGCAGGAGATGCCAGATGGGTGATACTGCCCGGTCCCTGACGCCCGATGAAGTTTCTGTTAGAAGAGCTCACACAGCGCTTGCCCTGGGGAACCCGGTCATCGTTCATAGACAGACACATAGAACAACCGGGCATGCGAAACTGCGCCCCGGCTTCTTCAAAGACTTTGTCCAGCCCTTCTTCCATGGCCTGTTTGCGAACCGACTCTGAGCCCGGCACCACATAAAGCGTTACCTGGGGATGGACTTTCTTGCCTGCGATAACTGCCGCAGCCACTCGCAAATCTTCGATTCTGCCATTGGTGCAAGAGCCCACAAAAGCCCAGTCCACGGCGGTGCCTTCGATAGGAGCACCGGGGTCGAGCACCGTATAGGCTAGAGCGCTTTTAGTGTCCTCTTTCTCCGAGCCTTGAAGCGTATTGAAATCAGGGACTTTCTGCGAGATGCCTATGGCTTGTCCGGGATTGGTGCCCCAGGTGACCATGGGCTCGAGGGCATCGAGATCGATAACGATCTCTTTGTCGTAGGCTGCCCCTTCGTCGCTGCAGAAACTGTTCCAATAAGCCACCGCTTCGTCAAAGTCCGATGACTCGGGCGCCAGCTCGCGTCCTTTCAAAAACTCATAGGTGGTCGAATCGGGTGCCACCAGACCGGCCCGGGCGCCGCATTCTATACTCATGTTACAGACAGTCATGCGCTCTTCCATGGACATAGCTCGGACAGCTTCTCCGGTGTATTCGATAACATGTCCGTTGGCACCGCCTACTCCAATTTCTGAGATAAGCTTCAATATCGCATCTTTGGCATAGACACCTTTACCGAGCTTGCCTTTGAATTCGACTTTCATAGACTTCGGCTTCGACTGCAGCAAACAGCCGGTGGCCATGACATGACCGACCTCTGAGGTTCCGACCCCGAAGGCAAGAGCGCCAAAAGCACCATGGGTAGCTGTATGAGAATCGCCACAGACTATGGTCATGCCAGGCTGGGTGGCGCCAAGCTCCGGTCCTATGACATGGACGATGCCCTGGTTGCCGCTTTCATAGTCATAGAATTTGATACCGTTCTCTTTACAGTTTCTGCGCAGAGTATCGACCTGGGTCTCGGCCGCTTTGTCATAAAAGACCGTGCGGTCAGAACGGGTCGGGATGCTGTGGTCTATGGTCGCCATCAAGCGCGCCGGCTCTTTTATTTTGATGCCTTTCTCTTTCATGGTGGCAAAAGCCTGGGCCGAGGTAACTTCATGCAAGAGCATCAGGTCGACGGCGAAGACACAGGGATGTCCTTCTTTCTCGACCACCACATGGGCGTCCCATATTTTCTCGACGATATTGCGTTTCTTAGCTGACATTTCAGGCTACGACCTCCCGGGGCTGTTTTGTTAGCGCTTCTATTCTATTGCGCAAAAGATAAAGTTCGAAGCTCTCTAAAAGAGCCTGGCAACTGGCTTCGA
>CAZCBH010000065.1:0-25426 GCA_964496875.1 uncultured Candidatus Obscuribacterales bacterium | reverse complement strand
TAAGGAACTGAGGAGTTGAACATGCCTGATTCCGCATCCAGCTTTAGTACGCTCAACTATGTTTTGACAATTCGGCTCAGAGTTCAGAAGCCGAGCAATTCTCTTTCAAGAGCTTTGAATTCCATCTCGAAAGGTGGTGGAGATGTTGGCGCTATCGATGTGGTCAAAGTCGGCAGCGATCACGTTATCCGCGACATCACGGTATCGCTGCGGGACGCTGGTCATGCAGACGACATTATCGCCCGGCTCAAGCGGGTGAAACAGGTCGAAGTCGTTTCATCCACCAATCCGATTCTCTCCAAGCACGAGAACGGCAAGATTGCTGTGGTGCCGAAGTCGGAAGTGACAAACAATGCCGAGCTCGCTCAGGTCTACACCCCTGGTGTGGCCCAGGTTTGTGCCGAGATCCATGCCCGACCCCAGATGGCTTTCACCCATACTATTAAGGGCAATACGGTGGCGGTGATATCCGATGGTTCCAGGGTTCTCAGCCTTGGCAATATCGGCGCCCGGGCAGCCATGCCCGTTATGGAAGGTAAAGCGATGCTCTTCAAGCAGTTCGCCGGAGTGGATGCATTTCCTATCTGTCTTGATACCCAGGACACCGATGATATCGTTCGGACGATTATCAATATTTCGCCTGCTTTCGGTGCCATCAATCTCGAAGATATCGCTTCGCCGCGCTGTTACGAGATCGAGACCCGCTTGCAGGCTGCCCTCGATATTCCGGTGTTTCACGATGACCAGCATGCCACAGCCATTGCGGTGCTGGCTGCTGCAATCAACGCCTCCAAGCTTGTCGGTAAGCCGCTTTCGACAATCAAGCTGGTTGCTTCCGGAGTCGGTGCCGCCGGCCTCGCCTGCTTGAAGCTTCTGATGGCAGCTGGTGTCAAGAACATAGTCGGGTTCAATGTGGGTGGCGCCGTGCACCGACAGCGCCAGGACCTGACCGAACAAGAACGCTGGCTCGCCGACCGCACCAATGAAGAGATCTTCGCGGGTTCCATGAAGCAGGCTCTTGAAGGAGCCGACATGTTCCTCGGTCTGTCGGTGGGCAATATTCTCAAAGCCTCTGATCTGAAAGTGATGGCGAAGGATGCCATTGTCTTCGCTCTGGCTAACCCTGTGCCGGAAGTCAGCCCCGAGAAAGCGGCCAAATATGCCCGGGTGATTGCCACCGGCGGCTCCAACTATCCAAACCAGATCAACAACGCTCTGGTGTTTCCAGGAATTTTCAAAGGGGCTCTGAAAGCCAGGGTTCCGCAGATTACCGAAGAGATGAAAATGGCGGCCGCCTACGCACTTGCCGGTGTGATCGCCGATCAAGAGATTCACGAAGATTACGTGATCCCGACTGTTTTCGATGAGCGGGTCGCAAAAAGTATTGCCGAGGCGGTGATTAAGGTCGCCGCGGCAACTGGTGCAGCGCGCAGCGAGTGTAATTGAGGACCTCGCTGATTCGTCAATCAAACCTCCATATCAGGTGAGATATGCAAAAACAAGAACAAACTGCCACGATTGACCGGATTACCGAGAACAAGCGAAGCCGCAGTCGTCTGGATGTTTCAAGGCTGACTGAAGAAGAGTCGGCTTTCATGGCTTTTATAGACGAGAACATGGTTGGGCAGCCCGCCGCCAAGCGAGCCGCATTGCGTATTCATCGCGCCATTCATAATCCCTTGAGGGATCCGAATCGGCCAATTTTTTCGGTGATTCTCGCCGGAGAGTCGAGAACAGGAAAGACGCATCTGGTCAGGCTCCTGGCTCGCTGGTTTCACTCTGACGAAAAGGCTATGGTCAAGGTCAACGGTGGCGAATTTCAAGAACGCTATGCGCTCAACCGCCTGATCGGATCACCTCATGGTTATATCGGCTTCAACGATGCCAACGATTCTGCTCGGAAGCCGCGCGATGGCAAGAAAGATACCAGCGCCTTGCTGTCTCAACACAATCTCGATCAGTCCCGACGTGGCTCCAGTCGAGATGTCACTTTCGTTCTATTCGACGAATGGGAGAAAATGCATGGCGACATGATCAATCTTCTGCTTGCCGGTCTCGACGAAGGCGAGTTCACCCTTGCCAACAACAAGGACGTAAACTTCCGCAACGTGGTTGTGGTCATGACTTCGAACATGGGCATGAAGGAGCTCGAAGCTTCAATGTCCAGCATCGGCTTCAACAATGACAGAGCTACCGGTCGTAAACCCAGCGCTGTCGAAGTGGAGGCTTCTGTTCAGAAGGCTTACCGCCAGAAGAGTTCGCCCGAATTCCGCAACCGCATCGATATGCTGGTTGTATACGAGAGCCTCTCGGCCACTCAACTCTCCGATATTATCAACCTGGAAATCATTCAGGTCCAGAAAAGGGTCATGGCGGTGGCTCCCGATAGGCTATTCGTTCTGAAAGCCAGCGAGGGTGCCCGGGACTTTCTGCTCAAGCGGGCGATTGCTTCGGAAGATGGCGGATTGGCCAATCTGAAGCGACAGCTCAATGAGAGCTTACTCGAACCTCTCGGAACCGCTCTCAATCTTGGTCTGGTCAAGATGGGCGACCTGGTGGAAATCGATGTGGAGAATGGTGAGCTTGTTTTCGACGTGCTCTCCGGTGGAATGGAGGTCGATGCTTTCTCGCGCATTCCCATTCTGGGTCAAGGAGAAGTAGACCTCTCCACGACTGAAGCCAGGCAGGCTTTCTTCTCTCCGGCGCATGTCTCTCTGGCTCCGGGGATGCCGCTTTCTGGATATGCAACCATTGGTGGTGCGCTTTTGAACCTCAGTGAATTGATGTTCCTGCAGCGAGCTGTGGAACTCAAAGCACTGGCGAGGTTCCAGTCGCCATTCCTGGCTGACTATGAGCTTCGGCTTTCCGATAAGGACGACCTCGATAGGCTTACCGGTAGGGCGTTTAGCCTGGTAAGAGACCTGACGGATTTGATGGGGGTTAAAGTGCTCGCCAGCGAAACTACCTATCAACCGCCGTTTTCTGTCTCTTTGCGAGTGCGCGCCTTGCCCGGACAGATCGATCTGCTTCGCCTGCGTTACAGTGAAATTTCTATCGAGTTGATCAACTGATTTTGAAAAACGGGGAGGCTTGGTGTAAATCGCCTCTCCGTTTTTTTTTTTTTTTTGAACAAAAGATACTATAGCATAGAGTAACTGCCTATCGGCGCTTACTCAAAAACAAAGTGAGCTACTATCGATTTGCCCTTTTCGAAAGGCAGTTTGAAGTCTTCTTCTTTCACCGGTTTTACTGCGACACCGTTTTCTTGCGCCAGTACGAAGGCTGCTTCGCCGCGACTGCCAGAAATGAACCTCCCATCCTTGCCATAGGCTCTGATCAAGAAACTGGTTCCATCGGCTTGTTCTTCCTCTTCATCGAATGGTCTGAGGGACATACATTCTATCAAGCCGGGATAAGTCTTGAGTTTACCGTCGGGCGGAAAGAGAGCTTTGCCGGCGGCGAACTCTTCGAGGGTCTGTTCCAGAACTATCTGTCCTTCTTCTTTGTTGAATTGTCTCAGTCTGACCAGAGGCTTCATGCCGCTTCCCAGAGGGTTGTCTACGTTGATGGTCGGACCCAGGCGGGTGAAATTCTCTCTTTTCGCCGGATACTTTGAGCCCCAGGACGTGTAGTAGTACTTTGCCAGGTCCGCCAGTCGATTCATCTCTTTCACGATGGTGAGATCCGGTGCTTCACTTTCGTATAGTACAGTGCCGTCTTCATCGACAAAACCCTGAGCGGTACGTTTAAATGAGTAGGCTTTGGAATTATTGAAGGTCTGCTTGAACTGAGAGAGGAAGTCTGTTGCCGGGGCTCCTTCAAGCCAGCTCAAAGATCTTGTCTTGTTTCCGATTTTATACTCTACTATCCCGTCTTCCCGTATTCTGATCGACTTCATCTCATCAGCCGATACAAAAGTCTGCCCTAAGAAAGGCTTCATTCTCTCCGTTATGACAGGCTTTTCAAGAATCGGCTCCGGGGCTTTGGTCTCGCTTTCGGATTTCTTTTGACTTGTCTGGTAGATGAAATAGCCACCGCCAGCGATGCCGATTGTCGCAATCAATGCCAGAGCGATGCCTATCGGCTTAAGTGCCATCCTGCCACGGCTCGATTCTCCAAAATCTCTGTTGCTGGCTATCTTCCGTCTAGCCTGTCTCATCTGGCGCTGTTTCTCTATGTTGTCCAGATTGAAGCTGCCGGTGAGGTAATTGACATGACTGGCAATCTCGTCAGAAACATCAACTCTGCCAACCGGAGCATTCTCTGCTTTTTTCATTCTGGCTTCAAAATTCTCAATTTCTGCAAGAGGAGCGTTGGTTTTCTGCAATAGACCGAGATGCATCCTGTATGCCACCGGCACCAGGGGATGTCCAGGATCGAGTAGCTCGATCGCCAGCTCTATTGAATCTTCACTAGCGCTCTTAGCTTCTGAAAAACGTTGGTCTTTTTCAAGCGCTTTAGCCAGTTTTTGCTGAATTAGAACTATCGTTTCAGGCCCTACGTCCCGGTTCACCTCGATGATTCGATTGCACTCTCTGTAGTGCTCACAAGCCTCGTCATAATCACCTTTATGATAACTACACTCTCCGAGTTTCTGGTGGCAGGAGAGCGCTTCCAGAGAATCCCTCGCTCCGGATTCGGTGATGATAAGCAGAGCTTTGTTCAGGAGCGGCACGGCCACGTTGTAATTGTCGTTACTCAAAGCCGATTCCGCGGTTCTTATATGCGCGGCTGCCTGACTCACATCCGGATCCTTGCCGCTTTCTGGTAGTTCCTCCTCTTCTACATTTTGTTCTTGCTCTTGAGCTGGTCTTTGCTCCGCAGTCTGTTCTGCAGGATTTACAGCCGGTATAGTCAGCTCGCGGGGTTCGGATAGCTCCTGCCCTTCCATGTCGTAAATTCTTTGCGGCGCGGTGGACTCTTCTTCCGGAGGAGCCTGAGGCATTGCAGGTTGATGGGCCACCGGAGGTGCTTGCGGAGCCACCGGGGCATTCTGAGCAATCGGAACAGCAGGACTGTCAATCCGCGCTTGATCCGAATGGAGATGGCCTGGTTGCGGTGTATGCGGATGCTGAATGGCAGAGGAGAGAGGGTGTTGCTCAGCCGCCGGGACAGGTGGTATCTTTTCCTGTCCGGGGGCATCCGCGCCTGATTCTTTGGCAATCAGACGAGGATCGAGTGTTCTCGATTGGATATCTCGATTCGACATATCTGGCTGACCAGATCCAGGCGAACCGTCTGAATCAGCGCCTATGCGTGTGAACTGTGCTCTGACTGCCTCTTCTCTATCACCCTCAGGACGACCGCTAGATGGTGGTTTGTGACCGGCATGGCCGAAACTTTTAACCTTGGGGAGCGGAGAAGCCTTTCCAGAATCAACGGGTTTGAAGGGCTGTCGAGGCTCTTCGGGTGGAACAGGAGTATCGCCAGGATGATTCTTGGTGGTTGAATGCGAAGGTGGAGGCGCCGCCTCGTTTTTTTTCTCTTCTATCAGTTGCATTGCGGCATCTGGGCGATGCCAGTCGGTAGAAGAATAGAGCGGAAAACGACTGTCATCGGCATCTGGTGGCTGAGCCGGTGGAGGGTCAGGTCTGGCCGGTTGGACCGGCGGCGGTGGCGCGGGTGGTGGCGCCTGGGGGTACTCTTGAGGTCTGCTCTGGGCTGTTATATCGGGGGAGGCGCTGGTGTTCGTGCTGGTCCACTGGAACTGAGAAATCTGAGGCTCCGGTGGTGGAACTGACACCGATGGACCTGGAGCCTGGGCAGGTGGTGGTGCGCCTGGAGCGTTCATAGGAGTGTTCTGGGCATTAACCGCTGGTATGCCCTCGTGGGTGCGCCGCGGTGGCATTGGGGGCGGCGCTGACCGCACAGGAGGTAAGTGGACGGTGCCAGGCGATTGTAATGCCTGCATACCGTCCTGGGTCCTTCTGGGTGCTGGGGGCGGAGGAGCCGGCATATGCACCTGGGGCTCGGGCGGTGCCGGAATATTCGGCGGCTGAGGTCGTGATTGGGCAGAGGCATCAGGCACCTGCATGGCTGGCAGTCCTTCCTGGGTGCGGCGGGACTGAACGCGGACGAATTTAGGTTTGTTGTCGCTCTGTGTCTGGTTGTCACCGACCACACTCTGAAAGGGCGAGGGCGGAGCTCCCCCGAATTGAGCCTCGAAAGGCATTCCGGTGAATGGCGGAGGATTTTGCGAGTTGGCTGGAGCGCCTGCAGGACCCGGAGCGGGAGGAGGAAATGGACCGGCAGCAGGCTGGGGTGGACTTGGAGGAGCCGCTGGTTGTGCCTGAGGCGAATCCACCTTCCATATCCCGGTTTCCATCTGGGGGGCGGTATCGGGAAGATTTGCAAAACCCTGGAAAGGTTGGGGCTGGGGTGGAGCCGGAGCAGTGGCCGGAGCCGAGTTAGAAGGAGGGGTGGCTGGAAAAGGTGGAAAGGAAGGCTGTGACTGCTGGGTGGGAGTGGAATTTGGCAGGATCAAGTCATCAGGCGGTAGGGCAAAACCGCCTCTTCTGTCGGCATTGGGTTTCTTCTCTTGATCTTCCTCTTGCCGGTTCTCGTTCTGGTCTCGATCCTGATTCTGCAGAGCCTCTCCTCCGTCCCTGGTTATGTTCTACATACCCCGAAATTATCTCTATGAAATTTCCAGGTTCATGCTCTATGGTCTCATCTCTTATGGCTATATGTTATAGGTGTTCGAATATTGTCTTATTTATCGGAATTTCGGTATTGGGAAATGAAATAAGTTTTGACTGGTTTGATAGATTTTGGCGACTTTGCCAATGTCGTTTTCGGAAAAGTTGCTACTTGTTTCTTCGTGTACGATTCTGGAAATTTCCGCGAAAGAATCGAGACAGTTTAAATGGTACTGTGCCATTTACGTATACGGAAAAGTCTTCGCTTGGAAAGGTTTCGAAACCGCCAGCTAATAATCTTTTTCGCCTTTCTCTTACAGAGGATTTGGAGCGTGACGCTAGCTCGCGATCAGGAAGTGGTTTCACATTCGGTGCGCACTGAAGCATGGCTTTTTTATGGGTTTTATATATGCGCACATGCGAATATATCGCTAGTCTCGCTATGGGGCTGCTGGCCTGGGATTGCAGACTTCCTGTTGACAGCTGTCTCTAAAATCCTGAAATTCAGCCTTTCGCCGAAGGGAGAAATCGATTTTTGGTCACTATACTCTGTCGATCCCACCTCTTGAAAAGCTTTTCGTTTTGGCTCGACTTTCTTGCGCCCTTCAGCATTTCCGGACTTTTGGCAGCGTCATCGGTCAAGGGGAAATCGTCCTACCGATTTTACAAAAGGATAGTTCTCTGACACCAATCAAGGTGGCAGAATCGTATTTGCAAATGTCTTTGTTTTTTGCCCGGAGTCCCAGTTTCCACAGCACAGTTTTTCGACCCCGTCACAACCTCTATCCATCTTTTCTTCCCTGACAGGGCGAAGGGACTACCAGGCCATCCACCGAAAGGAAGATTGCCTAGTGAATCAACCTGACACATCGTAACCCCCCCCCCCCTCATAGAGGAGTACACGACCATGATGACCCCGACGATTACCATGGATCGGATCGCCGAGGCCCTTCTTGATTCTTCCTACCGTCTTTTCGACGGTGTTCTCACCAACGCTGCCGGCTCCGACGAGCTCTGGGCTCACCGCATGGAGACCTTCGAGCGCATCACCCTGCTTGAGTTCGTCACTCCGTCCGAGATCAAGGCGAAGCCGATTGATTTCGACCAGAGCAAGCTCGACGATGCCCGTTACCGTCGTCATCTGATCCGCAAGCTCAAGGCTCCCCGTCCCTCCAAGTGGGTCCGCCACAAGCTTCCGATTCATCGCGATCGTCTTGACGACGACAAGTATCGCTCCGATATCGCCAAGGTCCTTGCTTACAAGTGGGTCAGCCTGCTGCAGCCGTTCACCGACAATCACGAGATGTTTCTTCTGCTCAATGCCGGAGTGGAGGAGCTCGAGTATCTCCTGGACGAAACCCGCCTCAATCTCGTCAGCGCTTCCTGGTGCTCCCGGGCTCTGATGCGTCGCCTGACCTATCGTCTCATCGATGAGAACGAGAACTTCAAGCGCATTGAGCAGGAGATTCGCCGGGTCGGTGCCGAAGTGCGGAAGGAGCTCAATTCCAGTCTCGAGGAGATCTCGATTCAGGCGATGACCACCTTTGCTGCCAGCAGCGAAGAGATTCTCGCCGATGTGAACGAGCGTTGCGACCGCGCAATTGCCGAAATCCGTGAGCGTTCCGAAGCGGCTTCCCGCCGTGCCCAGGAAACTCTGGACCGGCATGGAATCGATCCCAACGAGGACAGGGAGGCGACTTTCCGTCAGGCTATTCTGCGCCGTGAGGCTCAGATGAAGGCGGAGCGCAAGGCGAACTGGCGTAAGAAGCCTTTCTGGGTCCGGTGCCTTCCGTATCTCACCTCGGCGGCGGTTTCGGCAGGACTGTTCCTCGGCTTGGAAGTGAACGGCAAGACCCCTTACGAGTGGCTTCTGCTCTTCGCTGCCTGATAGGGCATTCTGAGGAGCTTACGGAAGAAGGAACTAAATGAATGACTACGATTCAGGACCTCAAGATTCAACGAGATTGCGCGTCCAATCCCTCTGCTGATGGCAAAGCCATGGCAGACAGGGAACATACCTGCGAAGCGATTTATTTCGCCAGGGAGAACGCAGAAAAGATTGCCGCATTGGCTAAGAAGTTGGGCAAAAAGCCGAAGCCGAGTCAGTGCGAGGATTGCAGCTCGAAGGACGATAAGTCCTCCTGAGCGAGCACACTCTCCAACTACGAAGAGCCGATAAGGCTTCCTGAATAGAAGGTTGAAACCTTCCAACTAAAAGGGCTGAATATGCTGAACAAGCAATTTCGGTCCCTTTTGTCTGTTCCCAATACTACTATAAAAGGTAGTGCAAATGCAAGAACAGCACAAATATTCAGCTATATCGGACGGTTTTCGAATTTGTGTTTCTCATAACTCATGTAAATAGGCACTGTATCTAGTGACCGAGGCAGCACTTTTGATATTGGGTCATCGTGGCAATATTCGGGGATTAGCTCCTTTGCCAAGAGATCTTAAGGAATGTTTATTTCGCCTGGCGCTGTCAAAATTTGCCATTATGATGGTCGAACGTAACATCGTATTCAGTGTAATCGAGAATAAAAAAATGACTGACAAAAGAGTGGACGGCGTGGATACGTCATTCGCTTCGCCGAACGCGAACTCCCTGGCCGACAAAATAAGACAGAAGCTTGAAGGTGACGTTGATATAGACGTTCTCAGCCCCGAGCCGGGTGTGAAGAGAACGGATTCTGCTCAAGCTCGAAAGAGAGCCGTCAAAGACTTTTCTGCGCTCGACGAGCATCAGACCAGAAGAATCACCCTCGACAGCAATGCCTCTTATGGCATGAAAGTGCGTAGACCACCCTCTGATGAAAGTGGTTCATACAGAGTTCTGAGCGCACCGGAGAAGAATGAAGCTCAGAACGGAGACAAAGAGTCTAAGCCGGAATGTCCGCATTGCGGCATCGAGTGCGACTTTTCCAGATTGACTTGTTCCGGTTGCGGCAACTATCTGACCTCGACGGTGCAAGAATCCGCTTTTGAAAAAGGTCGGGATCGTGCCAGGAAAACCGGCGAGATGGCTGCTGTAAAGTATGATGCCGAGTTGACCCTCGGTCAGCTGTTGATGAAAAGGAGCCTCGCTCGCACAATCGACCTCGCCATTCTGCTCAGCCCTATGGCTGTTTTGTTTATGGCCTATTTCTCTTATGCTCAAAAAGTAGTTGCGCAAGATTCATCTCTGGCAGGGCTTTTTCAGAATATGAACCTCTGCTTCTGGCCGGCTATTACTGTGCTTGCCCTGATCATATACAACGCTACTTTCGAAAGTTCCCTCGCCCAGGCCAGCCCCGGCAAAATTGCCATGGGTCTTTCGGTGGTGGACAAGGACGGTAAAGAGCTAACTTTCTCGAGGGCTTTCATGAGAGCGATGATCATGTATCTGCCTTTGACACTAATGGTGGTGACAATTTGGTTCACTAAGCTGCTTAACCCGGCGCTGGAAAGTCTTTCGGTTGAGAGCTTTATGCAAGTCTCCCAGGCCGTTCTTTTAGTGGGCGTGTTCGCCGGACTCTCGTATCTGGTTAATCTGGGAGCCTGTTTTGGCGACCGGCATATGAGAACGCTATTTGATCTGCTTGCCGGAACCCGGGTGGTGAAGCGCTAGGGCACTTCAGCTTGCACTTCTAGTGCATGCAGGGGTTTTCTTCTGGAGGCAAATATTATAGATGATAGTATAAAATGGTTAAAGAAAAAGAGGAAGAAGACCCACTATCTATGGGGTCTTCTTCTCTTTTGAAACAGGTTGCATCAGACTGAATCAGATCTCTCAGGCAGCGACTTCGCCTTCGCCCTGCTCTGCCAGCCAGTTGTAGAAGTCGCGGCAGATCTTCTTGCGATAAGCCGTTCTCTCCTCTTCGTCGAAGAGTTCGTAGAGATACTTCCATTTGGCTTTCTTGTCACCGGGCACGGCGGAGACTGCCATCACCTTCTCTTTGATCCGGTCTGCCTGGATCTGAATCTCGGCATCGAGGTCGGCGAAGCGATCCTCGAAGGTGTCGGTCATCAGCCTCTGCATCACGTAGAGTGGAGTGAGCTTACCGGCAATCATCTTGGAGACGTAGCCGGCATGCTTGAGCTTGACCCGGAAACCGGAGGCGAAGCGAACGACGAAACCTTCCTTGTTCTTGTAGTTGGTTTCGGCGACCAGGTCTCGCAATTCTTCGATGGAGTTGCCTTCCCAGGTCTCAGCCCGCGGGATTGCGAGCCTCTTCGCCAGCTTCTTCAGAGCGGGTTCGGCGTAGTCTTCCAGGGTGACGCGATTGAAAGCGCCGATGAGAATAAAGGCTTCTTCGCCATGGTAGTCGACGATCACCTCGGTATCCGGGTGAATCACTTCGACCAGAACCGTGGTGTTCCTGGGGAAGCTTGTCTCCCAGCCTGACCCTATCGTCTCGAGCATGCCGTTGGCGAGAATCGCCGACTTGCTCTCGAACGAACCACGGGTAGTGGCGACGATCTTGCCCTGGAATTCGAAGACGATTCCCAGGTGTCCATCGTGCTTTTCGGTGGCGACGAAGGGCTCATCAGGCAATTCGCGAGTCTCTTCCATCTCCCCGTCGTTGAAGAACTTGGGGAAAGGCAGTGCCACGAGCTTGCCGCGACGGCTGAAGATGATGCCGCGGCACAGTCGAAGCGGACCGGTCCAGCCCGAAGGATACTGGTGTAAAACGTTGTGTGCGACCTGGGTGTAGTTGAGGCCGATCAGCGGAAGCTCCGGGTGAAAGAAGGGTTTCACCAGGTTGGTAATCGAAGGCATCTCTTCGAGCCTGGTGTAGCCGAAGAGTTCCTCCATCCGCTTCTCGTTCTCCTCCTTCTGCCGCCATCGGCGCCAGTCGGCGCTGTTGCGGACCCGGGAGCGCACAAGCAGTGATACGAACCTTTTGAGATTCGCGACATTTTCCGTAATTGGCATTGCTATCTCCGGAAAGTTTGAAAGTTCGGGTTTCAATCGCCTTTTCAGGCAGAGAAAAGAGGTCGTCCGGAGAATTCCGGACGACCTCTCTAACAATCTTTATCTAGAGCGAAGCCCTGAGGTGGCTCAGGCAGCCACTCCCGAAGGAACGCTCTCGGACTGGATGACCTCGATGCCTTGCGCTTCGAGCTCCTTGATGTAGCGCTCGTAGTCGCCAGCTTCGAAGACGATGGCGCGGGTTGCATCCTCGATCACGCGGACCGTGTACTGCTTCCCTTTGTAAGTCTCGCGCCGGGCGTCGAAGGCGCTGTACGAGACGCAATAGCCGAGGGCCAGACCGCAGACATCGACCTGGATCTCTTCGGCGCCGACCTTCTCGGCTTCCGCCACCAGGAACTCAGCCAGTCCGGTGGATTGACCGAGGAAGGGATACTTCGCCTTGAGCTCGTCGCTGGCGCTGCGGCCGTTGTCGTAGAAGGCGCTGTAGCTGTCGACCCGGGCGTCACAGCCCTTGGGGAAGACCTTGATGGTCCGGGACTGGTCGAAGTCGGGATGGAACTCCCAGCCCTTGGTGCCTTTCACGCAGTGCTTCGGCCAGAAGCGCTGCTCGACTCCGTTGAGAAGACCGACCGAGTACTCGGCGACGCCTTTATGCTGTTCGGCGAAGGAGCCGTGATTCTCGGGGTGCTCGTCCTGGGAGTCGACCACCAGGTCATAGTAGTCGCTGGCAGCGAGCTCGTTGAGCTTGTCGGTGATTTCGTCGCCGCCCGGGACCGCGAGGGCGCCCTTGGGGCGGAAATCGTTCTGGGCTGCGTCGACGCGCAGCAGGACGCGGAGCACTTTCTTCTTGGGGGTCTTGGGTTTGGCCACTGTGGTTGTGTCCTCTGTGTTGGCGGAACCGTTGTTGCCGCCGTTGGAGACCTGGAGATGGGAAGCTTCTCCTTCGTCAGCCCAGGCCTGCCACAGTGTCGCTTCCGCATCGCTGGGCATGCGCCAGTCGCCGCGGGGCGAGAGGCTGATCGAGCCTACCTTCGGTCCGTCGGGCAGGCAGGAGCGCTTGAACTGGTTGTTGAAGAAGCGCGAGATGAAGGTCTTGAGCCAGACCCGAATCTCTTCCTGGCTATAGTCCACGTCGAAGACCGCCTGGCTCGCCAGGTAGAGGATCTTCTCCGGATTGGAGCCATAGCGCAGCATGTGGAAGAGGAAGAAGTCGTGCAGCTCGTAGGGACCGATCACCCCTTCGGTCTTCTGAGAAATCTGCCCGTCGGCGCCGACAGGCAAAAGCTCCGGCGAGATCTCGGTGGCGACCACATCCAGCATCAGCTCCCGGGCTTTGCCGTCGAACTGATTCTCGGCGGCCCATTTGACCAGGAATTTCACCAGGGTCTTGGGAATGCTGGCGTTGACGTTGTACATGCTCATGTGGTCACCGTTATAGGTGCACCACCCGATGGCGAGCTCAGAAAGGTCGCCTGTGCCGAGCACGAAACCGGAGTTCATCAGGATGCTGGTCCGCATCCGGGCCTGGGTATTCTCGAACTTGAGGTCCTGGGAACCCGGCGGCAGATGGCGCAGCATCTCGGTGAACTTTGCCACTACGGACGATTGCACTTCGAGCAAGCCGCTTCCTTCGGTCTGCTCTTCTGCGTAGAGGGCCTCGATGTCGATGCCGAAAGGCTTGTGCTTCATCAAACGCATCTCTTCGAGACAGGCGGCGCGAATGTCGGCTACCTCCATGACGGTGATGCCGAGACATTCCATCAAACCAATAGCATTGTTCTTGGTGCGGTCGGTGGTGCCGAAGCCGGGCATCGTATAGCCCCGGATGTTCTTCCGGGAGACGCCCAGGGTGTCCATGGTCTTGCAAGCCACGACCAGAGCCAGGGTGGAGTCGAGTCCACCGGAGATGCCCTCGGTGAGCTTGTAGTTGCCGATGCGCTCGAGGCGCTTGGCGAGACCTGCTACCTGAATGCTGAAGATCTCCTCCAGGCGTTCGCTCAGAAGATGAGAATCTTCCGGCACAAAAGGATGGGCCTCGATTCTGCGTCGCAGCCGCGGGAACTGCTTCGCCGGTTCGAGCCGGAAGCCTATGCGGCGATAGGGTCTGTCCAGTTGCATGTAGAGCCGGGAATCGTTGAAGCTGTTGGTCCTCAGCCGGTCTATTCTGACGATGTCGAGATCGATGTCGGCGATATCCAGAGCGGATTTGCGCTGGAAGCGCTCGGAGTCCATCAGCAGTTTGCCGTTCTCGGCAATCAACCGATGTCCGCCGAAAACCACGTCGGTGGTCGATTCGTGCGGACCCGACGACGTATACAGATAAGCGGCGATGCAGCGAGCCGACTGGTTGCTGACCAGCTCACGCCGGTAATTGGCTTTGCCAATCAGCTCGTTGGAGGCGGAGAGGTTGCCGATGATGGTGGCACCGTTCACTGCATGGTACGAGCTGGGCGGAACCGGCATCCAGAGGTCTTCGCAGATCTCGACACCGACCACCAGACCGGGGAAGTTCTCGGCTTCGAAAAGTAGGTCCGTCCCGAAGGGGACAGACTGGTCGAGAAGCTTGATCGTGGTGCTGCGGGCGTTGGCTGCCGAGGCGAACCAGCGATCTTCGTAGAACTCTTTGTAGTTCGGGATGCAGGTCTTGGGCACCACGCCGAGGATGCTGCCCTGGCAGATGACCACGGCGCAGTTGAATAGCTGGTCGTCGATCTCGAGCGGCATGCCCACGGCGACCAGTCCCCGGAATTCATGCTCGGAAGCTGCCCGGATGATCTCCAGTCCTTCCAGGGCGCCGTCCAGCAAGGGAGCCTGCTGGAAGAGGTCGGCGCAGGTGTAGCTGGTTATGCCGAGTTCGGGGAAAAAGAGGACCTGAACATCTTCCGCCCGAGCCTTCCGCATCACGGAAGTGGTCTCTCGAGCGTTGTAAATGCAGTCCGCGACCTTCAGTTGAGGAGTCGCGGTGGCTACTCTGACGTAGCCGAAGCTCTTGTTTCTGATGTTATTTATCATAAGGAGTCCTTATACTCTCAGAGAGCTTTTTATGCAATAACAATCACATAGACAGATTTACCCAATCCGTCGGACTGTTATTGCCGGGAAGCTCGGAACTAGGCAGTTTTCTTCGTGCCGGCGCTTGGCGACGTCTTTTTACCAGTCACTAGGACCAGGTTTTCGGTGAGCAGCTCGGCGCAGGACACGACCTGGAGAAACTCGGATTGCAGTTCAAGTACGCGGGGATGGCTGTCGGTGACAACCAGCCGGACGAACTGACCGCTGTCCGCCAGGCGCTTGAGGGCGTCACCGGGGAAAATGCCGTGGGTGGAGATGGCGGCCACATGGGCAGCGCCTTTGCGGCGATAGGCTTCGGCTGCCCGAATCAAGCTGCCGCCGGTGCGGATCATGTCATCGTAGATGATCACGATTTTGCCTTCCACGTCGGCGCTGATGTCCAGCACCTCGGTGGAGCTGCCGCCCGATCGCCGCTTGATGATGAAGGCGGGATGCACAGGCAAGCCGTGTGCCACCATATCCCGGGTCAGAGACTCTACCCACTTGGCTCTGCCTGTGTCTGTGGAAGCCAGACAGAACGGCTCGCCGACCAGCTTCTGCTTCTTGCGGGCTTCTGCCAGAGCTTTGTCCACATCCGGCGACATGCAGGTCTGAAGGTCGACCTTGAGCCCATCTAGAGGACCCTTCTTGCTGCCTTCGTTCGCCTTGACCTGGCTGGCGATGTGGGCGGCAAGCTGATTGGCTGCCGAAATTACCAGGGGCTTGGCGTAGATATGGCTCGGAATCAGACCGCCCTCGAAGTAGTGGGGGATGCCTTCGGAGTGCAGGTCGAAGAGGAAGACCCGGTTGCCGTTGGCGGCTCTTGGAATGGACGAGATCAGGCGAGCCCGATACTTGGCTTTGACCGCCTCGTGGGGGAGGACAGAACGCTCCTGGGTGGAGCAGCCGAAGTAGGGGATGACGATCTTCAGACGGGCAGCTGCGTTGTCCACCAGCATGTTGCCGATGTCGAGCAGCTCCATGGTCTCCCGGTCGTCGATGGTGCCGCCCAGGAGAATGACCTCCCGGTCGGTGACATCGTCGAGGAGGGCATGGTAGCGTTCGCCGTCCGGAAACGGGACATCTGCGGTCGAGGGTTGACCGGAGGAATCAATCGAGCGAGCAATCTTGCCGGCTTCGAATTTGCCAGTGCGGAGCATGGCATCTCGAAGAGGCTGATAACTGGAGGTTGAGAACAGAAGTTGTTTTCTGTGTGCCATTGTTCGATACCTTTGCTGAACTCTGCTTCGAACGGTCCCCGGTGGCTTTGGAAGGCGCCGGGAGCATCGAGAAGATTCGACCCGGTCGGTTGTGAGACCAGAGTCAATCTTCCCGATTTGACCGATTTCTAGGCAGACTTGACGTTACTGCGGCCGGCACCTTTGCGCGACCGTCTCCGGAGCTTCCTGCCGGTCAGACGTTGTCTGGCGGCTGCCACTTCCTGGGCGCGTTTTTCGGCGTAGGCGTCCTTCCAGGCCTGAACCTTACTTGAGAGGACAAAGCCGCGATACTTGTCCCAGGTCGAATCAGCCCGGTCAGCCTGGAGTTCGAAGGATTCGTGATGAACGATCCTGCCCTGGTCGACGAGCTTGACGAAAAGCGGGGTTCCCTCGACGGTCTCCGACGCGTCTGCCACCACCAGGAGGTCATCCTGGGCGTAAACGCGCAGGCGCCCAGGCAGGGATTCCTTGCCGGGAGTGTTGGAGAACTTCAGGTTCGGATTGCCGTTGGTCGAGCTGCGTTTGAAGGCCGCAGACACCGTGTCGCGGTGAACCGATCGCCACCAGTAGCCACCGGCTCCCGGAAAGAGCATGGTGGGCTCGACTCCGGTACGTTTCTTGAAGTAGGCATAGACCCGGGTGACGGTCTGGGGGTTGACTTCGTCTTCGAAGACGATGGTACGGGGCTCGATGCCACGCTCTTTCATCTGCTCGAAGTAGAGAGCGCATTGCTCCTCGATGTTGCCGGAGTCGACGCGGACACCGACCCTGGTCGTCTCCGAGTGCTCGGAGATTACCCTGAGGGCGTTTTCGAGTCCGATGGTCTCGGCGTCGACCAGGTCGCAGAGCAGAGACGCGGTGCCCATTCTTGTGACGAAGCGGTTCATCATCTCGTACTCGGCCTGGGCAAGAGACTTGTCCAGGGTCTGGTTGGCGCACATCATCTCGTGACCGATGGTGCCAATCGACTTGAAGAGTTCCGGATAGAGGAATTCCGCCGTGTCGTTCGAGGTGAGACCGGCGCGGCTGCCGACAAAACGAGCCAGGAGCAGAACCAGATTGGCTTGCTCGTTGGCCGCCGCCCGCAATCCGAATTCGGCATCACGGTCGGTGGCAGCCTTCATCAGCCGTGCCTTGGTAGCCTGGATAATCGGAGCGAAGTAGCGGCACATTGCCGGCTCCAGATAAGAGATGGCGCCGCCGGGACCGTTCTCGAAGCTCAGGCATGGCACACCCTTGATGAAGGTCTGTCCGCCCGGGAAGCCCCAGATGTCGATGGGAAGATAGATCTCTTCGCCTTCCTGTCCGGCGAGAATCGAGTCCCAGAGTTCGCTGGGGAAAGCCTTGACGCTGGAGCGCGTCAGGGACCAGTGCCGGGAGAGTTCGATATCGGTCCGCTTGAGCGGACGGTGGAACCATTGAGCCAGCATCGCTTCATGACCGGCCATGATGAGCTGGTCGCCAGCGCCTTCTTCATCCAGGCCCTTACGCAGAGTCAGATGATAGGCGGCGTCTGCCAGCGCGAATTCGGGAACGGCTGCCCACATCGTCCTTTTGTAGGTGTCGGTGGCGCCGATGAATCCGCCCAGAGCAAACATGCGAGCGAAGAATTCCTCTTGCATGGCGATGCGCTTGGCGGCGAAGAAAGCTTCCATGTCCGGAACGGCGACCTGTTCGATGGCTGGAACAGAGGTGGCCTGGACAGTTGGTCTACGTGCGGTTTTGGATTTGCTCATAGTAAGATGCCTGTCTTCGGGGTTGTCGGCTGCGCACCGCCCGTAGTACTTCTCGGGTGGTGTCGCATCCGGTGGAAGATAATGCCGTTTGTCTCGGATGATGTGCCAGACTTCCGGCGTTACCATGTACCAGATTGATTGGAACTTGCTCACTCTCTGCCGGATCAGCGTGCTGGAAACCGGGGGAGTGGGGCATGTGAGAGACTGGATTCTCGCCTGGGGAATGTCTTTCGACCATTCCTCGATTTTGTCGAGCCCCATGTCGTCTCTCGGAAAAACCATCAAAGTCACAAGTTCGAGAAGCTCGTCGGCTCCTTTCCACCTGTCGATGCGCCAGGCATTCTCGGGGTCGAGATACTCGGCGCTTATCATCAGGTAGAGTTCAGCCGAATCTCCATACTTCTCCTTGAGTTCGCGGACGGTGAGAAGGGTGTAAGAGGGTCCTTCTCTTCGAAGCTCGATGTCGCAGGCTTCGAAATAGCAGTTCGGAGCGACGGCGGCTTCGACCATCTCGTGCCTCAGCTCAGCGTCCAGTACCCCGGTTTTCTTGTGGGGTGGGCTGGCGCTGGTGATGAACAAGACCTTGTCGAGACCGAAGTGCTCTCGGGTCCACTCCGCGCAGATCAAGTGTCCGATATGGATTGGGTCGAACTTCCCTCCGTAAATGCCAACTTTCATTGCCATGGGAAGGTCCTGGTTCGGTTGATAGAGACTAGCCCGAGTCTGATGAGAACGCCGCAGAACTGTCGTGCACTTCCATCGGACCACGGAGTGGCGGAGGGAGGTGACGGGTGTTATGGGCGTATCGGTGGCTGGAGCTAAATCTCGGAATTCAAAAAAAAAACAAAGTGACTTGACAAGACTATGAATTCAGTAGGGTTCTTTACAAGTATCGTTAAGCTTCCTTTTCGCAAAACCTGTGTAGAGTTTGTTTTCGCTGTCGTACTCACAATAGATGTCAAGCGGAGTTGATAGTAATGTTTGCAGAAGGTTTGAGCTTTGCTTCTCTTTGTAACTATGAGACAGTCAAAACTAATTTCAGGTGCTCAATTAGTTAACGCGGCTAGCAGAGGTTTAGAATTGAGTACTCTGCTGTTTTTTTAAAGGTCTTGATCAAGCGTTATCTTCCGATTTTCTATGCTGTTCTTGCCCCGCTGATACCGGGCATTATGTTATTCGGCTCTTTCAAATATCTCAGTAAATTCAGCGATTTCCCAGAGTATTACACAGTCTCCTGGATGGTTACCCATGGATGCGGCTCCGATATTTATAATCTCAGTCGCTATGAATTGGCTCAAAATCAGTTTTTCCCTCAAATGAGCGAGCGAATAGTCGGGTTTTATCTGGCACCGATGGCGGTACCAATGCTTCTTCCTGTTCACTTGCTTCCGCTTCAGCACTCGTTCTTCTTATGGTTCGTCTTTCTGTTTGTCTGCCTGCTAGTCAGTATTTTTCTGCTTGTGAAAGGACTTAAATTAAGTTTCAAAAGCGCTCTTATGATCTGGGCTTTTATATGCATCAGCGGTCCCGCTTTCGAATCTCTGCGGATTGGGCAAATCGCACCGGTGTTGCTTCTAGGATACTCGGCATTCATTCTTTGTGAGCGTCTCAATCGTCCCTGGCTGTCTGCAATCGCGCTGCTTCCCTTTCTGTGTAAACCGCATTTACTTCTGCCTCAAATAGCCTTTCTTGCCGGAGGGCGCCGCTATCGCGAACTGATTGTTCTAGTGTCGATGGCTGTGGTGCTTCTGGGCGGCGCTTTCTATATGATCGGTTTTGAGGGTCTAAACTCATATTACGGTCACGTACAGACAAATCTGATTGTCCAAGAACACATTACGCCGACCCTTCGAGATCAGATCCGGCTCTTGTTTCCGGCGGCGTCTTCTTTGATAAACGCCCTGTCTCTTCCTGTTTATCTGCTTGCCATTCTCTACTTGTTTAGACAGGCTAGAGTCGCCGGGGACAGCATATTTGAACGCTCTATTCTAATGTCTATGCCCGCTGCTCTTTTGTTCAGTCCGTATGTACATGTCTATGACTGGCTTCTTCTAACACCTTCGGTTATCGTTTTCTTCGTAAAAGGCTATGCCGAAAAACTGCCTCGACCGGCAGTCATCTTTCTTTTCCTTGCCCTTGCGGTACTGTTTCTGCCGGCTTTCAGCTTTATTCATCACTACTATCTGGTCAAAGGCGGCGTTATCAATCCGTTCTTCTGGGTTGGGCTTTACTTCTGGGTTTTGCTTTGCTGTCTCCCGCAAGAGGCGTCTGTTCGGCAGAAAGATTAGTAGCTTTTTGCTTTGAGATGCGTTCTAAGGCTGACCGTTCATCATATCGAAGGTCATTTAATATAGGAGTTTTAGGCATTCGCATCACGGTATATGTGGAACCTTTGAAGGTTGCATTCGGCGCTGGAATTGCGGCATAAGGATCCTTTTTACTATCTATTTTGCTTGAGCTGAAGGCTGGAAGGGGAAGCAACAGTGATATGAAAACACTCAAGAGCAGAAACTTCATTTTTAGTGGTTCCTCGAATTCTAAATGGTGTTTTGCTATCAAAGATCTTCAGGACCAAAAGAGTTTGGCAGCAACTCATCCATGGTCCATTCTGTGACACCGCGAGCGGTGTCGGCAACAACATAGATTGTTGCGTTCTTTCCGAACTCTCTCATTACCTGGCGACAGAAGCCGCAAGGCGAGCTGCCCGGGTTTTCCGCGCAAACAACCGCTACGCTTTTGAGGTTCTTATAGCCTTCCAGAACAGCGGAAAAAATGGCAGTGCGCTCAGCACAGACCGATCCACCGTAAGAAGCGTTCTCGACATTGAATCCGCCGAACTGTCTCTCTTCTCCATCGGTATTGGCCGCTATTACTGCCGCACCCACCGGAAATCGCGAGTAAGGACAGTAGGCTCTGGCGGCATAATCATGCGCTGTATCGACCAGGCTCTGTATCTTTGGATCCAGTTCCTGATAAGGGATGACTTTCTTCTGAGATATGGCAGACATTTGGAAACGGTTCTCCTTAAGACGAACATTTTATAGCATGATTTCGGCTGCGCTTTTTTAATGCTATCACTGGCGGACGTCTGAGTTTCTGGCAAGTAGACCCTCGCAAACCATAAAAGAGATGGACGAGAAGATATCGAGGGCGGAGCACAGGGAGCTGGATCAGATGATCGGCTTTGAGAATGAGGGCACCAAGGTAGAAGAGAAGATGAAAGAGACCGGGGAGAAGTTGAATAAGGGGTGGTTAGGAGCGAAAGAAGCAGAGAGTCAAAGAGCGGAGCAGGGAGAAGTAGGAGCGAGATCAGAAGCAGAATGACCGGGACAACTTCGAGCGTGGCGGGTGGTACTAGATATAGGACTAATCCTAGGTGGTTCAAATATCCCTCCAGTCCCATGGTTGGTACTGTTCCGGCAATCTCTCAGTCAAGAGTCCGGTGCAGGGATTAGTCCCGGTTGTCATATCACCCACATGGGTTATGACACCGCCTGTAATGATCCTAAAAAGAACAAGTTAACTTGCCTAAATATTACTTACTGTTGCGTTTTCAGCTTTTCTTCCGAATTGGCGAATGGATGAAATACTCATACCAGAGCAGTGTTCTCGCTAGTGGCGCTAGCGGGTCCGGTCCGGGAGGCGGGCATTTTGTGGATACCGGCCTAACGCAATATCTATATTCCAGGCATCTCCCGAAATAACTTTTGCGCTCAAGGAAAAATTCTACGCAATACACAATCCATGATTGAAAAGTAGCAGCCCAGCATTCGACCAGGTCGAACCGAGGGAAGCTCCTTACTTGTGCCAAGGGATTCGGGAAGACCCTCAATCAACAACCGAAAGGTGAACATATGAAAGTAAGCATAAGACGATGGCTTGGCTTTGCTGCCTTGCCAGCCGCTCTATTGATGCTGGGCTTGTCTGCTCCAGCTCAAGCAGCAAGCTACAAGTGCCCAGGAGCTACAGGAACCTTTCCTGTAGTTCCTATGACCCAGGTCACTGGAAGTATCGAAATCCAGCACACTGACAACACTCTGTGCGATATTCCTTACGATATCTCCGCTACTAGTTCCATCTCGATCAACGTTACGAGCAACTCTTTCAAAGGGAAGAAGATTACCAGTAACTCTTCGTTTATCACGATCAACTCCACTCCAGGAGATGTGACTACCGAAGACCTTACTGCTGGAACATACATTGGAGTAACAGCCGGAGTAGGTCAGGGACAGCAAGCGGGAATGATTGATGTCCAAGGCGACATAGTAATCAACAAGCTTGATCCTCAGCCAATTGGCCAGCCTCAGACCCATGGTAACGTCCTGTTAAAAGCACAGGGTAGTATCAAGGTCTTTAATATCAGTACTGACGGAAGCACTGCCCAGGATGGCGGAGAAAAGACCGGAGCCGTACAGATCGACGCCAATATGTACTCTGGAAACTCTGGTACTTTTGTTATCGGCGGCACCGGTGCCAGCGGCGTAAGCGGGACTATCAGCACCTTCACCAAAAATGGTGGCGGCAATAGTACCTCTCAGGTTCTCGGCGGCGTAAGAATTACAAATGGCGCTAATTTTGAACATGATGCTGGCGGAATAGAGGTTATGAACGCAGCCGCTATCAATGTTCTGGCAACAAATTCACGAGCCGGAACCATTCAACTTAACGCCCAAGGCGGTGACCTGATCATTCATGAGGGTCTTTCAGTTGAAGGTAATGATCTAGCGTCTGGAGCGAATGGGCAGAAGTCAGGCTTCATGTATCTCGGCGCCAAAAAGGTCTTCTTCCCAGAGGACGCGGTATTGCAAGCCAGTCAGCATGAATCTATCTCTGGCTCCATACACCAAGTGGTTATCGCGACAGAGACTATCGATTTCAACGGAAAACTTGATATTTTCGTAAACGGTAAGGGGGTATCCACCAATGCTCCTGCTTCTGTTTATGTAGTGCCTTACAAAGGGATCAATCCGTTTACAACAGACAATGTTCAGTCATTGCTTTGGCAGATTCCATTCAATGGAACGTTCTTTCAGTATCCTGGCGAAGTCAAATTTGACGGAGCCGCGATTTCAAACTTGACCATAATGGCTGATGGTGAGAATACCCAGATTGGAGTCACTGGTGACAATATTGTTTTCAACGGCAAGGATGTAACTGTTCAAGCCAGAGGAATGAACCACACCAAGCACGAAATCGTAATAGGTTACTTCAACTCTGGCAGTTATACCGGCTCCAAGGGGCTCCAAATGAATAACACTGGAGTCACCCTGTTCAACGTAAGAGGCTATGGTGGTCCTACAAACTCCGGCGGTGACATTCAGATCCAGGTCGACAAAACCGAACTCAACCAGAGCCGATGGAACTTGAGAGCACAAGGCGGTGCAAATGTCGGAGACGGTGGAACTATCTGGTTCACAACGACTCAGATTAGTTTGAGTCAAAACACCCTTCTGGACTTCAACGCCGATGCCGCTCTCAATGGCGAAGGCTTTGCACAGATTCAGCGTTCAACCAATGGTAGAAAAGCCATTTTCTTTGATGCTGGTGTATCAAATCTGACCTTGGGAAGAGGGAAAGAGAAAGTTCAATTCTCTGCGAAAGGTGGCGGCACTGGTGGAAACGGTGGAGCTGTCGAAGTCAAAACCAGTGGAACAGGAAATATCTTCGTTGTCGACAACAACCGGGTTGTTGATGTATCTGGAGGCCAACAATATGGCAATGGTGGAATGATCAAAATTACTGGTCAGAGCATTAACTTCCCACCAGCTCCAAGCAACATCATTTTCGATGCAAAAGCAAGTGAGACGAATGGAGAAGGTGGTCAAATTGACTTTGTTGGTACTTCTTCAACCTCTCCGTCGCCAAATACAATTATTAACGTCAATACCATGATGAAAGTAGACGGTGATTCTTCGAGTAACCTGCTGATCTCAGATGGTGTAATAACCATAAACGATGTTATGTGTCGGCAATTCAAGACCGCTTTCAACTATCCAGAGTCCTACTGGGACTGCGGCCCACGAAATGGAAGTATCACTGGTCAAGGCAGTACAGTTGCGACAGCTGCAAGTAGCCTGGAACCTCAGTTACAGAACATTCTCAAGGACAGGAGCGCGGTAACACCGAACAATAAAAGCGTTCAAGTTTATGCAATGCATTCGATTGACGAATTTCAGGACTTCTTTAACCAGCCAACCATTAATCCCGTCAGTGGAGTCTATGGAATAAGCAACAATCCCATTCGCGTTAGCGCGGCGTTCCTCAATATCAATGTTGGTGGCGTTTTGCAACCTGCTACGAATCCGTTGTTTCCAGCAAGTGCTGGAAGTTCGACCATAATGCAAGCTTCCATCGTTCATGAGCTAGGCCATGAGTTGGACTATATTTGGGGCAATCAGTCTGGGCTGTCCGCGTTTACAAATTTGATTGTTCCGGACTTTACAAACCTCAATCAAGATTCAATGGGCATTCAGAGACCTTGCACAAGCGCATATTTGCCAGACACTTGTGCCAATTTGGCTTCTGGTACTCCGAATGCTACCGCTTATCAACAGCTGGGCTATGCAACTATCAATACCGAGTTGTTTCCGATAGTTTTCGAACACCTGGAGAGCGTTAGGAGCGGAAGAGCCTATGGAGCTCAACCGGATTTGGACGGGAGAAGTGTGCCTCTTCCTGATGCGTCAAATCCGGGAGCGGTATCATTTTTCAACGGTATGGCTGGATTCGTTCAGGGATTGATTAACAATCCGCCACAGTCAGTGAACTAAGTCGGTTTTTGTCGGGAAGGGGTGGTTTTAGCCACTTCTTCCTGACTGTCATTGAACTTGATTCCATCTCTCTGTTTTTACTAAAGCTCCTCGAATTCTGTATTTTTGAAGTTGTCCATTCCTAAATTTCAGATCAAGAAACACTGTTTCATTATTTCTTGCGAGGAGTTTATAAGTTCTTTTCGGTTGGCTGGTTTCTTCGTTTGGTTTTTGGGACCATAATTGGTCCGCCTGATCTGGTGTCAACTCTTTCAGATCGGGAATTGGACCGTAATTAAAACCATCTGGATTCAATATGACACTGCCGTTTGGCTTGACTTCAGCTATCGCTGACAAATGTCCTCGGCATCCATCTTCTTCCGGTCTAAGTAGAAACAAAAGATTTCTACTCATTGCTTTCGGTACGATTGCGCAATTGGATGTATCAGGTTGTAATTCTACATTTCCGACTTCTTTTGGCAGGATACTCCACTTCCTTAAATGATTTGTTTGCAGTGTGGAAGTACTTGCCTCATTCGATTCCGGCACATTTTCGTTTGCCATCACTGAACCTGTCCATGTTAGACATCCTATGCTACATAGCATTACCAAACTCGTTTTTTTCACGCATTTACTGCCCCAATTAGTACACGCTTGATATCCTGATTCTAGCATTTTGGCAATTGACGCTGCCAAATATCGATTAAGGATGATTGATAAACCGGCCTCGCCTTTGCATGAGTGCCCCAAAAATCTGGAAATGGACACTCGTGACTGTAAACGCTGAATTCTACAGGGCTTTGATTGAAACATAACGGATAATATCTGCCACCACCTTCGGTTTTTTACTCCTTTTCCTGCAACTATAGAAGATAGTTAAAAAGGGACTGCTACCTGCAAAACAATTTTGAAAACCTGCAAAATAATTCTGAAATTCACCACCTATCTCTCTGAAGGGTATATATACCCTATGTCCGACAAGGAGATCAACAAATCACACGACCAGGTCGAACGCAATAACCAAGGCGACCGCACATCCGAAGGCACCTCCAAAGACTCCGTCATCTCCGGCGACCGCAAAGACCACCAGTCAATGCACCAGGAAGCCTCTAAAGCCGGT
>CAZCBH010000064.1:21149-26125 GCA_964496875.1 uncultured Candidatus Obscuribacterales bacterium | reverse complement strand
TTTTGGTTTCGAGATGCTATACATAATAGTAAAGTTGTCGTTTAAAAAATGAGACGAAGGCGGATCCCCGGGGAACTGAATTCAGTTCTTACCGGAGACCACACCTTCATCTCGGCGAGCAAATCAATTCAAACCGAATTGAATCGAGTCGATTCGATTCGCTCTTAAATCAGAACATGCGGATCATTCCCAGGTATGCGGCTTGATGCACATGCAATCCCAGAGGATGCGCTGGCAGCCGCCGCAACGAGCCTTGTAAGCCGGTTCGCACTCGAGACAGATGTCCGTGTACTTCAAACCGCTCTTCAGCTCGGAGCCGCACTTGGGGCAAGCGTTTGCATCAGCATCAGCTTTCGCTTCCGCATCGGCAGCGCCTTTTCTGCAGCAGGGATCGGCAGAGCAGGTGGCGGCATCACCGGTGCAACCAGTGGTGGAACAGCCTCCTGAACTTCCGCATGAACAGCCCATCAGAATGGTGTCTTCTGTCATACACACCTCGTATTTAGTTGGTTGGTGGTTGATAGAAATAGAGTATTTCTTACGCTTGGAGCAGAAGAGTTCCGCACGAAAAGCCGGTTCTCTCCCCTCGTGTTTTCCAGGTCTTTAGCCAGGCAGTTACTTCTTTCTCCGACAATCTCCTCGGGATCGCAAAGGCGGTCTACTGGAAGCCTGGACGAATTCACCCGGAAGACGTGATCTTCTGGTGTGTCGATGCAACAGGCTGGGTGATGAGGAATTGATTGTTCGGGTCGAGAAAAACTTGCCTTGATTTGGGAACTGGAAAGACAACCCTTTCTAATCTATTGGAATAATCAAGAGCAAGGGATATTGATTCTTAATATCTAAGGTTATCTGAGAATCTAGATCTCTGATTCATAGTTCTTGGGCGCTGTTTCGATTTTAGATGTCAGTAGGTTTGTGCGACTGGCTTTTCGGTTCTTGGCCGAGAACCGAAAAAATTCGGGAAGCTAGCGCGAGGCCTCTTATAAACTAGTTAATGAATCCTGGAAATCTGGTTTCTGCTGCCGAGCAAGCTGGTTCCAGGTTGGGCTCCGTTGGGGCCATTTCTCCAGAGTACCCGGTTGTCATGACCTGTCACCGATATTTTGTTGACCAGGTCGAGAGTGGATACATTGTCATGTCCGGTCACTGAAATGGAGTTGCAAAAACCTGTGATATGCAGGTTGTTGTGGTGTCCGGTAATGACCAGATTCTGACCTTTGAGATTCAAGCTTCTCTCTTGGTAAGAACCGGTGACTGTGACGGTGTTGCCAGTGGTGGCGCCGGAAGTGTTGAAGCTGGCTGCGCCCAGTGCCGTTGAAGTGGTTACCTGGGCTGTTCCCAGTGCCGAATTGACTGTGCCGGCAACCAGATTGTTGATCGCCTGACCTAAGCCGCCGCCTGGTGCCTGTCCTGTAAGCGAGTTGATATCGATAGTGGTGGTACTACCGAATCCGGGGGTACCCGAGTCGCGCACCGAAATACTGCCAGGACTAATGTTGACGTCAGTGCGGTTGATCCCGCTGGATGATTGTTCGAGCACTCTGATGCCGGTGGGACCGATATGAACCGACGAACTACCGTCGCCGGCGCTGCTGTATGGGATGCCGGAATTGAAGCCACTTTTGGCTCTTCGGGCTTCCAGCAACTGATCATCTTTTCTGGCTCCGCCGCTGAGTCGGGGGCTGCTCTTGCTGGTGGGCTGGCTTTCCCAGGCGGTCAAAAGAGCTCGCGCCTTGAAAAGAGCGATTCGGGCCTCGGTGAATTTTTTTATTGCTACTTTGCGGTCTCCGCTTATCGCTTCTTGACCGGCAGCTTTGGCAGCCGTCAGAGCAGCTTCGGCCGCTCTATTGACTTGATCTGCCGATAGAGAGGTGGGTGAGGGGGTTTTGAACGACGTGCGAAAACTGTTTAATTCTGCCTGGCTCTCGCTTTTCTCTGTCTCGGACATAGGGAACTCGAGCTTGCCGTCGAAATCGGAAAGGGCCGATTTAGTTCCTTCGATGGCGCTACTGGCCTGGAGTGTCGCCTGGGCAAAAACCGGTTCGATCAGGCAAGGCGAAAAGCTCGCGCTTGCCAGAAGAGCGAATGCCAGGGTCATTGAGGTGATTGTTTTCTTCTTGGAGTACAGGTCCATGGTGATCAGCTCCTCAGCCGGTAAAAAGAACTCAGCGTCAGTCGACGCTTTAGATCTTCCCAACTTGAGAACAAAGCGTCAACTCTTTTGATTCGATTCGATTTGATTCAGGCAGGATCGAGAAACTCTCGAAATATTTTGAACACCAGCTCTGCATCCTTCATCAAATCGGATAAAGAGGACTCTTGCCATTTGGAAAGCATCCATTGGTCCGATGCCTGACCCATGCCGAAAATCAGGCGTAGTAAGTAGTCCATAGGAATATCATCTCGAACCGCTCCCAGTTCTTGACCTTCCGAAATGACGCGTATAAACCAGGAAGAGGAGATAGCTTCCAATTGTTCGTAGGTTCTGGAGAGGATTTCGGGATGCTTCATGGACATGGCCACCAGTCGTGCCGCCCTTGGATCCTCTTCGAAGAATGCCATGGACTGATAGAAAATCTCTTTGATCTGGGCCCAGAATTCATCTTTGTTTGAACAGCTTTTCCACTCTCCTATGTATTCGAGATAAGACTGATTAGCCTCAGAAAGAATGGTCTGGAATAGATCGAGCTTATCGTCGAAGTAGTAATACATAACCCCTTTGGAGAGTTTGCATTTCTCTATGATGGCATTGTAAGAAGCGTTCTCGAATCCATGGGCGGCAAATTCTTCTGACGCCACATCGAGGATGAGCTGTTGCTTCTCTTTATCCAGTTTTTTGAATCTCGGTCTCGGCATGTTGCAAGCGATTCGCTTCCAGGGCTTCTTTCTGGAGCCTGTGCCATTCGGCAATACCCCGGTCAGCCCTGACCAGGTGACTGGACCCTAATCCGGAGGAGAAGGGACTACTTGATTTTAGCAGCCTGTAGTCATCCGGCTGGATAAGTTTCAAATGCTCGGCAAACAAATCCCGGCTTGATTTGTGTTTGGTAGTTGTTTTCATTTTCTTCTTTTGAATCGTGATTCGACCACGGGTTCGACTGCTGGTTTGATTATTGCGGTTTTTCGTCACTTTGGCAAATGAAGCCAGGCGGGCTGTTTGGGATGAATAAAACTATAAGGGATAGTAAATGGCGGATTTAAAAAGAGCCGCTTGGACCGATGAGGTCTATAGGGCGGCTCTAATAAACTCACTTCAAATCAAGTTCTCGGAATCGGCTTTAGTTACCGGTTCAGTTGAGCTGCCACTTGATCCGGTAGGTGATCGTGGTCTCGCCGGGCTCGTTCTCATCGCCGCCGGGAACGGTCACTTCGAAAGCGCCGTTCTGGCTGGCTTCGCTGAAGCGCGAGAAGCCGGTGTCGTCGTGGAGGAACTCCGCGTTGAGCGGGATGTACTCGTTGACCAGGACCACGGCGACTTCGTCGCCATAGTTGAAGAGGCGCACCATGCGCTCTTCTTCCTGGAAGCGCGGCGCTTCGACCTTCTCGTCGTCCGTTGGCTCGTCTTCTGCGCCTTCGACCGCAGCGGTCATGGTCATGGCCGGCATGGCGACCGTGGGGCGAACCGGGTGCGGACCTTCGGAAACGGCGTTGTCCTCTTCCTTCTCCGGCTCCGGCTCCGGATCGATATGCTGGAAGGTCAGCTCGCGCGTGGCTTTGATATCGCGGGCGGGATTGCCGAGCTCGAGCACGAACTTCTCGTTGCGGGAGATATGACCGCGCACCGAGGAGCTGTCGGTCTTCTGGAGCTGACCGGAGCTATCGGGCTCCAGGATGCGGACCTGGCCGGGAGGCAGGGCGGTGCCCAGGTTGCTTGCGGCATCGTTCTTGAGGCGCAGCTTCACCTTGACCGGCAGCTTGGGCAGGTCGTCTTCGCTGACGTGGCGGCGCGTGTTGTAGTAGCCGGCGTCGAGGTGATACTCGCGGGTGACCGGGATGTCGCCGGCGAAGAGCAGGGCCGGATTCTGGGTTTCGCCGTTCTCGAGGGTGATGCGGTCGGGCAGGGTGTACATCTTCTGCTCTCCCACCTTCTCGACATCGGCGGATTCATAGTCGAAGCTGGCGCCGCCGGCGGTGGCAGCCATCGGCATTGCCGATTCGAGAGCTGCCATGCGGACGCCGCGAGCCTTGGGCTGTGCGTTGACCGAATGGTTGACGCCGGCGATCAGCTTGATGCCTGCATCGCTGAAATCCGTTCCGCTTTCGTTGGTGAGTTCGACATAGCAGGCGAAGCGGGTGAGCTTGCCGGCCTTGTGATCGTAGAACGCTTCGTACCAGGGGCGCCAGTTCAGGCCGCCGGCCTCGTAGAGGGTGTTCAGAGCGTACTCGCCGCGGGCGGCGGCTTCGACGTCCATGACCAGGGAGGCGAGCGAGGAGAGGCCTTCGGGAAGACCGTCGGTGAGCTCGATTTTGTTGGTCAGCGGGACGAGAACAACGCCTTTGGCATCATCGCTCTCCTGCAGGACGGCGGTGCGACCGTCGACGATGTAGAGAAGCTTGCCGGTGTGGTCGACGATGCCGCGATGGGTGTCTTCGCGCAGGACCACATGGCTGCCGACTGCCTTCGCGAGAATCGCCTGGACCGAGAGGTTGGCGTCCCGGAACGAAGTCGAGATCATCTTGAACTTGCCTTCGCCGGTGGCGGAGACCACGGTGAGGCTGCCCGGAACGAACTGGAGCGGCAGGCTGTCGAGCTGGAGCGTCGAACGTCCCTTGTCCAGGGAGACCTTGCGGCCCTCTCGAATCACGGCCGGGCCGTGCTGATAGGCGGTCAGTTCGATTGTGGACGGGGTTTCGGAGACGACGTGCTGTTCAGCTTTCGGTTTGCTTGACATTATAGATTTGTCCTCGATTTCAGATTACGGTTCGAGTGGACGTCCAGGGTGGAAAGTCCGAAAATCCGGAGATCCTTACCT
>CAZCBH010000064.1:14691-21049 GCA_964496875.1 uncultured Candidatus Obscuribacterales bacterium | reverse complement strand
GAGTCTATTAGGTGTGATCACCAGGATTCCAATTGCGACAGTGCTCTCTTAATAAGGCCGCTTCTTTGGATGTGTATTATCGTCAAAGGTTTTCAGGAGATTGCCTTCCTGATTGTAAACATGAAGGTTAGATAAAGCCTGTTCAGTAAGCTGTCTTGCTCGCGCAGCTTAGCTAGAAAGGTATATCTATGGGATATGCTTAATTCGTCTCTTGGTAACCGGGTTGAAGCTTGCCCCACTTGACTGCATAGCTCTCCAGCACAGAGCTCAGATTTTTAAAAGCCTGATGAAATCCCCGGGAGAGCATCTCTTCTACGGTGCGCTCGTAGGTCCAGTCCGAATATTTCATACGGTATAAACCGACCATCAGTCCGGTTCTATCCATGCCATGCAGGCAATGGATGAAGAAGGGTTGGTGATTCTTTTCGTGTATCAAGATCAGAAATTTTTCGATGCTCTCGGTGGTGGGTATATCAAAAGGTCTGAGCGGAATCGAGATATATTGCAGACCGATAGACTCTACGAAAACCCGTTCGGCTTCTATTGCGGTAGCTTCTTCTCGAAGATTGATGATTGTTGCTATTCCCTTTTGCTTGAGAAGATTGAGACCTTCTTCCGACGGTTGACCGCCGCGAAAAATCTGATCGGTCACTGAATGAAAGTTCGGTAGATGGTGACTTTCTTCGTCTTGAATGTGGTTGAAAATATGCACGGGTTCCGCTATTGCCTCTTTTGTCGCCTGTCGAGCCTGTTATTAGAATAAGATTGTTGCCGAATTTACTCTTCAAGAACCCAGATTTTGCTTAATTAGCGGGATAATAGGAGCTGTTTTACTGGCTTGGCAGAGGGAGAGAGCTTGTGACATCCGCTCAAACTAAAGAGGGCTTGAAAAAGCTTCCGGACAACTGTCTTGAGGATAGTATAGCTATTCTTGATTTCGGTTCACAGTATTCTCAGTTGATTGCAAGAAGAGTTCGGGAGGCTTCGACCTATTCCGAATTGATGCCTTTCAGCGTTTCAGCCGAAGAGCTGAAGCGTCTGAATCCCAAGGGAATAATTCTCTCCGGCGGTCCGAACAGCTGTTATGACGAAGGTGCGCCGCGCCTTGACAAAGATATCTGGGCTCTGGGTTTGCCGGTGCTGGGTGTCTGCTATGGCATGCAGTTGATGGCTCGGGATCTGGATGGCGATGTCACTCCTGCTAAAGAGAGCGAATACGGCAGAGCACTATTGACGGTGGTAGAGCATGACACTTTGTTTGAAGGAGTCGAGCCTGCCATCAATAGCTGGATGAGCCATGGAGACAGTGTCTCCAAGCTTCCGCCCGGTTTCAGAGTGAGCGCCAAGACCGTCAATACGCCGGTGGCTGCCATATCTGATGATGAGAGAGGCTTTTATGGGGTGCAGTTCCATCCGGAGGTCGTGCACACCCAGGATGGACAGAAGATTATCGAGAACTTCGTCAGCAAGGTTTGTAAGTGTTCTCAGTCCTGGACCATGGACAAGTTCGTCGATCAGGCCATTCAAGAGGTGCGCGATAGAGTTGGAGACAAGCGCGTTCTTCTTGCTCTTTCCGGAGGTGTCGACAGCTCTACCCTGGCCTTCCTTTTGCACAAGGCTATTGGTGACAATCTGACCTGCATGTTCATCGACCAGGGTTTCATGCGTAAGAATGAACCTGAATGGCTGGTGGATAAATTCGAGAACGAATTCAATATCCATGTGCACTTCATAAAAGCCCGGGATCGTTTTCTCGAAAAGCTAAAAGGCGTTACTGATCCGGAAGACAAAAGAAAGATCATAGGCAACGAGTTCATCAGAGTTTTCGAAGAAGAATCGAAGCGTCTGGGGCCATTCGATTATCTTGCCCAGGGTACTCTTTATCCCGATGTGATCGAGTCCTCCGGTCATCAAATCGACCCCAAAACCGGTGAGCGCATTGCAGTAAAGATAAAGTCGCACCACAATGTCGGTGGACTGCCTGAAGATTTGAAATTCAAGCTGGTGGAACCTTTCAACAAACTGTTCAAGGACGAGGTTCGTCTGGCGGCAAAAGAGCTTGGTGTTCCCGATGGTATCGTGCGCAGGCATCCTTTTCCTGGACCGGGTCTGGCTATTAGAGTTATTGGAGAAGTCACAAAAGAGCGTCTTGCCACTTTGCGGGAAGCCGATTGGATAATTCGTGAGGAATGCAAAAAGCACAAGCTTTACCGAGAAGTCTGGCAGGTGTTCGGGGTGCTTCTACCGGTAAAATCGGTGGGAGTGATGGGAGACAAACGGACATATCAGAATCCTATCGTCATTAGAGCGGTGACGAGCGAAGACGGGATGACTGCCGACTGGGCGCGCCTTCCCTATGACTTTCTCGAAATTCTCTCCAGTCGCATCGTCAACGAAGTGCCGGGCATCAACAGAGTCGCTTACGACATTACTTCCAAGCCGCCGTCCACTATAGAATGGGAATAGGTCTTTAGATTCGGGTTTGCCGCGGTACTCGAAGGAGCGCTAGATGTCCGATGGCGACAAATTGCAGGGTGTAAAAGCTTCGCTGATAGCTCGCTTCTGCATGGCCATGCTGGTGCTCTTCTCGTTTATCTGTGGGGCTTTCATCGCTGGAGTCTCTCTACACGATCCGGACACCTGCTGGCTGCTTGCCCTGGGTAAACAGATAATCGATGCTCGAAGCGTACCCTTTACTGATCCATTCTCCTATACCTTTGCCTGTCTGGGACCTGGCGGAGCGATAGACTATGCCGCCATTGTCGGGAATGCCGCCACTGCTGGTGATGGCAGGGTCTTTATCGCTTATCAATGGCTTTCTGAAGTCGTTTTCTATCTCTCCTACATGGTCGGGGCCGGATACGGGCTGGTAGCAACCTGCTGTTTCGTCCTGGTATCGGCATTGATAGTGATGCCTTTGATTATCTATCAACGCCTTAAGAGTTCGATCATGGTCGGTGGATTGATGACGGTTTTCGGGGTGGTGGCCTGCTGTTTTCATTTCCTGGCAAGACCGGAGGTTTTCTCTTATTTCTGGTGGGCTCTGACGCTCTACATTCTGGCCGGCTATAGATATGTTTTCGAGACCACCAGAGCTGCAAGCCCCACTATTTTTTTGATTCCGCTCATGCTGCTTGTCTGGGCCAACATGCATACCGGCTTCGTTTACGCTTTTCTGGGGCTGGGCATCTTTACCCTGGCGATCAGCTTAGAGTGTGTGATTCATCGAGAAAAGCCGGGCAAGTACGAGGGCTTTGCCTGGCTTTCTCTTTTAGCTGCCTTCGGAATATCGCTAATCAATCCCCATGGTTTTGGACTCTGGGCCTATCTGCCCGATTTATTCTTCTCTCCACTCAATCGCTATATCGTCGAGCTTCAGCCAATCTCTGCCAGGGATCTGACCGAGTGGACCTATTATCCTTTCTTTATTGTTTCGGCAAGTGTTCTGGCTATTCTCATACGGAATATTCTTTTCTGGGTCAAAAGGCGCCATCTACCCAGATCCTGGCTATTCACCATCATCGCTGTTGTCACTGCCATCGGTGGCGGAATCGTCAGTCGGCGCGTCATCCCTTTTGATACTTTGTTCCTTGTCTGTGAGGCTGCCTGGCTCTTGAGGCACACAGGCGTACCCTTCTGGGAAGCCGGTGAACATCATGATGAGCACGATACCCTTCTGCACAAAGCCGACCACAAACTGAGCGAGTTGATTAAAGGAGGAGCCTGGGCTACTCTGTGTCTTGGCTTTTCGCTTCTTGGGGTCTATCTCACCGCCGCTCGAATACAGCAGCCGGTTATTCCTCAAAAGAGTGGTGCGTTCTCTTCCCCTCAGAAGTTAATCGCTTTTATCGGTTCACAAGAAAAGGATCTTGGAAGGGTTTTCAACGATCCACAGATAGGCGACATGATCATCTGGCACCTCCAGACCGATGCCCGTTCCTCTCTTGCCGAAGATCCCTGGCGTGTGGAGAAAGTGAGCTACAGACCGAAAGTCTTTATCGATACGCGCTATGACATGTATGGAGAGCCTCTGGTAAGCGACTACTATCGCATGGCTAACTGTCAGTCGGGATGGAGGGATCTTTTTGCGAAGTACAATTTTGACTGGGTGGTGCTCCGCAAGAAGCAGAATCTGCACAAAGAGTTGAAGAAGATGTCGGATTGGAAAGAGATATATTCTGATTCGACAACGGTGCTTTATGTCCGCGATAGAGTGAAATAGGGGCTTAGATATTTCGGTATATCGTTTTAGATTAAACGGGCTGGCCAACTTAGCGAGGACTTAATATTGGGGTAGTGCTTGGGTGTTTTCTCTACTGTGTTTGCGCTAGCTTGTCAAGCGCTGCAATGGTTTTGCCGGTCAGGGGAGAGCAAGATTAACTCGGTTTACTAACTTCGCTAAATAGATCTTGATTCAAGATCTATATTGTTATCGAAATATAGCTTCTGGTAGCAAAAGGTATGTCTTTCAAAACCAAACGACACGGGAAGGGCAACCTTTAACCAAAACTTGCTTTCTGTCTCAATCAATGGCTTTTTCATCTGACCTTCCGGTCGGGTGAGTTGTGTCGTAGGCCAAGTTCTTGATTGATATGGAGCTAGCAAATCTTAGCTAAGGAGATGAATCATGACTATGCTTAGAATTGCGACCTTTAACGTTGAGAACCTGGACATGCCGAAGGACCCGAACGCGCGCCCGACGCTCGCCGAGCGTATCGCCGTTCTCAGTCCTCAGCTTCACCGACTGCGGGCGGACGTGATCTGCCTTCAGGAGGTGCACGGGCAGAAGGTTGGTCGTTCGTACCAGCTCGAAGCTCTCCGGGAACTCCTTAAGGGGACGCGCTACGAGAAGTTCCACATGGCCCACACCACGGCAACGCCGAAGGGCAAGTCGGCCATGGTCTTTCGCAACCTGGTGGTCCTTTCGAGGTTCCCCATCAAGTCCAGCCGGCAGATCATGCACGAATTCGTGCCTGCCCCGGTCTACCAGATGGTGACTGCGGTTCCCGCCGCGACCAAGCCTGAGCCGGTGGCCTGGGAACGCCCGATTCTCCATGTGGAGATCGAGCTGCCCGACGGCCAGATCCTGAACGTGGTGAACCTCCACCTGAAGTCCAAGCTGCCCACGCCGATCCCGGGTGGGAAGGTTGACCGCTTCAAGTGGGCCAACAACGCTGCTGCCGGCGAGGGCGCTTTCCTGTCCTCGATGAAGCGTGTCGGTCAGGCTGCCGAGACCCGTGCTTTCGTCGACACCCTGTTCGACAAGGACATCGAGTCTCTGGTGGTCGTCTGCGGCGACTTCAACGCTGACTTCGACGAGGTGCCCGTGAAGATGATTCGCGGTCTGGTCGAAGAGCACGGCAATCCGGACCTGCTGCCCCGGGAGCTCATCCCCTGCGAGACTTCGGTGTCGGGCGATTCGCGCTATTCCATCCTGCATCACGGGCAGGGGCGCATGTTCGACCACCTGATGATCTCCCAGGCTCTGCTCCACTACTACACCAACACCACCCATGTGCTCAACGAGACCCTCAAGGACGAGTCGATCGCGTTTGCGACCGACGACAAGTACCCGGGCTCGGACCATGCGGCGGTGGTGGCGGAGTTCATCCTGGATGAGCACTAAGCCTTCAGTGAAGCCGCAAGGCTTGACTGCTGCGAGGGAAAGGGTTTAACCGCCTGCTTCCTCACCTTGATGGCTGCCCCACCGGGCAGCCATCATTTTTGGAACCATAACTATTATAATATATAATAGTTATGGAGTAATGTCTTATGGTACTGTGCGCGCCACCAATAGACTTCAATTGAAGTCCACTGGTGGCGCATAATTCAACACTGTTAACCTCCTGTGAGAAGATACCTCTCCATCCAGGCATCGATGAATGGATCGTCGACATCGGGTCCCTGCTCTTCGGACGCCGCGCACACAGCAGCTTCGGCTGCATGATAACTGGCTCTTGCAGCGAATGACCTGTCCGAAAACATGATTCGCATCAATTCCAGTCTTACCGCTTCGGCTTTAATTCGCAATCCTTCAAGTTCTTCGGCTGTGCACTTGCCGTCCAGATAAGCCAACTTCGCGTCTATAGCTTTATTTAGAGCAGGAGAAGGGCTGATGCCAATTGTCGTCTCGAGGTTCCTGAGGGCGGAAGCCGCTCTGGTACAGAGCATTCTTTGCAGCCCGTAATTTAAATGAGTGTCTTTACTCATCATAACCTCCCAATTTAGTTCTTGTCAGTATGGATCGCTACCAGCCCCGGAAGTAAGGACCCCGGGGTGGGAATTGCCGGTAACCGGGATAGCCGAAAGGGCCCGGAGGTGGGAATTGCCGGTAACCGGGATAGCCGAAAGGGCCCGG
>CAZCBH010000064.1:0-14591 GCA_964496875.1 uncultured Candidatus Obscuribacterales bacterium | reverse complement strand
CGAAAGGGCCCGGAGGTGGGAATTGCCGGTAACCGGGATAGCCGAAAGGGCCCGGAGGTGGGAATTGCCGGTAACCGGGATAGCCGAAAGGGCCCGGGGGCGGGAATTGCCGGTAGCCTGGATAGGCATAAGGTCCCGGGGCGAAGTACGGACGGTGAGCACGAAAGCGGTTGTGAGTATTGAAATTGTGGGTGCCCCGGTAATAGGAGAATCCGATGTTGCCATTATTGAATGAGAAGCTGAAGCTCGAGGACGTCGCGAAAACAGCCCCCGGTGTACCTGCTGTAGCCGACAATGGAGATGCTATTGCAAGGAAGACCGTTATCGTTATTGATAGCAGTGTTTTTCTTGACATGGCAGTATCCCTTTCTTTTACTTCACTTCTAAAGATTGTTTTGATCTGCAGCCCTGTTCCCTCCTTCCTCGAAAGAGGACGCCGAAATGCCAGGGGCTTTGATTGACTGAGATAAAGATCGATTATTGCTTCTTCTTTTAGAACCTGTTCTTGCGCGGCTAGTTTTTATGGAATATGGCAATAACTTAGATAGAATATGCGCGGCTTGACAATCCTTTCGATGCAGAGAATCGTATCGCTGGAAGAATCTTGAGGACGCAGTCGCAGGGTGCCTGCCATCTCGATTTCTTCTTCAGTTAACCGTTTGAGACGAATTGCAGTGTGTAGCTGCAGTTGAAGCGACTGCGAATTTCATGCCGAAAAATCGCTGCGCCATCATGGTGGTGGACTGGTTCGGAGCCTTGTTATCTGGCTTGTTGCATCATAGGGCGAGGGGTAGATGGCTTGAGTCGCCAGAGATGATGGTGCATGAATCGTGCCACCGAATGTGATTTGGATGCATGCCATCATTAGACTTGTTCAACGGCGTACAGCCACGAGACTGATGAATCTGAGAATTCTGAGCCCTTGTTGAACCTTCTGCATTCCAAGGGGTTGTCTGCTCGAACGCCTTCATTCTAATGTGAGAACAATCCACTTTTACTCTTCGATATTGGCGGCAAAAGAGAATTTCAACTGTCTAAGACCACGAATCTTTCGGACTGCAACTGGAAAAAGGCAGATTCTTTGCCTTCAAGAGAGCATCGACTGAATTTCGAGAATGTATCGAAATTCATGGTCGATCAGTTGGTCCAATAGTTCATATAACCGGGAGGTACGCACGCATGACAATCATCATTGCAGCATTAACCGTCTCATCAGCGTTGGCCTACATCGTTCTTGCCCGTCTTTCTCTTTACTTAGGCAAGCTGAGGGCTGAAACAAAAGATGTTTCGCTCACACCGGAGATAAAGCGCCTGGAGAACAAAGCTCGATTCAATGGTGCCATGTGTTGTTTGTTCTATACAGGAACGATGATCGGGCACTTCAATTACCCGAGCTGGATTCAAGCCTGTATCGCAACTCTGGGGCTGGCGGCGGCGGGAAGCTATGCGGTCTATTTCAACATTGCAAAAGACCGAATTCGATAAAGTCTATCTGCACTGCTCAGCTTGAAAAACCGCAATTAAAGTCGAGGTCAGACAGAAAGAGAATCCACCATGACAAAGAAGCAGAATCTTTTCACTTTTTTCGGGCTTGCTGTCATATTGATTGGCGCTAGCCTGCTGTTTACCGGAGGAGACAGGCACCGGTCGGCCCTTGTGACCGCCGCGCCCAATGCTACCTTCGACGAAGCAATTAGGGCGATAAAAGCAACCGACGGCAATATCGAGAGGGTGACTTTCATCAGGGATGCGAACGGAACGATTCAGCAGGTGGAAGTCACATTCAAATCGTCCGGTCAAGCACAGCTCAGGGCAGCTGTTCCCGATGACAAATCTGCGATACAACTGATGGAGGCGTCGAACAGGTCTGGCCTGGAAACAGAGATCAAGAGTACCAACGATGCTGCTTCACCGGAGCTGAAAAGCGTCGGCATCTGGTTGATGATTGTGCAGATTGCCGTGCCTATAGGAGTTATTATCCTCCTGACTTGGCTGGGCCGACGCGAGAAGAAAAGTAGCGGACCGTCATCCTCCGCGCAGACGACACCGCAGCAGGCTGCCCAGGGCATGACTAAGGCCGGTTTGATCGAAATCAAGCCCGACGAGGATAGAAAGACCTTCGAGGATGTGGCCGGCTGCGTCGAGGCCAAGGAAGAGTTGCAACATGTAATCGAGTGTCTTCGTAATCCGGAACTGCTCAAAGACCTGGGTGGCGAGCCATACAAGTGTGTACTTCTGGTTGGACCGCCCGGTAATGGCAAGACCCTTCTCGCTAAGGCCGTCGCGGGCGAAGCCGATGCAAAGTTCTATACTATATCCGGTTCTCAGTTTACCGAAATGTATGTCGGCGTGGGCGCCGCCCGCGTGCGCGACATGTTCGAGACCATCCGCAAAGAAAAGCGAGCCATCCTATTCATAGACGAACTCGATGGAGTCGGACGGGCACGAAGCAACGGTCTGGGAGGCAACGATGAGCGAGATTCTACGCTAAATCAGCTCCTTGTTGAGATGGATGGCTTTAAAGACAATCAGGGTATCCTTTTGATGGGTGCAACAAACCGACCCGATATTCTCGATCCCGCATTGGTCAGACCGGGACGCTTCGGCGACCTGCAGGTGACTGTCGATGGTCCCGACAAGATGGGACGAGAACAGATCCTTGCCATTCACACACGTAAAACAAAGCTTGCTCAAGACGTTAATCTCTCTGCGCTGGCTGCGAACACTACCGGCTTTTCCGGTGCCGGACTGGCGAGCCTGATTAAACACGGTATCGTAATGGCTCTCCGGAGGATCACAAAAACTAAAGCGAACCTCAAAGAAGCTGGCAAGAGTGATGAAGAGATTCTTCAACTTGTTTCTCGACAGGTCACCGCGAAGGATCTGGAGGAGGGAATAGATCGAGTGCAGCTCGGTCCTGCCAAAGAAAGCATGGGCCGGCGCATGTCGGAAGGGGATAAACACCAGACTGCTGTCCATGAGCTTGGTCACGCCTGGGTGGGTCAGTCACTCTATGAACGTGGACTGGGCGGCGACCCGGTTACGAAAATCACTATTGTTCCTCGAGCCAGAGCGCTCGGATACACACAATCCCCGCCGCTAGATGATCGGTTCAATTTCACCGATAAGGATCTCAGGGCTCGCATTATCATGTCCATGGGCGGCCGGGCGGCCCAGGAGCTGTATCTGGAAACAATCGATACCGGTGCCTCGAATGATTTCAAGCAGGCTAAAACCTGGGCCTACAGGATGGTAGCCGAATTCGGCATGTCCGAACTAGGGCCGATCTCAATTGGCGAAGGTGGAGTAAACCCGTTTCTAAATCGTGCTATGGCGCCCGAGCAGCAAGTCGGACAAGCGCTCATGGATCGTATTGATGAACACTGGGTAAAGCTGGTGGGGCAGTGCTACGAAGAGGCGAAGAAAGTTCTTCTTGAAGACAAAGCCTGCTTCTTGAAGCTAGTGGAGCGGCTCATAGAAGTCGAGACGATAATGGGTCCCGAGTTCAAGAGGCTCCGCCATGAATGGAGCATTCAAAAGAACTAGTGTGAGTACGCTCCAGGCAGCGGTGGTTGTCTACCTGTCGGCTTAACGCCGCCGACCTCTCGTCATGGAATCACGCGCTAGCCCGAGCTTCTGCAGGCAGATGCTTGGGCTAGCTGCCGCTTCCGACAGATCAATGCGGCTTTCAACCGATAGTAGCATGGTGCCGCAGGAAGGCAGTATCTATGAAAACTCTGAAAGTAACTGAGAAATATGTTGATGATTCTCTCTACAAACTGCATCGATCTTTGTTCGAGAGTGTTCTCGCTATTTCGGCACAGAATGCGGATAGTTTTGAGCAACGTCTGAAGAGGTTCGAGTACTTTGGGCTTCTCGATTTCTATTCAAAGGCCCCGTTCAACGCGAGACCCTTGCTTGAGCAATACATTGAAAATGATAACGGTGAGCGCATCTATGCCTTTGCTGAGAAACAGCTTGCCAGGCCTCACTGGAAGGGCCGATTCATCCGCAGGCTCAGGGCGCAGCGCCCGTCAGTGTATATGCGCTACCGGCTTGAGGTAAAACGAGACGCGATCATTAACGACAAGAAGTATGTCAAAGACATCGCTACGATTCTGGCTTACAAGTGGGTAGGGCTTTTGGGTCGCCCCGACTCGGAAGAGCTGGTCACAGTCATGAGACTGATGGATGCAGCTGCCCTCGTTCACTTCCTGGATAACTTTCAATTCACCGATCTGTCACTATCCTGCATAAAGCTTTTCTTGATGCGTCGGGAAGTCGAAATGTTTCTCGACAATAATCAGAGCCTCGTCGATCTTCACGAGCGAATCGAAGTGCGGTTGAAACTAGCTGGCAGTGTCTCCAAAACTGAATTAGGTCGCCTTGATGTTTCCACCTTGCCAAAGTTGGACCTTGAGGAGCTCCTGGCACCGGAAAGTGATCGGTGCAAATTCGTCGACCGGATAAGGAGCTGGTCGGAAGAACGGAAAAACGATGTTTCGAAAATGCTGCTTCGGAGTACTCGAAGCGAACTTACCCAGGAGAGTTTCCAGCGCGCCGTCTATTCACGGATTGCACGGAAGAAAGCTGCCCGCATGCGACTGGCTCGCATGCGAGCCAGTCGCCCCTTCGGTTCTATGTATCATCTTGCACCACGGGTGATATTAGTATTCGTGACTCTCCTGTTCGTTTTTTACATCAAAATCGGTCACAGTCAATTCACAATCGTCGATCTGATCAGCCGCTGGCTGCAATGAGTTTGGCAGTCTGGCTCCGGCCAGATGACCGATCTCGGAATCAGATAATTCATCCACGACAAGATGGAGGGAACTATGAGAACATTTCGCTTCTTGAAACAATTTATCGTGCTGGCATTTGGAATTACTTACGCAATATTTTCGACAATGGCTATCGGTGCGGTTTTCGGTTATGCTCCCATGCTCCTCTCCATATTGGCAGGAGCTATTGCAATTGCTATCGTCAATGATTGTACTAAAGGATAGGTTCGCCTGGCAGGCGAACAATCGGCGCTTTAAGCTCTTTGGGTCTTTGAACCGCTTCCGGTTGGCGCGTGTGCGATCACAACCCGTGTTACCGGAAGCGGATCTTCACAGAGCAGGGGATGCCAGCATGGTTGTGGTATTAGACAGTGCCGAGAGGTAAATACCGGCAGCTTTCACTATCTACTTTTGGGGGGAACCTCAATTATTGCCGTTTACCGAAGATACTATAGAAGATAGTAGTAAATGCTCGAAAAGCAAGCCTGCTCTCCCCTGGTAGAGGGAGAGGGCTTGCCGCCAGACCGAGACCCGGACAGTCTTGAATAAACTATCGGAATCGGTCTGATCTAAAACTGCGTATACCGAGTCGGCCTAGCGTTCCAGTTCTTCGCGCCACTTGCCGACGATGCGGGCAAAGTGAACCTGGCGAGCGACATGATCTTCGAGCTCTTCCTTGAGAAGTTCATCGACCGGCCCGTCGTAGGCGGAGACTGCCCGGGCAAGAACGGCAGCCTGATTCTCCAGCTCACCAGCCAGTGTCGTGAGCCGCGCCGTGTTGTCGGCGATCAGTTTCGGGGCGTTGGGAGTCTCGAAGCGCAGGCTGTTTTGATAGCGCCCATGGCAGAGAAGCTCCAGTGCCCTTGCTCCCTGCAAGACCAGCATCTCTGCCTTGCCCCGCATTGCCAGGAGTAGCGTTCGTGCCGCCTCCTGTTCCGGTTGAGTTTCGTCGAGCTGCTCACTCTGGTTCGCACTTTCAGTCATGCAATATTCCGTTTCGTTGAGGTTGGATTTAGAGAGAATCGGGGCCGAATGAGTCCGGCAAAAGCTCGGCCAGACTGGTGTAAACTGTGTCGCCGAAGTCGTTGACCAGGGTGGTCGGGACGTTCGGGCCGAATTCTCGAAGCTTCTGCAGGCTCTCACCGTCGAGGGGATTGGGACCTTTCAAATCTGTCCCGCAGTTCACCATCAGACGTGCATCGTAGACATAACCGTTGCTTCTGGCTGCGGTCATTGCTGCTACTTCTGCACTGGTGGAGCCGCCGTAACTGGCGTTGTCGTCGGTAACACCATAAAAGTTTCGACGTCGTCCGCCTTCATTGCAGGCGCTGAAGACAGCCGTGGCCACTTGACCGGAGTAGGGTGTGTGGCAATGTCTTTTGCGGTCCAGAAGTTTGCGGATCAGCGTTCGCTCGGCCTTTTCCAGACCGGGATAGTTTCTGACCGGGCCAGAGGCGGCGGGCAGAAGGTCTTTGACCTGAAAACGTCGGACATTGAGATCGCTGTCGACCACGTTGAAAACGACAGCGTTCAATCCCCATTCGGTCAGGACCTGCCGACAGAGTCCGCAGGAGTTTCCGCCGGGGATTTTTTTGCACGCGATCGCGACCTTGAGGATGCTGTTGTAACCACAGGCGATGGCAGTGGTCACGGCATTGCGTTCGGCACAAATTGTGGCCGGGAAGAAGCGATTCTCGACATTGCAGCCGGAGAAAATCTTGAAGCCGACGTTTTCTTTGTATGCCAGCACCGCAGATCCGACTGGAAAGTTGGAGCGATGGCAAGCAGCGAAGTCGGCGGCATTCCAGGCAGCCTGGACAAGTTCGAAGGCGTCATCTTCAGTCTTGAGTGACTGGACTGTCACGAGGGTCCCGAGGGGTTTTGTCATTATTATTATTGTTCTTCTTTCTTCAGGCTTCGGGAAAATGTGAGTCTTGCCCTGATTCTCTGGAAATGAGAACTCAGGACAATTCGAAAACGAGAAAATCAGAAGGAGGTTTTGGTTGTTACCGACAGAATCAGGGAAAGAGGGTATGACATCAACTTAGCTTTTATCCATTGCTTTTCGAAACCACTGTTACGGAGTTCTTTTCATTTACTCTTCATGAACAATAAGAGTTCGTTACCTGATGCTTTGACGGAATCTCGGAAAGGCTCTCGGATTAAGCTTAATCTTGACTTTCTACTTCTGGCGATATCGCTGGGTGAAGCTGCGCTAGCTTCTTGATACCGCTGAGAGTATTAAATCTCAGTCTAGTGATATTGCTCTTGTCAGGCTGGAGACTATAAATCCTTACTGGTGCTGACTTTTCTTACTTTGCTGTTCTATAGAGTTAAATATGCTCTGATTGCTTATCTTGAGGTTTTTTCTCTAGACTGAACTTATCTTTTCTCTTTTCGACTCTGAGGTCGATTTCCAGCAACAAACATCTGCATTGCTTTCAGTGCCGCTTCGAACAGACACCATGGTGTTTTGTTCTGGACCGGTTCGTCGAAAGTGTGCAATGAAACTGGGAGGGAGAAGCTTTTTTGCCGAGTTCAAATCTCTGAAAGCGAGGTAGAAATGTTGCTCTACGAAGACTTGAGGTGGAGGCTCTCCCACCCCGACTATGCCTCGTCCGCCCCATCGGTTATTGTCCCTGCAAAGGCGACTCTGGTGGTGGTGGACATGCAAGTGTTTTTTCCGGCTACTCGTCGAGAGACCACTGTCGACGGTGCTGTGGAGTTGCTGCGATGGGCTCTGGCTAACAACCTTGCGGTTGTCTTCCTGGAGCATCGTGGCTGGGGCGAAACTCTCCCTCGACTCATGCAAGTGGTCGAGGAAGCCGGTGCGGCTGGAGAGTCTCTCTGCTCTATTAAGAGCAAGCGCACCTGGGATGGCTCTGCCGAGGTCGAAGAAGTTGTTCGTCGTCGGGAACTTCCTGCCGTACGCTTCTTCGCCTGTGGGGTCAACACCCATGAATGTGTCCTTGATACTGTCACCGGGCTATCCAAGCGCTTTCCCGGCAGCAGCATCAATGTCGTTCGCGAGGCCTGTAACTGCGAAACCCACTTACCCTGGTCGCAGTTCCGTCAAAGCAAGGTCGTCCGGCACACCAGCCTGGAAACCGTGCTCGCAAACTAACCTGTTCCTTACCATCGTTTCTCTCAGAAAGAAAGAACAATAATGAGCACTGAGAAATTTCAATCTACGGATCTGGCTGCCACGGGCTGGTTTGCAGAACTGACCGGTCCCTGGGGTCGTGTTCCTGTGCAGTTCACTGCTACCCTTGCCGAAGGAGGAGAGTTCATCTACTTCCGCGGGCGAGGCAGCAAGGTGACTCTCGAGGTCTACCCGAGCCAGGAGGATGAGGAAAACGAGCGCAATCTGATTGCGCTCTACAGCATGGACTACCCGCGTAAGACCGACCTGGCCGAAGGCGAGGTCGATTTCGGCGCGGGTGTGATGGAGGTTTCGGAGGCGGAAGCCCTGATTCAGGAATGGGTCGGGACTTATCTTCGACACCGCAGGCAGGCGGCAGAGATCTCGGCATTCGCCGATAGCCTCAGTTTCGCCTGATTCGATTCAGTTCAATCAACAGTCTGTTTCCAAAGAAAGCGAAGGAAAGTAACTATGACCACGATCGCAAGCAACGAACCCCGACAGATGTCCTGTGTTCTGCGTGACCTGGGCGACGGCACCGGCAAGCAGTATGTGCCGGTCAGCGAAGTGCCGCGCCTGAACGATGGCGAGCAGCCGGTCACCGGCCTGTTCCATTGCCTCACCGAGCGGCATGGACCGAGCGGCTCGCACTCTCGCACGGTTTGCACCCCGGTCCACTGAGTCGCTAACTGCTCTGGCCTGTGCTTGAGCAGAGAGTGATTCGGTTCAGTTCGTCCAGGCAGAAGAGAGGGAAACCTCTCTTCTGCTTTTCTTTGGCAACTAGATACTATAATTGATAATAGTTAACGAGTTTAAAAAAGGACGAGCCGAAGCTCGCCCCGAAAAGCGCTTGCAGAACTTTTGCTTAGTTAGCTGTTTCCGTTACCGAAGAGATGAAATCCGTAGCCGTAGGCCTGGAAGCTAGCCAGATACCCCGGCATCGTTCGGACGTCAGTCTCTTTTGACCAGGCACCGTCGAGAACGGTTGTGAACTGGACTATCGAAACGGCAGCACAAACTTTCTCCCTGACGCGAAGGAGAGGGCAGTGGTTTACCACTTCTACTCCAACCACTTCGCGTCGACCGCTGAGCTGCAGGTGAAAAGTACCTGCCATGGCGGCAATCGGATAGACGCTCTCCACCTCGAGGAAACCCTTCTGCGGATCCCCGTCGACATAGAGAGGTCTGTTAGTACCGGGCAGTGGATTCCACCTGAGTGCGTCCGGTTTTACAAGAAAGCCTTCGGTCATTTGTCTGTGTCTTGTCTGAATCGATATCGGCTCAGACTTTGGCCAGCGGCACCGCGTCGCGAGCCGGCGCGTTGGGCGGAAGCACGCGATAGGCCTCGAACTGACCGGTGGCGACGCTGTCGATCGGAACGAGGATGTCGCCGTTCACCATGGTGGTGCCGGCGGGCAGGCTGCGACCGACGACACGCTCGGGCACATAGGGCTTGAGTTCGGCCGGGATGTCGTCGGAGTAGCGCACGGTCTTGCCGGCGTCGGCCTTGGAGCGCCAGGTGCTGGCGAAGACGGTGTGGTCGAGTTCGACCCGGGCGTTGAGATCCGGCACGCCGCCGTCATGACCGTCGAGGGTGTAGATCATGAAGACGTCCGGATAGAGCGGCTGGTACTTGAAGGCGATCGGCTTCGATTCGCCCTGGTCATCGTCGGTGTTGAAGCAGGCCACCGCAAAGGGGCAGCCGTACCAGCTCTCCAGGGCGTCGAAGAGTTCCTGGTTAAGCGGCGGACGCTTGCGCGCTTCCACCGCCTTGACCGCATTCGGAATGGCGCCGGCATTTTCGGCACGGACGATGGTGTAGATATCGAACTGCTCGATCACGACGGCACCCTTGGAGTCGGAGCCGAAGCTGCGCGAGCCCCGGCTGCGACGCTGGGGAGGCAACAGGGTACGGCGGATGTCCCGGAGCAGGTCCGGGGTCTCTGCGGTACCACGCAGGAGCTCCACGCTCCCGAAATCACCGGTGACCAGAGGGATCACCAGGGCATTGCCCCGGGCTTTGGAAGCCACCTGCCAGTTGCCGGGCAGGGCAGCGCCCTTGGCCGTAGAAGCAGAACGGCGGCGACCACCACGGGTGGTGCTGGCGCCGGACTTCGCCGTCGGGGCTCCGACGACGTTCTGGTAGAAGACGACGTGGGAGCCGTCCTCTGCCTCGTGCATGCCGGTGACGGTCTTACCGAACTGGACTGGTGCGAGGGAAATGCACATGTGCTTTTTCTCCTAGTGGAAGATTTGAACTTGTCTTGGTTGCTGCTCGGCAAAGCTGCAAGAAATCGAAACCAGAGGTTGGTTTCATAAAGCGCCTATCAATAGAAGGGTCTGGGTCCGGTGACCGCTGAGCGTTTCTGCTCTTCGCCCCGGTAATCATCGGCTATACGACTTGCGAAAATGAGGCGTCCTTTCATGGAGTCACCGCAGGTAGAGCCGACCTCTTTCTGGACGGTGTCCACGGCTTCTGCAAGCAAGGCTGCCAGATCTTTGATCTTCTCGCGACGGGCGGCAAGCGCTGTCGAAAGGACCTCGACCTGGGCGTTGTAGAGTTCGATCTCGTTCTCTCTTTCTGCCGTCTTGTCGAGAAATTCGGCATGGGCGGCGAGATAGGTCTCGAGGTCGAAAGCGCCGCTTTCCGGTTTTGGAGAGCGAATCTCGTCGAAATAGCCTTTGTGCCGGTTGGCATCGGCCTTGGCTGCGGCGATATTTTTCTGGGCAATGGCATAGCCGAGTTTGCGAGCCAGAGTCCAGAGCTGTTCGGCGAGTTCGTCTTCGCGGGCGGTGGTCAACGGCTTTTCGTCGGTGCCGTCGCTCTTTGTCTCCTGGTAGGATTTGGCTTTCTCTCGCCGAGCGGATACTGCTTCTTCGAGCTTGCCGAGATAGGTCATACCTGCGGTATACAGAGCGTAGACTTCGGGGTCGGCGTTGTTCACGTCGATTTGAGGAAGCCTGAATCTGTGAACTTTTTGCAGTGCCTCTTCCATTGCCTGCATCTTGGTGTCCGCGATCCGGCGCTTGGCGTCGACCTCTCGCAGAAGAGGAAGACCCTGGTCAGACCAGACTTGATAAAGTTTGAGGAAACGAATCACCTCTTCTTCGGTGGGCTTGGCCGGCTCCGGTCTGAATGTCTCGGATGTCCAGTTGCGATGAGAAGCGATGGAGCGTCCGCAGTCATCCAGGATGGACGCTGCTTCGCGCTCTTTCACCATCGCATCAACCAGCAATTCGAAGAACTCCTCCAGCTTCGGTCCATTCTTCGCCATCGTGTAGCGAGGCTTTTCCGGGGCGGTTAGATGCGGCTGGAAATTCATGCAGGATTCGGCGATGTCCTTTATCGGCTTGCGATAGAAGTCGCGAAGCTGCAAGGCGGCCGAGAGCAGTGGTCGCACCTCGGGTGGTGCATCTTCCAGTTCTTTGGCGGGCAGATTGGCGATGATGGCGGCCAGTCTCTCCCAGGCTTCCCGGGCGGGGTCGACAGAAGCCTGCCGCTTTTCGGCGGCTTCATTCTCGTCCACCCTGGTCTGTTCCAGATCGCGAACTTTGCCGACCTGGCTTTCCAGAATCCGGCGAGAAGACTCGGGGTCATCGCTTGTGGGCCAGTTGCTGGACCAGCGAACCGTGCTTTCTCGATCGTCGCGACGACTGGCGATGCGTGCCAGTTCGTCCCGGGCGGTGAGAGCGGCAACAGCCGTCAAGCCAAGCTGCTCAATCGCTTTTCGAAGTGGCTCCAGCTGCTTACGCCACTGAGCCGTAAATTCAGGTACTTTGATCGCCTCGGTGGCAACCGGTGTTTCACCATCCGTATTCGAAGCCGATTCGGCTTCGTCGGCGGCATTTACCTTCTCCACAAGGCTGTTGAAGCGACGCTTCTCTTTGGAGCGCTCTCGCTTCAAAATCCAGTAGATAAACCCCGATACCAGGGCTAATACCAGTACAAAGAGCACCAGTGTCATTATCCTTCTCCTTTGCGAGAATGAAAATAAATGGGCGGACGCCTTCCCGCCTGGAACGGTCGGATGCTTCCAGCCGAACTCCTGTGGATGGGAATCTGCGGGAGCTGAACTCGTCAGTCCCTCTAATTAGAATCCCCCCGGAGATCGGAGCCGGCTGGTCCGAATTTGGTATTGAATATGGAGCCAGAGAAGCTCCACCCGGTCTCCCGTAGAAGTCATCACCCCATGACCGGCCCTGAATGCAAGATTCGGGATATAGTGAGGCGAGACATAAAGTTCCAGGCGGTCGGGCAGTCCGACCACTATCTCTCTGTCCTTTTCTATGCACGCGACTCCGGCTCGGACGGAGTCTCGGTTCGATGGCATCCTGGTGGAAATGAGGATCCTTCGAACCACTTCATTGCTGAAGCAATGGTTGACCAACGATTTATCTATAAGAAAGGTCTGGCCTTCCTGGCAGGCCACCTTACGCCCAAGCCGCCACCGGCTTTCCAATCGAGGCTAGTTCGATTCACTTTTCTTCATCGCAATGTGCTTGAAACCGAAGTAGCTAGCACAATACACGAATCCGATCCGCTTTTCGCTTTCGCCTGTTACGCCAGTGGCAAGGGATAGCCGTCCGGGCAATTGGGTGCTTACCCGGGCTGATCCGACGGCTATTTTGAATCTAAGGACAGAAGTCGATGAATTAATTTAGAGAGGGTTCCATAGAGACCCTCACCAATAAGGACGAAAGCCAGAGCAGTCGTCCTTATTGGTGAGAGTCTCCCACCCCGGTATATCAGGATATCGCCGGAGTAAGAGACCTCGAAATCGATTAATGCTTTTTTCGGCTCGAAGAGCCGGAAGAGAAGACAGATCCGGTTGCCATTGTTTTGGATCCTCCCCGAGACCTCCTGATGAGCGAGCAGCATGACCAGGGGTGCCCGCTACAGCGTCTCTAACGAAACGCTCAGAGCGGAGGTTCGAGGTCCAGAGGTGGTATCGTTACCGGTGCAAAGAGCACCGTCCGGCTCGACCTTATAGAAGCCACTCCTGAGCCGGCTCCGGATACTAAATCCGAGAACGCTGGCAGTGACTTAAGAGGCGACTTTTTCTGCTTCTCAACCGGTTTCTGCGTTGTCCATTTATTGGTACTCCGAGTCCAGACGGAGTTTTAGCCCGGTGGCATCCTGACGGAAATGAGGACCCGCCGGACCGACTTCGTGAGAAGCGATGGTTGAATCGACGATTCGTCTTGGAAGACAGGTCTGGCCTTTCTGGCTAGGCCACCTTGCGCCCAAACTATCACCGACTTTCCAATCAGGACTAGTTCGACTTGATCCGGCGTAAATCGCAAGGAGCTTGAAACCGAAGTAGCTAGCCCCATACACGAACACGCCTTACCTTATCGCTTTCGTCCATTACGTCGATGAAAAGGGCTAACCGCGCGAGCAATTGGGTGCTTACCCACGTCGATCTGGCGGTTAGTTTTAGTGAGTTGGACAACTCAGAGTCCTTCGGCCAGGGACGCCAGGGTGCGTCCCATGGTCATGATCGCTTCTGCCATCGGCTGACCACAGAGGTCGGTGAAGTAGCGCTGGAAGGCCGGGTCGTCGATTTTGTCCAGGGCAAACTGCCAGGGAATCATACCTTCGCCTTCGAACTTGATCACCAGGTTGTTGAGGGAGCCCCAGGAACAGTCGGATGGTTGACCGTCCGAGAGCATGAAGAGGAGCTTTACGGTCTTGTCGCTGCGAGCCGCACTCTGACCCATATGCCAGAGCATGGCAGAGTCGTTGTTGCCTCCCGCGCAGACCAATCCGGAGATTCTGCCTTCGCCGGCGGTGCCGCAGTCATAGATGGACGTGTCGGTGAAGCCCCAGAATTTGCCGGACATGCCGGGGTGATTCTGGATGGCCATCTCGACCAGCAGAGCGAACTTCTTGGCCATATCGAACTTTTCCCCGTCTTTCAGGGTCTCGTTGGCCGAGAGCATCGAAGATGAGCAGTCCACCGCCACCTCTACATGGAGGGAAGCTTTCTGCTCTTCTTCGTCGTCGACGAAAACCGCCGACTCGCCCATGTGAAGCAGCTCGAGCTCCTCGATAAAGTCATAGCCGTCCGGCTGCCCGTCGTGGTCCTTCAGGCTGGAGCCGCAGCGACTGAGTTGTCGCCTCAGCTGTCTTGCCAGAGGGAAGAGCTCTTCGGTGCAGGCGGCCAGATAGTCGTGGTCGGCTTGTACCGATACGACGTTCTCGACCACATTAAATTCGAGGGTCTCTTTGTCCATCTCCATGCGGACATGGAAATTGTAAGGGAAGCTCATGTCCTGACTGAATTCGCCCAGGAGGAAGTCTTTCAACTTCTCCCGGAAGAACCAGACCAGGGCGAGCATAGCCAGAAGCCAGATGGCCAGGATAACCACATAGACCCAGCTTATCTCGGCGGCGTGGGTGAAGACGCCCCAGAGCATGACCAGCCAGACCGCAGGAACCGTTGCTATCAGCACGATGCGGAAGTAGCGATTGTCCCAGAGCCAGAACCAGCCTCTTTTGATGGCGCTAGCGGTGGCAGAAATAATTCTTCCAAGCAAGCGGAAGAATGCTCCCAGCCACTTGCCGAGCCATGCCCAGATAGGCCAGCCTTTGAACGGACGAATCGCCCACCTGAAACAGGAGCCGAAGAATTCACCGACGGCATCTCGAGTACTGACCAGTACCT
>CAZCBH010000063.1:0-27276 GCA_964496875.1 uncultured Candidatus Obscuribacterales bacterium | reverse complement strand
CTGCGGGCTACGTCACCCTGCTAGTTGACTGCAGGTCACCGCCGCTTGGGCTCGCACTCTACAGCAGCGTAGAGCACGGCAATTTCCTTCTGTTTCACCTCCTTTATTGTATGATGCATTCCGCACATATGCGCCCCCACAAGGGGTCGAGGCGCACTGTACGTGATATCGCTAACCCAGACCTCATCAGGCTCTTTAGAGTCGAAATCTCTTCCGAGTAGATTCGGAGCTATCGGGTAATCGTGGCTGGAGTCGGTTATTTTCACAAACTTGCGCCGCCTCTTTGGTGTTATCTGGTGCTTCTTCATCAGCTCTGCTACTGTTCTTTCGGTGCAGCGAAATCCCTCAGCTCGAAGCTGCTTGTAGATTCGCGGAGATCCGTATGTGCAGTTCGAATCTTTGAAGATCTGCAAGATCCTGTTAAGAAGCCGATGTCGTCGTTTTTTCTGCTTGCTTGGTTTGCGCTTCAGCCACTTGTAATAGCCGGAGCTGCTCACCTGCAATGTCTTACAGAGGAGCTAAACAGTGTGCTCCTCCTTTAGAGACTTAACTATGGCGTACCTTACTGCAGGTGTTTCGCAAAATACGCCGCCGCTTTTTTTAGTATCTCCACCTGCTCTTTGAGTTCTTTGTTCTCGTTGTGGAGACGGGCCATCTCGTCCAAATCAGAGCTTCTTTCTAGTTTTGTCTTAGAATCACGAATCCAGTTGTGAAGCCTCCATGCGGGTATATTCAGCTCCTCCGCAACGGACGCAATTGTCCTGCCAGGAAGTCTTGTCCTCCTGACTGCGCTCTCCCGGAACTCCGAGGTATACTCGCTGGTCTTCTTTCTTTTGCTCATGGTTTTGCTCCTCTGTATTGTTTCACAAGGAGCGATTTATGCCCAGCTTTCACTCTCTACTTTTTGGGGGGAGCCTCAATTATTGCGGATTTATCAGTTAACGATATGGAGTAGTATAATGAGCTCCAAAAGTGCATTTAACAGAATGAACAAAAGTCCTATTTTGTTCACTCCGAGGTAATCGAGGTATTAAATGCCTGTTTGCGTTTTCGCGATATGGCTGCAACGCATTGAAATTTCGGACCTGTTTTAATGAACAAAACATTGCTGAAGAGAAGTATCGTTCATACTGGCCGTGCAGGCACCAATTCTAGCTATTGATGAGATTCGAGATCTGTTCAAGATCCTTTCTGATTGCTGATATTTGCAGCAATTGCTGTTTGTGCGGGACGGAAGCTTAGCGGAGTAAACACTCTTGAATGGTCGGACGTTTTATCCAAACGCAGCAAGAAGCTGAATTGGCCAACTTGCACGCTTACATCATTTTGTCGCTACCGGATGAAGAAGTTGGTCGACCAAACTGATCGCTGTCTCGCTTGTGGCTGCTATCGTCTCTGGATTACTTCTATGAGGTTTTATGAAGGTAGTGCCTGTCACTCCGATAAAACCGAATACCGCACGGATGTAGGGTTCAACAAATCATAGTTTTTCAAAGGCTCGCAGCTATAGTCACCACCACTGGCAGTGAAAACAAATAACTTCATATCATCGAGAAGGACCTTTGGTTGTCCGTTTTCAAAAGAGCCGGCGGTAATCCAGGCGAACAAAAAAGAGACCGCCTCGCCGGATAATGTAATATATTCACATGCTTTCGCCCAGGTCCGCCCTTACCATTCTCATTGCTCTGTTAATGCTTCCTGCCACCAGCCAGGTGCCTGTTTTTGCCGGCTCCAGTGAATCGGTAGAAGGCAAAGAGCTGCCACCCGTTTTCAAAAGCTGGGAACAGGCGAAAACCTGGGTACTTAGACTTCAAGCCGCCTCCAAAACAGAAACAGACGCCAAAACCACTACCGACCAGCTATCAAAGCTGAAACCTGGGCACCCCCGCTTGATCATATCTGCGTCTATGCTCGAACAGCTGAGACAGAAATTGGCCGAAGACAAAGACGCCGCCGCTCTTCTGAATCATTTAAAAGAGAAAGGCGATGCGATGCTGACAGAAGCTCCTGTGGCGCAAGAAAAATCCGCAGAGAACAATATGCTTGAAATAAGCCGCCTGGCGCAAAAGCGGATAGTCACTCTGGCAGGACTATATCTAATCGAAGGCAAGCAGACTTATTTGAAACGCGCCAAAGAAGAGATGAAAGCGATAGCCGCTATGTCAGATTGGAACCCGGATCATTTCCTTGATGTTGCAGAGATGACCACAGCTCTTGCCCTTGGCTATGACTGGCTCTATGACAGCCTGACAAAAGAGGAAGAGGAGCAATTTCGCAAAGCCATTCTAGAACTTGGTCTCAAGCAGGGACTGAAGCAATACACCGAGCACAAATGGTGGACTTTCTCGGCTTTCAACTGGAACATTGTCTGCAATGGCGGGCTTATAGTCGGCGCCCTGGCCATAGGCGATAAACACCCGGATGAGGCCAATCGAATTGTAAACTGCGCTCGCCTGTCCGTACCATATGCAATGGCATCATTCTCTCCCGATGGAGGCTGGGCAGAAGGTCCCGGCTACTGGTGCTATACCACAAAATACACCATGCTCATGTTCTCTAGCCTCAAATCGGCGATGGGCACGGACTTTGGATGGATGAGCAGTCCGGGCTTTGCTAAGACGGGATACTATCGAATTCACTACACCAGCCCTACCGGCGAATATTTCAACTTCGCCGACTCATCGGCAGAAGAAAGACGTGCCCCCCAGATGTTCTGGATGAGCAGGGAATTCAAACAACCTCTTTATGCCGGAGCAGAATCCGGCACAGCTTTGCGTCATACGACTATATTTCATCTGCTCTTTTTTCCAGAAAGCTTCAAACAGCTAAAAGGCTCAACCCTGGCAAGATCCGCCCTGTTCAGAGGTGCGGAGCTGGGTTTCTATAGATCCGACTGGTCGCAAAACAATGCTCTCTATCTAGGCTTCAAAGGCGGAGACAATCGAGCCAGCCATGCCAATCTTGACCTCGGTACTTTTGTTTTGGATTGGTCAGGAATACGCTGGGCCTGTGAACTGGGACCGGACAACTACTCTCTACCGGGCTACTTCGCCGACCAGCGCTTTAGCTACTACAGACTCAAAACCGAAGGACAGAACACATTCACCATTGATGATGGCAGTCAAAATCCCCGAGCGACAGCCAGGATTACAACCCTGGTGGACAAAAAAGACAAATTCTTCGCCGCAGTAGATCTATCGAAGACCTATCCACAGAAACTCGCGGGCGCCAAAAGAACTTTTGAAGTGCGCAGGAACGACGGCAAAGACAAAAGTGTCGTGATCACCGACATTTTAAAAGCACTGAAACCGGTGTCATATACCTGGCACATGCACACTGAACAAATGGTAGAAGTCTCCTCGGACGGAAAAGAGATTGTCCTGCGCCACGACAACGGCAAGCGCCTGTCCATGCGGATAGTTTCGCCTGCCGACGGTATATTCCAAACCAAAACAATCAGCCTGGCAAAACCGCAGTTCGACGCAACCGGTCTGACAGACATTCAAATCCGTTTACCGCTTCAGAAAGACGAGCGAACCATAGCAGTAGAGCTTTGTTTAGAAAGCCCCTGAGAGACAAAGCTCATCTCAGCCTCGCGGGCTCTCGCGCCGCCGAAAGACCGCTGCCCAGGCCAGGGGTTCGAAAACGCGACCATCTATTTTGACTTTGTGAAAGACCGTCTCTTCCATGCGCAACAGGTCGAAGCTCTCTCCCTCCAGCTCTCGGCAAAGTTCATGGGCACGCACTTTGGGCGGTCCGTCCTCTTTATGCACTCTCTCGTTGGCGTTGCCGGTCATTACCAGATAGATGCCACCAGGTGCCACCACTTTCGATATCGTATTTATAAACCCCTCGAGATTGATCTCTCTGACCACATGATAGGTGCCTCGGTCAAAAACGAAAGGGAAAGCGTCGCCAAGCTCCGGAAGTGCGGTGACATCAGCCTGGATGAATTCGATTTCGGCACCTGTGGCTTCTGCCTTGCTGCGCGCTTTTCGCAAAGCCTCTTCGGACAGGTCCACCGCTGTAACGCTAAAACCAGCCCGGGCAAGAAAGATGGCGTTGGTACCGGTCCCGCACCCCAACTCCAGAACCCGACAGGGCTCTATCAGCTTTTCATTTAAGGCACGCGTCAGCTCCCTGGAAGCCTCACCGCTATCCCAGGGGGTGCTCTCATCTAAATAACGCTGATTCCAATCTGTCTGCACGGGCAATCTCCTGAATTTGTAGATCTAATAGAATCTCACAAATAGGCTACCCTGACATCACAATGCGGCAACTTTTTCTTCAGATAGAGATAATCCGCTTGCTCCAGTCCTCGACACGTCACGAACTTCACCATCGACAGATTCTTCATGGTGGCGAATTTCTCCAGCATCGGCTTTGATATCACACTTCTAGCCACATATAGACTTTTCAAAGCCGACATTTTCGTCACCGAATCCAGACCTTCCTCTCCGGAACGCTCGAAACTGACATCGATTTCCCGAAGATGTTTGAACTTAGGCAACATCGCGAAGCCTTCTTTGTCAATTGAAGTGCCTGCGATATGCAGCACTTCCAGATTCGGCCACTGTTCGTAAATTGTTTTCATTCCATCATTGGTGATATCAGGACAACTGGTCAAACGAAGATTCTTGAGCCGTACGTTTTTGAGAGAGCTCAAATCGGCATCATTAATCTGGTTGCATCTAAAACGCAAGTCTTTCAAAGTTCGACTATTGGCGAGATAACTCAAAGACTGTCCGGTGATATCTGTCTGCTGCAACTCCAGGACTTCTACCGGAAAAGAAGCGATCACAGGCATAGCCTTGTCCGTCACCTTTCTTCCCTGGATATCCAGATGAATCACTTTTTCCCCTTTGAGAGCAATGATATCTTTATCGCCGATGTCACCGCGCCCTTTGACATGAAGCTTTCCATCACCGACTGGACTTTTGCGCAACTCTTTGCGATCCACTTCTCTCTCGAAGAAAGAGTTTGTATCGGCAAACGGCTCTGAAAGAGTCGCTTTATGAGTCGAAGCTGCTTGATATTCGCTACCCTCGCTTCGATTCAGAAAAAAATACAAAGAGGTCGCCACACCCAGAACCCCCACCAGCAATGTGGCGCCGATGGCGATAATAGTCCCCAGGCGCCCCTCGCTCCTGGCTTTCTCGACCCTGGCTTTAGCCTCTTCCGGAGGCAGTATCAGAGTTTCGTCCAGGATAAGCTGCTCGGTCATCTCCAGATCGACAAGCAGATCCTGCATCGACTGATAGCGCTCTTCGGCTTTTCGCTTCAAACACCTGTAAACAATACGCTTCAGTCCACCAGGAATTTCGGCATCGGTGACCGAAGAAAAATGCGGCGGGTCGGATGTGGTCTTCTGCCTCATCACCTCGAGAAAGGACTCACCGGAAAAAGGAAGCTCGCCTGTCAAAGCTTCGAACAAGATACATCCCAGAGAATAGATGTCGGAGACCTCATCGCCGCTGCCCCCCTGAGCCTGTTCCGGACTGAGATAGGCAGGAGATCCCACGATTGCGTTGGTCATGGTCAGCTTGCCGCCGGCTGCTTCGTCGGTGAGCAGGCGAGCGATGCCGAAATCTATGATTTTGACCTGATTGCGCTCTCCGGATAAGGGCGAGGTCAGGACGATGTTCGAGGATTTCAAATCCCTGTGGATAACACCATTCTCGTGGGCATAGGCCATGCCCCGCGCTATCTGCACTGCTATGTCGATGACGGATTCATAAGAAAGCCTGCCGTATTTCTTGATGCAATCGCTTATGGTCGCACCTTCCACCAGCTCCATAACCAGATAGGGCTCGGAACGATCATTAAGACCGAAATCGTACACTGTGACAAGATTGTCGTGACTGAGACCGCCCGCCGCCTTCGCCTCGCGATGAAAGCGCTGAATCTGCTCGTCCGAGATCCGGGCACGATTCAAAATCTTTATTGCCACATTGCGCTTCAGCCTTGTATCCCTGGCTTTATAAACCGTGCCCATGGCGCCTCGACCAAGTTCGGAGACGCCTTTATATCGATCGGGTAGCTGGGTCGAGTCTACTAACACACTAAAGGACCGTTCAAAAAAAAAAAAAACCGAGGCAAGCAAGATCTTGATTATGACATTTCTCAGTGACTTATTCGTTACCGCCGCCGGGGTAAATATATAAAGACGACGATATCGAGTAAGAGGAAAGCAGATGGCGCCGAATACCTTCAATATGGGAGACTTCAACCCCCGGGATCTCTTGCCGAAAGACTTGATGCCAAAAGACTTGCGCCAGAAAGTCTATGATCATATGGGTGTCGACCCCTCGACCCTGCCCATCGTGAGCGAACAGTTCGACAAGTACAATCATCCCAATTTACAGATAGCCCTCAACGAAATCTGCGACGGCAAAGACAACCAGGTCACGGTACTGGGCATTCAATCCGGCTTTGTGAACAATATCACCGGCACCAGCCTGAAAGACATAATCTCTCCCCAGTCTTTTGCCTCTATGGTAGGGCTGGGAGGGGTCAAAGAAGGCTCGGTCCAGTATCTGAATATGGACATAGGCAATGGTCAAAAGCTTGCCTGCGTCCAGGGGGCGCTTTATCTAGTTGCAGAGAAAGGCAAAGACAACATAGTGGTTTTGTTGCGGCAGAATTCGATGATGGACTTTGCCGGGCAGTCCGCCATCAATCTTGATGTGATGGCAAAGGAGAGAGCGACGGCAGAGAGCTTCGTCCAGAGCATTCAAAAATCTATTAGAAAGAAAAACATCTATCGGGGCAAGATCCTCTCCACCAGCCAGGAAGGAGGGGGATTGAAATTTCATGATCTGCCCCCGGTGACCAGAAACCGCATCATCCTGCCCGACGGACTTTTGAAGAGAATAGAAAGACAGACTATAGAAGCGGGCAAGCACAGTGAAGCTCTGAAAAAAGCGAAACGAAAGCTCAAACGGGGCATCCTGCTGCACGGCAAACCCGGCACCGGTAAAACCCTGACAGCCATGTACCTGGCTTCCGAGATGAAAGAGAGAACCGTCATACTGATGACCGGTAGAGGTCAGGGTTCCATAGAAAGCTCCTGTCGCTTTGCCCGATGGCTGGAGCCATCTATGGTCGTTATCGAGGATGTCGACCTGATTGCCGAAGACAGAACCAAGCAGCAGGGCTGCAACACCGCAATCTTGCTAGAGCTGCTCAACGAGATGGATGGGCTTTCCGACGATGTCGACGTTCTATTTTTCTTGACCACCAATCGCCCCGACGTGCTGGAACCCGCCCTGGCAGCCAGACCGGGCCGAGTCGACCAGGCATATGAAATTCCTCTACCCGACAGAGAATGCCGCAAACGGCTCTTCGAGCTGTATATCGAAGGAATGGAGGTGGAAGTCGAAGATATGGAGCCCTATGTCAAACGGACCCAGGGGGCAAGCGGTGCGTTCATCGCAGAGATTATGCGCAAAGCGGCGCTCTTTGCCGCAGCCGACGGCGAGCCTATTGTGGTCAAAGACAATCACATGGACGAGGCCATGCATGAGCTTCTGGTCGTAGGCGGAACTTTGACCAAGAGCTTACTCGGCTCCGGCGAGATAGGCTTTACACCGACCGGATTCAAAGACTCTTAAATGGAAGAGATTCCCGCCCTGGAATTAGAAAAAGACGACGACACGATTGTCATCGCAGAGAAGGTCGACTATGACTTCATGCTGCCGGCTGACTTCAGCGCGCATGCTTATCGCCTGGAATACACTTTGCGCTCAGCCGCTTCAAGCAAGGTAGAAAATGCGAGCTATGGCTTGATGATGGTCTTCCTTGTTTTGATAGAGCTGAAAGTGGTATCCAAATTCGGACTGGAGTACGCCCTGGAGCCGAAGCGACTGTTTACCTTGATTTTTGTTCTGGCTGTATTCACAGCTCTTTTCGCCATTCTGAAATATGTCGGCAAATCTCACAACCACTGCAACTTCCTCATTACCGATGGTGGCATAAAGTTCTCCGAAGCCTGGAAGTTCGAGCTGCACAAAAGATTTTTCCGTCCCTGGAACGATATTCATTCGGTGCAGATGGAAGAGAACATCTATCACAACAAATGGGTCGGTCCGATGTTTCAGAAGCGATCCAGTGTTGAACAGCTAAAATGGAGCAAAGACGGTCGGCTTGATTCGAACTTGATGCTGCAGTTCGACTACAAGTCAGGGGGCAACGCCAGTATCGTCCTGAGCAGGTTGAATCGCGAACAATGTCGCTGCCTATTTCTAGCCCTGGAGAACTTTGTAGATCAGAGCAAGCTCTCGAGAGAAGCGATTAAACTGAAACATGCCATCATCGCCGAAACCACCGACGAATCCTTCACCGACATATGGATGGAGGATTTAGAGCAGCGCTATGCCATCACCAATTTCGTTCCGCTGTCATCCGGTCATCGCTTGCGAGACGGCGCCTTTCAAGTTCTCTCCATCCTCTCCACCAGAGGTCAGACTGCTGTCTATCTGGGCAGAGACAATGCCGGCAAGAACGTGGTGCTGAAAGAGCTCAACGCCAACTTTGCCACCAGTGACAGTGCCATGACGAAGGCCCGCCAGATGTTCGACCGGGAAACCGCGATCTTGTCCAGGCTCAATCATCCGGATATCGCCAACGTGATTGATAGCTTCATCGAGAACAATCGGGTCTATCTGGTTCTCGAATATATTCCCGGCAGCACCCTCAGGCAAGAGGTCAAACAGAAGGGTCCAAAAGAGATAGACCGGGTAGAGGCGGTGCTCAAACAGGTTCTAAGCACCCTGAGCTTTCTGCACAACCTCAATCCCCCGGTCATCCACAGGGATATCTCTCCCGACAATATTGTCGTGAGAAAAGACGGAGCTGTGGCAATAATAGATTTCGGTGCCGCCAACGAGTTTATGCGCGGTGTAACCGGAACAATGGTAGGCAAACAGTCTTATATAGCCCCGGAACAATTCCGAGGCAAGGCAGAGCCGACAAGCGACCTCTACAGCCTGGGCGCCACCGCCTATTATCTTCTTACCGGCGAAGACCCGGTACCACTTTCACGTTCATCACTACCGCGAGGCAAGGACGAAGACACCGGTCAAATAAGTGTTTTAAACAGATTTATAGAACGCTGCACCGAATTCGAACCGGAAAAACGCTTTGCCGATGCCGAAGAGGCACTGGCATTTCTGAGCGAGGCTCGAAGCCAGTGAGATTCCTACCAGCACTACCGACCCCGGAGGGCTTGCCGGAACCGGAAAAAGGGGAGCACGAGGTTCTCGCGCTCTACAGCGCCTATCGCTCTGAGAAGAATAAAGGACGCGAAGCGACCCGAAAAAATCGCAAAAAACTGCTTTTGCAAATGCTTGGTTATTACACGGTCATATTTTCGCTCATGTTTGTAGTCTCCAGTTTCCTGGGGGTGAGAAGCGCCAATTTGTCGGTGATTGTAATCTACATAGTGCTTATGCCGCTTTTGCTGGCAAGGCTAATCCGCTACCTGGGACCGACCGCCATCCAATCGGGGAAGCAAGGTATCAGACTGCACTGGGCACACTTCTTCAAGACCTATTCCAGTCCATGGATTCCCTGGCAGAACATAGACTACGCCAGCTCGGATACCTATCAGTCTCTCTCGATGAAATTCTACGGCATGGACTCCAGCACCTCTCTGGATATAACCGTGGATGTGTCCAACTCTGAAAAGGCGGTCAAGGACTTTGTAGGAAGGCTCAGACTCTTCGGCCTCCATCACAAAAAACCGACCAGCCACAGCCGCACCATAAGACTGGACCTTGGCTCTTTCATAAACCAGGACGACATTCCCGCCTTTGTCGCCTCGATAAAACACTTTTTGCCGGAAGAGAGCTTTGATAAAAGCATCAGCGAAAAAATGACCGAAGGCGGCGACCGAAGCTATACGGAAATTTGGCTGGAGCAATTCGACGGCACCCGCGCCTCTCAACTGCTAGAGCCGCTTCCGCCGGACAGCGTAGTCGGCGGGGGCAAGTACAAGATCATCCAGATTCTCGCCGCCGGCGGTCACGCCGTAACTTATAAAGGCGAGATAATGGGCACCGATCAACTTGCAAAAACAATCGCCCTCAAAGAGATTGTTCTGCCGGTGGCAGGTGGTGCCCAGATTCGCAAAAGGGCTCTGGAGAACGTCAAACGAGAAGCCGAACTGCTTCAGAAGCTCGACCACGAACAGATAGTTCACTGTCTTGATGTGTTCAGCGAAGGACATAAAGCCTATATCTGCCTGGACTATATAGACGGATTCTCGCTGCGCAGGCTCATTACCGAAAGCGGCCCCATGGAAGAGACCGGCGTGTTGAAGCTTGCAGGTCAGATGGCGGATATCCTGGGCTATCTCCACAGCCAGTCACCACCTCTTCTTCATCGAGACTTTACTCCCGATAATCTCATTCTAAAACCGGACGGTAACCTGGTGCTCATCGACTTCAACGTGGCGGAGCAAAGAGAGGGCTTCGAGACCTCCACCGTGGTGGGTAAACACTCTTACATTCCGCCGGAGCAGTTTCGAGGCAAAGCCACCATTCAGAGCGATATCTACGCCCTGGGCTGCACCCTGCACTGGCTTCTCACCGCAGAGGATCCAGAGCCTATCACCGCCTCCCATCCTAAAAACACAAAACCAGATGTAAGCGAGGCCACAGACGATCTGGTCGCTCACGCCACCGCCCCTGATGCTCAAGCGCGTTTCAAAACCGTGGGAGAATTGCTGGCCCATGAAAGCCTGGCAGATCTAGAGATAGAAAGCCCGTCCGCCTGACCAGACGCAAGCACGGTGCTTGAACCCAGGGTTCTCAGGACTCTTCTGCCGCCGGTCAGGGCGCGCTTTTCTGCCCTGGTCAGAGTAAGGATTTGGCATAGTTCTTCACTCATCTCTATCGGTTCGATAAGAACCGCTCCCATAGAAGAGAGAATCTCTCGCGCTCCCAGACGGCGGAGTGACCCGATAGAATCATCCATGGACAACCCCCAGAAGATGTCCCCACCGCTAGAATTTAATAATGCCTTAAAAAGCAGATCCCGACCGGCTTCATAACAGACTAGATTGTCGATGGAAGGAACAAGACAGACAAGACCAGCCACATCCTTGAAGCGAGAGGCATAGTCGATCATGATCAATTCGATAAGAAGACGTTTTTGAGATCGCAGCGAATTTGGCAAAATCACCCTGTTGACACACCCGGGCATCAAAGACAGAGTCGTCTCGCCATTGAAACATCTGCCTGCAGCCCCCTCGAAAAATGCGCGAAATTCTGCCAGAAGCGGTGCCGGTAGTGGTTCCGGCAGATAGTGAAGCAACTCGGATAAACGGGGAAAACGCTTCTCTTTCGCCGCCCTGCCATAGGCGCGTTTTATACTACTTTCGATAGCACCAGAGGAAATTCCGCCTTTTCTAAGGCGGCCGGCAGGAAGGATCTGCTCTATCAAATTAACCAGAAACTTGAGTTTATACTTGTCCGGCGCAGGACATTGACCACCGTCGAAACTGCCGGGTAGTTCACAGGGATTGACCACAGCCCTCTCCCTATAGGACAGAGGGTCGAAGTCGACTCCATATTCACCGCCTCGATTTCGACTTGGGTCAGACCCGCTTGCAAGAGACAGCACCGTATACGGCATCACATTCCGAAAGTTGCTTTCTCCGGCAAAAGGACCCAGTCCGGAAGCCGGCATTGCCAGGATAGAGCGGTATCTACCTTTCAAAAAGGGATTGAATCTCACTTCTTTGTTCCAGAAAGCGCCCCGGCCAAGCAATACCGTCGATGCACCCGCTTCCAGATCGCAAACGGCATCTAATAGAGGCAACTCTTCCAGGTCGGTGCATTGTAACGGCGCAAACTCCAAAGAGTCAGGAGGCAGGGCGGGTGAGCCCAGCAAAGACGCTTTCCAGGCAGCGACCTGGCGATTCATCAGCCTCAGTGAATACCGGTCGGCAGATTCACCATCCAAATTTTTCTTCTTCAGATCCAGGCACTCTCTAGAATCCGCCCAGGTCTGAAGATAGACAGATACGCCGACAGCTCCACGCGACTGCTCGCCAAGAGTCCTGGCTAGGGCCTGGAGCACGCGATTCTCCTCTTTCCCTTTACGCTTGGAAGGAACCATCAGATAGTCGGCTTCGTTTTTGAGGGCGAGGGATTGAATAGCGACCACTACCGAAGTACTCTCTTCTGCCAGCTTGTCGAGATCGCAATGCGCCTTACCGTCCTCATTAAAGACTCTGGTCGAAACGAATTTACTTCCTACTCTGGCCATGTTCGCCCTATCAAGCTCCCGGGTCTCTAGACCGGGAAGAGAAAGAAAACCAGCCCTTTCCAGTAGCTCTGCCTCCTGCTCTATGAAGGGCGCAAGCTCCCTTCTTGTCTCTTTCAAAAATTCCCGGGTAGAAACCGGTCTAGTATAGGCAACCATTCGGTCTAGATAGCGGCGCAGCTTCAAGACCCTTTCGTCTAGAACCGCGACACGAGCTTTGCGCCCCCGGTCAAGCACTCTAGACGAGCCACTGAGACTGACTATCATCATACCGTTAACAGGCTTGCCGGTAGCACAGGGTCTGAATACAAGCTTCAAATCCAGCTTGCACAGCTTCAAAATGCTTCCTAGAGCTCCGGCTATTTCCTGCCTTCGCGTTATCGTCAAAAAATCCCCGGCGCTCAAACCACTTATCTCCAGCACCCTGCCAAGGTTACCGTCACGATGTCGAACCAGGACAGGCTCACCGGCACCGCCTGTGACACCAAAGGGCAGCCGCAAACCCATCTCGATTCGACGAGACAGGGCGCCGCTATGATCTAGAGTCATAGAAACACCTCAATTTACCAACGCACTAACGCAAAAGAACTCTCTCCAGTCTATTGCGCTGACAATTGAAATCAACCGGGTTTACCCTGGTTTTCAAGAAGGGGGTAAATGCCACCGATTCGTCTCCATACAAGAAACCCACCTTCGAGGAAAGTGGGCTTCAAACTGCTTTATCCGGCTCTTCCGACCTGTCTGAACCGTTCGACTTATGTATTGGCTCAGCGATGAATGGTGTTGGTCTTCAGAAGCCTGCTGTTTATGCCCCAGGAATAGGTGGTGGTTGCACTGGTGCTGCCGGTGTTCTGCCCGATATAGTTGCGCACCGCTGGTTGATGGTTTGCCGAGGGCGTCGGATTTGCCGGACCCTGGGCGTTGCTGGTCGGTGTCGAGCTGTAGCTGCCGTTGTTGTTACCCGTGTAATAACTCTCATGGGTGCTGAATCCGGTGCCGGGAGTGCCGGGCAAGGAGTAATTTCGACCGGAATAGCTATGGGCCGGTCCGATGCCGTTGTTGTTTGAATTCTGATGAGTATGACCCATGGTGTGCCCCAAAGAAGAAGCGTGAGAGAACGCCGAAGAATGATCCGGTCCACCGGAGTTGGAGGCACAGGAACCACCAAAAACGCCGCCGGACATAGATTCCGCCTGGGCTGGACCGGCGCTGAAGAAACCGAAAAGCGATACTGCCAAAGCCACGCTAAATAAGGTTTCGAGTCTATTTTTCCTGGTCGATTTCTTGTTCATCTCGGTTCTTCCTTCTGAGCTTTTCATAGCACGGTCCTGACAAATTGATGACCGTCTTCCTATATAGCTTCTAAAGCGCCCATGACATCTGATGATAATTCAAAAACTGCCGGGCACCAGTTAATAATACTTAAGTGCAGCCCGGAAATCTACCGTGATCCTCCCATAATTAAGGGCCCAAAGAGCTAGCTCCGTCACAGTTTAATCACATTTATCCGTATCAAAAATGGGGGAAGGCAGGTCTACTTGCTCTTCCGCAAAGGTTTATACAAGTCGAAACTCTCGAAATCGAGGCTGTTGACCTTGATCACGGTCGCAAAACGCGCGAAGCGCGCCTTGTCATGATGTGGCAGCTCTGCGAGCGGTCTAATCTAGCAACCATTTTGCTGCCAAGAGCATCCTCGAAAAGCGAGAAGCCTTTCATTCGGACTCATACAGATTCTGACATCCGGCAATCCCTCGACAACCACCGGGCTGCCAAGCCCTAAATACGTACTTATCTCTCTGGAAGACAATCAAGTATTCAGAATAATCTGAATTTGCTTTTTTCAGTTTTCTATTCGGAAATTAGAACTCGAACCGTATATCTCTTCCGCTAATCAAGATGCTTATCTGCACCCCACAGTGCAAGGAGAGATATACGCAGCGACGAGACAGTCCCTGATTCCCTATAGAACTTCCGAATTTTTGTAAGCAGAGGCGTCACCAGCACATTACATGTGGTGGCGCTTGTTCTCTAGAAAGAGGACATAGCAATGAGCGACAGAAACAAGATCGCAGTGGTTCTCGGCAGCGGTCTGATGCCGGACGGCACAGCCAGCCCGGTGACCCGCCTGAGAGCCCTGAAAGCGGCTAAGTTCGTCTCCAAGCATCCGATGCCCCTGATTCTCTCCGGTCATCGTTCCATCGGCGACAATGGAGCCCACGGCACAAGCGAAGCCGAGGCGATGCTCAAGATTGTTCGAGAGCAGGGAATTGAAACCCCCTGCATGCTCGAAGAAGACTCCTTCAACACCCTGGGGAACGCCATCCTCACAACCGTTTACTTCCTGCAGAACGAAACTCCGGGAACGCTATACATCGTCACCTCGCCTTTCCACATGGAAAGAGCGAAGTTCATCTTCGGCCGAGTTCTTGGACCGAAGTGGCGGGTGCGCGGTGTTCAGTGCAAAGAATGGTCCGAAGAGACCAGGCACAAGAAAAGCGATGAAGCGCTGGAGCGGGCAAGAGCCTTCTTCAAAAACGTCGAACCCGGGGACATGAAGGCCTGCCTGATGCGACTCGAAGAGTCCAGTCCGGCTTACCAGGCGATTATCAGAATAGGCTGATTCGGTCTCCGAGCCTTCCCTGAATCTCCCTGCGGGGGCGACGCACTTCAGCCGAAGCACTGTCGCCTCCGCCTTTTCAAACATATAACCATAGGTGGTGGAATCTATGACTCAAAGAAAAGTCTCTTTTGAAGATGTTGTTCGCATCTACAGAGAATTACCCAACAAGTATCGCGAAGCGAGAATTCGCTTCAATCGGCCTCTTACCCTGGCTGAGAAAATTCTTTCCGCCCATCTGGTATCCACCGAGTCCGGCGAAGCTGTTCCTACCAGGGGCGAGACCTACGCCTTCTTGAAGCCGGACCGTGTCGCCATGCAGGACGCCACAGCCCAGATGGCGCTTTTGCAGTTCATGCAGGTCGGCATGAATCGCGTCGCTGTGCCGACGACGGTGCACTGCGATCACCTCATCCAGGCCAGACTGGGCGCCCAGCTGGACCTCGATACGGCATTGCGCACCAACAACGAGGTCTATGACGCGCTCCGCACCATGAGCACCAAATACGACATCGGTTTCTGGAACCCCGGCGCCGGCATCATTCACCAGGTGGTGCTCGAACAGTACGCCTTCCCCGGCGCCCTCATGATAGGCACCGACTCCCACACCCCGAACGCCGGCGGTCTGGGCATGCTCGCCATCGGTGTCGGCGGAGCCGATGCGACGTTCACCATGGCTGGCGAACCCTGGGGTGTACGCTGGCCTAAGTTAATCGGTGTCAAACTGACCGGCTCTCTCTCCGGCTGGGCTTCTCCCAAAGACGTCATCCTGAAGCTGGCTGGAATTCTTTCGGTCAAGGGCGGCACCGGCGCCATAATCGAATACTTCGGCCCCGGCGCTAGAACCATCAGCGCTACCGGTAAAGCGACCATCACCAATATGGGCGCCGAACTGGGTGCGACCACCTCGGTCTTCCCCTGCGACGAGCACACCCTGGCATATCTTCGCCACACCGGCAGGGAGGCAATCGCCGCCCTGGCCGACCACTACATCCCCTTCCTCAATGCCGACCCGGAAGTCGAGGAAGTGCCGGAGATGTACTTCGATAGGGTAATCGAGATAGACCTCGACAAACTCGAGCCGCACATTGTCGGTCCTCATACCCCGGACCTGGCAAGGCCCATCTCTGAGTTCAAAGAGGCGGTCCTGAAAGAAGGCTACCCGACGAAGCTCCGGTATGCCTTGATCGGAAGCTGCACCAACTCCTCTTACGAGGACATGACCCGGGCGGCAGCCGTGGCCAATCAGGCGCGGGCACACGGCATCAAAGCCGGCACCGGCTTTCTTGTCACACCCGGCTCAGAACAAGTGCGGCTCACCATCGAACGAGACGGGCAGATGGAAGCCTTCCAGGCTATCGATGCCCAGGTCCTGGCCAACGCCTGCGGGCCCTGCATAGGACAGTGGAAGCGGAGCGATATCGAGGACGGCGAAGCCAACTCGATCATCACCTCTTTCAACCGCAACTTCAGGCGGCGCAATGACGGCAATGCCGAGACCCTCTCGTTCATCGCCAGCCCGGAGATTGTCACGGCTTTCGCCCTCGCCGGCGACCTGGCTTTCAACCCGCTCACCGACCCGATTCGTGCTGCCGACGGTACCGAGTTCATGCTCGAGCCACCGGCACCCGCCGGTCTGCCGAAGCTCGGCTTCAGCACCACCGCCGAAGGCTATATCGAGCCGCCATCGGACGAAAGCGCGCGCGCTGCGGTAACCGTGGACTTCAAGCCAGATAGCGAAAGGCTTTCGGTGCTGACACCTTTTGCAAGCTGGAACGGAGAGGATCTCGACGATCTCCTCGTTCTGCTCAAAGCAGAAGGCAAATGCACCACCGACCACATCTCGCCTGCCGGTGCCTGGCTGCGTTTCCGGGGACACCTCGATAAGATCAGCGACAACATGTTTCTGGGCGCCAACAACATGTTCTCCGAAACCGCCGGTCATGGTGTCAACGTCCTGACCGGAGAAACCGGCAAGCTCACCACCATCGCGCGGCAATACAAAGCTGCCGGTCGCAGCTGGGTGTCAGTCGGTGACGAGAACTATGGCGAAGGCTCCAGCCGTGAACATGCAGCGATGTCCCCCAGGCATCTGGGTTGCCGGGTCGTGATCGCGCGCAGCTTTGCACGCATTCACGAGACCAACCTGAAGCAGCAAGGCGTACTCGCCCTTACCTTCGCAGACCCGGCAGACTATGACCTGATTCGGTCCGACGACCGCATCGCCGTCACCGGTCTTGCCGACCTCGCCCCGGGCAAAGTTGTGACGGTCGTGCTTCGCCATGCAGACGGAAGCACCGATTCGGTCATAGCCCGGCATACTATGACCGCCGAGCAGATCGAGTGGTTCAAAGAAGGCTCTGCCCTGAACTATATCCGCAAAGTGCGTCAGTCGGCAGAGATTTCGCAAGAAGCTGAGCCTGTCACGGAGCCCGAAGCCCCGGTAGAATCCGGCTGCCAGGGAAGCTGTGGTCAAGGCGAACACGCAGCCCGGCAGACCGATACCGATGGCAATGCCGAAACGCATCCGGACGGCTGTTGCGATGATTCCGAAGAGGGTGAATGCTGCATGATCGGCGACACCAGCGGACGCTGCCGTCGCAACTCACCAGACGAAGAGAAGCCTGAAAACGAAGAGCAAAAAGCCGATGACTGTAAGAGCAAATTCTTCCTGGCTCGCTGGCTCTGCAAGCTGCTCACCTGGCTTCGTCTGCGCTAGAAGCTGTTTTCTTAGTCGTCCGAGCTGATTTCCTGATCGCATGGACTGAGCTAATAAACGGCTGAATCGATTTGTTTCACTCACACCGGGGATTCGACCATGTCGAGTCCCTGGTGTGTTTTTCTTTCAAACATTGTTGCTACATCCTATAGTATTGCCCAAAACCCAGCCCCCACCCATAAACCATGCCCTATGCTGCCTCAAAGTTGCCTATGTTCATGCAACACAGGAGTTGCATTGTAAAATTCAGGCGAATAGTGCAGGGCTCCTCTAAATGCGGAATAGCTGCGTCTTTCGACTCTATGACGTGACGCCGGGTAAGTTTCCCTGGCAACAAAAAAGTTGCCAGCTCTCAGGCGCTGATCAAGCATGCACTCCAACTTTGAAAAATATCCATTCTCTACTCTTTTTTATAGTAGTTCAGTGTTCCCCTGTAACGCTTCGGCCAACCCAGGTTGTGGTAAAGGAGATTTCATTTCGTCGGCAGATTTCAAGTATGGCCATTTGATGCCATTTAGATCAAGATGGTGGCATGAAGATAAATGAGTCACCGACAAAAACCAGGCATGCTTCAAGTTCTTCGCGATACGAAGAGACGATTCGAGAACTAAAAGAGGAAGTACAAGAATGCATTTTCCGGACGAAAGCGACACCCGATTCCGATTCAAAATGGCCCCCTGCTCCGGAGCAAAATGGCCGGGTGATCCGGTATTGCGAATGCATATGCAATAAGTATTCAGTTGGCGGTCTTGACGCTGGGCGACCAGCATCGACACTCAATCTTGTGGTTTCCAATCAACTAGAAATGAGTGCCGATGCCAAATCGGAGATTGTCCATGCGAATGATAAAGGAAGTTTTGCGATTACACCACTCCTGTGGTTTAAGCAACAAACAAATCAGCAAGGCTCTGGGCTGCTCTAGAGGAGCTGTCTCGGAGTATCTGCACCGAGCAGAGGCGGCCGGTTTGTCCTGGCCGCTGCCAAATGAACTAGACGACGAGCAAATCGAGCATCGTCTGTTCCCGCAACTCCCGTCAGAGAAACCGAGAGGCAAGCCGCTTCCCGATTTCCACTACATGCATCGTGAGCTGAAGAAAAAGGGGGTGACACTAATTCAGCTTTGGGCAGAATATCGCGAGGAGCATCCTGACGGATACGGACAAAGTCAATTCTGTGAGTTGTACTCACGGTATCGCAAGAACCTCAATCTTGTGATGCGAATCGAACACAAAGCAGGCGAGAAGGCGTTTTCTGACTTTGCCGGAAAGACAATTCCAATCGTGATTAACAATCAGACCGGCGAAGTTCGACTAGCCCATCTCTTCGTATGTACTCTCGGCGCAAGCAATTTCACTTTCGCGGACCTGTACTGGGATGAAAGTACAGAGTCTTGGTGCGACGGACATGCAGATGCCTTTGACTACTTTGAAGGTTGTCCGAAATTCGTCATTCCGGACAATCCCAAGCCTGTCGTCACTAAAGCCTGCCCGTACGAACCAGACATTAACCCAAGTTTTGCTCAGATGGCGGCTCATTACGGCGTCGCCGTCACCCCAGCCCGTGTACGAAAGCCCAAGGATAAAGCAAAGGTAGAAGCTGCAGTTGGACTGGCGACTCGATGGATCTTGGCCGTTCTACGCAATCGCACTTTCTTTAGTCTTGCCGAAGCTCGGGTTGCTGTACGGGAACTGCTAGACAAGCTGAATGACAGACCATTCAAAAAGATTCCAGGTTCCCGTCGAAGCCACTTCGAGTCAATCGACAAACCTGCGCTAAAGCCACTCCCAATGGTGCCATATGAATTCGCAAACTTCAAAAAGGCTTCGGTAAACATCGACTATCACATCGTCTACGACGACCACTTCTACAGTGTCCCATACCAGTTTAGAGGAGAGGTCGTAGAGGTCAGAGCCACGGCTACAACCGTCGAAGTCTTCCGCAGAGGAAAACGAATTGCCAGCCATCCGCGTGGACTGCCTGACTACAAAGCAAGCACAGTCCTCGCCCATCGCCCCAAAAACCATCAGCAATATGGTGATTGGCCTCCAGAAAGAATTCTCGATTGGGCAAAGAAAGTTGGACCATCAACAGCAGCTCTTACCGAAGCAATCATGGTACGAAAGCTCTACCCGGAGCTTGGCTATCGAACCTGCATGGGGATTCTCCGTTTGTCTAAAACCTTTGGTGACACCAGACTAGAAGCCGCTTGCAGCAGGGCTCTGGCAATACGCGGATTCTCATACAAGAGTGTCAAATCTATTCTGGAGTCGAACCTCGACCAACGTCCCTTGCCTGAAAAGCCCCATCAACTCTCAATCGTACATGCCAACATTCGTGGTGCAAGTGCATTCACAACTCTCGCAAATGAGGAACATGACCATGCTAATTCATCCAACAATAGACACAATGAAGTCCCTGAAATTATTCGGAATGGCCAGAGCCCTGGAAGCGCAAATGGAACTGAAGGAGGCTCGTGAATTGTCTTTCGAAGAAAGACTGGCAATCTTGCTCGAGGCCGAATTTCTCGAGCGCGACAATCGTAGCCTGAAGTCACGCCTGAAGACCTCTAAACTGCGCCTCTCCGCTTGCATGGAGGACCTGAAAATCAGCTCAAGCAGAGGCCTCGATCGCTCCGTGATTACAACCCTGGCTACTGGTGATTGGGTTCGCGACAAGCAAAACATTGCCATCACCGGACCGACTGGCTCCGGTAAGACATACCTGGCTTGCGCTCTCGCTCACAGCGCCTGCAGGCATGGATATTCAGCAATATATCATCGCGCTACCTCTCTCTTCGACGACCTTGCCATCGGTAAAGGCGACGGGCGCTACAGGCGCATTCTCTCTTTTATCGCTTCGAAGAAACTTCTGATCATAGATGACTTCGGTCTTGAGCCCCTCAACGCTGAAAGTCGCAGAGACCTCCTCGAAATAATGGAGCAAAGATACGAATCCGCTTCCACAATTATCACCAGCCAGTTCGATGAAGTGCACTGGCATCAGTTGATCGGCGACCCCACTCTCGCCGACGCTATCTTAGACCGATTCGTCCACAACGCTCACAAACTCAAAGTAAAAGGAGAAAAAGGAGAATCAATGCGAAAAAACAAAAAGTCTATTCAAAACGGGTAAATACAAATCATGCCCTCGTCGCTCCGCTCCGACTACCCCATAAAAACTCTCGTGACAACGGGGCCATTTTCACCGGATGAAGGGGCCACTTTCATCGGAATACGCATACAAGAAGAAAGAAAAGCCCGTATAGCAGCGGAGAAACGAGTAGAGAAGCTGGAAGAAGAGATAGCGGAACTCAGGGCAGAGTTTAAGAGATATCGAGAACAGAGAAGAGAAACCGAGGATTTTCTTCAAAACGAAATCAGAAGGTTAGAGCTAGAGAATAAGCAGCTTAAAACGACATTGGAAGCTGCAATGACTACGCTAGTCTGGTTTCAGGGAAGGATGTTTGGAACAGAAAAAAGTGAAAAGGGTGTACCGAAGGACAAAGAACCTAATGAAATCAGCAAAGAAAGTGGCGAAAAGAAGAAGAAGAAGAAGAAGAAGAGAAAGAAAGGGCAACAAAAGGGTTCGAAGGGACACGGAAGAACTGACAATGGCCAATTACCAGTAGGTGAGAGTCAAAGGTTAGAAATTCCTGGATGTGCGTGCGAAGTTTGCGGAAAGGCATATCTGGAATTGCCAGAGGGTGATACATCCAGGGTTTACGAGATACTCATTCAGTGCTACCAGGACCTGTACGAAAGAGTGAGATATGTATCTCAATGCAACTGCAAAGGCAAAAAGTTAGTAACAGCGCCACCACCGCCGACACTGTATGAAAGAACAAACATCGGAAATTCTTTGTGGATTCACATTCTCATATGGAGATATATGGGAGGTGTGCCGCAATCAAAGATTCTAAAGAATCTGGCATTGCAAGAGCTAAAGCTATCAGCGGGAACAGTGACTGGTGGATTAAAGAAAGTAGACGCCCATTTAGACTCGCTGTATGAAGGGATAGTGAATTACTGCCGAGGTCAGGATTTCTTGCATGCCGATGAAACAAGCTGGAGAGTGTTTGAGCAAGGAAAGAAACAAAACTGGTTCTGGGTATTTGGAAACGAAAAGGTGGCCGCATACATCCTTGATCCCAGCCGGTCCCAGAAAGTACCAGCGGAGTTTTTGGCAGGTTCAACGCTTACACTTCTGACAGACAGATATTCAGCATACAAAGCACTGAGCGGTGCAATTAGAAAAGCCTATTGCTGGGTTCATGTCAGAAGGGATTTTCTCAACATTTTCAAAGGAAACAAAAGACTGAAGAAGTGGGCGCGAAACTGGCTTAAGAAGTTCGGCAAGTTGTTTTCTGCCAACCACAAAAGAGAAAAGCTTTGGCATGAAAAAAAGAATTTTGGAGTTGAGTGGAATCGAGCACAGACAGCAGTTGAGCTAATCGTTAAAGACATTGAGAAAACAGCGGAGCAGGAGCTTCGAAGAAAGAAGTTGCACGAAAAGCTAAAGAAAGTTTTACGCAGCCTGAAGAGGCACTGGTCAGGGCTTACTGTGTTCCTGGAAGATCCAAGAATTCCACTATCAAACAATCACGCTGAAAGGCTATTGAGAAACATCGTAGTAAGCCGCAAGAACAGCTATGGAAGCCAGTCAACATGGGCGGGCAATCTAGCTGCGAAAGTATTTTCGATCTTTCAAACCTGGCTTTTGAACGGTCTTGATCCACAGAAGTTGCTTCTAGATTTTTTCAATCAATGCGGCGAATCCCGCGTAGCCGGCAAGGATCCTCCAGACAAAAAAGCTTTTCTCCCCTGGACGATGTCCGAGGAGAGAAAAAACCTTTTTTCTCTCCCAAAGAGTATCAAAAAACCCGCTTAAATTGCCTTAAAGCTAAAAAAGGTTCTGAAAATGCCGAAAAGCAGAGGAAAGCGGCGATCTTAGATCGCCACTTTCCCTGCTTGAAGACATGGATACGCCGAACGCGTACGTTCCCCTAATTATTCACGGGAGTGACACTAATCTAATTTTCAAAAAGCACAAAAGCCCTGTCATTTGGCTCAGAATCTGAAGTTACGACACAGAAAGTAAGGAGTTAAGGAAATCACCTAATAAACAGGCTTTTGCGAACTTTCTTAACCTTCGGCTCTGCTTGTATGAATCGCTAGACTTTAATCTCAGGCTAGCCCATATTTGAAAACGGAGATATGATTGTAGTTAAGATATTGTCGAAGCCATACTACGGGTTTTAGTAAGCTATGATAAAAGTTTTTATTTTCAGTATTTTTGTGATTAGTGTCTTGTGTTTCGTTCAGTCACCACTATTTGCAAAAGAAGATCCTAACTTGGGTAGCTGTAATATTGCTTTCCAGCTATTCCCTCCTTACAAGCTTAATAGAAAAATTAGTAAGTCTGCCAGCTATTCATGCGAGATTTTAGATCAAAAACAAGACCAAAAGAGCGCGGAAATCGATAAGAAACATGCACAGCTGCGTTTTCTGCAAAGGCTTGATGACAATCGATTTGTAGCAGTTGTACAGTTAAATGCCGAATGCGCGTCTATATTGAATCCTGTTATATCTGACGAAATTGATTACGGTCCAATTCCAGAGATCAAAGAAATTACTGCAAATGAAGCTGAAACACTATGGGGTCCACATGTATCTGATTCAGATGGAATAACGACCTATCAGCTTGCTCTAGGATATTCTTCTAAAGCTGTGACTAAAAATCCGTATTTCATAGATGTCCAGTTTGATGGAGAAAGATTAAAGAAGTACAGAATAAGGAACCAAGAAATTTCTGTTTCAGAATGGGTTACTGTCCAAAAATAGATAAAGAGGAGGGATTTCAATCCCTCCTCTCAAAACCCATAGATGGAGAGCTTGGTTACCTGATAGGCATTGGAGGACTATTGATTAGTCCTAGAATGTAGAGCTTGGTCGCGGGCATGAGATCGATTGCCCTTTGTAATTCAGGAATGTTTCCATAATTAGCTGGTGCCTCTGACAACACATGCCCGAAAGCGATTCCAAACAACTCCCGAGTTATGAATGGACTAATTGAACCCAAAAATCGAACTCTCAACACATTGAAATTGTCTTGATTTGGAACCAGATTGCAAGTGGTTTGGCTGAAAACACCCGCTCCACCTTGAACAAAGAGACATGGTCGGCTGATTCCTGGTGAAGAGAAATTGATACCAAAGTCGTTGCTTGCATCATCAATGATAGCTTGCTCAAAAGCTGTTGGATTGCCTGGATTTCCGGGTTCTCCTAAACCTCCCCACATGTAGTCAAACTCATGGCCTATTTCATGCAAAATTGAATGGTGTCTAATGGTAGCTACACTAACCGAAGGACTTTCAAAACTACCAGCAGCAATGGAAGCGTCAACTTCATTCCCTCCAGTGAATACGTAGTCAAATGCTGCAGATACTCTAATGTCTGCAAGAGTTCTACCGAAAGTAAGTGACTGTCCCACCGGAAAAGGCGTATCATCAAAGAACAAGCGAAAGTGGTCAATGTGTCGCATGTTGTAAACTTGAACAATTGGATTCTGTGGAGATGGCGTGTTTAAAAGTTGATTTTTCAGATTTGTGGGCACCATATTTGCTGCCTGAATGACATCATCAACATGATTGGCTCCACTGCACTGCCACGCCGTTTTCGGCCAACTCTGAATTCCGGTCAACTGTTGGCTACATGCGACACCATTTAATTCAATTGTGCCATAAGGTGTTGATTGAGGTTCAAGAAAACCTCCATCAACTTTCATAAGTGCATTAACATTGAGACGAGAGATTCCTGCGGGAAAGTTCTTCCCAGATGCAAACGGAATAGTGATCGTCCCACCTTTTCCATTCTGTACACCACCAGTGGCCCTAATTGCTAACTCTACGGCTTCGCTGGTGGAGAAGAAATTTTGGTTGAACACGGTATTGCTAGAGTCAATCAATATTGATCCACCATCTCCATCGAAAGAAGGAGCAAAAGCACTTATCAACTCGACATTATTCCTCACCGTTACCTTGTCAGTGGTGCGTATTTCTATTGCACCTGCATTCCCACTTGCACCACCACCGTTTGCGCTAAACTGGAAAGTGCCTTTGGCCTTTCCAACCTTGATTTCCGACGAGCCGGCATCAAAGAGTATCGCTTTTCTGCCATCTCTATCAAGTTGTGCATTCCCTGAGCTATTGACAGATGCATCGGCATCGAATTTAACCTTGGTGTCTTCATCCAGCAGGACAAAGCTTGAGAAAAATTGGATCGTGCCACCATCGCCATCCTTGGACTGAGGACCATTAGCCCTGAATATGACGTTATGATCCAATGCTTTGAGTGTTGCTACATCGACAGCTATAGAGATGTCGCCACCTGCTGCATTATTACCTTCTCCGCGAGCGAAGAAGAGCACATCATCCGAGTTGTCGATAACCAACCCTTCATCTGTGCCGGTCTTAGCTCCGCTAAATCCAATAATAATTTCGTGTTTGCCTCCATTCTTGCCACCTTTTGCCTGAATCGTAGCTTTTCCTCCATTGAGCTTTACTGGATATCCAGAGATGGCTACTAGCGTGTCATCACCATCAGCATGAATATTCAGTTGACCGGAAGTGCCACCATCGAAATGTACAGGCTGCTTCAAGTTGAAAAGGTTTGGAAAGTCCAGATTCCAGCTCATTGTTTTTACCTGGTTGGAATAGGTAGGACTTATTCCTCCTGTCGGGACAACAACAATTTGTGATTGCCCACTAGAAGGATCTGCTCCCTTTCCATCAGCTTCAAGGGTAAGTCCTGTGGCTCCAGTGAATTCCACGGTATCTGCGGAGATAAAGATCCCCTGCAAAAATCCCGCCGTGTTATCCCCGGGGGATGCTTTTATCACTGTGTTGTCGGCAGCCACAATCTTCCTGGCCAAAAGATAGATGGTACCGCCTCCTTGACCGGAGGAAGAGATGTCAAAAGTGCCACCAGCCGTCGGCAGTATCAGGTTTCCATTCTGTGCATCAAGAATAACAATGTTGCCTCGTGAGGCTGAATTGGTTGTTTGAATGCTGGCAAAATCACTGACCTTAAGACCTGCCTGAGAGGCTGAAACACCGTTTGTCACGGCTATTCCACAGGCCCTGTAGAAAGGATCTGTACCTCCGCCAATGCTTGTGCGGGTATCTAGCACACCATTCACGCCATTAGGAGTATCGTCTCCGATCGTAAATAAGGTATTGTTGAAAGGGTGCAAGTTTGCATCAATTTGAATGCCTCCACAGCTTGAGCTTCCCGCCCCTGCTGTACCGTTAGTTGACACACTTTTGGTCTTGATGGTTTCCTGGGCACGTAGAAGAACGTTTGTACCTGTTCCCACCTGAGGAATCAGAGGTTTCTCTTCTGTGTTAGCTCTTATGTCGCCATCGATAATGATTTTTCCGGCGCTGGTTCCGTCTTGGATACCAGCAAGCACTTCAACGGCTTGACCAGAGTCGATTGCTTTGGTCATAACATCTTTATCGAGAGACTTAAGGAAAACGTCTCCCTTAACGCTAGTGATTTTGGCTTTTGCATCCAAAATGCCGTTGTTGGAGATCTCTATCTCAACGTTATTTTCAGCCTTTATCTCATCGTTAAATGTGCCATTCCCTTGGACTTTGACAACAATCTTGCCCTCGGTACTTGTCAGACCCTGAGTATCGATAGTGCCCCCGGTCACATTGATGGTAATGTCGTTTTTGGCTGTTATCGAGGAACTGATCGTGCAGTTGCCGGTTTGATTGATTTCAATGCTATCATTTGGTTCACTCTGAACGTCGTTACATTGGTACGAAACCGCATGAGCTGGATTTGATAATCCGAAGAATAGGAGAGCGGCTGGCAAGGCAGCGAAGCCGAGCCAGCGTCTTATGCTTACTTTCATATTTTCACCTTTCGGTTTTTGATTGAGGGTGTTCCTGGTTCCCGGGGCACAAGTAAGTGGCCATCTTCAGATCGACCAAGTCGATTTTTGGGTGGCTACTTTTGAATCGGAGAGGCTTGATAGCTCTGGGGATTTCCTTGAGCGAAATCGGGATGGAAAGGAACGACTGGAATATATGGGACCGAGGTAGGCGATTGCCATTTTATGGGGCTGCTTGGCAGGGGATTTGGTTCGCGTCGTTTGCGATAGGTCAATGAGATTTTGGATATTTCCTAGATTGCAAGAATTGGTAGAAAACCTAAAGACGCAACAGAAAGAAATATTTCTGGATGTTGCCTGGAGTTGTTAACGATCATCACCGGCGGTGCAGAGCCCATGTGGGTGGTATGACATCGCCGGTGGGACTAATCCTGTGTGTGAGTAGCGGAGGTTTTTTGAAGTGGTGGATTACTGGCCTGGGTTTTGTTTTGGGGCAAGATTGCTTATTGAAACAGGGGAGTTTGCTTACTACTACTACCAGATTATGGATCTATGACTTCCACTTTGATTGTGAATTCGCCTTCTTTGCCTTTTATCGGTTTCGTGAATGCTTTGAAGGCTCTTGATGTTCGTATCTTTAGATCCTTGTCGTAGAAGTTCTTGGCGCCTTTGTAGAGCGTTCTTCCGGTGAACTTGCAGGCATCGGTGTAGGTTTTGAGAACTGATCTGGTGCAGGAGTAGTTTTTGTTGTGGGCCATTAGATCGAAGCCGG
>CAZCBH010000062.1:22737-27346 GCA_964496875.1 uncultured Candidatus Obscuribacterales bacterium | reverse complement strand
GGGATGTAAAGCCGGAAGGCACAGAATTAATGCACAGCCAATCCAAGAAAGGAGCCCGTTTCACGGCTTCGGCAGCCGCTTTATGAAAAGCTATGAATATTGAAAGACACTGCCCGCCGCCCCGAAACCCTAGAATATATAACAGATATGAGCGCTATGGCAATTCTAGTGATTACAATCGCGGCCGCTATCCATGCGAGCTGGAATGCCGTGGCCAGACGCGCCGAAGACGTGGTCTCTTTCGCCTGGCTATCCTGCCTTTATGCTTCCCTCATCTTTTTGCCTTTCGCCATCTATGTCTTCAATGAGAGCGCCTCGAATATTGACGCCTCCGCATATGGTGCGCTTTTTATCACCGTACTCTGTACCTGTTTTGGTTTCCTAGCCATATTATTGGGTTATAAGATAGGCGACTATTCGGTCATGTACCCTATCTCGCGCGGCACCGGTCCTTTGATAGCCACGGTGGCAGCCATTCTCTTTCTAGGTGAGCGTCCATCGCCCGCTGCTCTTGCCGGAATCGCCATGATAATCGCAGGTGTTTTTATAGTCGGGGGCGGCTGGGCGGCGATAAAGTCGAAACATTCACTGAAGCCGATTCTTTTTGGAATCCTCACCGGAGCGCTTATAGCCAACACCACGGTCTGGGCAAAGCATTGCATCTCGAACCACGGCATCCCATTTTTGCTGGTGGACTATGCGGCGGTGGCAGGCATGTTCCTCTTGCTCACACCTTACGCCATAATAAAACGACAGTCGGTTATCAACGAATGGACCAAGAACAAATTCTCTGCCCTCATAGTCGCCATCTGTCGCTCGCTGGCTTATTTGATGGTGCTCTTCGTCCTCACAACAAGCCAGGTCTATTATGTAGCACCACTGCGCGAAATGAGCATCCTCTTTGCAACCTTAATAGGAGCAAGACTGCTCAATGAAGGGCAGCTCAGAAAAAGAATGGCGGCAGCCCTGGTGCTTTTCGGCGGGCTGGTATCACTATCGATTAACTGATATCTCAGGCCAGAATCGGTTCTGACCCGAGCAATAACAAAGCTCGCGCGAACGCTTGACATCAAGCTCTTGCGAGCTTGGCCAGTCAAGAACATATGAAATATATAAGAGGCGTAGATTCTGATTGCTTGAAGTTCAAGTTAAACAGTACATTGAAATTCTAGCCAAGTGAAATTATTTCTACAGAGAAATTTCCTACCCGCATTCTTCTATCCCTCTATTTCTGCCCGTACAGCCCCATCGTATCCCGATTCATTCGGAGCGTCAGGTGCTTTTCGTCTGCAGTTCGAGTGAATAGCAAGAAAACTTCCGCCGCTTGCGTCCCACAGCTTCTAACCGAACCTGTTTCAAAGACGATAAGCTAAACGAAGGCGGGTGGAGAGCTTGGCTCAATCTCTCAACCATCGAATCAACCTGTTATCCAACCCACAATCGGGTATGAAAGGTGAACAACTATGGCAACTGAAACTCTGAAGACCCTCAAGCGGAGCGACGTCCCGGAAGATATGACCTGGGACCTCACCAAGATTTTCGCGACCGAGGCTGATTTCGAAGCGACCTTCACCGAAGTCGAGTCGCTTCTGCCCAAGATCGCTGCCTACAAGGGCAAGCTGCGCCGCTCGGCTCGTCTTCTGCTCGAAGCTCTCACCCTGCGTGACGAGATCGGTCAGAAGGTCGGCAAGCTCTACGTTTACAGCCGCATGAACTCCGACGTCGACACAACCAACGCCCACTTCCAGGGACTGTTCGGTCGTGTCCAGAGTCTCTACGGCAAGGTCGGCGCCTCGATGGCTTACATGAGCCCCGAGATTCTGACGATCAAGCCGGAGCGGCTTGCTTCCTTCGTCGAGAAGAACGCCGGTCTGGCGCTCTACAAGCACGAGTTCGACGAGCTCGCCCGCGAGCGTCAGCACGTGCGCTCCGACGAAGTCGAGCAGGTACTCGCCGATGCCTCCGAGGTCTTCTCCGGACCGCGCGACATCCACACCATGTTCGACAACGCCGACCTGCGCTTCCCGGACGTCGAAGATGAGAAGGGCGTCATGGCGCCGCTCACCCACGGCAACTGGGCGTCGAAGTGGCTGGACAATCCCGACCGGGAAGCCCGCCGCCGTGCCTACGACACCATGTTCGGCACGTTCAACACCTGGCGCAACACCATGGCCGCCACTTATTCGGCCCGGGTGAAGCTCGACATCTTCAGCGCCAAGTCGCGGAAGTACGACAGCGCCCTGCACAAGGCTCTGGAAGGCATCAACCTGCCGGTCAGCGTCTACACTTCGCTGATTGACACGGTGCACACCAACCTGCCTCGCCTGCAGCGCTACCTCGACCTGCGCCGCCGGGTGCTGGGTCTCGACAAGCTGGCCTGGTACGACCTCTATGTGCCGATGGTGCCGGAGTTCGAGTACAAGATCACCTACCCTGAGGCTCAGGACAAGGTGATCGGCGCCGTCAGCGTTCTTGGCAGCGAGTATGCCGACGCCCTGCGCGGCGGCTTCGACTCCCGCTGGATCGACGTCATGGAGAGCGAAGGCAAGAAGTCCGGCGCCTACAGCTGGGGCACCTACGGCACCCCGCCGTACATGCTCCTGAACTGGCATGACACCATGGACGAGATGTTCACGCTCGCCCACGAAGCCGGTCACAGCATGCACTCCTGGTTCTCGCGCAAGCATCAACCCTATCCGTACAGCGGCTACACGCTGTTCCTGGCGGAGATCGCCTCCACCTGCAACGAGGCTCTGCTGGCGCATTACCTGCTGCAGCAGACCACGGATCCGGAGCTGCGCAAGTACATCCTCAACCATCAGCTCGAGTCGATTCGGGGCACCCTGGTTCGCCAGACCCTCTTCGCCGAGTTCGAGATGATCGCCCACGCCGAAGCGGAGGCCGGCAAGCCGCTCACCGCCGACGTGCTCTGCGGCATCCACAAGGGGCTGAACGAGAAGTACTACGCACCCGCTGTCGAGATCGACGACAAGATCGGCATCGAGTGGGCGCGGATTCCGCACTTCTACAACAGCTTCTACGTTTACCAGTATGCCACCGGCATCAGTGCCGCGATGTCCCTGGCTCGCCAGATCATCGAGGAAGGTGAGCCGGCGGTGAAGCGCTACCTCAAGTTCCTGTCCAGCGGCAGCTCGGACTACAGCATCAACCTGCTGCGGGACGCGGGTGTCGACCTGTCGACGCCGGCTCCGATTCAGGAAGCGTTCGACGCCTTCGAAGGCTACCTCGACCAGTACGAGGAGCTGCTCTAAGCAACGCGTTCACCGGCTCACGGCGACCGCAAGCTTAGAGTCCCTCGACTCACGGTGACTGCAAGCTTAGAGTTCATCGACTCACGGCGACTACAAGCTTAGAGTCCCTCGACTCACGGCGACCACAAGCTTAGAGTCCCTCGACTGACTGGCAACACAGAGCATACTGACTGATTATTGAACGGTTCTGCAGCCGTTCATGACATGCAGGGGAGAACAGACAAACCAGTCTTGTTCTCCCCTGTCTTTTCAACCCGACACTACTATCCTTTATAATACTTTTACCAAGAGACCCACAGCCTGGAGCCTTGACGAACTCGCCTTTTGACTCCAGTCTCTCCAAAGAACTCAACCGATATCGTTAGGTATGGGTTCAACTTCAATCGCCGTGCTGCAAATCCTCCTTGCGCGATTGCATGAATTTGGCCGGCAACTCAGTTCACCACATCTGCAAATCAGTACATTTTGAAACGAACAAAATTCGTGAGATGCATATTTCAGCCCTGTGAATATGCAAGTTCTGCATGGAAATCGAGGTTTCTCGGAATTTATGCAGAATTTGCAACGAATTTTCGAATTTCGTTGCAAATTCTGCATACGGACCTTCGTGATCGTCACCCATAACTTTCTCACCTCTATCCCAAGAATAAAGCGAGATCTAAAGGCACGAAATCGGTTCAATCGGGTTACATTTTAGATGAGACAACTACGGTTGTAAGGGTTTGAAAGTTAAATGAGGCAACGGGAACATAGGCAACTTTGAAGAGGCATCGGGCACGGCTGGCAGCTTTGATGAAAACACACTGCGGTTGGCGGTTTCGCTGAGCAAATCAAACGCAATCTAGATTCGACGGTCACGCGAAGCATAAATCAATCTTTGAGTGAGCTTCGCAAGCTCATTCGCTAGCGCTAAGAGAATAGAGCTATTGCAAGCCCTCAAAGGAAACAGGCTTGTCAAGCAGATATCGACAATATCCAAATTCTTAGTTTTAAGAAAAAGTTCTGACAACCTGAAAGTTAATTAGCTCCTTAGTTCTTATTTCCAGCCATCAGAATTTTGTAGGGTTAAATACCCTTTGAATCCCTCTTTTAGATTTCTGCGAAACCCACAGCCACAGTAAGCGCCCGCTCTGAACTCACACATCCGACCATGTCTCCGGACATGTCACTGAGTATGTCTCCAGACATTTCATCGAGTATCCCTCCGGATATTTCTTTGAACGTGCCTCCGGACATACTGATGTGATGCGGTTCTTCCAATGCGGCTCTGCATAAAGCTGTGGTTTTCGCTCTGGTTAGTTTGACCCGGCAAAGTCCTCCGCCCGGATTTGTCTGTT
>CAZCBH010000062.1:19003-22637 GCA_964496875.1 uncultured Candidatus Obscuribacterales bacterium | reverse complement strand
TCTGTTCCCAGGCAGCTCCAGGCAGCACCCGGGACTTTGCCCTTTCCTAAAACCATCAACCGAGGAAGCTGTTAACTATGACAATCACTCTGGTAATGATCGTGCTGGCTCTGCTGGCACTCTTCGAATTCTATCGTTATCGACGATGGGCGCCGGGAACAGGCACCAAATGCCCGTTTTCCGTGCTCTTCGGCAATCGCTCCGGCAAGTCGAAAAACACCTCCGGACGAGATTCGACAGCCAACGAGCCTGGTCTCGGCTGGCAAGAGAGGTACATCGGCGGCAGCGCCCAGACCGAAGCCACTTACATTGAGCAAGCCACCCGGGACATCCACGTTGTCCAGGCTCGCAACAAGAAAAGCTCCGGCGCCGGCAGCTACAAGCGTGCCTTCCACGCCAAGCTGCAAGCGGGCATCGTCAACGCCCGCTTCGTCATCGCCGCCGACCTGCCCGAAGATCTTCGCCTGGGTATGTTCCAGCCCGGCGCCGAATATCCGACCGTGATCCGATTCTCCAACGCCTCGGGCACGGTCAAAGCCGACACGGCTAAAGACCTGCGCGGTCTGGCGTGCAAAATTGACACCGAATATGGTGTGCAAGATTTCCTCGCCACCAACGGCTCTGCCTCCCACGCTCGTGATGTCCGGCAGTTCATCGCCTTCGCCCTCGCCATGAGCGGCTCGAAGCTTCTGATTCTGCCCCGGCTAATCGCCAGGGTCGGCCTTGTCGAGACTGTGCGCATGTTCCGCACCGTCATCAAGCAAGGCTCCCGCTCCGTGGAGAGCCTGGCGAAAGAGACCTATTTCAGCCGTTCGGCTTATGCCATCGGCGGCTATGCCGTCGCCTTTCGCTTCGTGCCCCACGGCTGCGCCGACGCTTCGGTCGACAAAAGCGAAGACTATCTTCGCCTCGACCTGACCGAACGCCTCAAGCGCGGACCGGTGGTCTTCGACTTCCAGATTCAGCTCTTCAGAGACGAGCAATCGACTCCCATCGAAGATGGTTCGGTGGAATGGAACACGCCGCTTATCACCATCGCCCAGCTCGTGATTCCGCAACAGGACCTCACCTCCGAAGAGGCACATGCCGCCCGGGAGACGGTGGATGGTCTTGCCTTTACCCCGTGGAATCTGAGCGAAGGCGTTCGTCCTCTGGGCAGCCAGAACCGTGGACGCAAGCCGGTCTACCGTGCCAGCGTCGCCCTGCGGAATGGCGAAGAAGACTACAAAGCGGAGCCCTGGATCTGCAGATTCATGAATGGGATTACCGGTGGTCTCTTCAAGAGTGCCCCGGCAGAGAACCGCGCCCCCGGCGGTTGTCCTTTCGGGCATGGCGGCGGTGAAAACGGAACCGGAACCGGAACCGGCGGAGCAGGTGGCACCGGCAGTGGTGACACAGGCAACAGCGGTCAGGCGGACGGCACTGGAGAGATCCCCGGCGACGGCGGTCTCTGGCGGCCGAAGTCAAGCCGCGAAGGCATCGGTCCTGCCAAGTATGTCTACTGGAACATGTTCTACTTCGTGCTCCAGAGCCTGAACCGCGGGCTGGCCCGGGACCCGAACCGCAAGTTCTCCTGGGACAAGTGGCCGCCGACCATCGCCCTGCTCTATCTACTGGCGAAAATCCGCTTCAACCGCTCCAACGCCCTCACCGACCCCTATGACTATGCCGCCAACGACACCAAGCGCTATGGTCGGGAACCGGAGGCAGCTGGGCGCCACATAGCCGCCGACGGGACCTATGCCTCTGACGCAGAGAACCCGCAGATGGGCGCTGAAAATACCCGCTTCGGCTCCAACATCCCGCCCCGGCGCATCCGCCCCGACATCGAGGAGATGACACCGTCGGCTCGGGACGCGGGCAAGCTGCGCTGGCGCCGCATCGACCCGGAGACCGGTCGCGAAATCACCATTCCCGCCATCATCCTCAATGCCATGGCAGCCTGGTGGATTCAATTCCAGTTTCATGGTTTCGGCGGCAACACCAAGCGGGACGCGGTCGGTGTCTGTCCTCACCTGCTCAAGCGCAGACCCGAAGAAAACTGGCCCGACGATGTGGCTATCGTGGATAGAACCTCGGCCGACCACACCCGGGTCAACGACGACGGACGTCCGACCCCGCTCAACGAGCGGGTGCACGCCTGGATTCAGGGTCAACTCTATGGCACCAACGACGGTGAACTGAACGAGCTGCGCTCTTTCGAGGGCGGCAAGTTCCGGCTGGACGAAAACGGGCATCTGCCCTATGACCCCGAGAAAGCCGGCATTGATCTGACCGGCTTCAGCCAGAACTACAGCCCGGGTCTGAGCTTCTTGCACTGGCTCTTCGTCATGGACCACAACGCCATCTGCGACCACTATGCTTACTTCCATCCTGAATGGGATGACGAGGAGCTCTTCCAGATGGCGCGCAAGGTGAACGTCGCCCAGATCGCTCGTATCCACACTATCCAGTGGACCGAGGACCTGCTTCAGCATCCTGCCCTTCAGCTGGGCATGCACGCAGACTGGTACGGCTTCCTGGGCCAGAAGCGCAAGATGTGGCTGATGCGCCTCATCCACCGCCATCCCTGTATCGGGCGCCTGCTCACCCCGCTACGTCACAGCGACACTATCTGGGGGATGCCGGGCTCGAAGTGGGAACACCATGACGGGCCTTTTCAGGTCCCCAAGCAGTTCCGTCTGGTCTATCGCCTGCACGAACTGGTCCTGAGCGAAAACGAAATCGTCGAGCCAGGGACAGACCGAAGCCTGGAGCGCATCGACCTGATTAACTTCGTGCACGAGAACACCCGACCCATCGTCGAGAAATACGGCTATGAAGTGCTGGGCTGGTCTTTTGTGCGCAAGTCCTGTGGGGCTCTCACCCTGCACAACTTCCCCCGGGCTCTGACCCGCTTCGAGAATCAGCAAGACGGTACCCTCACCGACCTTGCCGAGCGCGACATCTTCCGCGAGCGCACCGACGGCACCGGTACCTATAACGAGTATCGCCGCTCCCTGGGCGAGCCTCCGGTGACATCCTTCATGGAGCTGACCGGCGGCGACGCCGAGCTGGCGCGAGAAATCGAGATCAAGTACGAAGGCGACATCGACGCCGTCGATGCGGGCATCGGCATCCTCGCCGAACCCAAGCCGGCTGGCTTTGCCCTGGGTATCACCCAGTTCTACCAGTTTGTGCTCAACGCTCCTCGACGCGTCAAGAGCAATCGCTATCTCACCGAAGGCTTCACCTATGCCGACTATCAAGAAGGCATGGACTGGGTCGAACATGGTGGTGGCATGCACGGTGTCATGTACCGACATCTGCCCGCCCTGCGTCCTCTGTTGGAAGGTGTCACCCGGGTCTTCTCTCCCTGGAAAGAGACCGAGACCTTTCCGACCCGGCAGCTCGAAGAGACCCACGCCGTCACGGCAAAGGTCTTCAAAGCCGACCTGCGAACCTTTGTGCTGGCTGGTATCACCGCCGCCCTGGCTGTGGTCACCGGTCATGTCTCACTGCCTATCGCCGCCCTTCTCATGACGGCGCTGGCTGTGGTGCCGGTCGCTCTGGCTGCCCGACGCATGCTCGCCATGCGCTTCATGCAGCTGGTGGGCAAGAAGTGCTATTCTGATAAGCGCTTCTATTTCTTCGG
>CAZCBH010000062.1:13050-18903 GCA_964496875.1 uncultured Candidatus Obscuribacterales bacterium | reverse complement strand
GCTCACTTCGACAACGAAGTGCCCGACATTCTCATGGCGGGCTCCGAAGACCACCAGGACCTGAGCAACTGTGTCTACAACGAACGCGGCGAGGTGGATCTCGATGCCTTCGAGCGTCTGTTCCGCACCTATGCCCCCGGTCGCGATTACATAACCGCCTATGACTTCGAGCGCCTGAACGAAGCCATGGTCGTCCGGTCGGGACGCGGCAATGTCCTGACCCGATTCTTCGCCCTGCGAAAAGCCAACAAGCTCTCGGCGCTTCTGACCCGAGTCTTCGGCGACCGTGTGGCCGAGGAGGACAAGGAGCTGGTTCCTGCGGTAAGCAAGGAGATGCTGCTCGCTTTCTACCTCGGTACGGCTCAAGCCCAGCTTCGTCGTGAGCGCGAAGAAGGGGATCGGGATCCGAGCCCCGGCGCCTGAGGCTAAGGCAAAGACAGCGCTCTAGAGCGCACAAGCTAAAGCAATAACAAGAATTTCCGCAAGCACGTCGAGTCAGTTTTGAGGGGGTTCCGGAGTCGGCCGATATTTTGATATCAGGTCCGGCTTCCGGGACCCTCGTTTTTTTTCCAGAAAGTGGCATAGGGCAATGCGCTCTATGCCACTTTCATTTTTTAGCTTCTGCTTTACTATTGTTGATAGTATATGTCGATTCAAAAAACAACAACCAAAAGAATGCCGTTCCCGGCTGGCAAAGTAGCCGGCCGGGAACGAAAGCTCAGTCAGGGCAAACCCGATGCCCCACTTCGACTTCTTAAGCCTTTCGACCCTAGAAGTCGTCGCAACGCTTCGACCTCAGAAGTCGTCGAAACGACCTTTGCCGCCGATCTGCTTGGGCTCCTCCTCCGGCGCCTTCTTGAAGAACGCCTTCCAGACGAAGTAGCCGATCACGCCGACGATCAGGAACCAGAAAGCCATCTTGACGAGGCTTTTCAGGAAGAAGAGCAGCAGCAGAATACCGACCACCGCGATGACGACCGTACGAATGTTGAGTGCCATGGTATGTTCTCCATTCGGAGCGCTCAGCTCCAGATTAGGTTGAACTGGGATTTACTTGCCTTACCGGCGGATGTCGCTTACTGGCGACTACCGGTGGCTGGCTGATGCCGCTTACCGGCGAAAACGCCTTACCGACTTACGCCGAGCGCTTCGAGCCGAGCAGCGAGAACCTGCCGGGCAAAAGCGTTGCACGCTTGCTGCAGGGGCAGTGCCGCGGCGAAACCGGACTCGATCAGGGTGATGGGCACTTCGGCCAGCTTCTCGTCCACGGGCTTCCAGAGAGCCTTGCGCTCCTCTTCGTCCATGCCTTCGCAGAACGAATCGAACTCGCTTTTTATACGCTTGAACTCATCGCTGGCGGCGGTGAGCTTGCGCATGGCATCACTCTCACGGCGACGGTATGCCTCTCTCTCTTCGACCTCACGACGCTGCCTGCCGGCGGTAACCGCGATGCCGCGAACACCTACGACAAGTGCGACGCCGAGAAAGAGAAAAAGCAGAATCACTCCAATGGATCCTTCCGATCCTTGCATGGGGATCACTCCTCAAAAACTTGAACCTGCATAGAACTTGAACCCGCGCTTGAGCTTGGATCTAGATTCGAACACGATGAAGGCTACAATTCCGACAGACTCAGCCATTTTCCAGAACGCAAGACAGCTTTCGCGGTAGCACCAGATTCGGTGACCGAAACGAAGACTTTCTGGCGAAATACAGGATAGACGATGCTTGAGGCTGGATAATCTTCCGAAATTGAAAAACAGAGAGCTGGTTATGGATACTCAGCAACTTAATAGTTTCATGATAGAAAGAACAAGCTTAGTTTAGATAGCTGCATGTTCTTTACTTTGTTTACGCTTGACAAGCTGCGCTAACCTGCCCGACATCCTTGATTCACCTGACTTTTCCATCTTCGCCGCCGAATGAGCCCAGACGAATATAACAAGTGTTTATAATGAGAGCCTGTTCAAGAAACGAGAAACAAGAAACTACCAAGAGAGTGAACCATGGAAGAAGAGCTGATCGGCGTCAAGATCGAGCACAACGACTACTGGGAATGGGAAGGCTTCGACGGCGTTCTCATGGAGGATAGCTGCATCACCGAGATAAGAGTGGGCGAGAAAATCGTCTTCGTCGGCAGTTTCCAGCTCACCGATGCCCATCCGGCCTACACGGCGGGCAAAGCATTTAAGAGCGGCCAGATCGAGTTCGACGGTGTCAGCGAATATGTCTGGACCGGTCAGCATGTGAAACCGCAGAAAGGCAAGTTCAAGAAAAAGAACCTGGGCGGTGTCGATGCCATGTTCTTCGAGAACGGCTGGTACTATACCCTGGGCGAATGGGGCGAGCTCCGTTTTCGGGCAGAATCGAAAGCGATCAAAATACGCAAATAAAGACACTGCGCGGCATAACGGTCTCCAGAGGGCATAGATAGAAAAGCACCCTGACTCCTCTACTCCTGAGCACCTCAGTATAGTTCGCCGGTATCCCCTCAAAGAACCAGGACCAATCCCTCGCCATGGCTTTTCTCATTCACTCAGCCGACGCCATAACCATCATGTCGCTTATCACCATGGCTCTGACCATGCCGGATTTCGGTCTGGCGGGCTTCGTCGTGCTCTTTCTCTATCTGCATCTAAGATCCGCTCTGGCGCTCTGCTTAGACCGTAAAGGCAGCAGAATCTCCAGCGACCTCGCCTTCGGGCTGTTCGAGCTATTCGCCCTTCTCGCTGTCGCTCTCTCCCCCTTCACCACTTCAATAACCGCACCGGTTTCAATAGCGCTGGCGCTTCTCTTTGGCATTTCCACCACCGCAAAATTTCTCTATCTGGGCAACCTGTCAAAGAGAGCCGAGCAAGCCGCCGCCCCTTTAAGTCAGGTGACCCCCAGAGAAAATACCTGAGTTGGCCAGGCTCGCATAGGTCAAAAGTAGACGATAACCGTTCTTAACCTTTCTTTCTCTCATAGCACTCTATGGTCAAATACAGCTTTAGTTAGTCTATTCATGACTGTTTACAGTACTAAATGGACATCAGACTCCTGGAAAAACCAGTCTGTTGACATCTAAGCTCTAGATGTTCTTTATTCGCTCCCCAACCAGAGCCTCCCTGACCCAGCAACACCCGACCTCTACCCCGACTCTGTGCCAAGCCCTACCGAGACCTCGTGTCCCGGTAATAGCTCAACGCCTTGTCGTACCGGCGGAGGAAAGAAGCCCTGGGTTAGAACCGGAGAAGCTCTGAGGAGCCTATGAAGGATGGCATCTTCACGAGCCTTTCTCGAGCATATTCCTTGCCGAGAAAATCCGCCGTGAGATGTCCTTGGGAATATGCTCAACCGCCTGAGCACAAGCATATTCTTCAACCCAACTACTCAGGCCCCAGGAAAAGACTATGTCCAACCAAGTAAATACCGAGAATCTCCCCGATGAACTGAAGGAAGCCGTTTCGCGACTGGCCGCCTTCAACATGCAAATCGTCCACAAAGGCGACGAGAACAACGTCTTCAACGCCATCGACCCCGATGCCCTGCCCGAAGACCTGCGTCCGACGGTGGCCCGACTGGCAGAACTCAACGTCCTGCTCGTCCTCCCCTTCGCTCAGGTCTTTTCAAAAGACGCCAAATACGACCGCGGCCGTATCAACGAGCCCCAGTATCTGCAGCGCCTTCGCGAAGCCTCCGGCGACAAAGAGCGTCGTGACCTGACCACCATGCAGTACGCCTACCGGGCCAAGCTGCTCAACACGGTGCTCAGCTATCACCAGGCCCTGGGGGATATGGTGCCGCTGGCGGAAGAAACTCGACAGCTCCTGGCTCTCGCCACCTGCCGTCTGGCCGATGTCAGCCAGCCCAGCCGAGACTTCCTGACCGCCGGCTGTGTGGAGCTGACCATGAAGGTCCGCGCCCTGGCGGCAGAAGACAACAACTGCCTGCGCTCCCTCGACGGCGTAGTCGACCTGCCCTGGTCGAAGACCTTCGAGGCGATGGCTGCCATCTTCGAAGACACCGCACTCCCCAAGCCGACCTTCGGCCCCCGCGCCTACGATTTCTCGTTTATCGAGGTGGCAGAGCCCGAGGGTCAGGAGGCGGTGCTCAAGGAGGCGACCGTTGCCCTGAAGAAAACCTGGTGGGAACGCCGAGACTGCATCTGGCGTTTCATCGACGCCAACGGCAAGCTCAATCGCAAGCAGTATCACTCCCGGCTGGAGAGTGCGTCTGTAAAAGGCGACCAGGAGCTCTTCGAGCGCATCGAAGCGGAGCAGCGCGTCAAAGAGGCGCAGTTCTATCTCGCCGCCCTTTCTGTCCGCCAGGCTACCCTGGCGCTGGATGTGGCAGCGGATAAGATCACGCCGATTCTGCGCGATGTCTATCGCCATACCCGGGAGCGCCTGCAGGCAGCCGATCTGCGAAGCTTCTACGACAAGCGCCGGCTGCCCAGCCGCGCCGAAGACGCGGAGCTGCTCGACCTCTTCGTCGCCCTCAACAACTGTGTGGCGGCTAAGAAGTGGCTGGTGGAATCGCGGGATCTCGTCGGCATCGACAATTCCTACGACCGTCAGGTCGAAGAAGCGATTGCCGAATACGATCCCTCCGCCTATCTCGATGCAGTTGCCGATGAAGCTCGGGGATAAGATCCTCGGTACAAACTGAAAACTGATTGGAGCATAGACAGTTGAAGCTGTCTGTTTTGGGAGGAAGGCGTTCGCAAGAATCGCCTTCCTCCATTCTCTCTAAATTTATGTGCTACTACTTCTTACAGTATTAGCGAGGGAAGAAGAAAAAGAAAAGGAGCTGATGTTTTCTTTTGTGCCGGCCATGCTCGATGTCTCCTCAAAGCTGCCTATGCCAATGCAACTAAAAAGTTGCTTGGTAAATTTGATCAAGCCGCATAACCTCCTTCACAAACCGTGCGCTGGTTAGGCATTGCGGGTATTGCCAAAGTAGCAAACGAATTTGACGATGCAACAAAAAAGTTGCATCACCATAGGCAGCATTCAAGAGGGAGCGCATGCGAAAGAGAGAAAAAGTGGCACAGGGCGATATACCCCATGCCACTCTCTACCGAAAGCACAGAACCACTCAGGTTCTCTTATACTTCCTCTGCCTCTTGTACTTGCTGTACTTGCTCGGCCGCTTCGTCGAACCTTAGAACTTCGGGTCGCGACAGAAGGGGCAGAGCTGCTTCTCGACCTTGAGACCGTCGAGAATGTGCCGGCGAGCCTGGGCGGTGCAGAGAATCTCGACTTCGGTGAGATTGCCCAGGGCGCCCGAATGGTGACGCTCGCCAAGGCGGCAGCGCAGTACAGCCAGCAGTCCGCGATAGTTGACGTCAATCAAAAACCCCGGGAAGAAAGGGATGGTGATCTTGGCAGCGCCGAGCCGGGCAGCCTCGTCGACGATCATGCGGTACATGGCGCAGATGGTGGTGCGGTGGACATCGTCCTGGGCGCCGAGTCCGATCAGAAGCACATGCTTGATCGGGCTGTCATCCAGGTCGACCACCAGATGTTCGCCACCCTTGCCCTTGAATCCGGCCGCCTCGATGGCACGGCAGAGAGCACCACCGGTGAAGTCATCGAGAGCGAGGGTGCCTTTGCCGAACTTGGAGTGATTCATGTGGGTCATGACGAAAACGTCGGTCTCGGGAACTTCGAGATTCTCGAGATGACCACGAAAAGCCCGGGTTACCTTGAAGGCGACAGGGAGATCCGAGGAAGAAACGAGAACAGTCTTTTCAGCTGCTTTGGATTTGCTGGTCATTGCCATTTCCTCTTCGTTAGATAAGACAGAACGCCCTGCGAAGCCGTCATGCAGAACCGCATCGCAAAGCAAGTTTTGACGGAAAGTCACAGG
>CAZCBH010000062.1:6548-12950 GCA_964496875.1 uncultured Candidatus Obscuribacterales bacterium | reverse complement strand
ATCTTTAGGATGATCCGCTAGGCTGCGCCATCGACATCGCGGCCGAATCGGCTAAATCTCCGTTTATTTGTTGCGGTGACTAACTCTTTTTGGTCTCAGATCCCGAGCAAATATAAAATTCCGGTTGAATTCATGATTAAACGGAAGTCATAAAGCTATGATCTGCCAATCCCACAAAACGTGCTGGAAGGAGATCTTAATCATATGGCTTTGAACAACTATGTAACCCTGGGACATTCGGGACTGCGGGTCAGTCCGCTGAGCCTGGGCACTATGACCTTCGGAGAAGACTGGGGCTGGGGCTCCACCGTAGAGGATTCCTACAAAATCATCGCTCGCTATTTAGAGCTGGGCGGCAACTTCCTCGACACAGCCAATCTATATACGAAAGGCCACTCCGAGAAAATCATCGGCGACTTCATCAAAAAAGAAAAATTGCGCCGGGACCAACTGGTTATCGCCACTAAATTTTTCGGCAACATGTACACAGGTGACCCCAACGGTGGTGGCGCCAGCCGCAAGTCCATGCACTCGGCGGTCGATCGTTCTCTACAGAGGCTCCAGACCGACTATATCGACCTCTACTGGATGCACTGCTGGGACCGCTTCACCCCCATCGAAGAGACCATGAGCGCCCTCGACGATCTGGTCAAATCCGGAAAAGTCAGATACATCGGCTTCTCCGACACCCCCGCCTGGAAATGCGCCCAGGCACAGACCATAGCTAAATTCCGGGGCTGGAGCCCGCTCATCGCCCTGCAAATCGAATACTCTCTCATCGAAAGAACCGTGGAAGGCGAACTGGTGCCGATGGCTCTTGAAATGGGTCTGGGCATCACCCCATGGTCTCCTCTGAAAGGCGGCATTCTCACCGGTAAATACAAACGCGAAGAGAAAGACAAGGTCGAGCCCGGTCGAGGCGAATGGGTGACCCGTTTCCTCACCGACCGCAACTTCGACATCGTCGACGAAGTCAAGGCGGTGGCCAAAGAGCTGGACACCACTCCGGCAAGGGTGGCGCTTGCCTGGGTACAGCAGATGCCCGGGGTCACCTCCTCTATCTTCGGAGCAACCTCGCTGAAGCAGCTCGACGACAACATCGCCGCCCTCGACGTTCATCTGAGCGAAGCGCAAATGGAGCGATTGAACAAAGTTTCAGAGCCCACTCTGGACTTTCCGGCTCAGTTCATTCAAAACGCCGGTCCATTCGGATATGGCGGAGCCAATATTAACGGCGAGAGCTTCGATGTCAATCCGCTCGCTCCGGCTAGCGATGCCGAGCGGCATGACCTTGAACTAGTCCGCGCCTGAGTCAGGCAGTGGTTAGTCCGCACCAGTGGCAGGGCCTGTTTACAGGCTCTGCCGGCTGAATCTGTGCATGAGCCGGAGATAAAGCAAGAACTTACCAATAGGCTATAATCGAATTGCTCCTCATGTACTAATTGCTGCCTTACTTTGCTAACTTTGAAAAAGAAAAACAGAATCTTCCAGTTCCGTATTAAAACCTTAGCCCACGCGGGTTTGGGCTTGAGCCTGATTCTCGGCATCGGACTTCTATCCGGCTGCGGCGGGGGCGGAGATAACGCAGACAAGCCTGCCGGAGAAGAGAAAACCGACTCTGCCTCCAAGACCGAAGGCGACAAGAAAGCCGCCGACAAAAAAGTGGAGACCAAACCAGCCGCCGACCCGCAGGAGGTCAAGGCTTATTTAGATAGTATCAAAACAAAGCTTGATACTAGTATCCAACTACCCAAAGGCATCCTGAAAGAAGCCGAACGCTTCAGAACCGCCCACAAAAAAGAGAAGAAGTGGCGAGACAACCACATTTTCGTCACCCTGGGTCCGGAAGGCAATGTCATGGATGTGAAATTCAACACGAAGTATCCATCGATAGACACCCAGGACATAAACGACGCCATCGAAAAAGCCCTGGAGTCCGTCAAACCGTTCCCCAAACCGCCTACTGGCGGCAATCCCAACTTCATTTTCATGATCCGCCTGCTCGGCGACAAGACTTATCTCACCCTGGCTGATGCCGAAGACCTGAAAAAGTCAGACAAAAACGACAGCGGTTTCGACGATGTCGACGAGCCTGACGAGGACGAAGCAGAGAAAGAAAACAGCGATGCCGGCTCTGATGCGGCAGGCGAAAGCGAAGAATAAAGCCTTCAATATCTATCAGTGCAGTCGGGCATCCGCCAGAGCGGCTTGATGCAGTTCGTCGAGAGTAGAACCGTCTTTGCCGTAGTAAGCGCAACCCACCGCCGGGATGCCTTCAAGACTGACACCCACTCCCGCTTTCTCTGTCCATTCTTTAAAGGCGCGCTGAACAGCCCCGGTTGAACGCGCCACAAAATCTTCACCCCCGGAGGCACTGAAAGCGACCATGATATCGCCGCGCCAGTAAGCGGCAAGCTCGGCGACCTCAAGCTCTCGCACCAGAGCGCGACATGATAACTCGAAGATAAACTCCGCGTCCCTGACAATTTGCGGCAAACTCAATTTCGTCCGCTCAGGAAATCCGACCAGAACGAGACAGGGCCGGGTACTGAGCTGCTCTGCCCGCAAAAGCTCCCATTCGACCAGGTCCGAGAACTTGCGCCTGGTGAGCAATCCAGGAATTCTATCCGCCAGGGAGGCTTCTATCTGCATGGCGCTGGTTAGACGCTCGCATTCTATGGTCATGGCGAGATACTCGGCGACAATGACCAGACTTTCGAGCTGACGCTTGTTCCAGCTCTTCAAACCCCGAGGTTCTTGAATAAGCATGAAACCGGGTTTGATACCATAGCGAGAGGTATAGGGGTTTTTCAATGGCATTATGTGCACCCCGGAAGCCAGAGACTCCGGGGCTTCGAAACCATCGAAACGGCCCAGCTTGCCCAGCTCCATAAAGACATCGGAGCTCATCAAATCTTCGCCCTGTTCTACTAAAGCGTTCAACCATGCCTGCCCGGCATCGCTGTTGAAATAGTTGGACAAAGGCTCGACAGCTTCGACATGCTCATAGACATCAAAGCGAGAGCCCTCTCTTACCGCAAATAAAATGCAGCGACCGGCATCGAAACTGGTGCAGATTTTCTTCACCACCCGGCTGATGTCACCGGCATAAGACCAGGAGAGATGGCGAACCGACTTCAAGATGTCGTTGACGGCGACCAGATTGGCCTCGGCATCGAAGGGCGTAAAATCTAGCGGTTCGCCAGCCATGCTTCAGTTGCTTCCGCTGGTCAGAACCGGCTCGGGAGAGCTGGCCAGAAGCGGCGCCAGTCTTTCGTCTATCAGCTTTTCAGCCCTTTCGAAATCGACTTTCTCGGCATCATCAAGATTTTCGAGCAGGTCATTGATGATACCATCACAGACCACGCCTGCATCCTGGGCCATTTTGTATGGAATATTGGTGAAGGTGACCAGAGAATAGCGAGAGACATATTTGCCCGGGAAGCGCTTCTCTAAAAGCTTCTCTACTTTCTTAGCCAGAAGAAAGCGCGGGTCGGCTACTTTATCGCGCATCTCGATGAAGTTATCGAGAGCCATATCGGCGATGGCATCTGCGTTCGCCTTCCTCTCTTGTACAAAACGCTCGAAGAATTTGTACCAAATGAGCTCGATTTTGCTCTCTTTAGACCGCACCAGCTCTTCCACACCATAGCCTTTGTCGGCTAGCTGATTGAGACAGTCGTCGAAAACCGAAACATCCTCGAAGCCACAGTTCATGCCCTGGCCAAAGAAAGGCACGATGGCATGGGCAGCGTCACCCATAAGCAGGGCTTTGCCGCCGACCTGCCAGGGATGGCAGCGCACGGTCTCCATATGTCCTGTCGGATTCTCGAAAAAGGTCTCGACCAGATCCGGCATCAAAGGGACAGAGTCACCGAATTCGGTATTAAAAAATTCTAGCACGCTCTTTTCGTCAGTGAGCTTCTCGAAGCTCTTCTCGCCTTCAAAAGGCAAGAAGAGAGTGACCGTGAAGCTACCGTCGAAGTTAGGCAGAGCAATCTGCATAAACTCGCCCCGGGGCCAGATATGCAGCGCCTCTTTCTCTATCAAAAAAGACCCGCCGGGACCGGGCGGAATGGCCAGCTCTTTGTAGCCATACTCTAAAGGAGCAGTGGAGCACTGATAGCCATTCAGCTCCATCATGCTCTTTCTAATCGCAGAGCCACCGCCATCGGTGCCTATTATACGGCGAGCCTTCACTTTTACGGTTTTATCCGTGCTCTCATCTATAAAAGTGACGATGTTCTCTTCATGGTCCACATCGACGGCCCGGTGGTTGAAGTGGAAGTCGACCCTGCCTGTCTCCTCTGCCCGGGCGACCAGAATTTTATTGAGACCGGCACGCGAAACCGAATTGCCATATTCGCTGTCGTCTTTACCATAGGGCTGATAGGTAAGCTCACCATCGCGAGAGTGCATCAGGCGCCCCTTCATAGGTACCAACTCTGGCACGACATCATCGAGAACGCCGGCGCGCTCGAGACCCTTGAGCCCCCGGCAGGAGATATTGAGGTTAATCGAACGTCCGGCGGCTATTTTCTCTTTGCGCATATCGGGACGGCGCTCAAAGACCTCGACCCGAAAGCCTTTGCGCGCCAGGAGCATCGCCAACAGCGAACCGACCAGGCCGGCTCCCACCACCGCTATCTCTACATCTTTCACTTCTATCTCGGTAGACATCGCTTATTCTCCGTTATCCTCATTTATTCTCTACTGTCCATTTAAGGCTGTGTTAATCTCATCTCGTCTAGGCTCAATTCGCTTTAGCTCGTCTCAATCGGCTTAAGCCGGTCGCAATTCGTTTTAGCTCGTCTCAAGGTCTTTTGTCCATCTCAAAACTTGTGCTTGCGCCTGCTCTCACTTGCCCGCAGCGAAGGTGTTGAGAATCCGGGCAAATCTGTAAACATCGTCAAAGCTGTTATATAGCGGTGCCGGAGCCGCTCTTATGATATCGGGCTCTCTGAAATCGCAGATTACTCCTTCTTCTTTCAAGGCGGCGAGCAATTTTTTGGGCTCGCCTTTAAACCGAATGGAGAGCTGGCATCCTCTTTGAGCCGGATCTGATGGGGTGATTATCTTGCAGAAGTCGCCGGGGATTTCATTGAGAAGATATTCCAAGAACGCAGTCAGCTTGTCGCCTTTCTCACGAATTTTATCCATGCCCACTTCGTCAAAGATGGCAAGGGACGCCCTCAAAGCCGCCAATTGAAAGATGGGCGGATTGCTGAGCTGCCAGCCTTCGGCACCGGATATGGGGTCAAAAGAAGGTCCCATTTCAAAACGGGTCTTTTTGTTATGCCCCCACCAGCCGGCGAATCTAGGCAAGTCGAAACTATCGGCATGGTTCTCGTGTACGAAGCATCCAGCCAGGCTGCCCGGACCGGAATTGAGATATTTATAGCTGCACCAGACGGCGAAGTCGACCTGCCAGTCATGCAATTTCAGGACAAGATTACCGGCGCCGTGGGCGAGATTGAGCCCGAATAGACAACCCTTTTCATGGGCCCGGGCGGCGATGGCAGCCACTTCAAAAGCCTGACCGGTTAAATAGTTGACATTGCCCAGGAGCACCAGGGCAATGTCGTCTCCATGTTGATCTAAATAAGCGAGGATATCCTCGGTGCGCATGGTCTCTTCGCCCGGGCGAGGATGCAGCTCGACCACCGCATTCTCCGGGTCGTATCCATGGAATTTCGCCTGGGAGGCGACCGCATACTGATCAGAAGGAAAAGCGCCCCCTTCGATCAAGATCTTGTATCGGTCCTTAGTAGGTCGGTAGAACGAGACCATCATCAGATGCAGGTTGGTGGTGAGCGTATTCATCACCACCACCTCGATAGGCTTGGCACCCACCAGGCGGGCGCTCATCTCGGTAAGGTTTTCGTGATAAGGCAACCAGGGCTTGCGAGCGTGAAAGTGACCTTCGACCCCGTAGGCAGCCCAGTCTTCGAGCTCTTTGCCGATGCTCTCTTTGACGCTGCGGGGCTCGAGACCGAGAGAATTGCCGGCTAGATAGACACAGGGTTGACCACCCTCGACATCTTCATAGCGACCGCTCTTGAGCGACTCTAGAGAAGGCAGATAGAAGCGGTCGCGATAGCTTCTCAAGGGATCGGCCTCGTCCATACTCCTTGCAAAGGTCTCGGAGTTCTCGAATTTCAGGGTGCTGGAGACTGCCATCAATCAATACCTTTTCATAACCAGGAAGACTTGAGAGTTGCCGATGCCTACCTTATCGCATCTTGAGCCCCGGGCTCCAGAATGCAATTCATGATTAATGTTTTGGCCTGCCGTATATAGGTCGACAGAATGAGTAATTTGATTTGGTTGGTCAACTGACCAAGGCCGGTCAACTGACCAAGGCCGGTCAACTGACCAAGGCCGGTCAACTGACCAAGGCCG
>CAZCBH010000062.1:4351-6448 GCA_964496875.1 uncultured Candidatus Obscuribacterales bacterium | reverse complement strand
GGTCAACTGACCAAGGCCGGTCAACTGACCAAGGCCGGTCAACTGACCAAGGCCGGTCAACTGACCAAAACAAGTCAGTTGACTGACTTATTTCTTTTTGGCATTTGTGTCAATCTGGCCGGACGACCGTCCAGACAATTCAATTTCAAAATAGGAAGCTATAACTCGGCGAATTACTCGGCGGATTTTTCATTTCAACAAGTTCTCGGCAGATATTCGGCAGATACGCAGATACTTAGATTAGAGAGGTTCAAAAGCGCATTCGAAAACACCTTTCTTGCTACCTTATATAGTATATAGAGCGACAAAAAAATAAAAACAAAAGCAGAAAGAAAAGAAGAGCCAGCCCGGCTACCAGAAGGTAACCGGGCTGCTCGACAAAATCACGTTAGCGGCTCGAAGAAACTACCCGAGCAGGGTCTCCATGGTCTCGATCGTACCCTGGACAGTCTTCGCCGAGGCTTTCAGAGCGCGCTTTTCATCGCGACGCAGCTTGATCTCGACGACGCTGTGGACGCCATGGCGGCAGAGCACCGTGGGCAGCCCGATGAAGAGGTCGCCTTTGATGCCGTAGGCGCCGCCCACATGCACCGAAGACGGAATCAGCCGGTGGCTGTCCTTCAGAATCGACTCGACCATCATGGTCACCGAAGCCCCCGGCGCGTAGAAAGCGCTGCCGGTCTTGAGATGAGAGACGATCTCGGCTCCGCCGTCCCGGGTCCGGGCACAGAGAGCTTCGATTTTCTCGGCATCCATGAGCTCGGTTATGGGGATACCGCTCACCGTAGAATAGCGCGGCAGCGGCACCATCAGGTCGCCGTGACCGCCCAGCACCATGGCCTGGATATCGACCACCGAAACATCGAGGGCTTCTGCGATGAAAGCCTTGAAGCGAGCGCTGTCGAGGGCACCTGCCATGCCGATGACCTTGGCGGAGGGAAGACCGGTGGTCTTCCAGACCAAATAAGTCATCACATCGAGCGGATTGGTGACCACCAGAAAGATGGCTTCGGGGCTGAGGGTGAAGGCCCGGTGCGCCACTTCCTGGACGATGGTGGCATTGGTCTTGAGCAGGTCATCCCGGGACATGCCGGGCTTGCGGGCGATGCCTGCCGTGATCACGACGATGTCGGAGCCGACGGTGTCGGCATAGTCGTTGGTGCCGTGGATGCGGGCGTCGCTGCCGAGCAGGGCGCCTGCCTGGAGCAGGTCGAGACCCTTGCCCTGGGGGATGCCCTCCTGAATATCAAGCAGAACGACATCGGCGAGACCCATGTTGGCGATGTACTGGGCGCAGGTTGCACCTACGCCGCCGGCACCGATGACGGAGACTTTCGGCATGGCTCTTTTACCTCTTGGGTTGGCGACGGGAACGACCTTCTGATTCTTCGTCTCGTCTCCCACCAGTTGCACCGACTCATTGAGCCGGCTCAGTTCATTTGGGTCTTTTGGATCTTGCGAACTTTTCGCCGGATCTCCCGCATCTGTCGCCTCCACAACGGGTAGCACGGCAGCAGGCAGCTCGGCGATGAGAGCATCGGCGAACTCGCTGGTGGAAAGCGCCCGGGCATCATCCATGAGCCTGGTCAGGTCGCCGGTGGCACGTTTATTGCCGATGGTCCTGCTGAGCGCCTTATGAACCATGGCAGCCGCCTCATCCCAGCCCATGTATTCGAGCATCATCAGAGCGGAGAGCAGAAGCGAAGTCGGGTTGGCGATGTTCTTGCCGGCGATGGTCGGAGCCGTGCCGTGCACAGCCTCGAACAGCGCGCTGGTATCGCCGATGTTGGCGCCGGGAGCGACACCGAGACCGCCGACCTGGGCAGCGCACGCATCAGAGAGATAGTCGCCGTTCAGGTTGGTGGTGGCAATCACCGAGTACTGCTCGGGATTGATCAGAAGCTCGTAGAAGATGGCGTCGGCGATACGGTCATTGATCAGGAGCTTGCCCTCTGGCATGACCCAGTCGAACTTCTCCCTGAGCTCCGCTTCGGTGATGGTCAGGTCGCCGAATTCTTCCTTGGCCAGCTCATAGCCCCAGAGCGCAAACGCGCCTTCCGTATACTTCTGGATGTTGCCCTTGTGCACCAGGGTGAC
>CAZCBH010000062.1:0-4251 GCA_964496875.1 uncultured Candidatus Obscuribacterales bacterium | reverse complement strand
CTGACGCAGACGCACGTTCAGGCTGCGGAAGCCGCCGCCCGAAGGGGTGTTGAGCGGGCCTTTGATGGCCACGCCGAAATCGGCGATGGCATCCACCGAATCATCGGGGAGCCAGTTATCGAAAAGCTCCTTGGCTTTACCGCCGGCGAAGATCTCGAACCAGGCGATGCTGCGCTTGCCGCCATAGGCGGAAGCCACCGCCGCGTCTACCACCCTGCGGGTGGCGAGCCAGATTTCAGGACCGATGCCGTCCCCTTCGATGAAAGGGATGATGGGGTTGTCGGGCACCACCGGGGCACCATCGACGAAGCTGATACGAGAACCTTTGGGAGCGTTGAAACCGTTATATTTGCGGTCTTTTGAGATAGCAGATTTCATCGGAATTACCTTCTTATCTCGATTGGGGCCGGGGCTCAAAAGAAGAACGCACCATGCGTCCTCCTGAGAGCCCCGGCGGTTGGAACTTCAATTCATTTTCGAAACAGGGAAACTAGCAGGGCAGCCTGCTCTTACTCCACATCCGGTCCGGTGTACTCGGAGAGCGGACGGAAGAGCTTGTTGTTGCCGATCTGCTCGCGCACATGCTCGCCCCAGCCGATGATGCGGCTGGTGCAGAAGGTCGAGCTGAACAGCTCTCTTGGGATTCCGGCGTGCTCGAGCACCACCGCCGTCCAGAACTCCACATTGACGCGCAGCGGGCGGACAGCGACGCCGAGGCGGGCGGCCTTCGCCTTCTGACGCTCGGAGAGCTTATCGAGGACGGCTTTTTCGACCTCGCGGGCGAGATCCACACGGAAGCCGGACTGATGCTCGGCTACCCGGCGCAGGGTGAGAGCGCGGGGGTCATCGGTGCGATAGACACGGTGACCGAAGCCCATGATGCGGCGGCCGCCGGTCAGCTGGTCTTCCACCCACTGCTCGGCTTTGTCAGCTTCGCCGATGCCGTCGAGCATGTCTAGCACCGGACCAGGTGCGCCGCCATGCAGCGGGCCGGACAGGGTGCCGATACCGGTGGTGATGGCAGCACCGACGTCGGCGCCGGTAGATGCGGTGACCCGGGCGGAGAAGGTGGAGGCGTTCATGCCGTGGTCCATGGTCAGAATGAGATAGGTCTCAACCGCCTGGACAGCCTCGGCATCGGGACGACGGCCATTGATGCCCCAGAGATAGCGCTCGGCATAACCGTTGTTACGCGCCTTGCGAATCGGGCGCTTGCCCTTGTGAATCACCTCGACGATCTGGGGAGCCAGTGCGCTTAGAGCGAGAATCTCCTCCTCGATCTCGGACATGTCGCGGTTCAGCCAGGGCTTCAGCTTGCGATGGGAAGCGATAGCGGAGAGGATGCTGCGGAAAGCCGAAAGCGGCTCACCGACCCGGAGCTTGAGAGCGATCTTGACCTCGTCCTCGGTGAGCTTGCCGGCTTCCTCGATTTTGGCGCGGAAAGCCTTCAGCTCTTTTGCGTCGGGCAGGCGGTTGTGCCGGAGCAGGAACCAGACCTCTTCCACCGTCTTGTTCTCGGCGAGGTCCACAGCGTTGTGTCCGCTGAAGATGAGCTTGCCGGCTTCGCCGTCGACATGGCTGAGACGGGTCTCGCACGCGACAACACCTTCGAGTCCGGGGGAGAATTTAGTTTCACTGGTCATATTCTTACCTTCTTGGGTTCGAAAGATCTCTTCGATCTATGCTTATTAGAGAGCCTGAGCTGACGCTGGGCTCTCAGAAATCCGCGGAGTTATCAAAATCGCCGACTCTGCGGATCTGCAGTTAACGTAAGGCTCTCTCTTCCATACGCAAGGCACAGTCTCGTGACACAGGACGGGAGCATGCATAAACCGAATCGACTAGGTCGAATTGGGAACGTACATGCTCAGGCGCTGGGGTTAGGTCAGAGGTTCTGAAGTTGCCTCGAAATGAAATGGGTAGAGAAAGACATTGTTGAACTATCAAAGAGAATCTCCTGAACTCAAGAGATTACTGACAATCAATGCTTATTCCTTCCTTAAAGCCCGCTTGGCAGCCTCGACATCACAGACTGTGCCATGTTCGTCACCCATGGCCCAGGTTGCGCTTGCCAAGATATCAAAGCTAGCAAAGCAGATGACATCTTGCCTCTTGTCCAGGGACTCTGCCTATTTATCTTCCTGGTTATCCGGTTGCTTCTCTTGCTGATTATCTTGCTGCTTTTCTTTTGCACCGTCGTTCTTTTTCAAAGCAGGCAGAGAATGAAGATATTGAGAGATAGAGCCAATCTCTTCGGAAGAGAGATTCATATCCGGCATCATATTCGGTGAGTTTTCATAGGCGGCGGCATTCTTTTTGACATGCTCTTCCGGGTCTTTGAGGTGTTCTTTGATAAATTCGAGACTGCGGGTCTTACCCAATCCATTAAGCGGTACTCCCGACTTGCAGCCTTTGTTATTTATAGAATGACAGTCGGCACAGCCATTGAGTCGATAAAGGGTTTTGCCTTCTTCTATTTTCTTTTTGAGAGCCCGGGCAGCTGCCTGATCCGGCTTCTTAGCGCCTTTCTTGGTCTCTTTAGCAACAGCAGCGTCAAAAAGCTGAAGGGGTAGCAAAAGAGATATCAACAAGACGGATGGGGTAAGATTTCGAAGCGAGATGGTCGACATAGGAGCAAGCCTTCTATTTGAATCGGGAATATCTACTCTAGCGAATTTTACTAACAGGATGTCTCATTCCTGCGAATGATTGACCTATTACTATGAATTACACAGCTTGCCACCATCTAAAGCACCATCCGATAGCACTGATAGGCATCGGCAACTCTCTCATAGAAGAGGATAGCCGTGGGCTCTCTCTTATAGAGAGCTATCAAAGCGCCCGGGCCAAAGAGCAGAAAAGTTCCGCCTGCTGCTTCTTACTAGATAATCACTTCTCGCATCTGCCGGCGATTATAAAGAGCCACCGTGTGCTTATTTTTGCAGACAGCGCCCTCTTGCCCCAGTCACAAGGATCAAAAAAAGATACCGAAGCAAACTTCGAAGTTATTGAACTGAAGAAAGCCTCTCTTCAGGAAGAAGCAAAGCGAGTGAAAGCGAGCCATGGCCTGTCATGGATAACCGACCTGCTGTTTTTTTGGACCGATGAGACCGTCGCTTACTTAATTGCCCTGGGTCCTCAATTTCAAATGGCCGCAGCCCGGCAAGCCATTGAAAGCCTTATCAAATGCCAGCCTGAATCTTCAAAGATCGAAGCACCACCTGATTAATTGGTTGAGCTGCTGCAAATCAACGGGATCAAGTGACCCTATAGGTTTGATCACTCGACGTTCATCGATACTGCGGATTTGCTCTACCATGAAATAAGTATTTTTTGGCAATCCGTTTGCCTTACTAGAACCAACTGTCAAATGGATAGGGAGATTTCTATCTGTCGTCGTACCTGGCACCACGGTTAACATTCTATGAAAGCGCAAATTAGGCAGAAGGATAGTGCCCGATGATATAACCACAGCCGGTCGATCATCAGCCTGCTCTCGAAGAGTATCACCAGTCCTGGTTGGTACTGGGCTTCCGAGACGAACCATTAGAATGTCGCCTCTTCGAACATTGTTATTCTGCTGTGTCATCAGGTTCGTGGCTCTAAGGCTTGCTCTTAATCAATTCCGTCCTCGGAAACCGCTTCCCAAAGAGCGGACTCTTCACGATATTCTCTCAGGGCTTCCGGATTTGCTGCCAATGCTTCAAATTGAGCGCTCACAGTCTTGGCGAATTGATCTTTCTTAAGCAAATTCATTGCAAAATGAAACCCTTCCGCATGGGTTATTTTATGCTGATCGCAAAAGCTGTCTAGCAAGGCCTTGTCACTTTCATTGACTCGAATGTTAGCCATAGATTTTTATCCATTTTATGCGTATACAAATTGTATACAGCCAAGCGGACTATTGTCAACAGATCTGCCATTTGTTCAAAGAACCAATCAAACAGAGCTGTACTGCTAATACAACTAGCTCTCTTGCGATCTCGAAAAACTGCGGTTCTTATTCCGGTGGCAGATTATCTAAAACGGGAAGATAAATTGAAAAACCCGGCAATTTAGTTCGAATAATCACACTCGGCCGATAGAACGATGCCAAAAACTTCCCGGTGAGATGAAATAAGGTCTATGGATAAAACGGTAACACTGAAAAAATCAGACTTCGAAGCATTTTTCAAAGCCCTTCTTAATTTCGGCAAAGTCTACGCGCCGGTGAGGGTCTCTAAACAGTCTTTCTCTTTCAAAGAGGTGACA
>CAZCBH010000061.1:21620-27587 GCA_964496875.1 uncultured Candidatus Obscuribacterales bacterium | reverse complement strand
CCGCAGGCTATTACGATGGCTCCTTGCTCAGCGTAGACTGTAGAGCCTTCATAGGCCAGGCAGACCGCTCCTTTTTCGACATGGACGGTGGAGCCTTCGTAGGCTTTGATCAGGGTTCCCGCTACTGCACGACTGGTTACACCGTCATAGGCCGATATTACCGCGCTCATCTTTTGGGCGTACTGCTCGATGACGTAACTTTCTAACTCCGAAATAGAGATCATTGGCTTTCTCCAGTTATGCGAACGGGATCAATAGCGCTGGTTGCGGCGCCAGTGATGGTGTCTGCGCCGTGGGGGGCATCGACGATACTGGTACTGATTATTCGGGTACTGGTACTGATACTGGTACTGGTTGTTCGGATAGAAGTCTCTTCTCTGGTAGTACTGGTAGTATAGATCGCTGCCGTATCTCGGGTCGGATTGATAAGGATAGACCTGATTAGGATTTCTATAGCGGTATTGATACTGTATTCCCGGACTCTGATACTGAAAGAATTGCCAGGTACCTGAGTTGCCCGCGTTGTGATTGGCAAGCGCTTCTCCGGCAGAGCTGAGTGCCGTTAGGGATAAGGCTAGTGAGAGTATAATTCGGAGTTTCATAGATGTACCTTTTAAGTAGATAGATGGAGCGGATATGAGCAGAATCAATTGATTCTGCCCGATCTGATGCTGACGAAAGCTAAGACTCCCGGTAGATGCGCTTTATCTCCTCATAGTTGAAATTTTGCATATTGTTGATGTTGAACTATTCTTGATTCCTGCACATATAGAGAGTCACCAGCCACATGATAGTGCCGCCGAGCAGGGGCCAGAGGAGCCACATGAAGTCGAAGGCGAGTGTCGGTAAAAGAGTGTGGATGAAAGGCTCAGCTATTGACAGGACAGCCGCCGTCAGAGCAACATATTTTCTGGCGCTTTTTTCGAACAGGAGTGTGGTCAGGAAACCTGAAAGCAATAGTAAAATTGGGACGAATATACCCATAGGGATTCTCCTGTTTATTTCGAGGTTTGTTTGAAGGGAAGTTTGTTCAGAGTGAGTACCCCGAAAGACATGACGTACTGGACGCCCTCTTCGATGCTCAGTCCTGAGTCGACTACTTCCGATTCTTTTATGAATGCGGATATTCCGGTGACAGGATTAGGCGGCAGCGGGATAATTACCGAGAGATATTTGGTATCGCTACCGGTGTCCTGGACCTCTCCGGTTACAAAGGCGATGGATAGCATACTTGAATTGCTGTTTAGAGGGACGAAGACAACTCGCTTGAAGCTGGCTGTGCTGCTTTCGTCGCCGAGCATGTCCATGACTTTGCGCCCTGCCGAGTGGACTTTTCTGATACCGGGGATGAGCAGGAAGAAGTGATCCATCAATCTCAAGCCCTGGTGACCAACTTTCCAGCTGGCTACTGCTCCCACGGCAGTCACCATTAGCAGTATTGCAAGCAGGCTTACTCCTGGAGCAAGAAAGTCATTGGTGATCTGAGAGTCCGGGATGTACAGCTTCAGAAAAGTAGAAGCAATTGGGACAAAGATCGCATCAGAGACTTGCAAAATCGTCTTGATCGTGAAGATAGTGATTACAAACGGGATCAGGAAGAGAAAGCCCCTGACCATGAACTTCTTTGCATAGTCGATTTGTGTTTTCATAGGTGTTCCAGAAGGCAGATCGATAGTGCCACCGCATAGCCGATCACGGAGCCTACTATCAAGCCGACCACGATTGCAGCCGGGCTCAATCCTGTTTCAAAGACGATGAAGAGAATGCCGTAGGCTGCCCCGCAGACTACTCTGCCTGCGATAGAGCCGATGCGAGCTCTTGCCAGGGCTGATTTTGCGGTCTCCGCCGTGAAGTTGATGAAGATACCGAGCAGAGCCCCCATGCCTAGATGCAGGTAGAGCAGGGGCTCGATCTTTTCGAAGCCGCCGGCAAGCGTGGCGGCTAGAAAACCTAAAAGGACATAGCCGCCTGCGCCGGCAATGGCGCTCAGCAAGTATTTGATCATAGTTTTCTCCTGGTTTTTGGGATAGGAGGACAGAGACTCCTGCTCCGTCCTCCCGAAAACTGTCCGATTGGCTCAATCAGTAGCGTCTTTGAATCGGCAAATTGAAAGCGCCGTCTATCTGTTCGAACTTGCCTGCATAGACGGCATCGGCAAGCCTGTTGGCGTCTTTTCTGAATTTATGACACGGTTTTTTCCCGCTCAACCTGTGCGTAAGCTCCCGAATTCTCAGATCCGCCGCCCGCAGAGTGACCTCATTTTCGCTCTGAGTAGCATGCTGGGCCAGGACCAGGATGGTGATCAGATCCTGGACGGGATCTGAGATCTCATCGGTGATGAACATCTGATGATCCGCCAGCTTGTGTTGGAATTTCAGGACAGCACGGTAGATCATCTTGCGCATGGAAAGCAGCCTGGTCATGGCGAAGTCCACATGTTTGCCCATGGCGGGGTGCAAGGTGGTGTGCGAAGTCGCGTTGTTGAAAGTTGCTTCGGTATCGAGCACCCAGGCTGCCAGCTCAGCGGCCGGTTTTCTGACTGCAAACAGATGGTCGGGGCGCCAGGCTTTGAAGTGGCGCGGATCGATACCCGCTCTTTTCTGGGCGTCGAGCATCGGTTTCAGATAGTCCAATCCAAAGCTCTTAACCAGGGTTTTGAAGAAAGCCAGCTTCAGGACATCGTTCTCTCCTTCATAGATGGTGGGGGCAAGGATGTCGTACAGGTCGTCGCCCACCGGATTGCCCTCCAGAAAGGTTCTGCCTCCGTGGGTTTTCAGGCCGATGGACAGGGCCAGATCGGCTAGATTGGTCGAGCCCCGGATTTTTGCCATCATGCACTCCAGCTCTCCTCGGTGTCCCTGGTCGAGCAAGGATGCGGTCCAGTCTCTAAGGGCTTCGGTCTCGACAATCAGTCCGGCTGCCCTGGCTACTCTCGCTTTTACCAGCTCTCTTTCTTTGATCGGCTGACCATAGGTTTTGCGATAGTCGGCCCATCTGATGATGTTGCTCAGTAGATACGACATCATGCCGGTGGCATTGGCTGCAATCGCGATACGTCCACGGTTCAGTCCGTGATAGGCGATGGTCAGTCCGTCTCCATGTGGGACTTCGATCAGGTTCTCTTTCGGGATGATGAATTTGTCGAAGTGCAGAGCATGGTTGTAGAGGTGCTTCAGAGCATGGATCCTGTACTTCTCCAGCTTGAAGGTGTCTGTGTCTTCCATGGGAAGCTCGGCTATCATGACCGAAGGCTTGTCGTTCAACATGACCACCAGGCCTATGATGCGCCCGTAATAGCTGTTCGAGATGAACATCTTCTGACCGGTGACGACATAGTGGTCCCCTTCCAGTCTGGCTGTGGTGCGGATCGCTGTCAGGTCGGAGCCGGCGGCAGGTTCGGTCAGGGCGAAACCGGAGGAGGGTGTCCCTTTAGCCAGAAGCGGCAGGTAGCGCTCCTTCAGCTCGGGGCTGCCGAAGTGGGTTATCGGATCGACAGCGCCGATACACTGGTGAATTGATGCCAGTCCGGCCACGCTAGCATCAGCTTCTTTGCCCATTTTAGTGAGGACGCGCATGAAATCGAATATGGTGGCGTCAGAGCCGCCGTATTCCTTTGGCACCAGCATCCCCCAGTAGCCACAGTGGCCTAGGGTATGGATAGATTCTTCGGTGAGTTTGCCTCGTTCATCGAATAGGGTCGACATCCACTTGGCGTTCTTGACGAAGTTCACCGCTGCATCTGCCTGATCGTGAAAGCTTTTGTCGGCAGTGGGGAGGGAGGCGCAAGCGAACTCATAGATGGGTGTCTGGTTGGACCAGATCGCATGATGGATAGGGCTGTCTTCGGTTCGGTAGCCTCTGGCGAAGGTGTTTTCGAAGCTTTCGTCGGCTTCCTCTACTTTGCCTACCGAACTTGCTTCTTCTTTGCTCTTGCCACTTTGAAGCAGTATCTCCTCGACAAGAGTCTTATCGCTGTCTGCGTTGTTTGGGGTATTCATAAGGAATTCCAGGTTTTGGTTGAATGAAAGAAACCACCGGTGGCGAAATTCGCATGCCGATGGTTTCCGGTTCTTTATTCGAGATAAAATGAGAATCAGAGCTCTTGATCTAGCTCCGGCAGATCATCCGGGGCATCACATTTGCCGGCTCGGCTCATCATAAAGCTCTGCACATCGGCAAGATCGAAGACTGCCGATTGCATGAGTGCACCCTGTTCTAGAGCGTCGGCGGTGGAGTGATCTCTTGCATAGTTGATGCATCTTTTCGAGGCTGATATTACCAGTGGTGCCATAGCGCCAATGCGCTCCGCCGTTTCTATCACCCCTTGCTCCAGGGCTTCGGCATCGCTGTAGACCTTGTTTATAAAGCCTATCTCGAAGGCTCTCTGGGCGGAGAGAGTCTCGCCTAAAAACGCCATCTCCTTGACCACCCCTTCCGGCATCAGTTTGGTCAGGCGCTGGAGGCTGCCGAGGTCGGCCATTATTCCCACATTGGTCTCTTCGATGCGAAAGCTGGCGGCGTTTGTGCTGAAGCGCAGATCGCAAGCCGAAACTATGTCGAGACCAGCCCCCAGGCATCTTCCCTGGATTGCGGCAATCACAGGTATCCGACAGCGCTCCAGGGACGAAATGGCATCTTGAATCAGGGAGATAAGATGGAAGATTCTCTCTCTCTGATAGGTAGAGTCGGTGTTCAGTTTGGGATTAGCAGCAAATACAGATAGATCCATGCCGGCACAGAAGTCGGGTCCTTCTGCCGAGAGAACAATTGCCCGGTAGCTGCCGCTATCCGAGATCGATTTTATCTTTCGGGGAAACTCTTTCCAGAAGTCCGGCAATAGAGCATTCTTCTTGTCCGGACGATTCAGGATGACCTGGGCGATTTTTCCCCTGGTATTGAATTTGAAACCCTCAGTCATTTTGCACCTCGTGCGCCTCATTTCGTCAGTCCAGGAATATGTCTCTTATCAACTCCAGCTCAGGATTCACCGCGTAGGATGACAGGTCATCCTGGCCATTGTTTTTCAAGATTTCGGAGTCGATGAAGAAGTTGCCGCTTACTTTACAGGCTTTCTGGCGCAGAATCCAGTGGGCCGCTTCCGCCATAACCTCAGGTTTGCGACTGTGCCTGGTCATTTCTTTGCCGTTCGGCATATTGGCGATGGCTGCCGTGTCGATTATGAATTCCGGCCACAGTGAGTTGACCGCGATGCCGCAGCAAGCCATCTCTTTAGCCAGACCGAGTGTAACCATGCTCATGGTGTATTTCGATATGGTGTAGGCCAGATGCGAGTCGAACCACTGTGGGTTGAGATTGAGCGGCGGCGAGAGTGTCAGAATGTGCGGATTCTTGGATTTGCGCAAATGAGGAATGGCCAGTTTCGAGCAAATATAGGTCCCTCTGCCGTTAACCGCCTGCATCAGATCAAATCTTTTCATATCGGTGTTGGTCGTATCGGTCAGGCTGATGGCGCTGGCGTTGTTTATAAGCACATCGATGCCGCCGAATTCGCAGATTACCTGGGCATAAGCGTCGGCAACTTGTTTCTCGTCGCGAATGTCGCATTTAATAGGCAGGGCTTTGCCGCCTGCTTCGACTATGGCGTTGGCGGCGGTATATATGGTGCCAGGCAGTTTAGGATTCAACTGGTCTGTTTTCGCAAGAATGGCAATTTTAGCGCCATCCGCCGCCAGTCTAAGGGCTATCGCCAGACCGATGCCTCTCGATCCGCCTGTGATTACGATGACTTTGTTTTTCAGCTTTTTCATGGAATATTCTCCAGGTCCTTTAATTGGTGGTCTATTCTGGGACTTGCTCTTCTGTTGTCCCAGATTTCGAAGAGTCTTGTACTTAGTTCGGTCTTCGCTTCTCTTTTGATAAAGACCGAATAGCGATGCTGATGGTGGCAAGCAAACGTTGTTTCGAGAGCTTTAGTTAGGCTGGCGATTAAATTCAGCTGGCGGACGA
>CAZCBH010000061.1:0-21520 GCA_964496875.1 uncultured Candidatus Obscuribacterales bacterium | reverse complement strand
TAGCCTGGAGTCTCTGTCTTGGGTCGGGGTTACTCTTCCTTTCCTTTTCCTTTCCCTGGACAAAAATTGGTCTTAACCTAGTTCTTCTGGGTTCCCTTTATTCCATTCAGGACCAGGGCGATACTTCTTATAAAGGTGCTCAAGATTCCAATATCATCAGAGCCATGACAGGTCGATATCGGATTCGAGTCAGCCTCTTTACGGAAGTAGTATAACTTTCCCTGGGCACCACTATAGGTGACTTCGGTTATGGCATCGTTATCTATGAAGAGTTCTGTTCTTTCTACTTCATGAAACGAGTTCATGTCGGTTCCGTTGGTCTCGAGGAGTGTCAGCGTTCTGTTTCTTTCCATCTTCGACCTCCGGAACCTCAGCGAATGTGCCAAGTATAATGCGCCAGGACTACCCCCTTGTAAAGCGACACTTTTGGCTGAGCCAAGAGGGCCACTTAGGAAGGGGAGGGCTCAGCACAAGGCCGGTAGTGAATATTGCCGCTATCGACTTTCGAACGAATTTATTTGTCGAGCAAGAAGAAAGACCTTTTCTCTTTCTCCAATTTCTGCTTTAGTTCAGCTTCGGATTTGGCTTTTGCAATCAGCAATTTTGCCTGCGATACCGCTTGATCAAGCTGTTCATCACCTTCTAGAGTGATGTCGTCCTTGACGAGAACATCCGGGATCACGCCCACTTTGTCTATGCTCTGACCGCGTGGAAGAAATTCCAGTTCGGTTACACGAAGCAATCTGCCGTAGGGCAGCGGGTGTTGACCCTGGCCGACACCTTTGCCGAGGGTAGGTTGGCCGACTAGAGTAGCGCGATCTTTTAATATGCCGGATAGCAGTTCACTGCCGCTGGCAGATCTTTCGTTGATCAAAACCACAATCGGAGTGTCTGCATCTATTTCGGCCAGGTGCTGACGGTCCTGGGTGATCGCTTGCGGTATGCCAAGCGGGTAGTGCTTAAGGACTTTTTCGTCCACTCCTTCTTTGACATATTCGATGGTGGCCATGAATCCTTCATACAAAGATATGTCGGAGCGAGACAGGCCATCGCCTTCTCTGGTGTTGACCACTACTAAGTTGCCCTGATTCAATAGAAAGCTCGCCATCATGATGACACTGTCGAAGTTTCCGCCTGGATTATTTCTGAGGTCGATGATTACCGCGTTAGCCTTGTTGGCTCTCTCCAGCGCATCGTGGAATTCTTGTACGGCGTATTTGGACATGAAGTCGCGAAGCTGGATATAAGCGATGCTGTCATCTAGAGTGCGTTCGCTCACTACCTTCATGGTGATGTTGCCCCGCACAATCTTTACCGGCTCATCTTGTCTTTCTATCGTCAGCAATACCGGTGTACCTGCTTTGCCTCGAATTCTTTTATAGACCACGTCTTCGAGGTAAAGACCTGATAGAGGGATGCCATCGACGGCGGTGATAATGTCACCTTCTTGCAGAATGCCTTCTGAAGGTCCGCCCTCCATCACATGTTTGATCCGGAGCTTGTTGGTGTCGGAGAGCTTCATGGCCTCTTTTAGCTCTGCTTCTGTAACCTGGCCAGTGCGACCTTTAAACAGCTCTTTCAGATCTGTAGTCAGGTTTATCTCGGCGCCGATTCCGCTCATGGTCGGATCTATCTCTTCCTTGCTCGCCTCCACTGCTTTGGGCAGCAGGTAGGAATCGAATCGCTGGTTCAGGGAAGCCAGCATCGTGGCGATCGCCCGGTCCGTTTTCTCTTCTGTGGAGAGCTCCGATGGGCTGTATTTGTTTTCCCATTCCTTTTTAAACGCTTTCATACTTGCTGAATCGGCCAGCTTCAAGTGTCCGTTGCAAATCGCTGCAAAAGCGTGACGATAGAGGGTCTTGCCGTCGAAACTATTGCCCGGGGCGGGAAGCTTACTCTCATCCACACAGGAGGAGATGTTCTTCTCCTGGACTGCCGTGGTCTGTGGGATTTGCTTATCGTCGTCACCAGGATTGAAGAGAGACAGGATTATCACGAAGAAACCTGTCAGATAGAGAATGTGATTGAATTTGATTGGTCCTTTCATTTTGTCTACTCGATTTGGTTTGTTGAAAACGGGTGAGGCGAAGGCCTCACCCCCTTTAAGCAACTAAGCGACTCAGTCGCTAGTGCGCAGAATTCCGTGCCAGCAATGGGCAACTCCAATAGTTTGGTAGCCGAATTTGCTGGCTACTGCCTTTCTGACCAGGGCAGGAGTTGATCCTGCCGGCATCGAAAAGGATGGTTGCTTATCGAGGCTGGTCACTGTGATTAAGAGCTCTTGCATTTTTCCTCCTGGTTAGTTGAGCATCTCTAGCCTGGTAGGCCGCTCATTCTCGTCCACTGCTACGAAGATGCAGCGGGCTGAAGCGACTTTCCTTGCTTTGGTGCCGGTGAAAAGGGCGAAGACTTCCAGCTCTATGGTCAAAGAGGTGCGTCCTACTTTTGCCACAGAGCCGTAGAAGTAAACAGAATCGCCCACATGAATAGGGGCTTCGAAAAGGATATTCTCGAATGCTCTGGTGACAATCGTGCTGCAACAGACTTTTCTTGCTGCGTTCAGGGCGGCCATGTCCATATAGTGCATGAGCACTCCTCCGAACACATTTTTTCCTGTGCCGTTTGTATCCTTTGGTAGCATGTTGATGATCAGATCGGGAATCCTTACAGAGTTCAGGACAGGGTTCAGGTTTTTGGAACGCATCTTGTGCTCTCCCGTGTTTCAACCTTTCTTGCCGGATTGCGAGTCTTTGTGGTGGCGCCAGTATCCGAATCCAAAGCCTGTAAACAGAGCTATGACCATCCAGAGGAAGGCCGCCAGTCCGAAGGCAGATGTGATGAAGCCGATTGCCATACTGATGGCGATTACGATGGCTATGAATTGTCCTTTGCCGATGGTTTCGAGATGGGTTGCGATGGCGAAGCCTGAGGTCATTAAGCCGAAAATGGCGATGTCTACGATAGTCATGGTGGTTCTCCAGTTAATTTGATTTGAGTTTTTGGGATCTAGATCTATTTGATAAGTCCTTCTAGGGCTGCATAGATCCGGTCGGTAATCTCTTCGGCAGAGTTGTCTGTTGAGATCGAAATGCGCTCACCCACGTTCAGGATGGCACCGTAAGTGAGGTCGCCGATGAACCGACGAATACCAGCCAGACCCAGGAAAGACAGCATCTTCTGGAATCTAGTCATGGCTTTTCGGTCCCTGATATATTTGATTCCGACTGGTAGGATAGAGACATCTTGACCGAGCGAAGCGGCATGCAGGGCAAGCAAAGCCGCTCCTGGTCTGAATTGCTCTCGGATTATTTTGTTATCCGGGTGGAGATTGCCCTGGGGAAAGATGAGGAAGTCGGTGTCTTGTTCATCGGGCTTTTCCATTATGCGTTTTGAGGTCTTCAGGGCTATTGAGCCGCCTTCCTTGGATTTGAAGTCCACAATAATGGCGCCGGTCCATGCAGCTAGTGGTGCTCTGTGACCCTCAGTTTGATATTTGGCTATCATGTATCTGTAGTTGCTGGCACCGAGAAGGTCCCCCATCAATAAGGTGTCTTTCTCTGTCTGGTGATTCGGTACTATAATCTGGCGGCTTTTGGAAGAAATCTTTTCGCGTCCGTTTATAACTATTTTGCCGACATAAATCCTGGCGAGAAACTTCAGTATTGCGGCCCGGCAGAGTCTGGCGGGCATAGTTACTCGCTGGGTTAGGTGCCCAGGCGTCCGCAAATTCTGCCCTTCTTTGTACCAGTAGGTGAATTTGAAGGTGCAGTAGTTGACTACCAGAAAGAGCGTGATGACCAAGAGCCAACCCGTTGACGGCAACGGATATGCCAGATTCGAGAAATAGAGATCGCTTTCGGTTTGAAAGTATCTAAACCGGTGCAGTATGGAGAGCAAGATGGTCTGGATAGGCTCTCGATAGATGTAGGCGGCGGCGATAATCAGGGTCGTGATTATGACTGCAACTGCAACCCTGGTCGTGGTTCGAGTTCTGGCTGGGTCTACCAGGGTGGCCTGGCAATCTCCGAACAGGTCCTTGTCGGTGGCTCGGTTGACGGCTATTCCGTTAATGAAAAGCATTATCGGCTTCCCGTCTAGATTAGCCGGTATACTCGATTCAATGTTTTCATGCGCGCCGTCGGTTAGATGGATGTGGATACTTTTGCGATAACATTTGACGCTCTCGAAGTCCACCTCTGCTTCTATGAGCATCGCCCGAACAGTGCTTTCTAGCTCGTCCAGTCTGTCTTTTGGTTTTCTGTTTTTCATGGCGTACTCCTGATCAAAGAAGACCTAGAAGCTCTGATGCTGTTATGCAGAGCATCAGTCCAAATAGAAAGACGACCGACAAGCCGATCAGAACCATCTGAATTTTGCTGTTAACGGGACCGCCTTTGACCGCTTCAATTCCATAGAGAAGAATCCTTCCACCGTCCAGGACTGGCAGCGGTAGAAGATTGATAATGCCGAGGTTTACACTGATTACCATGAGGAAGTACCAGTAAGAGTAGCCGCCGGATTTGAAAGCTTCGATGCCTATTTGGAAGATGCCCACCGGTCCGCTGAACTCCAGATTGTCACCATTACCGGTGCTCGAGCCAGAGCTTGAGTCGGAGGGGGAAGGAAGCAACCTCATGAAGAGCTGTCCGAAGGCTGCTGTCACGTCTTTCATCATCACTGCGTTGTCGTGAACCGATTTCTTCAGGGCGTTGTATGCAGTCATCTGCTCGAACTTGCGCTCGAAGACCGGCTTTAGCTGTACTCCCAGTTTTCCCTCGGCAGAAGGTGATACGGTCAGGGATGTATCTTTGCCATCGCGATTTACGGTCACTGTTACTGATTCTCCGTGATTGCCGGAGAGCGCACCGGTAAGATCCATTGGTGAACGGATCTGATGGCCGTTTACGCTGACGATTCTGTCACCGCTTTCAAGGCCGGCGATTTTGGCCGCCTGGTTCTCCTGGCTGAATCCCTGAATCAAGAGATGCTGAAAGTGCAGCTCAGCTTTGCCGTACCAGGAAAATATCACCCAGCCTATTATGATTGCGGTGATGATGTTGAAGAGAGGACCGGCAAAGGCGACGAGCACCCGCTGCCAGACAGGTTTTCTGGTTTCTTGTGCAGTCTGGGAAGAGACATCCTCCATCTCGGGAATAGCGACGTATCCGCCGAATGGGACGGCACTAAGGCGGAATTCGGTTTCGAATTTTCTGCCCAGAGTTAAGTATGGTTTTCCAAAACCCACCGAGAAGACAGGGGTTTTAAACTTGTAAAATCTGGCCAGTAGCCAGTGACCAAGTTCGTGGATGGTAATCAGGAATATGAAGCCCAGAAATATAAACAGGAAGCCTTGTATAGAAAGAAACGTGTTCATATGAATTCTCCGTTCGATTATTGGATTAATTTGCTATGCCATTTGCCATAGCTGAAATAAATGCCGATTGCCACCACCATCCAGATGATGAAGCGCATCCAGGTGATGAGAGGCAAGTGGAACATCAGGTAGAGACAGCCGAGTAAGCCCAGCGCCGGAGTGACAGGTGCGCCGGGACAGCGAAAGTGTCTGACTCTATCGGGTTCGGCATATCTGAGAATAATCACACCACCGCAGACAAGAACGAAGGCGGCGAGGGTGCCTATGCTGACCAGTTCAGCCAGTTCTGCTATTGGAAGCAGCGCTGCCGGCAGAGCGCCAAAGAAGCCTATGACCGTTATGGCTCTATAAGGCGTCTTGTAGCGTTCGTCTATGGCAGAGAGATAGGGAGTGATCAGCCCGTCTTGCGAAAGCTTCATGGTGATTCTCGACTGCCCATAGAGCAGGACTATAAGGACCGAGGTCAGCCCGGCAAGGGCTCCAATGGAAGCCAGCATCACCGCCCAGGTCTGACCAATGGCATCGAGGACGGTGGCAATCGGTGCGGCGGTGCCTAGTTCTGTGTAGGCTACAGCTCCTGTCATGACCAGCGACATCAGTACATAGAGAATGGTGCAGACAGCCAGGCTGCCCAGCATGCCCCGGGGCAAGTCTCTTTGTGGATTGACACATTCTTCTGCCATCGTAGGCACGGCGTCGAAGCCGATGTAAGCGAAAAAGACTATGGATGCACCGGTCACCACACCGCTCCAGCCATGGGGCAGGAAGGGCGTCCAGTGGTCACCGACGCCATCTGCGGCTATGTGATAGCCGCCTACGGCAAGCACCAGAGCAATCACCGCCAGTTTGATTGCCACCATTATCGCTGTGTATTTTGCTGTCTCTTTTACTCCGCGGGTGAGACCCCAGCTTATGGCTATTAAGATTAATGCCGATGGTAGATTTATGCTTTGCAATTCACGGGCGGCAGAGTAGCTCGCATAGCAACCCGCCAGTACGAAACTGCCCACCATTACCGCTGCTGCGATGGCAGGCAATTTCTCCTCCAGTTTGAGTTTGTTGAAGTTGACGAAAAGACTTTTGATTTTTTCGTATAGGAAAAATCCGCATCCGAAGGCGAAAACTGCCATGGCAATGAAGTGCCAGGGGACGTTGCCGTCGGCTGGTGCGGTGGTAAGAGTTCGGGGCAGGGCGATATTCAGAGACTCGAGAATATGACCCAGGTATTCGCTCCAGCCGACGGCTACGGCTGATGCTCCCAGTGCGTATTCAAGAATCAAATCCCAGGCTATTATGAAAGCGATGAACTCACCCATGGTGGCGTAGGTGTAGGAATACGCGCTGCCGGATATGGGAATCATGCTTGCCATTTCAGCGTAGGCCAGACCGACCAGGGCACAGACCAGAGCGGCAAATATGAAGGAAAGCGAGATTCCTGGACCAGCTCCGCCGGCGGCGGCCTGTCCGGTGAGCACAAAAATGCCTGCACCTACTATCGCCGCAACGCCAAAGAGAAATATGTCGAAAGCGGTGAAATGCCGGTGCAGATTCTCGCCTGCCGAAAGGCTTTCAATAGGCTTTCTGCGGATGAGAAGATTCGATTTAGTCCAGATTAGAGCCGCTTCGAGTCTGGAGTAGATTTCGTGCTTTAATTGAGCACCATTTTTACTCATATTTTTCTCCTGTATAGAAGAGATTGATAGTTGGGTTGATATCCCCTGCTTCTCCCAGCTGCACGCTGCATGCGTTTCAGCCAGGATCTCCATAGATGGAAGACCAAGATGTGCATCAGCTGTTAGAGACGTGAGTTTGCCTGGTGTTTATATTTGAAACTCAATGGAGAGAAGACGGAGTTCTATATGCTTCTTTTCTATCAAAGAGACTGGAGCAGATGCCAAAGAACATTTGTGACAACATGTCGCTTTTCAACTTGTCACAGTAGAGGGCCGCTTGGTGCCAAATTATGGCGGCCTCTTGCAAGTAGATCTAGATGACCCCGTTTTAGGCAGCCGGCCATCTGCGAACCTGGCCATTCGGGACACTTTTCAGTTAAGGCCGAGGGCCAGTTCCCTCACTGTACTAGTCGTACTCATGGAAACGGAACAGTTTTTGTGCAAAATAGAGAGCCACTTGAAAGCATGCCATCTTCAGTGGTATCGATGCACGTGTCTCCCTTAACGTTGTTGCCGTCCCCGCAGGCAAGGTCTGGGCGCGCTACATACTGTTTCGACTGTTCTTGTAACGGAATAAATTCTATTACTTAGATGTTGTGGATCGAGACAGATCTGATGAACATTAGGAGTATATCGTCATTTTTTTTCGAGCGCAGGCAATCGATTAGATAAAGCAAAAGCCAATCTAAATCTGTCAAACAAGGAAATCACAAGTAACCTCAGGTTACTCGATAGGTTGCAGGCGTTCATTCACAACCGAATCATTGATTCGAAATTATTGCAATCAGGAGAAATCGATGAAGCAACAACCTGAAAACGGCAACCAGGGAACTTCGAAGTTTAGAAGAGCGGTCATGTACTTCTTGCTCTTCCTCGTCTTCCTGGCTATCTATATAGCTGCGGCGCCGTTCGCTCATCCATATATGATCGCCTCTATGAAGTATCTGCCCGCGGTGTTTTTTGTTGGGTTGACTGTGCTGGCACTGGTAATGGTGCTGAAAATGAAAGGAGATCGCAAGAAAGTCATGATCTGGTCGGCTCTAGCTTGTGTCTTTCCGGCGCTGGCAGTGACGACCTATTTCACCAATACAAATAGAATGTTAGTCGAATGGCAGTTAGGGCAGGCTGTGGATCCTGAGTCTCTGCAGAGTATTCCCGAGACAGTAAACAGCAGGCTTGTGGCCAGAGCCACCGCCAGGATGTTTCTGGAGAATGCCACCGGAGACAACCGTGTCAAGGTAGGGAAGCCGCATCTGGCCTTGATCAACACCAGCTCTGGTAAAAAGCTGGTCTGGCGTGCCGGTCTAGAAGGAACCGTGTATTACTATAAGTGGTTCGATTCGGTTACCGGCGTGGTCAGTATCGATGCCGGGCAAACCCAACAGAGTATCGTGCAGAAGGCAGTCGGCGGCAAAGCCTTCTTTGTCATGGGCCATAACTCGCCGGCGGTAGACATGATTTTGAAAATTCGTCATCCTTTATCTGAGCGGGGAAACACGGTCTACTGGCAAAAGGAGAATGGTGATTGGGTCTTTCTGATCAGCTACTGGTCTTATCGCCCGACTTGGCTCGGTACAATGGTTCCTTATCTGGCTGGAGTGATGGAGTTCTCAACCATGGGAACTTTCTGGAGCCACAGTGTCTCCAGTGCCGCTGAAGATTTTCCCGGTGCCGCTCTCTATCCGACCGAGCTTATGGAGATATATAGCAAGGCCTATGCCAACTATCACAAAGGGCTCTGGAATTTCTACGTAGCCCAGACAGATATTCTTGAAATTGCTAAAGAAGCCCGCGAAGGAAACTCTATTAAAAATCAGTTTCCTTTCTATCAAGAGTTCAAAAACCTGGGCTTACAGCTGGTTATGCCATTCGAGCCACAAGGTATGGGTAGGAGTGCTCTGGAACGCATACTTTTCTTCGACGCTATCACCGGTGAAGCGAGGGTCTATGTGGTGCCGGACGGCAAAGAGTTGAATTCGCCTCGGATTGCCATAGCCAACGCGAACAACGCTGCTCCCGATGCCGATTGGAATCATTATGATATAGAGGAGCCTGTTCTTTCCCATGGTGCCGCCGGTACATTCTGGGTAATGAAAGTGATCATCCACGATGATCACAATCCAGCCTCGGTCTTCATTGTCGCGGTCAAGGCAGACCAGCCTGATGCGTTGACTGCTATTGCGTTCAAGACGCGAAAAGAGCTTGATGACTTTATGAAGGATCACCAGAGCGTCAAGACCGTCAAGGAGATCATAAAGGGACGCGAGTCCAATTGATAGATATATTGCCCGGGAACACTTTCTAGTGCTATCCGGGGGCCACTTTCAATTCACAATATCATAATCGTCCGTGCCTTGACCGAGCGGAAAGCCGGTGTGCAAAAGGGCAAATTCTGCCTTTGCCCGGCTTCCGCCTGCCTCTTAAGTTTTTTTGGGGTAGCATCTTAGTCTTGTCTTTATATTTCCTTTTGAGGCAGCATCGGGTCATACATATATGTCCCGTCTCCAACTGAGATTTTTCAACCAAGCTACAAGAAACCCACGACACATCTTCAATTTAGCCGTTAGAGAAGCAGAATCCATCTGCTTCTCTTTCATTACCTCTAACTTTTATAGCGGAGATCATCATGATAGAAAAATCTTCCGTGGACTGGCCTGCTTATACAGTGGGCACGATTGCTTTTCTGAACCTGATTGTGTTCGGTTATCTGCAATTTCATCCGGAGAGTCTCGGCAATTTAGCTTACTTTCCATCCGAGGCCGCAGAGCAACTTCTGAAAGGTGAATTCAAAGAAGTGCTGCTTCGATATGTCACCAGTCTTTTTACTCACCAGGAGATGTCGCACTTCCTGGGAAATATCATTCCCTTATATTTTGTCGGGGTTGATGTGTCCAGAAGACAGGGACTGACAATGTTCTTCTGTGTCTACTTTCTTGGTGGCATATTTGCCAATCTATCCCAGACCGTTTTCGGCTTCTGGATAGACTACCCGGCTATCGGAGCCAGCGGAGCGGTGGCTGCCCTGTTCGGCTACTACTTTTATATCGCTCTCAGCGAAATGGATGCTGCGGTCATGCACAAAGTCTGGATCGCCCCTTCTGTTGCAAGCGCTCTTTTGATAGCTGGCGGGATATTCAGCTCGAATGTCCAGCTGTTCCCCCAGGTTGCATCCTTCTTGTGCGCGATGCTTTTCATAAACGGAATGTTCCAGCAGCCTCGCTTCTTCTTCTGGTGCATGGGAATCATTCTCTGGTTGGTGATGAATCTCTACGATTTGCTCATGACCACAATCGGCATTTATCAATCAGGATCGGCGCATGCTGCCCACATATTCGGGGTAATCGCAGGACTGTCAATCGCTTATCTGCTCAAGAAGCAGTTGGACATGAAAGACACCGCCTGAGTTTCAGGTGAGTGGATTTCTCAATCGCATTAGTCGATCGCATATCGATCGACCGTTCGCTGCTGACTGATGTGGCGAGCTTCTTTCAACGAAAACATGAGGAATACTTATGGATAAAAAACGCATTGGCTATGTGGCACTTGCAGTGGCAAGCATCTGGATGCTTCTTCTGATAACGGCGCCACCGATGCCCGTAAACACATCCCATCAGCCTGTTGGCTCTAATGATTTCATTGGTGAAGGCACTAAATATACCACCAAGTATAGCGAAATCAGGACGATGCTGCTGGAGCATCCTGATACCATTAAGTCCATACAGGTAACTAAAAATCTGATCAACGAGCCGGATACCATCACCGTGGTCGTCGTTACTCCGGAAGAAGGACGTCGCCTGCTCTATGCGGTTTTGCCGAGTTCGGCTGCCGAGGTGGAGCTACGCGATGCTGCTTCTAAAAACAACATCGATTATTCTGCTCTCAATACACCGGTGCCCCGGGAGATCAAGCCAGGACCTTCTGAAGTCGGCGGCGGCTTCTTCGGCTTGAGCCTGGGCAATATCATCATGATCGCCATCTTTGGCACCATGCTCTATCTGATGTGGCAACAGTACAAAAACGGACCGGGCGGTGGCGGTGCCAACAAATTCGGCAAATCAAAACACAAAAAGTTCGAGCCTGAAAAAGGACTGGTTAAATTCGCCGATGTGGCCGGTCTGGATGAAACCCAGGAAGACCTGGAGCTTTTAGTGGAATTTCTTAAAGACCCTGGCGAAGTCAAAGGTCTGGGCGGCAAAATCGCCAAAGCGACACTGCTTGTCGGACCTCCCGGAACAGGTAAGACCTTGATTGCCAAAGCTGTAGCCGGTGAAGCCGGGGTACCTGCCTTTTATATCAATGCGGCAGAGTTCGTAGAGATGTATGTCGGTGTCGGTGCTGCCCGGGTCAGGGACATGTTCGAGGAGATTCGCAAGACTCTGCCATGTATCCTGATTATCGACGAACTCGATGCGGTGGCTCAGCATCGTGGTACCGGTATAGGCGGCGGTAACGATGAACGTCAGCAAACAATAAACCAGCTGCTTTCCGAGATGGACGGCTTTGAAGACAACGAGGGCTTGATTGTATTCGGTCTGACCAACAGACCGGATGTTCTCGACCCTGCTATCGTTCGTTCCGGTCGTTTCGGCGACAGACGGGCGATTGTGGGTCTGCCCGATAAGAAAGCTCGTCGTGAAATCATCGATGTCCACGCCCGGGGTCTTGCTCTTGATCCATCAGTGGATCTGGATTATCTTGCCCAGGCAACCAGCGGCTTATCCGGTGCCGATATCGCTGCCATTCTCAAAGTGCATGGACCGCATTTTGCCATCAAACGTACCAGGGAAGCACTGGGCAAAGGCGCCAAAGCCAAAACCATCCTCATGGAAGATCTGGATCAAGGTATTGCCCAGATCCAGATGGGCGGTGGTGCCACCAACAAGAAATCCAAACGGTTATCCGATGGCGTGAAAAGGCTGCTTGCCTATCATGAACTAGGTCATGCCCTGGTCGGTGAGTATCTGCACCGCGCCAACGGCGGCTGGGCCGAATCCTGGCATGATCCTGCCCAGAAGGTAACCATTATCGGCGCAGGTGGAGCCGGCGGCTATACACTCTTCCAGGGTGAAGAAGATCCGTTCTGCATGACCAGAGAGCAATTGCTCGGTCAGATTACCTCTCTGGTGGCGGCCAATCGGGCTGAGCAGAAGTATCTGGGCACCACATCTACCGGTGCGCAGAACGACATCGAGCGAGCCTATGACCTTGCTAAAAAGATGGTGACCAAGTGGGGCATGAGCCCGCTCGGCATGATCTGTGTAGGAGGAGACGACGGTAGCCCCTTCCTGGGCAAAGCCATGTCCAATGCCGGTGCTTATGGTCTGGGACCAAAATCCTCCAACCAGATTGACCACCAAATCCGTCTTATCGAAGAAGGCTGCATAATGCGGGCCGAACAGATTCTGGATGCGGTGGAAAGTGCAATTCATCATATGGCTCCGATTCTGATCAACGAGGAGACCTTCTTGAGGGACCGATTCTTAGAACTGTGGGATGAGTGTGCCATCGAAGTGGATTCTAAAGTGCTCGAAGTTGCGCTGAAAATCGAAGAAGACAAATACAGTGAGTAAGCCGTCTGGATAAGAACTGCATTTGAGACATCGATTCGGATGATCGTGCAGTCCAACTTTAGCCCGCCGGATCAAAGGGATTATTGATCCGGGCTTGGTTGAATTATTTGAAGTGCGATTCGATACAAAGGAATGGAGCCGAATTGCCTTCTCTCTTTCTGTCCGTAAAATACTAAAGCAGATAGTATAAAAGCGCCATGAAATATAAACCAGGCTCAATTTGATCTAAATGAGCCTGGTCCGAATCAGGTATTACGCTGCTTTACTGTTAACTCTTGAACTGAGCTTCTTCGGTAGAGCCGGTCAAAGCTGTCGTGGAAGCCTGACCTGCGGTAATGGCGGTCAGTACTTTGTCGAAGTAGCCCGTACCAACCTCGCGCTGGTGGCGGTCGGCGGTGTATCCCAGGTCGGTTAGCTCGAACTCGTTTTCTTGCAATCTTACATATGCCGGCATGCCTTCTCGGGTGAACTGGCTGGCGAAGTCGAAAGAGTGCAGGTTCATCGAGTGCCATCCCCAGAGTGTGATGAACTGGTATTTGAAGCCCATGGAGCCCAGCTCTTCATTGAAGGTGGCTATTTCATCGTCGCTCAGATTCTGCTTCCAGTTGAAGGAAGGAGAGCAGTTGTAGGCAAGGAGCTTGCCTGGAAACTGGGCATGAATCGCTTCGGCAAATTGTCTGGCTTCATAGAGGTCCGGGGTAGAGGTCTCGAACCAGAGCAGGTCCGCGTAAGGAGCATAGGCGAGGCCGCGTTTGATGGCTGATTCGATTCCTCCTTTTACGCGGAAATAGCCCTCCGGTGTACGTTCACCAAAGATGAATTCTCGATCGCATTCATCCACGTCGGAGGTCAAAAGAGTAGCGCTTAGCGAGTCGGTACGGGCAATCAGAATGGTGGGAACGTCCAGGACGTCCGCCGCCAGTCTGGCTGCTGTGAGAGTGCGGATGAACTGAGAAGTCGGTACCAGCACTTTGCCGCCCAGATGACCGCATTTTTTCTCTGAAGCAAGTTGATCTTCGAAGTGCACACCGGCAGCACCAGCTTCGATCATCATTTTCATAAGTTCGAATGCGTTCAGCGGTCCACCGAAGCCGGCTTCAGCATCGGCAACTATAGGTGCGTACCAGTCGGTGCTGGAGTGGCCTTCGCTTTTGTTGATCTGGTCGGCACGCATGAGGGCGCTATTGATCCTTTTTACCACCTGGGGGGCGCTGTTGGCGGGGTAGAGGCTCTGGTCGGGATAGGTATTGCCTGAGAGATTGCCGTCGGCAGCGACCTGCCAGCCGCTCATATAGATTGACTTCAATCTGGTTCCGGGCAGTCCCATGTTCTTGACCAGGTTGACTGCCTGGGAGCCGTTCAAGGTGCCCAGTGCAGTTATAAAAGGCTCTGTTTTGAGAAGATTCCAGAGCTTCTTGCAGGCGTGCTCAGCCAGGCTGAATTTGATCGGCAGCGATGTTCTAAGGTTGAGAACATCTGAGGCGCAATAGAGGCGTTTGATGCCGCTCCAGCGAGAATCGGTTTTCCATTTTGCAGCCAGTGCGATTGACTCGAGAGATTCTTTGGTGATTTTACTCATAACTATGTATTTGGTTGTGTGTGCTGTTGATTTGAGGCATTCGATAATGTCTGGATCCGGGTAGTAAGTTGCGAAGTCTACCCTTGCATTTTTTGTTCTTCAAGCAAGAAGACGACGGTGCTGAATGTGGTGCAAAGAGAAGCGAGATTTGCGGTGAGTAGTCGGATCCAGGTCGAATAGATATTAGGGTTTCACCATACCGAATCGTCTTTTATCGATTCCGGTCCGATTAACATAAATCTATGCTTCAGAAAGGGTCTGCCGCAGGATGACGTGTATCAACGTCGGTAGACAAGGTGTACGAAGTGAATACTGTTTCGAGAAATTTTAAATAGCTGTTCTTCTTGTCAATTAAAGCGCTTTTGTTCCTCCGCTTCTTGTTCGATTTTGATCAGGCCGATTTTCTCCGAGGAACACTTGTTGCCTTCTTGCCGGGGTCAGTTATCGCCGGGCCAGGGGCTGTCATTGAAGACGGTGGCAGAAAGACTCATAGCTGCTCTTTGTGAGGCATGTGTTATTGCATTCTTTACTATCTCAACTTTTGTTGAAAGTACTTGGGATCTGATCTTCTGTTGTCATACCAGTATAGGTGATTCTTATCGATCATTTTTGATGCACAGGAGAAGTGCTCACCTAGAAGAATTTCAACATACTAATTTCGTTCTTGATGATCCGGCAACTGATCCGATTCGTACGAAGCCGGTCGAAACTCAATGTGCGATTTTTCAATTTTTTTCAGGAGAATGTTATGACACAGATGAATCAGTTGAAAGCAAAACTGAGACAGTTTTTGCTACCGGAAGACAATGAAATGGAATCCGTAGAGCATCGCTCAGAATGGTGGCGAGTAATGTGCCTGACCGGTGTGGATTATTTTTCGACGCTGGGATACCAGCCTTCTATCGCTTTTGTGGCTGCCGGCTTTCTTTCGCCACTGGCTACAATCGTGCTGGTGCTTGTCACCTTGTTATGCGCACTGCCGACTTATAGCCGGGTTGCAAAGTTCAGCCCTCATGGCCAGGGCTCCATTAAGATGCTGGAGGGTCTTATCCCCGGCTGGTGGAGCAAATCACTGGTTCTTGTCCTGATATCGTTTGCGGCGATGGCTTTTGTCATTACGATTACGTTGTCTGCCGCGGATGCTTCCGCCCACCTCATAGAGAACCCGATTATCGGTGATTTAATTGGGACACCGGTGGAGGTGACCCTTGTTCTGATAGGCATACTCGGGGCTCTGTTTTTAAAAGGCTTCCGCGAGGTCGTCGGTGTAGCAGTGGTGATTGTCGGCGCCTATCTGACCCTCAACGCTATGCTCATTCTGGTGCTCTCAATGAAGCTCCTTTTCCATCCAGAGTTGATCGCCAGCTGGCATGCCAGGGTTGCGGTGGAGTATACATCCCTTGCCGAGATGCTGGTGGTATCGATTCTGGTTTTCCCTCGCCTGGCTCTCGGTCTTTCCGGTTTTGAGACGGGCGTGATGGTTATGCCTCTAGTAAAGGGCCATGAAGACGATACGGAAGAGGAGCCCAAGGGTCGCATCGAGAATACCAGAAAACTCTTACGCACTGCCGCTTTGATTATGTCGGTGCTTCTGATCTCCTCCAGCTTCCTCACCACTCTCTTCATCCCTGAAAAGGCGATGGTAGCAGGAGGAGCGGCGGATGGAAGAGCGCTTGCTTATCTGGCCCATGAGCATATGGGAAGCATCTTCGGTACCCTGTACGACTTTGTCACTGTCGCCATTCTCTGGTTCGCTGGCTCTTCCGCTCTTGCCGGACTGGTGAATCTGGTGCCTCGTTATCTACCAGGATATGGAATGGCTCCGGATTGGGCCAGAGCAGTTCGTCCCCTGGTGCTCTTTTTCACCGTGGTATGTTTTTTGATCACCCTGGTCTTCAAAGCCAATGTGCATGCCCAGGGAGCAGCCTATGCCACAGGAGTACTGGTGTTTTTGACTGCTGCTTCGGTGGCTGTCACCCTTGCTCTCTGGAGTCGTGGTTTTCTCTATCGCATCGGATTCGGTCTGATTACGCTAATCTTCACCTATACCACCTCAGTCAATGTGTTTACTCAGCCTGATGGTGTTAAGGTAGCATTTTTGTTTTTGATCGTAATCCTGGGAACATCTCTTGTATCCAGAGCCCGAAGGGCAACCGAACTGCGAATCGAGAATGTCGAACTTGATGAAAAGGCAGCCGGCTTTGTGAAAGAGTCGATCGCGCGTTTCGGTCATCTTCGACTGGTAGCCCATAAGCACGGCGGCAGCGCTTATGCCGTCAAGAAACAAGAGATGGTAGCCAAGCATAATCTGCAGGAAGAGGAGACCCTGATTTTTGTCGAGGTGCATGTCGAAGACAGTTCGCACTTCTCCTGGCCTGTGTTGGAAGTGGTGGGTAGCCGTAAAGGTGAAGGTGACCATCCGGTATTGAAATGCAAAGGACCCGCTATTCCTAATGCCATAGCTGCTCTGGCGCTCTATCTACGCAATGAATATGCCGTGGTGCCGCATGTCTACTTTGGCTGGACCGAGGGCAGTCCCATTGTCGAGAACATCCGTTATCTTATCTTCGGTGATGGAGAGATCGCTTCACTGACCAAGGAAGTGATTCGCGGTCAGGAAGAAGACAGAAAGAGAAGACCCAGAATACATGTAGCCTGAAAGGCTTGAGGTGGATGGCGCCAGGGATGGTGCTACTTCTCTTCCTCCTCTTCGTTCCTTGATAAATACTAAAAAGGCTAGTATAAGTGATGGCGCTATTAGATAGAAGGGAGCGATATTTCGCTCCCTTCCCGACTGCTGCTGAAGTAAAACTAGAATCTATCTGGTGGTGATTGTTTTGATACGATGTGGACTGTGCAGCCCGAATGATTCGGGGTAGATAAAGATAGTCTCTGCTGTGTCTTGATGCTCAGTCGATTTTGGTTGGCAATTCTCCAGATAGGCGCTGATTACAATCTTTGTGCACAAAAGTATTGCTCCAGCGCTCAAGATAAACAGAAACATCTCTGATGCGGTTGCCTTTGCAGGGACTCTGTCTATGCAGCAAGGGCAGGTGTTATAAAATCCGGTGGTGCCTTTTTGGTGATCGGGTTTGACTGCGGTCATCGCCATCGCGTTCCCTCTTGTGGCAGCATGTATGTTCATCTTATTTCGACCTGCTTTGATGTCAAGGAACGCCGGAAATGTTTACAAAGGAAGTGTGGTTTAAAGGCTGAAAACCGTTTTATATAGAGGATAAAGAGAACTCGGGCCGCTTTTTCTGATTTTAAAGAGACTGCACAGTAAGCACTGTATTCAGTGCGTAAGTCAGGCCGCTTCTGTTATCTAACAGAGGGACAATTTTCTTGTCGGTTATATTTTTTTGACTGCCGGTTCGTTTTTCAGCTGCTTTGCTTTTTGAAGATCCTTGCCGGCAAGAGCTGATTTCCCTGCTTTTTGATAAGCCTTTGCTCGGGCGGCATAGTAAGCGCTCAGCGGCGACAGGTCGATGGCTTCTGAATAGTATTTGATCGAATTCGGATAGTCGGATGCGGCGAAATAGGCGTCTCCCAGGCTCTTTACCGCATCGTCATCGAGGGGGTTCCTTTGAATAATGGCCAGGTAGTCCGCTATGGCTCTTTTGTACTGTTTCAGTTTCATGCAGACCGATGCGTGCCTGTATTTGAGTCGATAGTCAGCAGGAGATATCTTCATAGCCTGGTCGTAGTCGTGCAGCGCTGCCTTGTATTTATTTGTCTGGACGTAGAGATTTCCTCGCTTCTTCCAGCCATCCGGTGAAGTTGGTTCGACTTCAATAAACGTCGTTAGATCCTTGATCGATTTTTCATATTGACTGGTCTCGGAGTAAGCCATTGAGCGGTAGGAAAGAAGCTTCTTGTCTCTTGGATTAAGGGCTAGACCTCTGGTAAGAGGGTCGATAGCCTCTGTGTACTTCTCATTGGCCATCAGCCAGACACCTTTATATTCATAGGCGACAGGATTTTTGGGATTGAGACGCATTGCCGTGTCCAGATCTTTGATTCCCTTCTCTCTGTTCTGCGGATTCTTTGAGAGCATGAAATAGGTGAGATTGTAATAAGCCTTTGCCCTGATCAGATAAGCTTTTTCCAGTTTTCGGTCATATTTGATTGCCCGGGTGGCATCTTCTATAACCATTTTGGGGTTTTTTAGCTTTTCATGGACTTCGGCCCGGGTAAGCCAGAGCCGGGCATTGTTTGGGCTGGCTTTCAACGCTCGATTGATTTCGTCCAGGGCTTGATAATTTTTGTCCTGGAGCATCAGGGCTTCGGTTTTGACGAGAGCCATCTCAGGACATCGTGAATGGGCTTGCTCGGCTTTATCGAGAATGACCGCCGCCCGCTTGTAGTTCCTTGACTCGAGGGCCTGTTTGGCGGGCTTGCAGTATCCGCAAGCCGATACCGCCGGAATATCTAAGAGCGGAATAGTCAGTATCGAAACCAGAAATGCAGCTTTTTCCTTCAAATAACCACCGAACTTCCTAATGCGCTCTTGAGTTTTTTGCCACGGGCATCTGCTATTGAATCACATCTTTACTCGGAGCGCGCCGGGTAGCGCCGACAGGCCAGTTATTGCAGTGACGCAGGGGACTCTTGATATTATGCGACCGCACAGTTTGTATGAGCTTCTGGCTTTGTGTATAGCTGAGGGCAGCACTGAGCAGTATTGTCACAATAGTCAATAGCTTTAGGGCATTGTCTGTTGCTAGATGGTTGATATCGATAGAGTCTTTGAATTTAATCGGAGTTGAGCATCCGCAAGAAAGCAAACTGAATTGCTGCCAGCCATAGAACAAATATTGATCGGAGAGTTTTCTCTCTTCGTTTCTCTTTCTCATCGTAGTCACCTTCACCATCAACATCAGAGGAGTAAAGCTATGACATGGCTGACCATCACTTTCGTAGTCGTCACAGGGGCTTTTGCTGGAGTCTTTGCTGGTCGCGTTTTCATTACCACAGCTACCAACAGGTTCTCTCGGAGTCCTACCGCTCGCATGCCTTATAACCGCAACTTCGCCACCCTGGTCGGAGGCATTTTAGGTGCAGTGTTTGCGTTCAAATCATTGCTTGCCCATGGTGTCGCCATGGGCGTGTTCGCCGGTTTTCTTGGAGGCTGCGTTTTGCCTCTTCTGGTTTATCTGTTCTTCATAGGCGAGCATTTAACCAAAACCAAATTCTGGCGACATGTTTTTGCCTGGGGGGATCGAATCGGAGATCTTATCTCACGATTGACTATAGGGAAGAAGTCGAAAGATAGCGAAGAAGGCTAGAGTTCTGTCGCCTTCATATGAATGCGCTAAAAGAAATCGGTATCATGGGAGGTGCTTTTGATCCGATTCATAACCTGCATCTTACTGTGGCTATGTTGGCTTACAGGCAGTTTGATCTAGAGAAGGTCATTTTCGTACCTTCAGGCTCGCCACCTCACAAAGCCGGTAAACTTCTTGCCGGTGATATTCGTCTCAGAATGGTCGAGGCAGCTGTGGCCTGCAATCCTTCCTTTGAGGCTAGTGCCAGTGAAGTGAAGAGAAAAGGTGCGAGCTGGTCTATTGATACTCTATATGAACTTTCTGAGCAATTCGGCGAAGGATTTCGCTTGAACTTCATTATCGGAGAGGATGTTCTACGCTCTTTTCGAACCTACGAAAGGACAGATGAGTTTCTCTCCCTCTGTCGAATTCTCATCTGTCCGCGCCGAAACCTCTCTATCGAAGCTTTGAGAAAGAGAGTCTCTTTGGATTTGCCCGGAGCAGATTTCGGTTTGATAGAAAGTCCGCCGTTCATTCTCTCAAGTACTCTGGTTCGAGAGTGGGTCAAGCGAGGCTATTCTATCCGCTACCTGGTTCCCGAAGCTGTTTCGGCAATTATTGAAAGCGAGTCTCTCTATCTTTGACTTGCTACAACTGGAGTAAAAATCATGTTTCAACTTTTCATCAGCGTGTTTTTGATCTACTGTTTGTTCAAGCTTGCCGAGCGCGGTATTCGTTTGTTCGGTTGGTTTGTTTTGGGTCTGATTGTGGTCATATGGCTTGATCCGGTTTCATCGAGAGAGTTCTTCACTACGGTTGTTCACTGGTTGGATCAACTTTTCTTGCGCCTGCGTTATGTAATCATGGGATAACGCCGCAACTGGAATGACAAGCAGGTAAGCTGTTTTCGTTATGTTCTCAGGGCTGTCGCATGCCGATTGGCTTTGCGCACAGCCCTTCTTATCGCGGCTGGCTGAAATCATTTGTTTGTTTTGCAAATACTAAAATAAATAGTAAAACAAGGCTGAAATTTGACCTCACGGCATTGACAAATGCTCTGAATCTCTTGTGCAGACATGGTTAGAAGGAATTCATGGCGCCCATTGCTGACCGCGTGTGTGCTGCTTTGATTCGGTAGGCATTCTCTGGTCCGAGGTGTTGTGCTTTCACTACTGACGGTGCTGTCCGGAAGTTATCGGTTTTGTGAAATTCGGAAAGCTCGGCGAAGTGGAGAATTGTCAGTTTTAGAGCGAGAAGAATGAAGCCGGCTGTAAAAACAGTGAGCATGGCTTTGTAATATCCACAGTTCATCGGAGCGACTGTTGCATATTCGCCGCATTTCGACCGGGCGTTGTCGTATCTTGCCTCTGTTTGTACAGGGGTAAAAGACATATGCATTCCCTCCACTTTCGGATGTTGATAAATCTATGATCGCTCGGGGAGCATGTCAAATTTCTTGCCGAAAATTTAAGGTGAGATAGTCGGACCGGCGAGTTGTATGACGGTTTTGGCAAGGGTTTTGGCTGATCGGGCCGAATCTGGTCGGTTTAAGGAGACAGTTTTGACCCCCGGTTTTCCCCAGTGACATGAGGGAGCCTGCCCCATAATCTGGTATGCGGGTATCAATGGGATGGGTAAATGATGGATTGGGACAGGGATTGGATTTATGGTGGAATTTTTTCAGCCAGGGGGACCTGGCCAGGTAGAGTCTTCCGCTGAATCGGAAGGACATAAGAGTCGGCTGGGGCTGGTCGACTTAAACTTCGATCTTTCCGCTTCGCCTGCGGTTCGATTTCAAAAAGATGATATGACTGACCTCTCCGGGTCCGCCACCGCAGAAAAGACAGGACCCGAAAAGGTTCTAGATAGTGCTGGTGAATATCTGCAAGAGAATAAAGCAGTAGTTGCTTTTGCCGCAGTCGGACTGACTGCCGGCGCTCTGTATCTCGGCCGGGGAAAGCTTCTGGGCAGCCTGGCAAAAGGACCGTTCTCGCTAGGCGATGACCTGCTACGGGGCGGCAGTTCTGTCAAGCTCGAAAAGCTTGCCGATGGCAGAA
>CAZCBH010000060.1:0-28055 GCA_964496875.1 uncultured Candidatus Obscuribacterales bacterium | reverse complement strand
GGAAGCTTCTTTTCATATTCAGCAATTAGACTGCCAAGGACACCCAGATAATCCAAGCAACGAAAGTCCGTAGGGGCCCACCGGTAAGAGTTTACCGATCCCTTCTCTGATAGACGATATCCTTGATCGCCCGCAGGGGAGCCGTGACTTTCCAGGACGGGCTCTCGAGAAGCTTGTGGATCTCTTTCTGCCAGAGGGCGAGCTCGTCTTCTCTCGTCCGTCTGAGATGATCGATATCCGAGATCGACGAAGTGACATAGCGCAGGCTATGAAAGGACAGCTCTTTGAACCCGGCAAGCACCCTGGCCAGGTCCTTTTCTCTGAACATAGAAGGTTCCAGATCCTCGGCAAGAGGCAGGCGACACTTCCCTGTACCGATAGCCACCGCGTCTTCCACGGTCAATCCGTCTTCTTTCACCAGGTGATCGACATAGAGAGCCGAAAGCTCGATCACACGCTGGACATAATGCTCATAGCTCTCCCCCAGGTCCTCGAGCTGGCTCCTGTACTTCTTTCCCAGTAGAATCAGATCCAGGGCGAAAAGAGTCCCCCTGAGATTACGGGTGGTGCCGCTGCCTCCATGCCGGCGAAAAGAGCAGAGCACATCGCTCAGATAGTAATACCCGGAGCCCTGGATGATCCTGAACCAGTACTCCATGTCGCCATAGTGGAAAAACTCTGCGTCGAAGCCGTCTCCTTTTCGATCGGCACAGAACATCACAGTGCTGGGCTCACCAATCCAGTTGTCCAGGGTGATCATGTTGAAGATAATCGCCTCGTCGCCGGCCATCTTGAAAGATGCCGGAAAACGATCGAAACGCTTGAGCTCCTCTCCATCCGGTCCGATCCAGCGCTTGCCGGCGCTCACCAGGGCGACGTCGGGGTTATCCATCAATACTTCGAGCTGCTTCTCGATCTGGGCCGGCGCCAGGACATCGTCCTGGGCAAAAGGCTTGATGAAATCTCCCTTTGCCCGCTTCAGACATTCGTTGTAATTCTCGAAAAGTCCGACGTTCGTCTCATTTCGCCATACGGAAAGACGCTTGTCAGCGCCGGCATGCTTCTCGGCAATCGCCAGGCTGTCGTCCCCGGAACAGTCATCGGCTATGAGCAGCTCGAAATTCTCGTAGCTCTGAGCAAGAATGCTCTCGATGGCTTCCGAGAGGAAGCGGGCTCCGTTATAGACAGGCAATAGAACCGAAACGAGAGGTCTGTCGCTCACTTGCTGGCCACCAGCTCCTGCTCTTCGCTGCGCACCCTGACGTCTTGCTCGAGCTTCTTGATGAATTGCGGGTTTTCCTTACCGGCCCGGCCGAATCCCAGAGGAGACAGAAACAGCCTGGAGAGCCGCAGGAAAAGCTTGGCGGCAGAGAGCCGTGGTCTGTTGACGATCTGGCGCTGCCAGTGATAGAGCCGGAAACTGAAGGACTGCCGGTACATCTCGTCATAGAGCATCTTGTCGAAAGAGCGCAGGAATTGCGCCGCGTCGGCCATGGCCTCGCTATCGCTCTTGAGATACTGGCGGTGCGGATACCGGGCAGCAAACCCTGCTATGGCGTTTTCATAAAGAGCGGCGGTCTCGCCGGCAATGACCTTTCGATCGAAGTTGGCAAGCACGCGCTCTCTGGCGTTGCGCCCGAGGCGATCGCGCTCAGCGTCATTGGAAAGCAATCGGAGAAGTGCTTCGGCAATGGCTTTAGAGTCCCGGGGCGGGATCACCACACCGGACTCGCCGTCGACCATATATTCTCTGGTACCACCGGCGGAGCTGCCCACCACGGCATTGCCGCAGGACATCGCCTCCAGGCAAGTATAAGGAGAATTGTCATAGACCGAGGGCACGATAGAGATATCGGCGCTGCGATAATATGTGGGCAGTGCTGCAAGCGGGACCCGGTCGATGAATTCCACATGCCCGCTGCAGCCTGTCCGGCGAAGGCGCTCTTTGAGATCCTCGAGCACGGAGCTGTGTCCAGCACCGGTTTTAGTATCATCGCCGATGATCACGAAACGGACATTGTCGAATCTGGATACCACCTCCGGAATCGCATCGACCAGATAAGAAATTCCTTTGCGCTCCTCTAGTCGGCCGATGAACATCACCATCAGGCGTCCGTCGGAAGGCAGGGCGACGTCTCCTTCCGGCGAGAACTCGGAGGTATTGATCGGATTGCGGACGATGGCGATCTTTTCTCTGGGATAACCAAGATCCCCGGCGACGAAATCAGCCAGATCGTCGCTGGGAGAGGTGATGCCGTCGGCATTGAGCATCGCCACGCGCTCGATCATAGCGACCAGCTGATGGTCGAATGAAGGAGTGACATTATGGAGTTGCTCGGCAATGAATTTCGAATGAGGGGTATAAAGACGGACCAGAAGCGGAGCCGCCTTGGTGACCGCCGGCATGAGCCCTTCTGCCAGAAGCTCGGGGGAGTCCACCACGTCGAAAGGGCGCTCTTTATGCAGCTCCAGGAACTTCGCCCAGAGCGCCGTGGCAGCGCCGAGACAGTACTGGCTGTAAGGCGTGTAGAGAGGCACCAGGCTGAGATTTTTGGTAATCCCGGTCTTGTCCACGCGGTGGACCCTGATTGTCAGCCTGACGCCGGCATCCTCTACCACATCTTCAAAGGTCCCTACCCTGTCTTTGGACAGGGAGACGACCTCGACCTCGTGACCGTTGAGGGCGAGACCGTGGGCGAGATGCCTGGTGAAGGTGGCGATACCACCGAATCCGGTATCAGGGGGATACTCTCTCGAGATCAGGCAGACCCGCATATCACATCACCGATGGCCGCAGGGTGCCGAGCCGTCCCGTCGACTGCACTACCGGCAGCTCGGAGGCCATGCGGGCTCTTACTTCTTCGTTGTCCTCATCGTCGATGCATTCTCTCTGGGCCTGCTCGAAGGTGTCGACACTGCCGATATCGATCCACTGCTCCCGGAGCGGGCAGACGCCGACTCTCTCGCCTGCTTCCATGAGCCGATCGAAGAGCATGGGCATATCGAAGGGCTTGCCTTTCGGCACCAGGCGAAGGACGGATGGATCGAGGATATAAATACCGGCATTGATGAAATGGCGCTCCACAGGCTTCTCGAGAATGCCTCTCATGGCGAAGCCTTCGTGAGCCACCACGCCATAAGGAATAGCGACATCATAGGGAGCCACGCACATTGTGGCGACCGATCCGCAACGACGATGAAAAGCCAGCAGATCCGGAAACTTTATAGTGGTTACCAGATCGCCATTCATCACCAGTATCGGTCTTTCGATATTCTCGGCAGGAAGCATACCCAGGGCACCGGCAGTGCCGAGACGCTCTTTCTCATGCAGATATTCGATATTGACTCCCCAGCGCGAACCGGTCTCGAAAAAAGACTCGATCATCGAGGCATGATGATGGACAGTCAGATAGACGTTCTTGAAACCCTGCCTGGAGAGACGCTCGATGGTCCGTTCCAGAAGAGGCTTGCCTTTCACTTTCAGCAGCGGCTTCGGGCAATTGTCGGTCAGCGGTCGCAGGCGCTCTCCCTTGCCCCCTACCATCAGCACCACCGGGTGCTCCGCCACCGCCGGAGCGGCTTGCTCCGCCCGGGACAGGCCGGTGACGACACCGGACTCATCGGTGCTCACCGCATAAGCGCTGCCCTCGATACGCACCAGGCGGCTGTCTGCTATGGAAGGCTCCATGATCATCTTCACCGGTCGATCGAAGCCTATCCGGGAAAGGATGCACTGCCTGATCGAAGCATCAGTGACCGAGCCGAGAAGGCGATTCTTATCGTCCACCACAAGAGCCAGTCCGTATCCAACTGAGTCCACAACCTTGACCGCAGCGGCCACGGGGTCCTCGGGTCGGAGCAAAGCATGTCTAAAACTATGGCGGAAATCAGACATTGTAGACGTTGGCCTTGTATCCTTTCAGATTTTCCTTGTTCAAGAACCAGTCGGCGGTTTTCGACAGACCCCGCTTGAGACCGTCCCGTCCGCCGTAGGCGGGCTCCCAGCCCAGTAATTTCTTGGCTTTGCTGTTGTCGGCCCAGAGCCGGTTGACCTCGCTCTTCTCGGGACGAAGCCTTGCCTCATCGGTAACCACTTTTATATCAGCGCCCATGACTTCGGCTATGAGATCCACCGTGTCGCCGATGGAGATCTCGAAGTTCGAGCCGATATTGACCACTTCGCCGTTGGCATCCTGGCAGCGGGCGGCGGCAATGAAACCACTGACGGTATCGAGGACGAAATTGAAATCCCGGGTCGGATGCAGAGAGCCAAGCTTGATCTCTTTCTTGCCGCTGGCAATTTGAATAATAGTCGCCGGAATAATCGCCCGGGCCGATTGACGCGGTCCGTAGGTATTGAAGGGACGCACCACCGTCACCGGTGTGCCGAAGCTGTTGTAGAAAGACAGCGCCAGTTGATCCGCACCGATTTTGGTGGCAGCGTAAGGCGACTGAGCCTGCAGGGGATGCTCTTCGGTGATCGGCACGAAGCGGGCAGTGCCATAGACTTCACTTGTGGAGGTATGGACCACTTTCTCGACACCGAGCTCGCGGGCGGCCTGGAGGATATTGAGAGTGCCGCCGACATTGGTCTCCACATAAGAGCCCGGCGAGCTGTAACTGTAAGGAATAGCGATGAGGGCAGCCAGATGCATGACTATGTCGCAGCCCCGCATGGCATTCTTGACCGAGTAAGGATCGCGGACGTCGCCGGAGACAACTTCCACCGACTCTTTGATCTGGCTATCGCAATTCTCGAGATTGCCCCAGGTATTCCAGGAGTTGTAACAACCGAAAGCCCGGACTTTATAGCCTTCTTTGACGAGCTGCTCGGTAAGATGCGAGCCTATAAAGCCGTCGGCTCCGGTCACGAATACGGTGCTGGCACTGGCATCTGGCATAGCTTTCCACCCTTTTTTGGAAAGGGACATCATACCAGAGGGGCTCCGGGTTATCAGGTGGATCTTGTTTAATATGTCATCGGTCCTACCGGCTCAGCGACCGGCAAGCAAGCTGGCACAGGCCCGCCTCAGAAGATTGTAAAGAGCGCCTCCGAGACTCAGGCCCCTCTCTCTGACCGCTGCCTGGTAGCCTTCTTCGTAGCCGGTATCATAAGAGCGGTCCTGGCTCTGCCTGGAAGGCTCGTCACCGAGCGCATTCCCGAAGAATTCGGCAAATACAGGGAAAGCCCCGGTCTTCGGCGCCGCCGCAAATCGGTCTATCGCCCGGGAATAAGCGGCAACCGACCTTTCGGCGCTTTCCTTCTTGTCACAAAAGGCTCGAACGTGCGCAGGCGCCCGAGCAGCTATCCTCGCCCTGAGGTCGGGCTCTCCCAGAACATAGATAAGACCGGCTGCCAGGGCTTCGGGGTCATCCGGCTCCACGAGCCAACCACTCTCTCCATGCTTGCAATACTCCTGCAATCCGCCGACCTTCGTGCCGACGCAAAAGGCTCCGTAAGCCATGGCCTCGATACACGAATAACAAGCAGTCTCATACCGGGACGGAAATACACAAACATCTGCATTGACGACCGTCTCGATAATCCTCTCCCGACTCATGAAACCCAGGAACTCGACCTTATCACTGAGACCAAGCTCTGCCAGACGCTCGCGCAGGGTTTCTGCATAAGGTCTATCCTTTCCGTATTCGCTGGTCTCCTGCCCCCCTATGAGCACCCTGGCGTCAGGATACTTAGCCACGACCCTTGGCAGAGCTTCGACCACGAGGTCCGCCCCTTTGAGCCGCTCAACCCTTCCCCAGAAGAAGATCGTCGGAAATCTATCTGCAAATATCCCTGTCCGCTCCGGAAGAGACGCAGGCATGGTCATCGGGGTCCTGATAATATCAATCTCATCTGACGGGCGACCGGTCCTATCACTCCACCAGGAGGCGATGTCGTGGCAAATAGCTGCTACGCCATCGGCTTGCGCCACAGGAGCTGACTCCATGGCCGCGATAAGTTCCCGGTCCGCAACAGGCACATCACCCACCAGACCTCGTTCGGTTATCAAAGACATAGGTCCATACGCCTTGACCAGCAGAGGGTATTTTCGCTGAGCGGCAAAGAAAAAGCCCAGTCCATCGAAGTCTTGTACTTCGATGATATCCGGCGCGAAGGAGGACAGCCGCTCCTGAGTGGCAACAAATAGATCTCGCGCCCGAGCCAGCTGCCAGGCAAAGGTAGGGATTCGAGACAAACCCTGAAATGTTGCGTATTGGTTGAAATCAACCTGACGCCTGAATACAGTTAGACTTCCCGGCAGGAAGCCCAGATTGATTTCTCGCTCGATATCGGATTCGTCCCTGGGATTGGTAAAGGTCAGGACGAGTAGCTCGTGACCGGCCTCAGCAAGTCCTTTCGCCAGCTCAAAACTGGCGGGAAAGCCAGGGTCGTCTTCCAGACTTCGGGGAAATGATGATGAAACCAGGGCAATCTTCATGGGTATGCTCGGGAGCGAAGTGGCATTTTACCAGCGACGCAGGATATTCGGAATCCGTCAGCGACTGGCGAGCTGCCTGGAAACCTCTCTGAGATCTTCCTTAGCAATTTTTACCAGCCCAGGCCAGGCTTCCGGCTCGAGGGGGTGAAAATCCTTGTACGTCCTGAAATTGGTGCCATCCGCATTCACCCAGAGCTCGAAATGATGATCGATGCAGAAATCACTGCTATGCCCCCAGTTATCTAGCTTTCGTCGTAGCTCTTCCTCGGAGCGCGCCCAGGTGAAATGCAAAAGAATGGCTGGGCTCATGATATTACTCTGGGTTGTCCACCGAGCATTGATAAAGATCTCGGGAACAGACGTGACTATAGGGGTAGGATGCAAGAATACTTCTCCACTGTTGCCTACAACGAGATAGCTGTCATCGAGCTCCTTATAGACGCTGACCCAATTTCCGAGAAGACAATTATCTTTGTCACTCTGGCTTGCCAGAAAGTCCTGCAAGTCGGAAGCGTTCATCAAAAGTTCGTCGGAATCTATCGACAAGAGCCAGTCGGCTCCCTGTACATGTGATGATAGAAAATTTCGCTCTCTCGTATCATTTTCCATTGCACTCAAGCCTGGAATAAAGAACTGGTCCTCAACAATCCTGACCTTATCGGAGATACCGAGAAGCCTGGAGGTAATGTGAGGGTCCAAATCAAAGGAACCACCAGACCAGGTCTCACGATTCTCGTCGAGACCGATTACGACTTCGTCGACGATGTCCAGATAAGACCGCACACTTTCTTCGAAGTAGACGGTGTCGTAAGCTAGGAGCGATATTCCAGCGGCTTTCATGAGCTAGTCCAATCCGCATATTCAAAACTTCCTGCTCCGAGGACACCGTAGGCTATAGTACCATTTATTGTGATGAGAGCGATCAGCGGAAGCTTGAGCTTGAAGCAGCGTTGCAGCCGTTCCTGGCTCCAGATGTCCTTAAAGCCGCTGATTGTCCAAGTTGACAGCCCCATATAACAAAACCTCACGACCAGGCTGAGTCTCGTCAGATACGGTGAAAGAATACCCATGAACTTGTGCAAGCAGCGAACCTCACGGAATGTGCTCATACTCCAGAGGGCAGTCTCTTATTGACTGCCAGTCCTTCTCAACCCAATCAATAACGCTGCCGAGTCCCTCGGCTATGTCGATGTCCGGACACCAGCCAAATTCTTGTCTCGCTCTCGAGGAATCGATTACATAGGCTCGATCCTGACCGAGGCGCTCTTCCACATCCAGGGTATGCTCGGAAAAGTCGTAGCCCATTCTTTGGCAAATCATCTCTACAACGCTTTTTACGGAAACGCCGCTGTCCGGGGAGAAATGATAGATGCTCCCGACTTCGCCATTGAGCATGGCTGCTCGCTCACCTCGGGAGACGTCTCTTATGTGGATGTAGGACTTCACCGCATTCCCACCACCATGTAACGCAATCTTCTTGCCGGACTTCAAATAGATGATCGTCCTCGGAATGATTTTCCACAATTGCTGGTGCGGCCCGTAGACGTTGGTCGAACGAATTACAACCAGGGGAAACGAGAAATTCTTCAGGTAGGTAAACAAAAGAAGATCTGCAGCCGCCTTGGAGGCTGCATATGGCGTGGTCGGGTTGAGCGGAGCTGACTCGGTCACCGTCCCTTCACAAGTGCCATAAACCTCCGGCGAAGAAATATGTACATACCGCTTCAAGTAGCTCCTCTTGGAAAGAGGTTTGATCAGACGCGCAAGGCCAACTGTATTGGTCTGAAACCAGTGTTCAGGATGCTCCCAGCTCGGAGCAACTTCGCTCTGAGCAGCGAAGTTGACCACATACTCTGGTCGGAACTCGTCGAGGCAGTCGACGATAGCCTCGGAATCCGAATTCAAGTCCAGCTGGCGAAAGGAGAATTGCTTATCCAGAGCGCCGTTGTGCCGCTTATACGCAAGGAACGTGCTGCTTTTTTCCGGAGACCGACTTATGCCCAGCACTTCGCTCTCTGGGTCTTCGAGGAGGAGGTCGACAAAGTCGGCTCCCGAAAATGAGTTGCTACCGAGTACCGCTACTTTCAAGATCCACTCCTGTGGCCATGCCGAGACGAAAAGGCAAAACTCAACTCAATCCACACTTCTGCATCGCCTTGATATTGAAATACTTGGGATCGTCAAAAGAATTCGGAAGCTTGTCTGCTTTGAATGCTTCAATCAAATCCTCTACAGCGTTTTCTATTGTCCGTTTCGGTGTAAATCCGAGTTCTTTCTGTATCTTTTTTGAAGATATATGGTAGGAGCGAATATCCTCGGAGGGAACCGTCAAGAGCTCGATATTCTTCTCGGGATAGGCACTCTCTGTCATCTTCTTTACGATATCAGCGATCTCTTTGACCTTCTGGTTCTGATAGCCAGCATTGAAAGTCTTGCCGGCGATTTTCTCGGCTGGCAGTTCCAAAAGCATCACGTAGAGGTCAACCATGTCTTCAATGTGGATATTAGGTCGCTGCTGCTCGCCGCCGAAAATCGTGATAGAGCCTTTGTTATAAGCAAAATTGGTGAGAATATTCACAGTCAGATCAAGGCGCTGACGCGGCGAATAACCACATACAGTGGCAGGACGTATGGTCACCGTCGTAAACTCTGGAGATTGGTATCTCTGTAAGATCGGCTCACAAAGACCCTTATACTTATTGTAGTCCGTAATCGGCAGAAGCGGATGCTCCTCGTCGACCTCCGGTGCATCACTCACTCCATAAACACTAGAGGTGGAAGCGTAGATAAAGCGCTTCACGCCGCTTGACTTGCTAATGGAAACCAGCGGCTCGAAGCAATCGAAGTTTATCGACTTGCTAAGTTCAGGATTGAGCTCAAAACAAGGATCATTCGAGATGCAGGCAAGGTGAATTACGGCGTCACAACCAGGCAGAATTCGAGAGAGGAGTTCCTGATCTCTTATGTCTCCTCTGATCTGCTCGAGACCTGGATCGTCCTTGACGTGCTCGAGTACGTCATCACCGAAAATATACAGGTCAACAACCTTTACCCTATATCCTTCTTTGAGGAGCCTGGGAACAAGAACCGCGCCAACATAACCGGCACCACCAGTAACCAGGACGGTACTACCTTTCGCAATCATTACCCTATATACCTCTCGTGTTCATTTTGACCATATCAGTTAAGTAGTGAATCAAAGCCAGGTGCCCAACCTCCACATGTCCGTAGGAAGTGGACTGCAAGTAGAAATTCAAATCGCCGCCTGCTCTCAGCGGATTCTCCTGGGCGAATCCAGAATATGTGATTACCGAGCAATTCTTGGCTCGGGCCGCCGAGACAGCATTGAGAATATTCACGGACTTACCCGAGCTGCTGATCGCTATAAGGAGATCGCCGGGATCTGCAAACATCTCAACAGCTTTACTGTAGACAAGATCGTATCCGTAGTCGTTGCTCAAGCAGGTGAGCTGAGCAGAATCATTGAACGCAGTCGCCTTGATGGCGCCGGCATTCCAGAAATCGAGAGCTTCGTGACTGGCGATCGCTGCGCTTCCGCCGTTACCGACTAGCATAATCTTGCGACCACTGGCCTTGAGCTCATCAAACATGATGAGCGCTTCGGCACACCCATGGTCGAGTGACATGGGAGCCCCATCGGCATCGGTAACAATGCACGACAAGATTAGGCGGTCCAGTTCCTGAAAGTAGTTCGACACCGAAACTGGTGCCCCTTTCAAGCTAATAGGCGTGAAGTCGATTCTAACTTCGCTCATCAGTCTTCTTCCTCTAATAACTCAGCAAAGAATTTACATACTTAAGAAGTGTTGGTTTCCCAATCGAATTTCTATGGCCTACCGTTGACACCGCCTGGGCTCCAACCGCGTTTCCAATAAATTGCATCACATCCATTGGCGACTTGAGTGCCGCACAAATTGAAGAAATTGCCAGAAATGCATCCCCGGCCCCCATACGATCGACTACAGGACCGGCCAGGGCGGGCGCCTCGACATACTGCCCGGAAGACCTCTCGAATCCTATGCTGCCCGATCTACCGCGGGTAACTACGATTCGCTCGCAGTCGATTTGCTTGGCTAGTGCCGGAATAATGTTTTTCAAGTCACTTACCTTATCGCGCACTTCCAGCCTGATCTCATTCTCCGTTATACAAATATAGTTAGCAGTCTTGTATTTGAATATTGTTTGAAAACCAATACTTCCGGCATTTGACTGGGAATTGAGGGCTAGAAACTTCGCATTGCTCGAAATCACTTCCGCGACCCTGGGAGTGAGCATACTGTGTCCAAAATCCACGACTACGACGACGTCGTAATTGGGAATTTCCTTATCGAGAAGAGCACATAGAGTGTCCTCGTCACTGTCAGTCAGCGGTGCATCGTTTATTTCGTATACCGACAGCAACTTGCTGAAGTAATAATTGTCGACGAAGCGCCGCTTAACGATAGTGGGCGATGAATCACGCTTCAAAAGATGAGCGGTAACTTTCTCGTTCAGACTATCTTCTAGGAACTCATCGTAAACCCCATCATCTCCAATCAGGCTGATGAGCCCACATGAATTGGAAAAATTGACGATGTTATTGGCGACTGCAAGCGTGCCACCGGCAAATCGCTCATCCGAAATACGCTTTATCGCAAGCATGGGCTCTTTCGCCGACTTACCCAAAGCCTCGCAATAGACATACTCATCGATAATAGCCTCGCCTATTACCAGGACCTTCTGGTATTTCATACTCTCAATGAGCGCACTTATATCGCCAGGCTCGTATTTCGCAGAGAGAGCCTGCAAATAGGCACCGACTTCAGCGCTATGCACCGGAATGTTGCGATTGATCAGTGCCGTAGAACTGTATGTGATGTCATCCGTAAATGCAATCTCGCCGCCCACGGATTCAATAGCTTCACGCTCGAGGTCTATGCCACCGGTCACATCCTTGGAGGGATCTGCATAGTCCTGCCCCTTTACATAGTAGTTGGGCTTCAGTTTTTTGATAAGCTCAGTCGCAGTAGGCCAACGGCTGATACCTACGTAATCGACGACGGAGAGATCTTCCAAGGCCTCGGCCCGGAGCGGCTCAGGGAAAGCCGGTCTGTGCGGACCTTTGTTAACGAATTTATCCTCGGTTATAGTGACAACAAGAACGTCACCAAATCTCTTTGCTTGCTTAAAATGCCGTAAATGACCGATATGCAGCAGATCGAAGACACCGTGGCATAACACGACCTTGAGTCCAGCATCCTTGAGCTCTGCGATTTTATCGGCCAGCTGATCGAGGGTCAGTATCTTCGAGCCTTCCCTGGCACTCAATTGCTGCATGACAAAACCGCCTTATCTGACTTACCCAGATACTCGAACCACTCCTTGGTAGCTACCGAAATAGACTTCTCGTCCCAGACTGGTGCATCTCTCCAGGAATCAATATGCTCAAGCATAACCTTGACGCCCTCCTCGAACGAGATCTTGGGCTCCCAGTCAAGCAGCTTGCGGGCTTTGCCTATGTCCGCATAGGTCCAGTCGGGCTCACCAGGACGTTTGGGAATATAGGTGACATCTCCGCCCAGGAGCGACACAAGGCAGTTGATACTATACGTGCCCCCGGAGCCGATATTGAGTACTTCGTTTTTCAAGTCGGATTCCGCAGCCTTGATGAATGCTTCGACGACGTCAGAGATGAATGTGAAATCGCGCGTTTGATTTCCATCTCCGACCACAGTAAACGGTCTGCCAGCAAGCTTTTGTGCCAGAAAAACGCCAAAAACGGCGCCGTAAGCTCCGCTTGTCCTGGAACGCGGTCCATAAACATTGATCAGCCTCAGCGAAACGCAAGGCATGTCGTAAACTTGCGCCCAGTGCTGTACATACTGCTCACCGATATATTTCGAAAGAGCGTAGGGGTATTCCGGACTCATCGGGGCCGTCTCGGGCGTAGGATAAGTCTCTGCAATTCCATAACAAGATGAAGAAGCCGCATATAAGAATCGTTTCACCTTTTGGGATCGGGAAGCCTCTAGAACAGCCACCGTACCATCGACGTTAGCGTGGTGATATCTGAGCGGTTGCTGTATCGAAGGTACGATATCGGCAAGGGCAGCCAGGTGAAAAACCCAATCCACGCCTTCATAAAGAGGCTCGGTTTCCTGAAAGTTCGCTACGTCTACCTGATGAATCGTCAGCCTGTCCGAGTTCTTCCGGTGCTCCAGGTTCTCCAGCCGTCCATTGGACAGGTCATCTAGCACAATTACTTCGTGGCCTTCCTCGAGGAGGCGGTCCACAAGGTGACTGCCAATAAACCCACATCCCCCCGTCACGAGGCTTCTTAGCGATCCGTTCGGCATGGTGACGCCTGTCTCCGCGGTACTTCTGCAGGTTTTCTACAATACCTGCTCGACGCGCCCATATTAGCCAAGATGGAAGATATGTCCATTATAGGCACCTCATGATTTCCGAACGAACGAGATTCTAAACTGTCGCTCACAATGACACTCGGAAGGCCAAGCACAAGTGACCGGGCTCCTTCGACCAGACAACGCCGTGGCAGCAATTCTTGTTCTAGAGGATGGTAGATATGTCGTTCAGCTCCGCGACAACAACCCTCTCATCTGGTTCCCCAAACATTGGGGCTGCTTCGGTGGCGGAATCGACCAGGGGGAGACAGCAGAAGAAGCACTGATAAGAGAGTTAATGGAAGAGCTGGGATTTAGCCCGGCTTCCCTGAAATACTTTACAAAAATCGATTTCGACCTCGGTTTCTGTGGTTTGCCCATACTCAACAGGACCTTTTTCGAGACATCCGTTAGCCAGGAACAGATGAAAGAGTTTCTTCTCACCGAGGGTGAAGCCTTTGCAGCATTTCCTGCCGAGGTACTCCTCGGCAGTTATCCAGTAAGCCCCTACGATGCTTTCGCGCTCTGGCTTCACAGCCGAAGGAACGAGCTCGCCTGAATAGCGCAGGCAACCTCTTGATAAATTGTGGAAGAATCAGTTACTGTAATCGCCGACAAGATCGCCAGCGGGGTTGATATGAAAGTCGTATCCATGGACAAAGCTCTAGCTGCGCCGGAACCAGGCCAGACGACGGAGCGGCTTTCGGTGATCATGTGCAACTACAACGACAGTGCCACAATCGGTGCCGCAATGGAGGCGGTCTGCCAGCAGTCTCGGGTCCCTGAAGAAGTAATAGTTGTCGATGACGGCTCGACTGACGACAGTTTGATGATAATCAACGAAATCGCTCGGCGCTATTCATTTGTCCGAGTAGTGGCAAAGTCGAAGAACGAGGGAGTGCTAGCCGCCGTCAACCGCGGCATAGACGAGTCAATAGGTGAGATACTGGGCTTCGCCTCAGCCAATGATCTGGTGTATCCAGGCTTTTTCGAGCGGGGAATGACCTTGCTGAGCAAGTATCCGAATGCCGGTCTCTTCTGCGCGGACATGCACCTGCGTGCGGATCGAGGTGAAGCTGGATCTGACGACTACTACCTCGAAAATATGTTTCCCAGAGGCGGCTACTATTCGCCTGAGGAATTCTCGAGAGCCCTTCCCGGCCGGGTAATATGCACACCAACAGTGCTCATCAGAAGAAAGACTTTCGACAAAGAGCTGTACCAAGAATCCATCAAATGGCACTCTGACTGGTGGGCTTATACCCTTGTTGGATTACGATTCGGCATATGCTACGAGCCGGCTGTCTGTGTGAAATTTCACACCGGAACAGGCTGGTCTAAGTCCATGCTCGATCCTGACAAGCAGCGACCTGTATTCGAGGAAGTGCTCAAGTCTGCCTTCGAGAATCAATATTTGTTACCGCTAATGATCAGGGGTCGCGTTTTCAATCTTTTCATCGAGCAGAACGATGTAGTTAGTCCGGGCGTGCTCTGGAAAGTGCTAGACAGCAATCAATTCAGTCTAGCCGCCTTTTCTGTCGTTGCCCATTTGATATTCGAGAAATCGCTTTTTTACCTGAAGATGGCGAATAAGAAATTTCTCGAAACCCTCAGAAAAATCGGGCATTGGTTTTACTATTACTGCAAAGGAAGGCTTATCGACCTGACAGCCTTCTTTTACAGAGTGTATTTCAAATCCTACCAGGCATTCTGCAAGGTCAGGAGGAAAGCCCTCGGCAAAAATAAGGCGCCTTAGAATACTTCATGAATCGACCGGATCGAGGATATTCAGACCGAGAAGTATTGCAAAGAATTGCTAAAAAAGCCAAACAAGGAATTCGAGAGAGTCACAGAGAATGTTGCCGAGCGACTGGTGTGGCATGACAAACCATATGTTGTGACTTCTAAGAGAGTTCGTGGTGAGCTGGACTTGAAGTCGGAGACCGACCAGGATGAAAGACTTGCTGGGGTTATATCCTGGTTGGAGGGCTTTTGGGCATACGCAAAAGGAACTCATGGCGTACTTACATTCACCGTAAATAATATGTCGCGGTATCAATTGGTATTACTCTAAAACTTCAGATGTCGAATGAGGAAGATGAGCTATGGCTGCTACCAGAGTCTTTCACAGAAATACGTGCCGCCTATGTGATGGCGACGGGGTAGAACTTGTTGTTAAGCTGAAACCAACTCCACTCGCTGAAAAATATGCGGATAGCAGGGAAGCGGCGATTTCTCAGGAGGTGTTCCCGGTTGACTTGTATATGTGCCGGTCTTGTGGACACGTCCAACTCCTCGACGTAATCGATTCCGATACCCTCTGGGATGACTATACTTACTTTTCCGGTCAGACGAAGGGTATTATCGACCACTTTGCTGAGGTGGCTGAAGACGTCATCGGCACCTATGCACCGCCAGAGGGCGGCTTGGTAGTTGATATCGGAAGCAATGACGGCAGTCTTCTCCGTCCCTTCAAAGAAGCTGGTTATAAGGTTATCGGGGTAGACCCGGCCAGGGGCATCGCCGCGCAGGCGACTGCATCCGGAATTCCTACCATTCCTGAGCTTATGACCGAAGACATTGCCGATGGCATTCGCACAGAGCATGGCGCAGTCTCCGTGGTCACGGCTTTCAATGTCTTTGCTCATGCAGACAATCTTGGCGGCATGGCGGAGAGCGTAAAGAACATGCTTGCGCCAGATGGGGTTTTCGTATTCGAGTGTCAGTATTTGTTGGACATTATCGATAAAGTTTTGCTCGGCACTATTTTTCATGAGCATATGTCGCATCACTCGCTAAAGCCGATGATTCGATTCCTGGAGCGGCACGGGTTGGAGCTCATCGACGTTAAACGTAATTCTATTCAGATGGGATCAATCATAGGCTTTGCTCAACATGCCAATGGTCCCAGGCGGAAGCAAGCTTCTGTTGCAGAGCTGCTGGCTCTGGAGGAAGCGCGTGAACTCGATCAACCTGAGGCGGTAAAGCAGTTTTCTCAAAAATTAGAGAAGATCAGGCAGCGACTTGCTGAGATTATCGACGAATGCAGCCGGACAGACGGCAGGATCGCTGGATATGGAGCAGCAAGGAGCGGTCCTACTATTGTTTCGCAGTTCGGGCTGGACTCCGCTATACAAGTTGTGTTCGACGATCATCCCATGAAGATGAATAAGTTCACGCCCGGTCATGGTTTTAAGGTGCTGCCAACAAGTGAGCTGTACAAGCTAAAGCCGGACTATGTGGTTATTTTGGCCTGGATTCATGCAAAGAAGATCATTGCCAATAATCAGCGCTTCCTCGAGGAAGGAGGCAAATTCGTGGTTTGTTTCCCGGAGGTAGAAGTCATGGATGCTTCGTCCATGACAGAGCGTAAGGGCGAATGTCAACCAGTCGGCTGAGAATTGGAATGATCGGGGCTGGCTTCATTGGGCAGCTCTGTCATTTAGTTAATTATTGGGAGATGGATGATTGCGAGGTTTTTGCGCTCGCAGAGTATCGGCCTGAGTTGCGAAGCGAGGTCGGTAGCCGATATGGAATACCAAGATGCTACGAATCACATCACGATCTTCTCAGAGATCCGGATGTAGATGCAGTGGTGGTAGTGACTCCGAGGCCATTTACTGGACCTACCGTTTTCGATTGTCTGAAGGCTGGTAAGCATGTGATTTCGGAGAAGCCCATGACCGGTACTCTCGAGCAGGCAAAGCGTCTACTCGAGGCGGCGGAGGCCAACGATTTGAAGTATGTAGTCGGGTATATGAAGCGCTACGATGAAGGTGTTCAGCTAGCCAAGCGGCTTTTTGATGAGTACCGGGAATCAGGTGAGCTTGGCACCTTGTTGTTTGGGCGTGCTCATTGTTACATGGGAGACTCATATTGCAATGCTGGTGGGCATGTGGTTACTGAAGAGAAGACCGAGTATTTAGACGGTGGTTGGCCAGTTGCCCCAGAGTGGATCCCTGACGATCTGAAGCCTTCATATGGCGCCTTTGTGAATTGTTTTTCACATAACACCAATCTGCTTCGTTACATGTTCGGCGAAAGTCCAGAGGTGGAATATGTAAGACTCGCTCCCGATCGCGGCCAGGTTAGCGTATTCAATTTCTCTGGTGTGCCGGTCACGCTCGAGACCGGTAAGGCGTCAAACCGCGGATGGGATGAGGTTACAGAGTTCTTTTTCTCAGATGGCCGAATGACCCTGAGTACACCGCCGCCCCTGCTGAAGAATGTTCCTGCCAAAGTAGAAGTCTACAAGGCTGGTCCTGTTCAGGAGATAGTATCTCCACAATGTGGCTGGAGCTGGTCATTTCGTCGTCAGGCCGAGGCTTTTGTCTCGACCGTTCGAGACGGAACGCCGTCCCTGAGTACAGGAAAGGATGCTGCGGAAGATTTGCGGTTGATTGAGTGCATGTGGAAAATGGAGTTGGAGTAATCAAAGTGATTCCTGTTAAGACAGCAGTTATAGGGGCAAGCGGATTCATTGGAAGGCATCTTTTTTCGACCTTTCGGACCCATTATGCGGATGTCCTGGGTACTTCGTTCTCGAATACGAGCCCCGAGCTAACTTTTTTCGATATCACACGCCCGGACATTGCGAATTTACGATTGAAAGAGCAGGGGTTCGAGTCGGTGCTGATTGCATCAGCAAAGCCCAATGTCAGCTTCTGTGAGCAGAACCCCGAAGCCTCCTATGAGGTTAATGTGCAGGGGACCCTAGAACTGGTAAGGCAATTAGGTCAGACTGGCTTGCAGACGGTTTTCCTTTCGACAGACTATGTTTTCGATGGTACAACTGGCAACTACGGGGATGAATCTCAGACGAGCCCTAAGACCGAGTACGGACGGCAAAAAGCTCTGGTCGAGGAGAAGATTCCATCGCTCGCACAGAATTATCTGATTCTTCGACTGGGAAAAACGTACGGTATCAAGAGGGGGGATGGCACTCTCCTAGACGAGATCGCGTCGAGCCTCGCAAGAGGCAAGACCATAAGGGCTGCCATTGATCAGATTTTTTGCCCTACTCACATAGATGATCTGGTCGCAATGGTCATATATGCGCAGTCTTTCGGGCGAGCCGGCATTTACAACATGTGCAACACTGAGGTCTGGTCCAGGTATGATATTGCTGTTGCGGTAGCTCGAGCAATGAAGGCGGATGTCGATCTGATTGAGCCTATCTCGCTTCACGATCTACCCTCTATGCGGGAGCGTCCTTTAAATACATCCCTTCGAAGGTCAATGCTCTTTGACGAAATGAGACATGACTTTCACTCCCTTGAGGCAAGTATAGAGAGAGTCTCGTCAAATTGGGCTACTCTTCATTCGAAGTAGATGAAGGAGTGATCACCGGTATAGCCGGTCAAATTAAACCACCACTCCCACTCTTGCGGAGAGCAAAACATCTCGCAAGTTAGCTGCCAGTACAGGAGATTTACCTTTTCTTCTTCTGTACGGTAGGATTCAACACAGATATATTTCTTATCTCTGCTTACGCGCTCGATCTCTTTGAGTGCAGAATAGAGATCGTAACAGGGAAGATTGTGCAGAGTGTTGATTGAGATTGTCAGATCAAAGGACTTATCGGAATAAGGCAAAGCCACCGCATTCCCCTCTCTGAGACTCTCTTTGACCTCTGGCTTGCAATTTTCTATCGCATATTCCGATATGTCTATTCCTTGTACCTGCAGTCCAGGAACGACCTGCGTCAGCTCATAGAGCAGAAATCCTTTGCCACAACCTACGTCCAGGACTCTATCTCCATCTTTCAGCTCGTAGTGCTTTGCCAGCTCCTCTGCGACAGCCCGCCAGCGGCCATCATACCGATAGCCGCCATAGCCTGTGTGTCTGCTACCATCCCAGTAGTCTTTGGAGAATTCCTTTGCTAGCTTGGCTGCCGTGGCTTTTGGATATTCGTTGACTCGAGCGAGATAGTCGCGCTTTGTTCTCTTGTGCACGGAAGAGAGAAAGTCTCTATATGCCATCTTCTTTTCAATCTCCTTGGTTGGTCTGGTTGCCCTTTATCGAGGACCCATCGAGCTAAGGTTTTCCGCGTTCTCCGCTCGTTTGAGGTAGCTCATAGCCTTCTCGAGCTGCCTGTTGCGACGCTTCTCCTCATCATCCAATCCCAGAGAAAAGTTCCTTCGCTCACGTCCTATTGCGAGGAAATCATTGAGGAGGATACAAGTCCACTTAATTCGAAAGGCCGGAAACAGTGCTATTGCTCTCCGCTCGTGCTTAGAACAGCTATAGAAATCTGACATAATCCCTCTGGAGAAGGATTCGAATTGATCTATAGGGACCGGCAGCGCTGGCTGAAGGAAGAAGTCGCAAATGGTCTTGGCCACATCGTCCCAGCCCGCGTACTCGAAATCTAAGAACACAAGGTCGCCGGACGGACGCAAGAGGGCATTGTGAAACCCGAAGTCCGAGGGGGACAATCGGCGTTCCTCCGGCTTGAGGGGCTCGTCGTAGGCGAGACCGAGCTCTCTGCAGGAATCCTTCAAAGCAGTTTTTACAATATTCCAGCGAGGCATCAGTCTCGCTTCAATCAATAGCCTCGCTGGCTCCCATGGTATGGACCCGGAGGCTTTTACCAGACGGTTTACCCGGCCGTCTATGCAGGCTATGTGTTCTGCAATGGAAAAGCAAGCCTCGGAAGCATTGGGAAGAGCGCGGGCCGACGCAGAGCTCTTGAAGCGGTTGAGTTCGGCAAAGAAAGTGATTGCCTGATGGACGTGGCTCTCTGAAATTTCGTCGGCGGCCAGGCTTCGGCCATCTTCAAAGGAGTAAAGCGCAGCTCCGGCGTATGGATCATAATCGATTGGCCGGGGCAAAGCGGTAAGACCGCTGGCCCATGCAAAAGTAGAGAAAGAGAATTCTGTGCCGCCCCTGTCGCGTGAATCACCCCGGTGTTTGAAATATACTTTGAGAAGAGCGGACCTGCGCTTGTCAGTCATACGGTAAACGACATTGTTTTTTCCCCCCTTAAGGAGAGTAATATTGCATCGTTTGCCAAAGCCATTCCTGGCCAGGAAGTCGATCTGACTGCCATTAAGCCGTGAGGTCATCTCTTTGCGGTCTGTACAAGCTCTGTCGCCTGGCTCCAGGAAGATATCCGCAGGAAGCGCTTCTCTTCCGCGTGAACATCATTGGGGTCGAAAAGGACTTTTCTCACGGAGTCAGGAAAGGAATCCTCTGCAAGAAACTCTGGAAGATCATCGAAGAACAGATCGCAGCCAAGGCGCGCAATCTGCTCTATTTTCTCCTCCTTGGTGCTCCGGAAATAGACATCCTCCAGCCTAATTCCGGTTCTTTCCGAATCTAGGAAACCGTTCGATGCCAGCCAGTGGCTGGCATGGTAACGGAGGTCGTGCCTGGAGCCCTCATAGGGATACTTTGTCTTATGGCTCACTATAAAGGCTTTGATGCCACCTGCTGCGCAAAGCTCCAGAAAGTCCATAATGCCTGGAAAAGCGCTTGCACCAGCTATCCCCGGACCGTAAATGTGTCCCTGGAGCTCTGTCCATAGGCGCTCCTTTCCCCGCTCTCGCAAGTGATTTCTGATGGAACTCTTCACAGGTGCCACGGTGGCTGGCACCAGATTGCGCTCTACTGCCGCTCTGTAGAAGATCTGATCATACGAGACGATTGTATTGTCGAAATCAATTCCTATCTTCATCATGTCGCCATCTCTATTAGCGGTCGAATTACTCGACCATGCTCCAGATCCTCAATCGCTTCGTTGATCCTGGATAATGGATACGCCTCTGATATCAGGGGCTCAATGCTTAGCTGTCCGGAGAGCAAAAAGTCGAAGTAGCGAGGGAAGTCCCGATCCGGGTCGTTATCGCCGCCCCAAGAACCTCGCAGCTGCTTTCCAGCGTTAAGCTGACGAGGGTCGATCTCCAGAGATTCCCCGGCCCTAGTGTTGCCAAGAATAACGGCAATTCCTCCCTGCTTCCGGACCGACTCGAGCGCGTCTCTCATGACTTCTTTCCTTCCGGTGGCTTCGACTGCTATATCGAAACCGTTGCCCGATACGGCCTTCAGCTCCGAAAGCGTTTGTTCTGTGCCGGCCTGGATGCAGTGGGTCGCGCCGAGGAAACGGGCTGCTGCAAGCTTGCTCTCCTGAAGGTCAACCGCGACTATCGGTGAGCACTCTGCCAGTGCTGCCCCGGCAACCGCTGAGAGACCCACACCACCTACACCGAAAATAACAGCCGATTGACCAGCCCTTGCACCTGCTGTATTGAACACAGCACCAACACCGGTGGGAATAGCGCAACCAAAGAGGGCCGCTTCTCGGAATGGAATTTCAGGAGGTAGAAGAGTTAGCCTGTTCTCGCTGAGAACCGCAAAATTGCTGAATGTAGTTATACCGCCAGCGTTTACTTTACCAAAAGTTGAATTGTAAACCGTACCGGGCACGTCGGAGCCGGAGCCTTTCATCCATGATAAGACAACCCGGTCACCGGATTTGACCTTGGTCACACCTTCGCCTACCTGTGCAACTATGCCGCTTCCTTCATGTCCCAGGCAGTGTGGCAGATATGCGTCAGGTCCTCTATGCCCTCTGCATTCAGAAACCTGAGTGTGGCAGACGCCGCTGTACTTAACCTCCACCAGAGCCTGACCGGCCTTGAGTGCGGGAATTTCCAGCTCAATCAGTTCGAGTGGCTTGCAGGTGTTGGTCAGAACAGCCGCAATGGACTTCATTGTTCAACTTCTCCTTCTAAGGCAATCGATAATCCTGGGAGTTATGAATTCTGGCGAGAGTCCGACCGCTTTCCTTGTTTGATTCTGATTTCCCGAATCACAAATAAAGGCATCGTCGAGACCGAATCGAAGAAGCTTTGCTGAGAAATGCTCTTGCGAAGATAGCCATTCTGCCACGCTACCTCCAAGACCACCGATCAGCGAATGCTCCTCTATGGTGGCAACGACGGCAAACTTGGAGAACGCATCTGAGAGAATGTCCGTATCGAGAGGTTTTACAGTATGCAGGCTCACTACTCGCGGGCTTATAGATGCCTGCGAAAGTGCATCTGCGCACTGCAGCGCCAGAGGAAGGACATTGCCCGTGCTCAAGATGCAGACATCCTTTCCTTCTCGGAGCGGGATTCCCTTTCCTATCGTGAAGCTGGGCTCTTCTGTGTGTATTATTTCCTCGCCCTTCTTGCCGAGTCGAATGTACGTAGGTGCGTCCGACTGTAGAGCCGCCCGGATGGCGAATCGCACTTCTACTGGATCTCCCGGGCATACAATCTGCAGGCGAGGCAAAACCCGAAGGATCGCTATATCTTCAAAGGAATGGTGCGTCGCCCCTAGAGAAGCGTAGCTCAAACCACCTCCAACTCCGACAATCACGACCGGGGTATTGTGATAGCAGACATCAATCTTAATCTGCTCGAGGCAACGCGTAGTGATGAAAGGTGTGATGGTGTAGGCTACCGGCTTCAAACCACACATGGCCAAGCCAGCCGCTGTCCCGATCATGTTTGCTTCGGCAATGCCGCAGTTGATGAAGCGATCCGGTGCTGCCTCTTTGAAGCGATCAAACAACCTGTTTCCAATATCGCCCGACAGCAACGTCAATCGCCGGTCTTCGCTGGCAATCCTGGTCATTTCATCGGCAAACGCATTTCTCATAGAAGTCCAAGCTCCCGCTTCGAGGCTACTACTTCTGTCTCGGTGGGAACACGATAATGCCAGTTGTTATCGTCCTCCATGAAGGAGATTCCCTTTCCTTTCACCGTGTGAGCGACTATGGCTGTGGGTTTTCCGTTGCTTGAGTTGGCATTGTCCAGGGCAGAAAGGAGCTCCCCAACGTTGTGTCCGTCAATCTCGAATGAATTCCAGCCAAAAGCTTCCCACTTCTTCGCCAACGGCTCCAGCGATGTTACCTCGGTACTTCGACCCGTTGCCTGCCACTTGTTGAAGTCAACCAGGACTATCAAGTTGTCCAGCTTATGGGCGGGAGCGAGGAGAGCCGCTTCCCAAACAGACCCTTCATTGCACTCTCCGTCACTCATCAGTACGAAGGTCTTGTATGAACGGGTCAGTATCTTCGCCGCCTTAGCCATGCCCAGTCCCAGAGGTAGCCCGTGACCCAGGGAACCTGTAGCAGCCTCTACGCCGGGCATACAATATGGACTAGGCTGCTCCGCCAGTCTTCCCGAGCTCTTACCGTAAGAAGCCAGCTCGCTCTCCGGGAAGAAACCGAAGAAGGCCAGTGTGGCATAGAGGGTGCTCGCGGCATGACCTTTGCTGAACACGAATCTATCGCGTGCTTCATCCATCGGATTGCGTGGATCTATGTTCAAAACAGAGCCGTAAAGGGCCGCCACAATCTCGATACAGGAGAGAGCAGAAGCCAGATGTGGCGCCCGTGCACTATGCGACATCTCAACTACTCTTGCTCGAAGCTCCCTGCATAGCGCATCGTACTCCTCGTGACTCAGAGGGTAGCTGTACCTGGGTGCCACGATGCTCTGTTGTCCTCGGCTTGCTCTAGCGTCCGATTTCGTTCCTGGCTGCATATGGTTTACAACTCCTCACGCCGCATTGAAGGTCGCTAAAAGGTCGAGGGGTCAACCTATTAGCCAGTTAGCCGACGGGACTTATGTCAGCTTTGCAACCGAATCTCTCCTGTCCGTACAGAGAGCAAACAGGTAGTGTGCCATAGGGTAGAAGCCTGTATGGACGACCTCATCGTTCATCGAAAAAATGAAAACGTTGTGGAAATAACACTCCATCAATGCCCTTAATCCTGGGGCATCCTTGCAGTTGATATGCCCACGCTTGCTAAACTCTGAGGCGTAAACTTGAGATTGAAGAGATGGAGTCCCGATTATTGCCACTCCATGAGCCCCCAATGACTGGACCAGGTTGCCTATAAACTGCGCCTCATCTTTCGGGGCAATGTGTTCGATTACATCGAGACTGTATGCCGCATCAAAATCCTTGTCAACTGGACCAGATAACATGTCGTGAGTCCGGCAGTCTAATTTCCAGCGGTCCGTGTTTCTCTCATTAACGTCCTTTACGAAAATAGGGTCGAAATCCACAGCGCAGAGAGAGCCAACTTCCTGCTGCACGAGCCTCGAGCCGAAGGCATCACCACATCCGACTTCCAGCACCCTGCTCTTGCCGCTAAGCATTTTCGCGACAAACTTATAACGCGCTAATATGAACAGTAGGTGTCTTGGATCGTCTCTCCAGCAGTGATTGGTTGTAAGACCAAGGCGGGCAAACCCTTCTGCGTCTCTGATGGCAACTTGATGCTGGTACTGTGACTCCTTTGTAAACTCACTCATCTTGGATCCTCGGAAGCGACTAAAAAACGTTCGAAAAGTGGACGAGTTTAAAATTTGCTGAATGAGGTGGTCTTGATAGTTCGGGCCACATCCTGAACTACCTAAGTCTTGATGACATCCTGCTCTTCATCAGGTGTTAGATACGGTATCATATCTAGATTATATACATCAATGGCATTTTGCTTAACTTTCATTCCTCCCACTCCGAAAACAGCGCCAGGAGTTGGTTTCGGCTTATTTGTAAATGCCTCCCATGGAGTCCGGTAGCCGAGAGATTGATGCGGTCGCTCGTAATTGTAGAACTCCACCCAGCGTGCTATCCCTGCTCTGGCCTCCGCCACCGAGTCATATGAATAGAGATAGACCTCTTCATACTTCAGGCTCCGCCAGAGCCTCTCTACGAACACGTTATCCATGCAGCGGCCCTTTCCATCCATGCTGACTGCTATCGGAATTTCCTCCAGTGTAGAGATGAAGCTTTCGCTTGTGAATTGGCTCCCCTGGTCGGTATTGAAGATCTCAGGAATTCCCAAGAAGAAGGAATCTTTGAGAGCTTCCGTGCAGAACGAGGAATCCAGAGTGTTGGATAGGCGCCAGGACAGTATGAATCGGCTGTACCAGTCCATTACCGCTACGAGGTACAGAAAGCCTCTGGCCATCGGAATGTAGGTGATATCGGATGCAGAGACCTGGCCGGGCTTGTCTATCGTCAGACCGCCGAGGAGATACGGAAATTTCTTGTGCTGCTTTGATGAAATTGTTGTCCGCGGCTTCTTGTAGATCGCCTCGAGACCCATCAAGCGCATCAGGCGCCGAACCTTGTCTCTGCTGACTGGGTAGCCGATACGCTGCAGAAACTCCATCATCTTTCGCGAACCGTAGAACGGAGTCTTGAGGTACTGCTCATCGAGCTTCCTCATGATCTCCAGGTCTCGAGGTGGCGCGGCTGCTGGCTGGTAATAGAGCGATGACCGTGAGACCTTGAGCAGCCTACATTGCCGTTTCACGGAGAGCCGTTTGTTGTTACGCTCGATCATCGAGAGTCTAGTCTCGCGGCTCAGTGACCGAGCTTTCTCGCTAAAAAATCTCGCTCGACAGTCAGCTGCCCAATCTTCTTGAAGAGCTCTCCGGTGTTCTCTGCCCGGTCTTCCTTCTTCGAATTCGGTTTCTCAAACACCTCATCGGCGCTGTCTATCAGATGCTTCTTCCAGTTCTGGATCTGGTGCGGATGCACCTCGAATTCTGCTGCCAGCTCAGCCATAGTTTTGTCACCGCGGATTGCTGCTAAAGCGACCTTCGCCTTGAACTCCGGGCTGTGTTTTCTTCTTGATCTTTTCAAGAGATGCTCCTTTCTAGCAAATACTAGTTTACAGGAGCAGGAGCCTCACTTAGCATGTGGCCCGAAATTGCCAGACCAGCTCAGAATTCGCAAAACCACAAAACTAAGAATGATCCCATAAGCACCAGCCTGCGAACGTGCTAATGACTCCTTAAGAAGGCGAAGCTTAGCATGAACACGAGGCCGGCAAGGCGTCAATTACCAGAGGTTAAACGAAGAGCGAAGTTAATAAACAGCAAGCTTCGCGTTCGCTCGGGTTGTAAAAAAGTCTCATAACATCTGAGCTGGTCCGGAAATTTCGGGACTGACATCCAAAATGGCTGATGAGTCTCGAAACCGGCCGGAATTGGTGTTCTCACCTCACGACGAGATTCACCGTCCATTTTCACCTCACGTTAATAGCAGCTGCTAAGCATCATGAACAAAAGCAATTACTGATGCTGATTTGGACAGACTTAAGATTCTAACTCGACTGGCATAAGTACTTGAATGTCGAAGTGAGCCAATCGGTTGGAGACAAGTGAAGCTTGCGGGTATGGAAGTCCAATGAAAACGATGCTCTTTGCAGGAACGTCCCGGGGACGAAGAATCGGTCTGCCGAGGTGACTCTTTCCGGCCCGGTTCGGATCTTCGTCCACAAAAAACGCGACGTCGCCTTCGAGCACTGCGAATAACCAGGATGCAGCTATGGAGGAGCCGAATATGCCAAACTTATCGTCTGCCAACACTTCCTTGACTTGAGTGGCAATACGCCCTAGCCAATCAATAGAGGAGGAAGGAGAATAATCGTCCTCCATCGAGCTGGACAAGGGCTGGACATCCGTTCTTCCCACTCTCGCAAGCACGGACAACTCTCTTGGAAGCCAATCGTCACCCAAAGCAACGATCTCAAGACCGACACTCTCGATGAGTGCGGCTAGAGTCTTTTTCGTAAAGTGCGTGCAATGATCAGCAACAAGGAGCTCAAAATGATTTTGCGCAGCATCAGGAACTTGGACGAATAGATATCCGCCAGTCTTAAGCTTCTCCTTCAAGGATTGCAGGTGCCCAGCTGGATTAATTAAATGCTCCAGCACATGCACTAGAGTAACGAGATCAAAATCACCATCTATGGTCTCAACATTTCCAAAAATCATGGACTCCACACCTGGAATGCTTTCGACCTCTTTCTTGTGCTTTTCATCTACTTCAAAACCAACCTTACTCCATGATGGAGCAATCTTTTGAAAAACTCTTAGAAGTCCTCCACTTGCGCAGCCAAAGTCCAGGAGACGACCTTCGCGGGACAAATCCAGGTGATTGTGCCTTAAGTATTCAAAAAGAGCTGCAGAGCGAGGGTACGGGGTACCCTCTTTAAACACTGAAGGCTCACTTCCATCTGCATAAATTGTGTAGGTTTCGTAGATACTCGCAGATTCCGCAATCCATTTTTCATCGGTGATATTTACGATCGTCTGACATTCGCCGCATAATCCTAATTTTCCACCAGACTGCCAGGGACGACAATCCGAGGTTACTCTAGGAAGGTCAGAATATCCGGAAAGCTCAGAAACGCTATTCGCACCACATATGTGACACAGCGCAGTCTGTGTAATGTTGCTGTATGACTTCTGTGCCATTAATAAAAACCTTCCTGTGAATAGCCTCTACTAAGCCTGCGTTTCGTCTTGCCTTAATTAGGATCCAAACCATTACAACCCTGTTGCCTCATTTGTGATCTTACTAGTTCATTGCCCGTGTAATACCGTTTGATACTAAAGAAAGCGCCTCCTCAAAAATTGAGATGCTTGAGATTTGCTCTTCCAAGTCGACCGGCATATTTTCTTCTCTCCAGGTCTTCAGTCGAGCAAATATCGAAGTTCGCTGACCGGAAGAACCTGGCCCCCGATTCCGGCGCAAAATGGCCCCCTGCACAAAGCCTAATGCAGCCTACTGAGCTGCATCGCCTTGACATTGAAATACTTGGGATCATCGAATGAGTTAGACAACTCATTATCTTGAAAGACGCTTGCGAAGCGTATTCTACCGCGTTATCGATTGCTCCCTCCGTCGAGAATCCAAGCTTGCACTTTCTGATAGCCGGCCGGGTGACCAAAATGGCCGGCCGAATCAGCCAAAATATGCACAGAGGGTCAGTCGGGAAGTGTCCTGCAGCCTGGCTTCGGTCTGCTCGGGTAAAGCATCTCCTCCAACCTCGAATCATCGAGCTCAGCTGGAAGCGGCCAGGACAGCCTGGCTGAACGGACTCGTCTCAAGCACTCCTGCACGTCAGATCTGGCGAGGTTGAGGCTGACTGCGATTCGGTTGGCAATCAATCCGCCGTCCTGGTGAAGGCGTATAATGTCTCGTATCTTTCTCATTGATGTTCTCTCCTTAGCTTTGGGGTATCCGTCTCGGGGTTTAAGTGCCGAGAAGGATGCCCCAACTTGTCCGTTGAGCCAATGGATTCCATCTTTCTTGTGAATGCTTGTTACGAGGCGCGCTTCTGACCGGCCGCGATCAGATCAGAATGACCGGCCGCACCCCCAGAATCGCCAGCCGCATGTTTCCAGAA
>CAZCBH010000059.1:22353-28233 GCA_964496875.1 uncultured Candidatus Obscuribacterales bacterium | reverse complement strand
GCTGTTTTGGATTCGGCGTCACTGTCCATTTAAAAGCAGGTCGATTTCAGATACTCAAAAACCTAGAAACAAGAGCCATGAAATCTATTATTCCCTTAAATCAATTTGGTCTCATAAGAAATAGGAGACATGAATACCTGGTTGGTCAACCAGCTAAAAATAAAAGGCGGCATTCGTTTTACGAATGCCGCCCTCAATTAATCTATTTCTATTGGCGATTTCGGAATTACATTCCGAGAATGCTGTAACCGCAATCGACGTGAATGACCTCGCCGGTAACGCCGGAAGAGAGGTCCGAAGCAAGATAGAGAGCGGTTTTACCGACTTCATCAGCCTCTACGTTGCGCTTCATCGGAGCCTTTTGCTCGACCAGTTTGAGCATATCGCGGAATCCGGCAATACCCATAGCAGCAAGGGTTTTGACCGGTCCTGCCGAAATGGCGTTGACCCGTACGTTCTTTTCGCCGAGGTCGGCAGCCAGGTACATGACCGAAGACTCGAGAGCCGCTTTGGCCACACCCATCACGTTATAGTGGGGCACGACTTTTTCGGCACCATAATATGTAAGGGTGATTACGCTGCCACCATCTTTCATCATCGGCAGAGCACGATTGGTCACAGCTGTAAGCGTATAGCAGCTTACGTCTAAAGCCAACCGGAATCCTTCCCTGGTGGTGTTGACATAATGTCCTTCCAGATCCTCTTTATTGGCGAAAGCGACAGCATGGACGAGAAAGTCGAGAGAATCCCATTTTTTGGAGAGCTTATCGAAAACCTTATCTATCTGGGCATCATCACCAAGATCACACATTTCGACGAATTCGGACTCGACCTTTTCGGCAAGGGGCATGATCCGCTTCTCCAGGGCTTCTCCCTGATAGGTGAAAGCCAGATCCGCACCCTGTTCATATAGATACTTGGCACAGTACCAGGCCAGGCTACGTTCGTTGGCTACGCCAAAGATGATTCCGCGTTTGCCCGCCATCATGCCGGTCTCTCGGGCAGTTTTATCCAGTACTTCAGTTTCAGCCGCAGTCATTTATAAAGATCCTCTCATAGCTTTCTTGCCTGGCTCTAGCCAGTGGCTTGATATTCTATCGCCCTGACCCCGAATTAGAAATACTTTTCCACTTCCTCTTGCAACATCTGGGCGCGAACCAAAGCCAGGGGCGGATAGCCCTGCTTAAGAAAGAGGTCATGGAAATCTCTCAAAGAGAAGCCATCGCCGACTTTCTTACGATATTCATCCCTCATCGAAAGGATTTCTAATTTACCGAGCGTGTAAACAAGATAGGTCGGCTCCATCGTACCGCGCCTGGCTTCTCGCTCGGCATTGGCATGTTCGATAAAACCCTCCTTCTCAAAAAGCTCAATCGCTTGCTCCAGGCTCATTCCCCGGGTATGCATCTTGAGACCCGCTATGTAACGACAGACCCGGAGCAAGGCATCATGAATCTGGGTGATTCGCAACTCGGGCGAAGCACCCTTAAACCCCTCTTCCAGCATCATCTGCTCGCAATAGTGAGCCCAGCCTTCGGCATTCGAGTTGCAACCGAAAACCTTGCGAATCGAAGAAGGGGCTCGGTTGACCCATAGAAACTGAACATAATGTCCGGGATAGGCTTCATGAATACTGGTGTTCAATAAGTCCTGATCAGAAAAGCTTCTCATATGCTCTTCTACCTTTTTCTCGTCCCAGCTCTTCTCGGGCAAGGTAACAAAATAATAGGCCTCTTTCGCTTTCTTCTCGAAAGGTCCGGGAGTGTCCATAGCCGCAAAGGCTAGAGCTCGCATGTGGGGCGGCATCTCATCCACCGTCGCCCGGTCGTCACCAGGGATGGTGACCACCGGCTTCTTGATGCAAAACTCTCTTATCTCCTCGAGCACATCGCTGACCGCCTTAATCAACTTATCCGGAGCAGGATGTTTTGCCGCTACCTTTTCATAGACCTTGCGTTCATCTATCTTGTCGCCGGTTCGATCCGGTTCGATGGCTCGGGCAGCCTCCTTGAACTGGCGCTGCAACCGGGCAAGTTCAGCCTCTCCTCTGGCAATCAAATTGTCAACAGAATCTTTGACCAACTCTTCGGCATATAGCTTATTCAGATAACGCTTCTCACCTATGGCGAAGTCGCCCTTTGCCTGCGCTCGACCTTCTTTCTCAAGAAAATCACGATAAGAGGTGAGAGCGGCAAGACAGGCTTCGTTCTCTTTTTCGAAACTCTCATATAAAGCCCCATATAAAGATTGGTCCTCCGGATCTTTCAAATCTTTCACATCTTTGAAATAAGCAGGCAGGTCCTTTTTGAAGAAGCTGATGATCCCCGGCAGACTTTCAAGAGCGATGTCGACAAAAACCGGAGGAACAAGATTCATATCGAGGTTCGAGCGAGCATTTTCGAGATATAAAGGAATCTGCTTCTGCCGGGCGATCACACTCTTCAAGCGCTCCTCTTTAGGTGCGAACTCTCTTTGAATAAGGGTAAAAACGGATAAATTAGCCTGGGTACTGTAATAATCAGGATTTCGACGCCACTCTTCCACTTCATCCAGATCAAGAATGCGAGCCTCTATATTCGATACGATCAAGTTCCAGTCAATCTTGTTGTCCCGGCTCAGGGACTTGAAATCAACATTCTGAAATCGTTTGGAATATGCCTTCAACCTCTCCAACTCTTCTTTGACGGAATCAGGAGTCACCGGAGGCAGATTCGAATCCTGCTCGTGAATACCGAAATAAGTAGCATCCACCGGCTTGTCTTTAAAAAATTGCTCAAGATAATCCCTTGCCAACCCATCGAAAACCCTGTTGGCATCTGCCTTCTGTTCAGCGGAAGCGAGCCGAATCTTTCTCGAATCTTTCAAAACAATTTCGCCTGGCGAATCTTTCGCTTGAACAGGTGAGCAGATATTGCTTGACATGCCGGTACCTCCAGCCAAAATCGTAATGGCCATAAGGGTTTTGAAGTTTGTTCTCATTCCGACTTGCTCCTTGCGATTCGATGAGAAATTTAGCATCTCTGAGACCTTATCAAATAGGCTAATAGGCTAAAACTGGAAAACTACCGTTGAACCAGCCTATATGGACGAAATAATAAGGGCGAAAGAGAAAAAAAGATTACGGGGTATATCCCCCCGTTGAGGTCCAATAGTACCTGAGAGGCAGCGGTCGGTTTTAGCGAAAAGCTGATGGCTGCAAGCTTACGCATCATGTTAAATCAGTACCGAAGCTTAGTTACATAAGAGATCTAGTTATATCCGCCCTAGTAAAATTTGGTGACAGGTATCTAAGAGGTCTGGCAATGTCCGGCTACAAAATAATCGTCATGATCAAACAGGTCCCCGACCAGGGCTCGAAAGCCGGTTTGAATCCCGACGGAACCATCGATAGAGCCCGAGCAAAACGGATGCTCAATCCATTTGACCGTTTTGCCCTGCAGGCGGCTCTTCACACCAAGAAGACCTATGGCGGCACAGTGACCGCTATCTCCATGGGACCGCCGCCGGCGGTGGAGATTCTTCTGGAAGCCCTCGCTCATGGCGTCGACCAGGCTTTTCTTCTCTCCGACAGAAGATTGGCTGCTTCAGACACCCTTGCCACCGCCTACGCCCTTTACAAGACCATCGAATACGTAGGGGATTTCGACATCATCTATTGCGGTCTGCAGACCACCGACGGAGACACCGCCCAGGTCGGTCCGCAGCTTGCAGAAAGACTGGGTCTGCCCCAAATTACCTACTGCGAAGACTTCTCGGTCAAGAACGGCAAAGTGCGTGCCCGCAGGATTATCGAGGGTGGTCATCAAGAAGTCGAGGTGAAGCCTCCGGTACTGGTCACCATAGCCAACTCTTATCACCCCCTTGAATACAAGTCTTTCCGCGGTGCCTGGAGAGTACAGCGCCTGCAAAGAGATAAGGACGCCCTCGAAAAAATCGTCAAAACAGTAAACCTCGACGATGTCGGAGCGGATCCGGATCGTTGCGGGCTGAAAGGCTCGCCCACCATCGTCGCCAAAACAGAAAAAGTCGGCGAACTGGGAGGAAGTTGCACCATGCACGAGGGAGAGTCCACCGAGCACATGGTCAGAGAAGTGGTCGCTTGCGGAGCACTCAACGAATTTTTGGCCCACTAAAATCGAGTTCTATCGAGACAGATCGAGACCTATAGAAAATGACTGAAGACAAGAAAAACGAAAACCCAGAGCAAGGCAATACTGAATCTCAGGATGCTTCCGAAGAAGAGACCCGGGATGTATCGATGTTCTGCCCCAAAGGCGATGTGCTGGTTATTGCCGAACAGATTCTGGGCGACCTGCAACCGGTCACCCTCGAGCTTCTAGGCGCTGGGCGCATTCTTGCCGACAAAATGGACCGGTCTTTGAAGTGCCTGATCATGGGTCACGAACTGGGCGACCTGCCGCAGCAGTTATTGGAATATGGCGCCGACGAAGTTTTTGTCGCAGATCACGAAAAACTGAAAAACTATCGCACCCTGCCCTACCGCAGAGTTGTCTGCGATTTTCTAGAGAGCCTGCCCGAGCCTCCCCATACCTGTCTGCTCGGCTCCACCACCACCGGTCGAGATCTGGCTCCCAGAATTGCCGCCCACTTCGAGACCGGGCTCACCGCCGATACCACCGAACTCGATATCGGTCCCTACGACCACAAGAGCAAAGTCGACCCCGCCAAAGTCGGTCTCTATCCCAACTGCCTTTATGCCATCCGTCCCAGTTTCGGTGAATCACTGAAAGCGAGAATCCTCGGACCCTGGAAGAACCCTCAGATGGCTACCACCAGACCCGGTGTGATGACGCCTCTGAAACGCGACAAAAATCGCAAAGGCGAGATCAAGAAGATCCCTGTCAATTTGCAAGACAACGACTTGAGACTGGAAGTGGTCGACGTTGTAAGAGAAATTGCCAAGGGTGTCAAATTAACAGAAGCCGATGTCATCGTGGCCGGTGGCTATGGACTGGGCACCCAGGAAGGTTTCAACCTCATCAAACAACTGGCCGACTGTTTCGAAAACTCCGCCGTGGGCGCATCTCGAAAAGTGGTAGACCTGGGCTGGATCCCATATCAACATCAGGTCGGTCAGACCGGTAAAACCGTCAGGCCGAAACTCTACATCGCCTGCGGTATATCCGGCGCCATCCAGCACCGTGTCGGTATGTCCAAATCCGGATTGATTCTGGCAATCAACAAGGATCCGGACGCTCCAATCTTCAAGTTCGCTCATCAGGGAATCGTCGGGGACTGTTACCAGGTGATTCCTGAGCTGATAGAGCAGTTGAAAAAACAGATGTCTAAAGACAAGAACAAAGATAAAGACCAGGGGGTAGAGGCAGTTGTCGGAACGCATTGAATATGATCTCTTACTAGTCGGAGGAAGCCCCTCCAACCTTGTACTGGCGTATCACTTTTTGCAGCTCGCCAAAGAAAGCGGCAAAGAGTTTTCTATAGCCATTCTCGAAAAGGGCAAAGAGTTCGGCGCCCATGTCATGAGCGGTGCAGTCTCGAACCCTCATGTCCTAAAGAAGATCTGGCCCAACTATGAAGAGCTCAGCTTCCCGGTAGAAGCGGTTTGCGACGACAGCAATATGTCGGTTTTAGGGTTGGAGAAAAAATTCGATATTCCCAGAAAACTCTACCCCAAGTCCTTCGACAAGTCCGGCTATCTGGTCCTTACTCTGAGCCATGTCGTCAACTGGATGGCCAATCAAGTGCAAGAGAAGGACAACGAAATCCCCAACGTTACCATCGATCTCTTCACCGGATTCTCCGCCCATAAAGTAGTATTCGAAAATGGCAGGGTCGCAGGTGTTGCCGTCACGGAAAACGCCTCCTCCGAAGAAGATTATGTCTATGCCAAATTCACCG
>CAZCBH010000059.1:0-22343 GCA_964496875.1 uncultured Candidatus Obscuribacterales bacterium | reverse complement strand
TATCTCCCGCGATGTCATAAAAGAATTCAACCTCCGCGATACCAATCAGATCTGGTCTGTGGGCGTCAAAGAAGTATGGCAGTGCGAAGAGGACTATCAGGGCAAAGTCTGGCACACTCTGGGCTGGCCGCTCTTAGATGGAACCTTCGGCGGTGGTTTCGTATACGGTATGAAAGATAAGAAGCTGACCATCGGTATGGTTATTAGCCTCGATTCCGAAGATCCCAACATGAACCCGCAGCAAAAGCTCCAGGAATACAAAAAGCACCCCTGGATCCAGAAGATGATCACAGGAGGCAAGCTCCTCAAATACGGAGCGGCGCTATTGCCAGAGGGCGGTTACTATAGCCTTCCGAAAAAATTCGCCGTTCCCGGTGCTATCCTCCTTGGTGACGCCCTCGGCGTGCTCGATGTGAAGAACCTGGCCGGCATTGACCGCGCCATGGAATGCGGTTATGTCGCCGCCGAAGTGCTGCACGAAGCCCTGGTTAAAGAGAGCTACGGCGAAGAAGCTCTGGCAGACTATCAAAAACGTCTGGAAGAGTCTTTTGTTATCAAAGAACTCTATAAAAACCGCTACTTCCGCTTCGCTTTCATGGAGAATCCCAAGCTCTTAAAAGAATACCTGCCGGATATCGCCCGTAGTGTCGACAAATCCAACGCCTGGGTCGGCGGCTTCAAAGTATTCTTCAAACATCCCTTCGGTGCCTCCAAAGATGGTATCCGCTCCCTGGGACTTATCGAAGGTAAATTCGATATCGGTCCTATAGAATACAAGCCGGACTACAAGCACATCGTGCCCGATTTTGTGCCGCCCAAATACGACGAGCCCCAGCCGGCCGACGGTACCATCTATTCCAGACCTGATGCGGTGTTCTATGCCGGTCCCAAGTATCATGAGGGCAACCTCCACATTGATGAATTCAATGCCGATACCTGCGTAACCTGCATAACCACTTACGAAAATCTGGGCAAAACCACCCCTTGCGTCGCCGACTGTACCGCTGAAGTGCACAGGATAGATGTGATAGACGATGTGAGAAAACACGGAATGTCGCTGGAGAACTGCATCCAGTGCCGCACCTGTGAAATCGTCTGCCCCGAAGTGAATCTGAGAGTGAACCCCACCGAACAGGGAAGCGGTCCCGATTTCATCGGACTCTAGAGATATCTCAGGGAGCTGATAATCTGATAAACTAATTCCTTCAATATGAAGGAATCAATCTTAATCTGCTCGCGAAGGCCTGCCCGGCCTATATTCTCGTTGGCGTTTGCAAAAATGCTGCCAGCGCTAGGTCTGCTTAGTATTTTTCTTCTCTCAGCCAGTCCTGCCCGCGCCCAGGGCGTGGAGCACGGATTTCAATGGTGGCAACCGATTTATCTCGAGGCACCGGTAGTCAACCCTAAAATCCGCTACTACGGTGAGGTGAATCCCAGACTGAACGATAACCTCCAGGGAATGAACCAGATATTGCTGCGCACCGCCCTCGGTTACAATCTCCGCAAGAACCTGGCTTTTTTCCAGGGCTACGCATACATAGGCAACATCGTGCCCACTTATATTTATGAAAACCGGATCTACCAGCAACTGGGCTATGGTCACGTTATCAAAAAACGCTTACAGGTGCTGCATAGAGTTCGTAACGAGCAGCGCCTCTTCTCCAATCGCGACGGAGTCTCCAACCGTATGCGCTACATGCTGCGCTTAGCCTATCCTTTAAGAAACACCAACTTCTATCTAGTCGCCTCCGATGAACTGTTCATCAATGTCAACTCACTCAAAGGAGGACCCACCGCCGGCATCGATCAAAACAGACTATATGCCGGGCTTGGCAGACAGATCAACGAACACATGCGCGCAGAGGTAGGATATCAGCTCCAGTACGTAAACAGAGATGATCCTTTCGACGACCGGGCCGCCCATGTGCTCATGACCCAGATGTTTTTGAATTTCTAGCCTTTTTTAGAGGCTTTCTTTTCGCTCTTCTCACTCTTTTTCTCGTCACCGGCGCTATTTACTTTGAGGTAATCGAGAACAAACTGATTGACCATTTTACCTGCCACATCATTGACGGTGGCATTATGGGTAATCGCCTGATCAGCATAGGTGATGGCTCTGGTGTGGATATTAGGATCCCGAGAGAGTTGGCTCCACTGAGTCAGGGTCAATTCAACCAGGGTGAGGTTATTACCTGCAGCCAGAACTTTGAGTTGCAGCACACCGTCCACCGGTTTGGTATCACCGGACTGGCAATCTTTGATGTTATGAACCTTGATAGGAAGCTGCTTCAGTCTGGTGGCAACTACTTTATCGAGTTCAGGAAAAGGGTTGTGCCCGGGAATACCATAAGAGATTCCGCGCAGTCCTTTGAGAGAAGGCATCATCAAATCCTGACGGAGACGCTGTCTGTGTTCACGCATCTCTTCAAAACCAGGACTGCTCTTGGCACCAGCCTCGCTATCGGCGGCAGGAGCAGCTTCTTTCTCTTCCACCGGCTCGGCCTGAGCAAGTGCAGGGGTGCAAAGATAGGAACATAGAGCCAGCGAACTCAAGGCGAATACCAGTCCGGACTTCTTAGCTCTGCTTGTCAACATACCTTTCTCCTTCTTGTCTCTCGAAAATCAACGAATAAGCATACTCAAACGGACCGAAATACAATAGCAGCATCCGGGCGCTAATTTCTACCCGATACTACTCTTTTGGGCTGTAAAGCGGTGAATTCCCGCCTTCAGCGCGTGATCATGTTCAGGCTCTTGAGGACCTGACTGAAGCCCTGACCCCGGGCACCGTAACCACCCATGCCGCCATAGCCGCCGGCACCGCCTCCGCTCTGCAGACTGCGAAGCAAAGCGCCATAATTGGCCGTGCCGCCGCCGCCCTGACCCATGCTATTCATCATTGTAGAGAGGCTACCCAGAGAGCCCAGCCCTCCGGCTCCACCGCCGGCGCCTGCCGCCCCCATCAAACCGGACAGTTGCCCGCCCTGGGGCATGATGCTGGTGTCAGTCCGCACCCCTTTCTGCACGGTTCCGTACATAATCAGTTTACGCAAGAAGTTGCCGCCGGCATCATAGTCGACCGAAGCCGCCAACACATAGAGTTGATTGGGAGACTGCCTGGTGAAGCGCATCACCGACTCTGTATAGCCGTCTTTAGAACGCCCGGTAGATGCAACCACAGAATGATTGCGGGTAACTATCTGCTCTTCGACAACCCGGGGAGCCAGGCGCCTGATGGAATTCTTCACCACTCTTTGATCAATCTGGTTGCCTGAGATACCGACCTCGGCACTACCACTGGTGGAGACAGAGCCGAAGTGGAGAATCACAGGTATCTGCATATTCGCCATCATTTTCGATACCATGCCGCCAAGACCGGACATTTGAGAATTGCCGGAGATCATCTTCTGATAAGAATAACTCTCGCTGGCAGGGATCATAAGGCGGACACTGGCCGGCTCCAGTTCTATATCACTGGCGCCGGCCTGACGAAAGACAAAGTTGACGTTGCCGCTCTTGCCCGGTCGAAGAATCTCTTCCATCTTTCTAGATTCAGCCGGATCGGTTCTATCGGAGAGGCTCGATGAGTTATAGCGCCACACTTTCAACTGACCACCCCAGACCCCGGAGAAATCAACCGGAAATGACCTGGTCTGCACCCCGGTATAGAGCCGGTTCTCAGCCGCGCCGGCAGTCAGGCGAGAAGCGGAAGCTGTAAGCGGCATTCTCGAGTCGAACTGAGCCTTCTGGGCTTTCAGCACCGGCATCTTCACATCAGCTTCAGCAGCAATCTGATCCAATCGTCCATAGAGGACAATGGGCTTGCTCTTTGCCGGTCGGGCGGCAGATCTGGCCGGGGCGGGAGCCGCCGATGCGCTTGCCGAAGAAGCCTCGGGTTTCTCCATCTTCAAAGCCGGTGCAGAAGAAGCAGCGCTCTCTTCTACCGCGCTCTCACCTGTTGGCTGACCTTCTTGCTCTACGGCACGTTTTTCTTGCGCGTTCGATTTAGATGCCGAATCCCCATCCTCTGAGGGCCAGCTAAAATCCTCTGCCAGCACACCTGGTGGAATAATCAGGGAAGCTGCTAGAAAGAAAGAGGAAAGGGCTGCCAGGAATCTCATTTTGAATGCGGGGCGAGAAGATTTCATTGCAATTCCTTTTATATAGGTGGCTAATTCCGACCTTTTAGATATGCCACTCAGAATCCCATATTCCACGGACTTTCGAGCCTCAAAGCGCGAGAGCGCCGCCAGCTTCGGCATTGCGGCGATCATGAATTTACGTAACCAAATCGTCTGCAAACCGATAAAAGTATTGACTACCTGCATAAATATGCAACAATATTGCATAATTATGCAAGACAAGCAGGCACGCCAGGAGCTCATAAAGGAGCTGGTAGAAAAATACCCGGTCCGAACCCAGACCGAACTCCAGAACCAACTGAGCCAGGCAGGCGTCCAGGCGAATCAAGCGACTCTCTCCAGGGATATAAAAGAGTTGGGGCTCTATAAAACCTCCATCGAAGGTGAACAACGCTATGTCATTCCAGAGACACAAACGACGACGACGACGAAGCCTATCACGGGGCTTTCAAGGTTTGTGCAGAGCGTAGACTTCTCATTGAACACCATCGTGCTAAAGACCGACTCCGGAGCCGCCAGTCACGTAGCGGAATATCTGGATACGACCGGTCTAAATGAGATCCTGGGCACCATTGCCGGTGACAATACAATCTTCATCGTTGTAAAAGAAACGGCAAAAGCTAAAGACACTGCAGAAAAATTGAAGAGCCTCTTTTCTTTATAGATTTTACTGAAAAGGAGCCTTTAAAATGAACAAAATTCTACTCGCTTATTCCGGCGGACTCGACACTTCCTGTATTCTCAAATGGCTGGCAGAGACCTATGATGCCGAAATCATAGCCTACTGTGCCGATGTCGGTCAAAAAGAAGACTATGCCGAAGTCGAGAAAAAAGCCCTGGCACTGGGCGCCAGCAAATGCATAATCGACGACCTCAAGGCAGAGTTCGTCGCCGAATATGTCTTCACCGCCATCAAAGGCAATACCGTATACGAATCCGAATATCTGCTCGGAACTTCATTGGCTAGACCCTGCATCGCCAAAGGCATGGTCGAAGCCGCTCTCAGAAACAATTGCGACGCCATCGCCCACGGCGCTACAGGCAAAGGCAATGACCAGGTCAGATTCGAGCTGGCTGTCAAATCTCTCGCTCCACATCTGAAAGTTATAGCCCCCTGGCGGACCTGGAAGTATAAAGGTCGGGTCGACCTCTTTGCCTATGCAAAAGAGAAAGGCATCGAGTTGCCGGTCACCCTCGAAAAACCATATTCTATGGACGCCAATATCATGCACATAAGCTATGAAGGCGGCATCCTCGAAGACCCTGCCGCAGCCCCGCCCGATGATATCTATCTGTGGACGAAGTCTCCCGAAGAGGCACCGGACAAAGCAGAGACTGTCGAAATCGAATTCGAGCAGGGTGTACCCGTAAAAATCAACGGCGAGAAACTGGCTCCGCTAGAGCTTCTCGAAAAAGCCAATGACATAGCCGCCGCCCATGGTGTCGGCAGAATAGATGTGGTAGAAAATAGATACATCGGCATAAAATCGAGAGGTGTCTACGAGACCCCCGGTGCCACCATCTTGATCAAAGCGCATCAGGCACTAGAATCCATATGCCTCGACAAAGAGGTCGATCACCTCAAAGAAGAGCTATCTAAGAAGCTGGCGATCAAAATCTATAACGGCTACTGGACCGCTCCTGAAACCAAGCTGCTTATAAACGCCATCGAAGAGACTCAAAAGACAGTCACCGGAGTCGTCAAGCTCAAACTATACAAAGGCTCGGCAACAATATTGAGCCGCGCTTCCCAGTACTCTCTCTACTCTGCAGAGATTGCCGGGTTCGACACCATGGACGCCTTCACCCAACAAGATTCGGAAGGCTTCATCAACATCAACGGTTTGAGACTATCCACCTGGAGTGCGGTCAATGAAAGTGTTAAGAGCGGGATTCAGTCAAAAGCTTGATCCGACCATATCAAAATTTATTTCCTCCGCCAAAGACGACGAGGCGCTGATCGAGGTCGATATAAAAGGCAGCCTGGCCCACGCCAAGATGCTTCATGCCTGCGGTCTGATAGAAAAAGAAACCCTGGACGAGATAGTCCACGGTCTTGGAAAGGTGCATGAATTCTATCAGAACAACGGTTCGGTCCTCGAAGACGAACTGGAAGACGTTCATATGAACGTCGAAACCAGACTGAAAGAGATAATCGGCGGTCATGCCGACCACCTGCATACTGCACGCAGTCGAAATGACCAGGTCGCCCTCGATCTGCGCCTGTACGTCTTGTCCCAGGCAAACGCTCTGATAGAAGCGGTATCGAAGCTGATGCAATCCATCGGCAACTGTGCAAAAAAACACGACCATGTCCTCATTCCGGGCTACACGCATATGCAAAGAGCCCAGCCTGTCCACCTCTCCCATTCTCTTCTCGCTTTTTACGAGATGCTCGCAAGGGACATCTCTCGCCTGGAAGAGACCATCAAAAGAGCCGGCGTTTCTCCCCTTGGCGCCTGTGCTCTGGCGGGCACTTCCCTGCCCATCGATCCCAAGATGACCACCAAAGAGCTGGGTCTCGATGCCACCTTCAACAATTCCATCGACGCTGTCTTAGACCGGGACTTCGTCATGGACATCCACTATGCCTGCACCACAATCGCAGTGCATTTGTCGCAGATGGCCGAGACCCTCATCACCTGGATGACGGCAGAGTTCAACTTTGTCAGTCTGCCAGACAATCTGACCACCGCCTCCAGCCTCATGCCCCAGAAGAAAAATCCTGACGGCCTAGAACTAGTGCGCTCCAAATGCGGTCTCGCCCTTGGTGAACTGGTATCGGTGGTGACCATATTAAAAGGCTTGCCCCAGGGCTATAACCGCGATCTGCAAGACACCAAGCCCGGTGTCGAGAGAATCACCGAGGTGATGCTGCAGGCGGTTGCGGTCATGGAGATAACCTTCGCCAACCTAAAAGTCAACGAAGAATCACTTGCCGAAGCTGTCGCCGACAGCGGACTCTATGCCACCGACCTGCTCGAGATGCTGGTTAAAAAGGGCGTGCCTTTCAGGCAGGCTCATTCTATGGTCTCTGAGCTGGCAAAGGGTGCCGGTGCCAGGGGCAAAGCTCTCGATCAATATAGCCTCGAAGAATATCAGAGTGTCTGCCCGGAGATAGACGAAAACGTCTACAAATGCTTTGTGGCAAAGGATTCGGTAGCGGCGAAGTGCTCTCCCGGCAGCACCGGGACCAAGAAAGTCGCCGAGGCTCTATCCAAAACCCTGGCTTGAATATTTAGAGAGCGGGAATAATTATCTGGTGAGTCTATTAAAGCTTATTAGATAACTAATCAGTGACTAATTCCTCTGAAAAAGAACAAGCTAAAGTTCATGACAAAGAGCAAGAGATCGAACTGAAACAAAGTTCGATGGACGAAGCCGGCGAAAGCAAGATTGAGCTTGTCCCGGAGCTACCTGATGGTTACGAACTAATAGAAAAACTCGGCGAAGGCGGCATGGGTCGTGTCTATCGGGTGCGGGATCTTTCACTCGACAAAGAGTTTGCGATAAAGATTCTGCAGCAGGACTTATCGAAAGACGCAAGCGCCCTCAAACGCTTCAATCAAGAAATTGACGCAGCCGCTGCTCTGTCTCATGCGAACCTGATTTCAATTTATAAACACGGCACTACAGATAATGGCGAGCCTTATCTGGTCATGGATTATCTTGAAGGTCCGAGCCTGGCAGAACTGATAGAAAAGGGCACCGACTTCGCAGGTAACGCCAATAGACTGCTCGATATCTTCATTCAAATATGCGAAGCCCTGGCTCACGCCCACGAGAATGGTGTCATCCACAGAGACATCAAACCAAGCAACATCATCATCACAAAGGCTGCCGACGGCAAAGAGCTGGTTAAAATAGTCGACTTCGGCATCGCCCGGGTCATCGAAGCATCAAATAGAGAGACCCATAATCTGACCCAGACCGGAGAGGTCTTCGGCAGCCCGCACTACATGAGCCCCGAACAATGCCTTGGTCTGATGCTCACCCAGCACTCCGATATCTATTCTCTGGGCTGTACCCTCTACGAAGCGATTACCGGCAGTCCACCCTTTGCCGGAGCGAATCCGATACAGCTTGTGGTCAAGCACATCAACGAAAATGTCTCCGGCTTCGACAAAGACCTAAAACGCGGCAAAGCGCTCAAACAGCTAGAGACCATAACTCTCAAATGCCTCTCCAAAGAGATGGACGATCGCTATGCCTCGGTCACCGCTCTGAAAGAAGACCTGGAAAAGGTAAAAGAAGGCAAGACCATTCCAAAGTATGTCCTCGACAACCGCGCCAAGCCGACTATCAGCTTGCGTCACATTTTCATTTTCACTACACTCGGACTCTGTCTATCAATATTCTGCTCTCATTATGCAGGCTACTTGAATCTTGGAGGACAGCAACTTTCTCATCTGATTCTGATTCTATTTCTTGGTCCTGGTTTCGCTTTATTGATTCTGAAAGCCCTGACAAAGATTCGCTCGATTCGTGCGGGCCATAATAGTGCAAGGGAATGGTGGATTATGATTATGGCATTGACGGCAGGTTTAGCCGGTTTCAGCTCTGGTCCGTATGAAATAGGAATGGCTTTTTTCGGAGCCGAATATGATTTCCCGCAAATTTATAGAACAATCGCCAACAATGTCTCGATTTTTCATATTCCTCTTCTCTTAGTTCTGTGTTCATCGGCACTATGCTTTTGTCTCTTCAATGCGAGATCGGCAGGTATTTACTATGTAGCGACCAGGCTGGCTTTATCAATAGCAGTATTTACGTTTGCACTTTCAACACTTGCACCAGATATGATATTGAAGGTAGAAAGAGAATTTCAACTAAAACCAGCTGCTGCCGAAAAGCTTCCTTCGACCCAGGGACGCTATCTTCATCAACCACCTCCCTTCAGTGGCATTTCAAATACACTAGCCATCGTTGATCATATGGTTATTCAGGGGGACGTCGAAGGGGCAATTCAACTACTAAATTCTAGCCTTTCGAAAACCAAACTAGGCGATGAAAGATCTTTCTATCTTCTGGCTTTAGCAAGGCTCCATTCAGATCAAGGAAAGTTTGAAGAAGCACTAAAATTCATTCAACAAATCGAAGCAGAGGCTGTCTTCCTTCCGAACGCTAGCGCGTATCTCTCAGAAAAAGCACGTTGCTTCCAGGGTCTCGGTGAGTTCTCAGAAGCGATAGAAGTTCTAGATAATAAGCTGTTCGATGGAGGAACTTTGACAATCGATTATGCTTCAGATGTAAGCCTGAGAAGATCCCAGATCTATTGTTCAAAAGGAGACTATAAAGAAGCAATAGGGGTACTCAATACGATGATTTCTGAAGATCCTTATCCAACTGATGCAGTGCTCTTAAGGGCTATTCTCAAGGAACAAACCGGTGATCTGAAGAAAGCCCACCAGGACTATGAGATCATTGCCTACTCCTACCCATGGCGAGAACCAGGACAAAAAGTAAACGAAAGGGGATTTCTCCGAATTGCTTACGCATTGAAGCGCCTTGGAGACGAGGAAGGATATGCCGAACTTAAGACACAACTCCAAAAGGGTGTAGAGAAGATACCTCCATCCCGCTTGCGATATATGCTTGGTTTGGTAGACGATTCAATAGAACTCAATTTCGGTAACTCACCTCTGGCTGAGGCAAGATGATTTTGGATAATTCATCAGATCTTAAAACTGAGCAAGGAAGAGAGCTTCATTTCAAAGATAGCTGTTCAGAAAATGCAGTCGAAATTGAATGCCTGCCTGGCATTCCAGACGGCTATGAATTACTCGAAAAACTCGGTGAGGGTGGCATGGGAGTAGTCTACAAAATAAAGGACCTTAACTTAAACGAGTATTTTGCTATAAAAATATTCAAACAAGACTTGTCGAAGAACGCCAGCGCTCTCAAGCGCTTCAACCAGGAGATTGATGCCGCCGCGGCTCTATCCCATATCAACCTGATCTCTATACATAAAATTGGCACCACTGCCAATGGCGAGCCATATCTAGTTATGGATTATGCAGAAGGTACGAGCCTCGCCAACCTAATTGAAACGGGCAATGACTTCTCTGCCAATTCAGATAGATTATTGAATATCCTGATACAAATTTGTGAAGGTCTCGAGCACGCCCACAAAAACGGAGTCATTCACCGGGATATAAAACCAAGTAATATCTTGATTACAAAAGATGCCGATGGCGAAGACGTGGTTAAAATAGTCGATTTTGGCATCGCAAGAATACTAGAAGAATCGAATAGAGCAACCCACAATTTAACTCAAACAGGAGAAGTATTCGGTAGCCCGCACTATATGAGCCCTGAGCAATGCCTTGGCTTGAAGCTTACCCAGCACTCCGACATTTATTCATTGGGTTGCACAATGTACGAGACAGTAACAAACAAACCTCCATTCGATGGAGCCAATCCTATACAGCTTGTAGTCAAACACATCAATGAGAATGCGACAGGCTTCGACAAAGATCTCAAAGGATGCCAGACTATCAAACAACTTGAGACTGTTACTCTCAAATGCCTTTCCAAGGAGATCGGTGATCGGTATGTCTCGATCTCCGCTCTAAAAGAAGATCTGGGAAAAGTCAGAGAAGGCAAACCAGTTCCGAAATACAGAGTAAATAAACGAACAAAGCCAAACCTCACCCGAAGTCAAATGTTTATCTATGCGGCTTTAGGGATGGCAATAGCATCAACCATTTGCAACTACTCAACTTACTTGAATCTAGACAAAGATAATATGGTCGGGATCTTGTTTTCAATTTTAATAGGTCCAGGATTCGTGGCTCTTATAATAGACGCCTTGAAAAGATACAACTCTATTCGTCAGGGCAAGAACAGTGCTTGCCAGTGGTGGATCATGTTAATGGCTTTATCTGCCGGTTTAGGAGGACTCAGTTTTACTCCCTATGCAATCGGTCTGGCTTGGTTCGGAGGAATAGCGAGGTTTCCTGCTTCTTATAGTGCCTTTGCAGATCTCATCAGTCATCTGCACATCCCTTGCTTGTTCTTACTTCTCGCTTCAGCCCTTTGCTGGAGCTTCTTCAAGGCGAAATCGGCCAGTTTGTTTTATATAGGTACAAGGCTTATTCCTATCATCCTTGCCACCATAACTACACTCAACTTTCTAACCCCCTCATTTATCTCACGAATGAAAGATCGACTGGCTCTATCTACATCAGAATTGGCCTTCCTTACAGGGCGTTACCCAAGGTATCCTAGGGATACTCTAAGAGAAGCTACCAGGCTCTCTTACAAAGGAGCCGATGATAAGGCACTGAGCCTTTTAGAAAACGGACTAGCAACGGAAGAAGATGAAGTAGTTCGAAGGTTCTATCGGATGCAGATAGCCGATCTGTATGTACAAAGAGGTAATTACATCAAGGCGCTCGAATACCTCGAAAAATCTTACTCAGAGAGATTGAATATTCCGTATGACAATGAATACATTTTGCAGAAGGCTCGCATTTACCATGGTCAGAGCAAACTAAACGAAGCGAGGAAATGGCTGAGATTGAGATATTTCGGAGGGCAACCCATATACTATCCCTACTCATCTCTAGCCTCTAATAGAGAAGCTCTTATCTACTGTTCAGAAAGTAAGTTTGACAAAGCCAAACAAGTTTTGAATGAAGAGATTGAAAAATATGGACCAAGGGGAACGTCTGTACTTTTAAGAGCGATACTTGAAGAGCAAACCGGAGAAATCAAGAAAGCAGCTAAAGACTTTAAATCAATCGTATTTGGATCTATGTGGCGAGACAAAGGCTCAAAGCTCCCCTTCGAGGACTATCTTCAAATTGCATACTCCATGAAACGCCTTGGAAACGAGGAAGAATACATTGAATTGATGAAGATGCAGAAAGGGGAGAGAATGGAAGTAACCGAAACAGGTGTTAGAAGATTACTTGAGTTGGTTGACGATGCGGTAAAGCTTAAAATAGATGACCCGCCGCTATCAGAGGCTAAATGACTTTGGAGCATCATTCAGAGAAAGAGAAGCTAAAAGAGCAGGAGATCGAACTGAAAGAGAGTTCGATGGACGAAGCCGGCGAAAGCAAGATTGAACTTGTCCCGGAGCTTCCTGATGGTTACGAACTTATCACAAAGCTTGGCGAAGGCGGCATGGGTCGTGTCTATCGGGTGCGGGATCTTTCACTCGACAAAGAGTTTGCGATAAAGATTCTGCAGCAGGACTTATCGAAAGACGCAAGCGCCCTCAAACGCTTCAATCAAGAAATTGACGCAGCCGCTGCTCTGTCTCATGCGAACCTGATTTCAATTTATAAACACGGCACTACAGATAATGGCGAGCCTTATCTGGTCATGGATTATCTTGAAGGTCCGAGCCTGGCAGAACTGATAGAAAAGGGCACCGACTTCGCAGGTAACGCCAATAGACTGCTCGATATCTTCATTCAAATATGCGAAGCCCTGGCTCACGCCCACGAGAATGGTGTCATCCACAGAGACATCAAACCAAGCAACATCATCATCACAAAGGCTGCCGACGGCAAAGAGCTGGTTAAAATAGTCGACTTCGGCATCGCCCGGGTCATCGAAGCATCAAATAGAGAGACCCATAATCTGACCCAGACCGGAGAGGTCTTCGGCAGCCCGCACTACATGAGCCCCGAGCAATGCCTCGGTCTGATGCTCACCCAGCACTCCGATATCTATTCTCTGGGCTGCACTCTCTACGAAGCGATAACCGGAAGCCCTCCCTTTGCCGGAGCGAATCCGATACAGCTTGTGGTCAAGCACATCAATGAAAATGTCTCCGGATTCGACAAAGACCTAAAGCGCGGCAAAGCGCTCAAACAGCTAGAGACCATAACTCTCAAATGTCTCTCCAAAGAGATGGATGATCGCTATGCCTCGGTCACTGCACTGAAAGAAGACCTGGAAAGAGTAAAAGAAGGCAAGCCCATTCCAAAGTATGTCCTCGCCAACCGCGCCAAGCCGACACTGACAAAACGGCAGATGCTGGTCTTCTTTGCCCTTGCCATAGGCATGCTGGCCTATGGTTCTCAGGTATCGAGCTCATTTATGCCAGGCGATCTGAGCAGCAGAGTTAGCATGCTTTTGATGATACTGTTATTCGGTCCAGGATTTGTCTTTTTGATTGCGACAGGCTGGGAAAGACTCAAATCTATTAAAGAGGGCAAAGACAGCGCCCGCCAATGGTGGCTGATGCTTATGTCCTTTTCCACCGGGCTGGCAGGACTTTGCGCCGGTCCTTCGATGTTGAGTAATGTCTTTTATGGATATCTGAAGCCGATTATGGTAGAGCGTGTTCTGGCCTCCGCCTACATTGCCCATATTCCTTTTATCACTATTCTAGCCGCAGCAACCATCGGTCTTTGCATATTCAAGGCACGATCGGCAAGATTCGGATATATCATTTCGAGGCTGCTTCTCATTATAGTTACAACCTTCTCTCTTGCCATTGTAGTCATACCAAATACAGTGGCAGGCATTCCAAAATCCGTTGCCGATTATACCAATGACTGCTTTCCTCAGATTTCTGCAATAGCACAGGAATGGGCGGTCGCGCTCTCTAGAGACAAATACGATCTCTTAGTCAACCTGGCTCATAAAAGATTTCGCTGTGAGGACTTCGATGGGGCAATCAAGAGCATGACAGAGGCTCTAGACCTAGCAAAAGACAAGAGCGATAAATCCGGCTGCCTTAGAAACCTGGCAGGATTTTATGGAGCAAAGGGACTATATGAAAAAGCTATTGAGACCCTAACCAAGGCGACCCTCCCAGGTGAAGAGACTCCCTCCTACGACTACCGAGACAAAACAGAATATCTAATGGAGCTTGGGAAGTGGGACCAGGCCCTTAACGAACTCAAGAAGTTCCAGATAAAGCATCCTCTGGATTCTAATGGAATACGCCTGGAAGCGATTATTTATGCCCGGCAAGGTCAGATGGAAAAAGCGCTTGGTCTAATGAACATGATGCTCAACGAAGGTCGTATCGATGACGACAACGGCAGAAATCTCATATTGCGCGGCATACTGCAAGAAGAAGCGGGTCTTCCGGACAAAGCCAGAGAGGACTTCGAAAAGGCAGTGAAGAACTTTGACTGGAAGCGATTCGATAATGCTTACGCCGCAAAATACGGCGACAGCTTTTTAGCCACTGCCTATGCCTTCAAAAGACTTGGCAGGATGGAGGACTATCAAAAACTAATCGGTGCTCTCAATTCCGGAATCAAAAAAGTAGATCTGAACGACCTGGCTAATATTCTGGGCACTAGAGGAAACCAACCGGCTCTACGCTGGGACGCTCCTCCATTGAAGAATGGAACTACTTCGCCAGTCTCACCGACATCTACCCCCTAAGAGTCTAATAAATAGAATGACTCTTTATAATCTAAGGGGAATAACTATCTGGTAGCTTAGTCATCCTTGCCAGATGTCCAATTCTTCTGAAAAAGAGCTAGAGAAAGAGAAGGAGCCGGTTCTCAAAGAGAGCCCGGCTGAAGCTGTCCCAGGAGAGGCGGAAGTAAAAGAGCAGCCAGACTTCCCAAAACTAGATGCGCGCTTCGAAGTGCTCGAAGAGCTTGGCGCAGGCGGCATGGGTCGGGTGTTCAAAGTCCGGGATCTTACGTTGGATAAGCTTCTGGCGATAAAAGTACTGAAACAGGACCTGGCTAGCGACGCCACCGCCCTGAAACGCTTCGAAAAAGAGGCGGAAGCTGCCGCTGCCCTATCGCACCCGAACCTCATCTCTATCTATAACCATGGCACCACCTCGACAGGCGAGTCCTACCTGGTCATGGACTATCTAGAAGGTCCAAGCCTGGCCGAGATCATAGAGAAAAACGAGAAGCTCGCCACCGAGCGCTTACTAGATATCTTTATTCAGATATGCGACGGACTGGCCCATGCCCACAAGGCTGGTGTCATCCACAGAGATGTGAAGCCGACCAATATTATCCTCACAAAATCAGAAAGCGGCAAAGACCTGGTCAAGATTGTCGATTTCGGTATCGCCCGGGTGATGGACGCCTCGGTGCGGGAAACCCATGACCTGACCCAAACAGGAGAGGTCTTCGGCAGTCCGCAGTACATGAGCCCGGAGCAATGCCTTGGGCTGCTTTTGCGGGAGCAGTCGGACATCTATTCGCTCGGCTGCACCCTGTACGAGACGATAACAGGCAATCCGCCCTTTGCCGGATCCAATCCGATACAGCTAGTGGTCAAGCACATAAACGACGATGCGGAGGGCTTCTCTAGAGAGCATCTCGACACCAGACAGAAGAAACAGCTAGAGACTGTCACTCTCAAATGCCTGGCAAAAGAGATGGATGATCGCTACATGTCTGTCGAACCTTTAAAAGAAGACCTGGAAAAAATCAAAGAAGGCAAACCTATTCAAAACTATGCCGTTCGCTCCAAAGCCAAACCTACTCTTACCAAAAGACAGATGCTCATTGTCTTCCCGGTGCTGATCGGGGTCGTCAGCTATTCTGTCATTGCCGGTATCTCTGTGTTCGGCGATAGAATAGCGGGTATGCTTTTGAATGGGCTTGCCCTCCTCATCTTGTCCCCGGGTATCTATGCTCTATATGCAGTGGCACATGAGAAATTCAAATCCATCGCCGCCGGTCAGAGCAGCAGGAGCAACTGGTGGCACTTTATCATGGCAAGCACCGCAGCTATCGCCGGCGCCGGAGTACTGCCGACATTTCTGGTTTATCTATTCTCCAGAAGCGGAGGACCGCCGATCGGCCAGCTGCTTATAGCGGGCGGTTTATTGCTGCACTTCATTATGCTTCCTTTTCTAGTTGCCGGCGCTATCGGCTGGCTGACTTATAGAGGAAGTCAGTTGGTTTCTCTAAGGTCCATCGCCGTCAGATATGCCACCATCCTGGTTCTACTGGTGGTGATTCCGGTTACCGTTGCTCCCCAGCGCGTCGGACCTATTTTAGGGGGCATCGGTTATACCGTAGACAAAGCCTTCCCCGGAGTAAGCACAGAGCTATTCTTGTGGCAGGCGAGACTGTCCGGCTATGAAGAAGATATAGTCCACAGATTGGCAAGAAAGCTACAAGAGATGAAACAGTATGATGCTGCGGCCAAATTGCTGGAAGAGGGACTGTCTCGAACGAAAGACCCCCGACAGGTTGCGTCCTATCTTCTGGAGATGACTCAAGTAGAAAAACAGAGAAAGAATCTGGAGCAAGCTTTAGATTATGCCGCAAGAGCCGCAAAAATAGACTCTCCTCACCGGCAGGACGCGCTTAGAGAGAAAGCGATGATTCTTCTGGAGTTGAATCGTCTTGATGAAGCAAAAGCGATGATCATCGAATACTTGACGATCAATACTAACACTCGCAGGGACAGAGATGTTCTGACCCGGGGAGTGAACACACTTTGCAAAGCCGGTAGATATGAAGACGCTCTTGATCTGCTCAACAAATTCATCGCAAAACATCCCGACTTCAAGAACCTCATCGATGTCCAGGCAAGGTTGATACGCGCCCTCATAAACGAGCATCTCGGCAACTGGCCTTCTGCTATGGCGGACTATAACGACATCAACAATTTCAGCAAGAACAACTCTGTAAACTCGCTAGCGGATCACTTCACCGACCCCAATAAACTGTTCTCCTTCGCCGCTTTCAAAACGGGGTTGATAGAGTTCGGAGAGAGTTTAATGAAGACAACAGCAGATCATCTGAATCTGAATAATCTTAAAAGCCTGCTGGGCTTATCTGGAACCGACATCGACCTGGGTGGTCACTTGCCTGAGAGTCTCACTGATAGGGGAGGAAAGTAATGAGATATCTGGTGGTTATCGCAGGGACTATCAATACCAGCCGCTTCTGGCCCGAAGGCACCAGTGATGCCGATACAATAAAGCTGGATATTACCGACGGTGGCTTTTTCTACGGTGTCCCCCACAGCAACGGCAAGCTCAAGCGTACCGATGTATTTGAAGAAGCCTATTGTTTAATAGACAACGAGAAGCGTCCTCTGATATCCGATAAGCGCATTGTCGACATCAGGTTACAGGGTGTGGACGCCCCGGAGCTGCACTATCCGGTCGAGTTCGAAGGCTCCGACGCCCTCACCCTGCATTATCGCCAGTATTTCGGCAAAACCGCCACCGCCGACTTGCTCTCCGCTCTAGGTGGCCCCGGCAAGAAAATAGAGTGCGAAATCTGGTCTTATATAGACAAACCGAGCGATCTCTTCGACGAATTCGGCAGAGCAATCGGCTATGCTTTTACCGTCGAAGAAGACAGCGATAAGTTCGAGCTCAATATCAACGAGTGGCTGCTCGCAAACGGGCTTGCCTACCCGACCTTCTATTCGACAATGCAGATGGAAGAACTAGAATACCTTGCCTATATAGCGCGCCAGGCGGCTAGATATAAGCGGGGGCTCTGGAAATATACTTCGAACGAGATAAGAAAGTCGCAGCTAAAACTCAAATTCAACTACAGCGATAGAAAGTTTGATCGCGAGAAAGACCGGGGACCGGTGATTTTCCCAAAAGTCTTTCGCCGGGCCAGCCGCTGGCTGCGTGGTATCGAAATTGGTGAAATAGACCCTAAAACAACCCTGCCGAAGTTCTTGAAATCCCAGCCTCCGGTGACCTTCTCTTACCTGGACGACATAGTCAGCTTCGGTCCTCGCTACGCTATACCGGTCTATAAACTGGAAGAGGTCATAACCGGCGCCGGGCGCATATCGATATCGCCATTGCGGGTGGTGTTCTACGAAAAGCCGTCTTTTGTCTTCAACAAAAGAGGCATAGAGATAAAGAGTTTCGAAGATCCCCTCTACGACAGCTTCGAGACTATAAGCGGCCTTGCCCCAGGCGGCAGCGCAGGCTCTGGCTCGACTGACGCCTGAGTATGCCGGGCACGGACACCTTAGACTTCGACAAGCTACCGATTATAGAAAACCGGTATAAACTGGAGCGCAAAATCGGCTCTGGAGGCATAAGTACAGTCTATGTCGCCAAAGATCTTATTCTCAAGCGTGAGATTGCCCTCAAAGTTTTGAAGCCGGACAAACTAAAAGATGAGCATCTAGTGCGGCTGCATAGAGAAGCAAAAGCAATCTGTCAGCTAAAGCACTCGAATATCATAGATGTCTACGACTTTATCATAACCGGTGACAATATCCCGGTTCTTGCCATGGAATTTGTCAAAGGCAGAGAGTTGTTTGAAATAGTCGAGCAAAACGGTCCTCTGTCCCAGGATAAAGCTATAACTATCTTTCTTCAACTGGCAAACGCCCTTGCCTATGCCCACGCAAGAAAGATTTTGCACCGAGATCTAAAACCACAGAATGTATTGATCGAGAACCTCGAAGATGAGTTTCCGAGGGTAAAAGTCTTCGATTTCGGCATAGCCAAGATCTCTGATATAGATGACGACTCTATCACTCGCTCCGGGTTCATTATAGGAACCCCCGCCTATATAAACCCGGAACAGGCAAAGAACGAGAGCGTGGATGCCAGGAGCGATATCTATTCTCTGGGCTGTTTGATGTTCTTTACCCTTACCGGCAAGCCGCCCTTCAAAGGCGAGAGCATGGTCGAGACTCTGAACATGCAGATCAAGACCCCGGCGCCTAAAATGAAGGAGAAGAATCCGGATAAGAGCTATGGCGAAGAGATCGAGTCCCTGGTGGCAAAATGTCTGATGAAGTCGCCGGAAGAAAGATTTCAGTCTATGGAAGAGCTTGAAAAGGCTCTCAAGAAAATCGCCTATGGCGAAGCTTTGTCTTACGACCAGGAGCTGACACCGGAGGCGGTATCTACTATAGTCGCATCGAGCAAAGATATAACGACCAGGTCTGATAGCGGACCGAAACGCTTATTTGAAATAGCCGCTTTGATTCTACTTGGACTGCTTCTGGTCTCGCCTGCTCTATATTTTATGGTTCTCTCAAGACAAGAGAGTAAACCGAAAACCATAAAGACAACCGATCTCAGAAAACTTCTCCGGGCAAATGGAATAATACGGATTAGAAAGAATGCCCATATCTGGTACAAAATCGACGGCAAGCTCACCGATGGTCAGATTAGAGTACTGCAGCGGGTAAAGCCCGAGCGATTGGAGTTGGCTCATACAAGCTTCGATAACCGGCAGCTGGAGAGCATGAAAAACTTTCCTCTTATCATTCTCGATCTGCGCGGCACTGATATCACCGACGAAGGCATAGAAAAACTGAGTTCTATAAAGACCCTGAGAACCCTTGTCTTAGAAGACTGTCAGAAGATTAGCCACCGCGGCTTCAAAACTCTTGCCCAACTAGAGAATCTGCAAGTGCTCAGTCTAAGAAATACAAAAGTGAGCGATGTCGATGTAGAAGCACTAGTGCCACTAAAAGAGATGAAGCTCCTCTATATCTCCAAATCCGAAGCCATTACCGACCGAGCCGTCGAATCTGTGCTCAAATTCGAGAAGCTCGACTCTCTGAGAATCGGCGCCACATCCCTTACCAAAAATGGAATCGAAAATCTTCAAAAGCATTCCAATCTCTCATTTCTCGGACTGAGAGATCTGAGCATAGATGACGAGAAGATGCCGACGCAATTTGCCATGAATCTTACCATGCTCGATCTATCAGGCAATCCATTCTCTGATACAAGCCTGAAAAAAATAGTCTATATTCCCGATCTCTGGTTCCTGGATGTAAGGAGTTGTCCGAATCTCTCAGAACGTGGCGTCCATGCTCTCAATACCAAGCTCTATTATCGTCAATACAAGATCTGCCTTTCGGATCACCTGGCGCCCGTGGCAAAACTGGCGATGCAATCCGAGACCGAATGGTATCTGGAGCCAAATATCTACTCTAACAAAAGCTGGAACAGCATGGACTTCAGAAAGAATCTGCTCTCCAGTGAATATCTAATGGAAGGAAAACAGTTCAATCCGGACCAACTTCAGATTGAAGAGAATCAAGAGCGCTGACTGAAAGTCCTACTCGCTCTCGATTTCCTTGAGATGCTGCTTCTCTATCTCTACCAGCCGGGCACGAGTCTTATCGACCTGGGCTTTGTCGCCCTTTCCTTCATAGGCTTTGAGCAATCCGGTAAGCGCTTTGACGGCGCGTTCTTTATCGTCATCGATATCTCCGGCGGTGGCAAGGGCCTCTTCGTAAGAGGCGATCGCTTTATCGTAGGATTTCGCTTTGACGGCATCATCCCCGGCAGACATCTGTTCTTCCCAGGATAGTTTTACGTATAAGGCGCCTTTGTCCTCGTTGCTGCCCTGGTAGAAGAATATGGATACTCCACCGACGATAGCTATTACCGCCAAGACCGCAAGCAACATGAAAGAGGACTGCAAGCCTTTGGCTTTCTCTTCTATCTCGGCATCGAGCTTGGCTTCTTCTTCTTTGATTTTGGCAGCCTCTTCTTCGGCCGCTTTCTTGGAGAAATCCTCCTCTTCTTCATGCAGTTCCGGCGGAGTGGTGGCTTGCTCACCTAGAACAGAAGGCGCGTAGCTGCTGCTTGCACCGGTGGGCAGATAAATTCTCGACTCTTTGGCGGCATGGAGCAACTCTTTTTGCATGTCGCCATAAGATTGATACCGCCCCCGGAGATCTTTGCTCAAGGCTCTCAACGCGAGGATATCCAACAAAGCAGGAATATCCAGCTCCGGCGCGACACCTCGAATCGGCAATATATGTTCGGCGGTATGCTGAAGCTCCAGGGCTTCCACCGAAATATCGGTATAGGGGGGCATACCCGAGAGACATTTGTACATGAGCGCGCCCATAGAGTAGATCTCGGTCGCTTCACAGGCGTTCTGACCCCGCACTCTCTCTGGTGCCAGATAGAGAGGACTTATATATTCCGCCCGGGTGCCGGCTTCTCGAGTAAAACAAGACTCCGGCAGGCTCATTCTGACAAGCTTCAGCTTATCGGCCATTCGAGAATCTTCCACCAGAGTAATGGCGGTGGGCATGATATTGCCATGCACCATGCCCTTCTCTTTCAAGGCACCCAGCACATTAAGCAACTGATTGAAGAGATGAACGGTCAGCTGTGGACTAAGTTGGCCATTTTTCACCAGCTTCTCATCGAGATTCTCACCATAGGGATAATCGGAGAGGACATAATAAAGCCCCTCGCCCAGGGTGCCGAAATCTAACACCGGGGCTAGATTGTCATGGGTAAGTGACTTGAGGTTTGAGAGGTGGTTCTTGAAATACTCCGGCTCTATGATTTGCGAAGCATAGGTCTCGAAAAGAAGGGTCTGAGCGTTGGCTTGGTCCCTGACTGCGTAGGCGCGAATATGTTCTCCCGGAAAGAGACAGCTCTCGAAGGTCAAACTGCGTGAGCCCACGGTCATAGAAGGAGGATAATCGAAATTGGCTTCGATAAGGGCGAAAGAATCGAAGGGACATTCGGTGATCTGTTGATCGAACGTCCTATGGCAGGCAAAACAGAATAAAGCCATCTGGAAAAATCCTTCTCTCAATATGCAAAAAGCCATTATAGAGGATTTTGGCTCGATTCAGTTACAATATCTCAGATGCTATGAGCGAATCCAGGGACCCCAGAGCGATAGTGCAGGCGATAGGCCTGCTTGCAGGACCATGTCTTGCCGTTCTAGCTTATTTTATTTTGCCCTGTGAATATCTAGACGCCAATCACCAGGTGGTGGAGTTCGCCCGCGCCGGAAGACTGACCATGTCTGTTCTCATATGGATGGGTGTATGGTGGTTCACCGAAGCAATTGACATCTCTGCCACCGCACTGCTTCCCCTTGTCTTGCTGCCCATTCTGGGAGCCGCCACCATGGAAGGGGCAGCGGCGCCCTATGCCCATCCTCTGATATTTCTTTTCATGGGAGGCTTTCTCATCGCACTGTCCATGCGGAAATGGGGCATGGATAGACGGGTGGCGTTGATAACCTTAAAGGTGGTGGGCACCAGACCACGCAATATGGTGGGTGGATTCATGCTGGTCTCGGCCATGCTGAGTGCCTTTGTCTCCAACACCGCCACCACCACCATGATGCTTCCCATAGCTCTATCGGTAATTGATCTGGTCAAAAAAAGATCGGATAACGGCGGTGAAAGTGAAGAAGGGCGAAACTTCGCTGTCTGCCTTCTGCTAGGTCTTGCCTATGCCTCCTCCATAGGAGGAATAGCCACCATCATCGGTTCTGCACCCAACGCTCTTCTGGTCGGATTTATAGAAGA
>CAZCBH010000058.1:13204-28595 GCA_964496875.1 uncultured Candidatus Obscuribacterales bacterium | reverse complement strand
CATAAACACGGGCTCCAGCCCTATGGCTGCGGCTGTGTTCTTTTCAAAGATCCGGCAGTAGGCGCTCTCTACAAGCACGATTCGCCCTATACTTACTTCAGCTCCAGCGAGCTTCATCTGGGCGAAATCAGCCTGGAATGCTCCAGACCAGGCTCGGCAGCGGTGGCGCTCTGGGCAACCCAGCGATTGCTTCCGATGGAGCAAGGCGGCGAGTTTGCCAAAGATCTGGCCAAAAGCCGCCAGGCAGCTCTTGAGCTTTATGAAAGGCTCAGCAAAGACAGTCGCTTCCTTACACCGCTTGCACCGGAGTTGGACATCGTCATTTTTGCGGTGAGGGCTTACTCTGCCGAGGAGAGCTCGAAAAAGGCAAGACAGATCTTCGAAGCCGCGGCGAAAAACGGCTTGCATCTCGCCCTGGCGAATCTGCCGGTGAAACTCTTTCCGGAAAGCATGCTGAAAGACCGGAGCCAGGAATACATCACCTGTCTGCGCTCCTGCCTGATGAAGCCCGAGCATCTTAATTGGCTCGACGAAATATGGCAAAAGCTCGATCTGGCCATGGTCGACGCCGGTCAAAAGGTGCTTTCTTAAGAACGGTTGACGCTTTGCAGAATCACCTTCCTGACCAGCCGCTGAAATCTGGACCTAATTTCCGAGATTAAATTCGAGCGCTGAATCAATAAGCGAACCAATTGATGACATAATCTTCAATGTCAATTGACTCAATCGAGGATAAATCTATGTCGATGAAAGTAGGCGCCCGAAACAAAATAAAAGGGAAGGTCAGTTCTATCAAAACCGGCGACATCATGTCCCTGGTAAAATTCAATGTCACAGACCCCTGCACCATGGCATCGGTATTGACTACCGAATCCCTTGAAGAACTCGGCATCAAAGATGGTGACGAAGTCGAGCTGATAGTCAAAGCCATACACGTATTGCCGGTCAAGAATTGAAGACGCCTTTTAAAAAACTATCTCGCTGAGTACGATAGCAAAGGCGAACCGGCGACTATTCCGGCACCGCCGCCGGCTTGAAGTATGTCGCCGATAACATTCAACTATGCTGCGCAAAAGAAAAGAAAAGAAAAGAAAAGAAACCTGCCCGGCGTTATCTGGATCTGGTATGGCCCAAACAACGCCGGGGCAAAGAGAGGTTCTGGGACGCGGTTACCGGACTGCCGATTAGTCCGATTGATTCAAGCAAGACACTCAGGTTATAAACCGCCCCCTGACCCCCCATAGTTATTGATGGCAAAAGTGCCGGCTAAATGTATGAATATCGGCACACAGGTCCTGGCTATAACGGTGAGAGCCAGCTTGCGCAGATTTTCCCGGGTCTCTTTCTTAACCGGCCAGAGTGCCACCAGAATGAATGAACATATAGTTATTCCCCGGGAGATATCGCGGGCGGTGTCATAGCCGAAGTCTGCCAATTGTCCTACTTCAGCTCCACTGCCATAACGTGGATCTACCGGGGCGCCGACCAGCCCCTGGGCATCAGCGCTCAGAGCCAGTGACCAGGCAGCGATCAAAAGCAAACTGACAGCGACCTTTTTATAGTGATCCCGGACTTTTCTCAATGCCACAGGACAGTTATCGAACTTCACCCGACCGTCTTTGTCTTTGCTCATGATCACACAGGTCTCTTTGATCTTACGCTCGGCAAGGACCTCGGCCAATCTGTCATCGGGTAGAGTGCTGAGGTTATGCACATTCTTCTTGCACTGGCCGCAAAAGCGGATCATATCGTCGCCGGCCATCTCGTCCCAGCCGACCTGACAGGGAGCCTGTATAACAATTCGCTCGACTTCGTCCCTCAGATCTTCTCTAGATCTTCCTCTTCTTTGCATAGTAAATTTCCCCACTTTCAATGGGTCTATCATTGCCCGGGTTCGGGATGATACAAAGGGGAATCTTCACACTGAAAGCGAACCGGTTAATGTAAGCAGCCGTCTTCAGTGGGGCTTTTCCGAACTAGCTCCTGCATCTACCCTGTCGGTGGCGACAAAGATTTTGTAGACACCGTCCACCAGCTTGTGGAAATAAAGAGTCTTACCATCGGCGGTGGTGGTTACACCTTCGACCACGTCCTTTTCATTGCCGAAGCCTGCCATTTTTCTAGGCTTAGAAAATGGCTCTTTTAGAGAATCTCGGGTAGCCACCATGATTCGGACAAGATTATTGCTGCCGTCCTGACCTTCCTGGGCGATAGTTGCCCTGGTAAAATACAGCTCCAGACCGCCCTTTGCAATCGCGGGAGCATACTCTAGCTCTTCGGTATTGATGCGCTTCATGTAGAAGTCACTGTCTTTTTTTTGGACAGCCTTGCCATCGACAATTTCGGCAACTATAAGATTTGACTGACGCGGTATATGTTCGCCGGCTCGAAATCTCGCCATGGAATAAACAAAGAGCTTGCCGTCGGCGCTGACATCGCAATCCATATTGAGCCAACCCGGAATACTGGAAGCGACATTGCCGTCCAGGGCATGAACCCCGGATACATCTTCACCGGTAAAAACGCCCTTGAACAGTGTCCTCAGGGAACTTTTCCCGTATTCTCTCAGGCTGGTGAAATAAAAATTGTTGTTCTCATCTATTGCCGGAGCCAGATCTTTGGTATCAGAGAAGGTCCCTTTCAAATCACCCTGGTACTGAAACAAACAATCAGATTTTCTAACAGCGTAATGCAATTTAGAGTGAACACCGGTGGCGTTGGAGTTGTTGAAAAAAAGAATCTCCCCGGATGGCGAGATCTCAGGCTCCATGGCGATGCCATCGTAGCCGCTCAGTTCAATTGGCCGAACTGTTTTGAAGAGGCGGACTTCAGATTGATCTTCCAGCTCGGTCAATTTCTTGATCTCGGTGGGGTCTTTATCGCTCTTTGCCTTTCCACAGGCCACCGTCGCCATCAACAAAATGGCACCGAATATGATGAATAGAACGCATCGACTCTTGCCGGGTAAAAAGTTCATGCCACTACAGCCCTATCTAATTGACTCTTCAAAGATGCGACCAGCCTCTCTATCTCTTCTTCGTCATTGAAGAAATCCACCGCCACCCTGACCCAGTCATTTCTTACCGAGGTGATGATATTGACGTTATTGAACTCACGGTCGACCACCTGGGAATCTAAAGACGGATGATAGAAAGAGACGATGCCGGACCAGTCTTCTCTATCTCTGGGGCTGACCACGCGACAATCCAGGCTCTTCAGTCGCTCTACTAAAAAATTGGTCAGGGATTTTATCTTCGACGAAATATTCTCGATTCCATAGTCCAGTAGATAATCAATGCTCGCTCCAAGAGTGGCTATACCGGCGAAATTCGGTGTGCCCTCTTCAAATCGTTTGGCGGTGGACAACAAGCGCTTGTGACAATCGGCGAAAGAACCCGGGGCGGTGTTGAAGGGGTCATCCACGGATAACCAGCCAAAATTCGGCACTCTTGCGACTTCGAGCCACTTTGGAGCTATGTAGAGAAGACCGGCCCCCGGTGCGGCAAGAAGCCATTTTTGCGATCCGGCACAGACAAAATCGGCATCAAAATCAGTCAGGTCAAAGGGCAGGGCACCGAGACCCTGGATGGCATCGACCACAAAAACCAGACCATATTCTTTCGCCAGGCCGGAAAGCTCTTGCATGTTGCGACGGGCACCGTCATCGAACTGCACGAAAGAGACAGCAAGAAGCTTTGTCCTCTCTGTCAACAAAGGAAGTATCGACTCTCTATCCACCCGGGGAATTGGATGGTCTTTTAGATTGGGCTCTATCCATTTTATCGAGACCCCTTGCTCTTCCAAAGAGAGCCAGGGATAGATATTGGATGGGAACTCTCCGGCAGGAAGAACTATTTCGTCACCGTGCTTCCAGTCTATTAATCGGGAAGCTATCCAAAGACCGATGCCGGTATTTTTGACGAAGGCGATATTCTCTTTGGAGGCACCAAGTAATCGGGAGGCGCTAAGGCGGCTCTTCTCCATGTACTCTATCCACCGAGGGAATTTCACCGAACCAGTCAGATGAAGCAAACTGCCGAATTCCACATAAGTTTCATAGGCAGGCTTCGGCAAAGGACCGGCTGCCGAGGTCATAAAATAAGCATATGTATCCTTTATAGGAAAATCGGATCTCAGATCTTTCACAGCTAAGAGTTTATAGAAATTCGAATCAAGCGGATATCTGCTCCCGGCGAATGAATATTAGAAATATATAGCCAGCCCGAAAAGAGCCTGGAAGCGATGCGCAAAAAGCACTGAGGATAAGGCTTTTCGAAACCAACCCGGTTGACAACCAGCGCCTTTTATCTGGCGACAAGATTGTATTAGAGGACAAATACATATATCTTATAACGCTATTCATATATAAAAGATCGCTGTTCGGAGGAGTTGGAATGGCCGTTAAACAAAGCAACGCGGTGGAAACCTGCAAACTATTGATCGATGGCACCTGGCACGAGTCGGAAGCCACCGAGTATGGAGACGTATTCAACCCTTCTACCGGCGAAGTGATAGCCAAAGTCCCCATGGGCGGTGATAGCGATGTGGACAAAGCGGTTCAATCAGCTCATAAAGCCTTCTTAGAATGGCGAGAAGTGCCAGCGGTAGAACGCGCCCGGTTGATGTTCCGCTTCAAGAATCTGCTCGACTCCAACTTCGAAGAGATTGCTCGCCTGGTCACCCGGGAGCACGGCAAGACTCTGCCTGAAGCGAGAGCTTCTGTTCAAAGAGCGATAGAAGTGGTGGAGTTCTCCTGCGGCATCCCCAGTTTGCTGGCCGGAGAATCGATAGAAAATATCGCCCGCAATGTCGATTGCGAAACCGTCAGGCATCCCCTCGGAGTCTGTGCCGGTATCGCCCCTTTCAACTTTCCTGCCATGGTGCCTCTCTGGATGTATCCGGTGGCGATTACCTGCGGCAACACCTTTGTTTTGAAGCCCTCAGAAAAAGTGCCCCTGACCAGTCTCTTCATAGCAGAGCTCCTGGTGCAAGCAGGCGCTCCCAAGGGCGTTCTCAACGTGGTGCATGGCGGTAAAGACTGTGTCAATGCCCTGCTCAATCATCCCCAGATCAAAGCGATATCTTTTGTGGGCTCTACAAATATCGCCAAATATGTCTACGAAACCGGCACCAGAAACGGCAAACGGGTTCAAGCCGCCGGCGGCGCCAAGAACCATATCATCATCATGCCCGATGCCGACATGGACTCGACGGTACAAGCCCTGCAAGCATCAGCTTTCGGCTGCGCCGGCGAAAGATGCATGGCAGGGAGCCTGGCCATTCCTGTGGGTGACGCCGCCGAGCGCCTGATGCCGCAGCTTATCGAGGCGACCGCTAAGATGTCCGTGGGTAGAACCGACCTCGACAAAGATGGCAAGAACTCTCCTGATATGGGCCCTCTGATTACCAAAGAGCATCTCGATAGAGTCAAGGGCATGGTGGACAAAGGGGTAAAAGAAGGCGCCGAAGCGGTGGTAGACGGTAGAGAAGCAATGGAAAAAGATGGCTTCTTCTTCGGACCGACCATTCTCGATAAAGCCAGCCCCAGCATGACCGTCGTCAGAGAAGAGATTTTCGGACCGGTACTGTCGGTAGTGCGGACCGCATCTATTGAAGAAGCGATAAAAATCGGCGAAGACTGTCCTTATGGAAACGGCGCTGTAATCTATACCAATAGTGGTGCCGCAGCAAGAGAATTCAAACACCGCTTCAATGCCGGCATGATCGGCATCAATGTCGGAGTACCTGCACCAATGGCCTGGTTCCCCTTCACCGGATGGAATAATTCATTCTTCGGAGATCTGCATATTCAGGGCAAAGAAGGCGTGCACTTCTACACCCAGCAGAAGATGACCATGACCAGATGGTTCAAGCCTTCTTCAGATTCGAGCAAATTCCACGATCCTATATGGAAGCCGGGAAGCAACTAATTTCAATCGAAGAGATAAACAGTTTTTTCGAGCGACAACAAAAGAGCTGCCCCCGGGCAGCTCTTTCTATCATTCTTTAACGAATCAAGGATTTTACTTGGCGGTAATCGTCGACTCAATCTCTACGGCGCTTTTAGCATGGGAAGCGTGGGAGAGACCGGCAGCGCCATTGCCATTGCCGTTTCCGTTTCCATGTCCGCCACAGCAGCTTCCGCCCTGGGCATGCTCAGCCTTGAGAATAGAAGCAGTTTCGGCCGCGTTCCATAGATTGTTGGGAACAGTGTTGGCCGGCTTGGGAGGATGTTGCTCTTCCAGGGTTTCAGGAACCACGGCACCATGACGATGAATATCCTGAACCGTGGGCATCTTTTGCGGCCTTACCACATCGGTGGCAAGTCCCAGTTTCTCGAGAATACAGATGGTGATATAGGTAATATCGAACTCCCACCAGAGCATACCGTGACGCGCACAGCGGGGTACAGCGTGGTGAGTGTTATGCCAGCCTTCGCCACAAGAGATAACGGCTACCCACCAGACGTTGCGGCTTTCGTCCCGGGTCTTCCAGAGACGGTAGCCATGATTTTGCATGTGACAGATGGAGTTGACCAGTTGCGGACTCCAGAAAACAATGAAGGAAGCGATTGCGTTCGCCACGAAAGGAACCCAGCCAAGAACAGCCAGCAGAATCAATCGGGCTACTATACAAACGGTGAAACAAAGCCCGGCCTGGGAAGGTGAATGGTCGGTGCCGAGCAGACAGAAGAGCTTGTCTTGCAACAGATCGGGGACCTGTTTTTGAAGCTCTTCATTGGATTGGCGCTCACCCATGGTGAACATCCATCCGTACAAAGCGTGCTTGAAACCATGGACAGGGCTATGGGGATCGCCATCCTGGTCGGACTTCTGGTGATGGAGCCGGTGAACGCCTACCCAGTTTATGGGAGCGCCCATGAAACAGAGATAGCCGCCGGAGACAATAATGTATTTGAGCCAGGTCGGCACTTTCAACGACTTATGGGTGAGCAGACGGTGATAGCCGAGCGTCACTCCCAGACCATGATAGAGAAAGGAAGCAAGAAACCACAGAACAAAGGAAACAGTTATCATTCCGATGTCTCCCGTGTTACCCAAAAATCCCACAACTAAGGTCCCCCAGTAATTACCGACTGTCGAAAAGCCCGGTCGGATGACGGGCCAAATCTTTTATATCACGTATCTAGTCAAGTATCTGAAGAAGCAAACAATTTAAAAGGTGATGTTTTTTTCCCTTTGCATCCATAATATTGTGTTTTCTGCAGACCCTAAGATAAGACGGGTCTCAGCAAATACTGGACAAACGGAGAAGCCTTTTCCCGGCGAAGTTTGAGGACCCTGACCGAAAGGAAGAGCAAGATCAGGAGCCGACGGTTTCTTGAAAGTAACCGGTTTACGGGCGTTCGAGAGGATCAATCTTTTAATCCTACAAATTCTACTTCGATTAAGGTCTGTAAATCATCCCTGACGGAAGGAGAGCGTGGGCCAGGAATCCGGAGTGAAACAAGCGCCATAAGAACTCGGCACCATATATGCCACTATCAAGCGTTCTTCTGATGGCAGATACTCTTTTGCCGACATCGTCAATGAAACACCTTGACATCTTAAAACCTTGCTAATTATATTTCCATTCCGGTCCGATGCCGCAATCGACCAGACCGCTTGCCTTTCCGCTACCAGAGCCGCTTTTGGCATCCTTCGCCATCGACGACAAAGCCGGAAATAACGGCTATTCTGCCCGAACATTGCAAGAATTTTCATTGCGGCATCGGTGATCATTAAATACATTAGGTTCAAGAATGCGGAGTCCAGATAAAACGGCGGTAGCAAATGCGAGTAGTAATCACGGGCGGGCCATCGGTAGGAAAAACCACCATAGTCAAGATTCTCGAGGACAAAGGCTATCGAGTCGTCCATGAAATCGCCACCAGGTTGATAAAAGAAGGCAAGATCCTGCCCTGGGTGGACAGAGCACGATTCCAGGCAGAAGTCTTACGTCGCCAGCTCGAAGCCGAATCTTCCCTGCTCGAATTCGATCGCATTACATTTTTAGACCGGGGCGCTTTTGACGGAGAGGCCTACTACCGTTGCGACGAGCTACCGGTCCCTCCGACCTTCTCTATGGTCGATCCTTCGCAATACGACCTCGCTTTTCTGGTAGAACCACTGCCCTTCTTCGATGCCAACGAAGTGCGTCGTGAAGATCTGGAGTTTACCGAAAAGATCACTTGCATGATCGAAAAATGCTATAGCGAACGGAGAATCAAGGTTTTGCGAGTGCCCTTCATGGCTCCGGAAGACCGGGTCAGATATATTCTCGCCGAAGTCGAAAAGGCTAGAGACTCCAAGGTGGCAAGCCCAGAGCAAGCAGCCACGATGTTTCGAGTCAACGCCCAGGTGGTCAGCACTTTTGCCGGTTAGTGCCGAGCAAAATCCCATCTCTAAAATATAGTCGCAATCACTATTCAAGATGATAACCTATTATCTCCCACTGGTAATGCGGAGATATTCATGTCAGCCACGGAAACAACCAAACATTACTTTCAGAAAGCCTCTAAAGAGCTCGGTATTGAATCTCAGCTCGAAAAAGTGCTGATCACTCCGAGAAGGGAAGTGAAGGTAGAATGCATCATCGAACTCGATAGCGGCGAGATGGCAACCTACACCGGATTCAGGGTGCAACACGATTCTGCCCGTGGCCCGATGAAAGGCGGTCTTCGCTACCATCCCGAGGTCGACCCCGATGAGGTAAACTCCCTGGCATCGCTCATGACCTGGAAAACCGCCGTGGTCAACATTCCCTACGGTGGGGCCAAAGGCGGTATCTCCTGTGATCCCGGACAGCTATCGCATCAAGAACTCCAAAAAATAACCAGAGCATTTGTCGATGAAATTCACGATGTGATCGGACCGCAGCTCGATATTCCAGCCCCCGATATGGGCTCCAATGCCCAGACCATGGCATGGATCGTTGACCAGTTCTCGAAATATCATGGCTGGACTCCGGCCGTGGTGACCGGTAAGCCGCTGGAACTAGGCGGGTCGGAAGGTCGAGAAGCCGCCACCGGTCAGGGAGTGTTCTATGCTATCGAAGCGCTGATGAAAGATGAAGGCAGAGCCCTTTCAGACCTGAGATTCGCCATCCAGGGCTTTGGAAACGTCGGCTCCTACGCGGCAAAATTCATCAGCCAGGCGGGCGGCAAAATAGTCGCCATATCCGATGCCGGAGGAGCGATTTACAGCAAAGACGGTCTGGATATCGAATCCCTCATGTTGCATACTCAATCTGCTGGAACCATATGTGGTTACGAAGGCGCTGAAGCGATGAAACGAGATCAGCTTCTGACCGTAGATTGCGATGTTCTCATTCCGGCAGCCCTCGGCGGCGTTCTGACCAGAGAAGTAGCCAGTGATATAAAAGCGAAATATATCATCGAAGCAGCCAACGGTCCCACTACTCCGGAAGCCGATGAATACTTCATCAAAAAGGGTATCATTCTTCTGCCGGATATTTTTGTCAACGCCGGAGGCGTGGTGGTCAGCTACTTCGAATGGGTTCAAAACATTCAACAGTTCAGATGGAATCTGAAAAGAGTCAATGAAGAGCTAAAAACCATAATGCTGGACGCATATGGCGAAATAGTCCAGACAGCCAAAACAACCAACTGTGATTTGAGAACGGCTGCGTTTCAGCTGGCTATTTCGAGGGTAGCTAGAGCCACCGCTCTAAGAGGTCTGGAGAACGAGAGCTTCTGCATGATTCGCTGATTAGAAACGGATTTTACAGATGACCGAAAAAGAGACCATCGAAGCAGATACCACCGGCGGTGAGCTGAAAGCCGACTCTCCGGAATATCATGACCTGGTGCAAAAGCGCTGGCTCGAAGAGACCTACCAGGGCGACAGCGTACCCCAGCTTACACTAAGGGCAGTTCTCATGGGCGGCTTCATCGGCTCGCTCATGTCGATTTCGAACCTCTACACGACCCTCAAACTGGGCTGGTCTTTCGGCGTGGCGATCACAGCCTGTGTCCTGTCTTTTGTGATCTGGCGATTCGTCCGGGTGCTCTCGGGCAACAAGCTCAGCCAGATGAGTATTCTCGAAAACAACTGCATGCAATCGACGGCGTCGGCGGCAGGCTATTCGACAGGGGCCACCATAGGAACAGCTTTTGCAGCCCTTCTCCTAATAAACAAAGTCCACATCGGCTGGGAAATAGTCTTGCCCTGGACTCTGATAACGGCAGCCCTGGGGGTCTTTCTGGCGGTGCCCATGAAACGGCAGATGATAAACAGAGAGCAGCTCCCCTTCCCGGACGGCATCGCTGCCGCCCAGACCTTGCGCAGCCTCTATGGGCAGAGTAAACAGGCTATCCATCAAGCTTATGCCCTGGTGAGCTCGCTTGGTGTAGGTGCCGTGGTCGGTCTTCTTGGCAAAGGGCAATTCAAGTGGATCACCGAATTGCATCTCAAATTACCCGAGCTGATCCCGTTTGCTGGTAAAAGCGGCACAGTTCAACTGAGCCAGCTTCCTGGATTCGGCTTCGAGCCGAGCGTGCTTCTGATCGGAGCAGGAATGATCGTCGGTCTCAGGGTCTCGGCTTCCATGCTGGTCGGCGCGCTTCTACTCTACCTTTTCATCGGTCCCAGAATAATCGAAGCCGGCGATATTAAAGCCCCAGGCGAACTGCTGCGCTGGTCTCTATGGACCGGGACCTCCATTATGGTGGCATCCGGTCTGACCGCCTTCGCCCTGCAATGGAAGACTATTTTGAAAGCCTTCTCTTCGGTGAAGAAAGCCGCGCAGCAAGGGGCCGAGGAAGGCGCTAGCGACCCTCTCAAAGACATAGAGGTCCCTGCAAAATGGCTATTGCTAGGCTTGATTCCTCTCACTCTTATGATGGTCTTTCTGCAATGGGTAGCTTTCTCTATATCTGCCCCCCTGGGCTTGCTCTCGGTGGTGATGAGCTTCCTGCTCGCCCTCGTTGCCTGCCGCGCCACCGGAGAGACCAATATCACGCCTATTGGCGCCATGGGTAAAATCACCCAGCTCACCTATGCTTTCCTTGCTCCATCCAATATCACCACCAACCTGATGGCAGCATCGGTAACCGCCAATGTGGCAAGCAGCTCCGCCGACTTACTGACCGATCTAAAATCGGGCTATCTGCTTGGTGCCAACGCCAGAAAACAGTTCATCGCCCAGTTCATCGGAATCTTTTTCGGCACCATTGCCGTGGTGCCGGCCTGGTTCATGATGATACCCAACAAAGAAGCCCTGGATAAATTCAATCCACCGGCGGCTCTCATGTGGAAAGCCGTGGCCGAAGCGCTTTCTAAGGGTCTGGATTATATTCCCCAGACGGCTCAAGTTGGCATTCTCATAGGCGCTGCCATCGGCATCACTCTTGCCATCGTCGATTATTACGCCCCGGCAAAATATAAAAAATATGTTCCTTCCGCCATGGGGCTCGGTCTTGCCTGGGTGGTCTATTTTGCGAATTGTTTCTCATTCTTCGTCGGTGCTGTCATAGCCTGGCTCTGGGGCAAGCTCAATGAGAAGAACGCTGCGGTTTACGTTGTACCGGTGGCTTCCGGAGCGGTTGCCGGAGAGTCTCTAATGTGTGCAATTATTGCTATGATTACAGCAGCAAAAGCAATCGGCAATTTGTGACATGGCGACCCAGACGAGAGAACGACAACAGATAATCAAGGCGATAAACGACCTGAAGTTGAAGGTCACGCCCTCGGATGTGGCGGCGAAAACCGGTCTGCCGATTCTGCACGTCACCTCCGAGCTCAATAGAATAGCCACCGATACCAATGCCCACCTGCAGGTCAGTGACCAGGGCGATATCGCCTATAAATTCAATCCGAATATCGAAGCGGCTTATATGGCCCAGGGTTTTAGAAGGATAATGGATCGGATCGGGAGCAAGACCCTCTCCATACTCTTTTTCCTGGTGCGAATCTCTTTCGGGATCATGCTCATCGTCTCTCTGATAGTGGTCTCGGTTCTGATCGTCTTTTTCTTTATCATCATCTCCCAGCGGGGCGGCTCCAACGACAGCCACGGAGACGGACTCTTCGGCGGTCACGGCGGCGGCTTCCACTTCAGCTTCTTCGACTATCTCATATTGCGCGATCTCATGTACTGGGGCACGGCTTCGGCCTATCGCAGCCGATACCGGCTCGATGAGCCCACGGTAAGAAGACCGGACCAGGGCAACTTTCTCTTTAACGTATTCTCTTTTCTCTTTGGTGACGGCAATCCGAACCAGAATCTCGAGGAGCGAAAATGGGCGATGGTTGCAAAAGTAATTCAACATTCCGGCGGCGTCGTCACCGCAGAACAACTTGCTCCTTACACCGGCGCCGACCCCAATGACGAAGATGCTGTGCTGCCGGTTCTGACGAGATTCGACGGACGCCCCGAAGTTACGGATAAGGGCAACATCGTCTATGCTTTTCCTTCTCTTACGGTAACCACCCTCGATAGCGAGCTCTCCTCATTACCTTCTTATCTCAATGAGTGGAAGTGGAAGTTCTCCAATGTAGATGACGGCGGTCTGGTTCCGGTATATATCCTGGGGGGACTCAATTTTTTCGGTAGCTTCTTCCTGCTTTTCACCGCCATGAATCCTTATGTCTATACGGAGATGGGCAGACAGATGACCAACCCCATGCATGGATTCTTGCCGCTGATAATAGTGCTGCTTACTTATGGCGCTCTCTTTCTGGTGGTGCCGGCGGTGCGTTATCTGATTCAGACCAATCTCAATGTCAAAATCGACAATCGCAACGAAAAGCGCGCCAGAAACGCGGCTTTACTGCAAGCCCCTCCGGATCAACTCTTGCAAAAACTGGCAGAAGCCCAGACCATGAAGATGGATCGCCGCATTCTCACCGACGATAACGCCATCTACGATACAAGAAAAGATGACATGGATCAAAAATACAAAGACGACCTGGAAAAGAGATTCGATGCCACACCCTGAATCCGTTATCACCGTCTCCCAGCTCTATGTCTATCCGGTCAAATCCTGCAAGGCCATATCGCTGGAGAGCGCCTCTTTCGATGCCCGCGGCTTTGTCCATGACAGAGCCTGGGCGGCAGTGGACAAAGACGGAAAAGTTCTGACCCAGCGCGATGATCCCAAGATGGCGTTGATAGAACCCCGGGTAGAAGATGGGCAGGAAAGAGGCTCTTACAACCTTTTCTTGAATGCGCCGGGGATGTCACCGATTGCGATACCGACGCAAGAAGATGACGGTGCTTCAGAAGCCGAGGTCTGGGGAGATCTTTGTAGAGCCACAGATCAAGGAGATGAGGCCGCTTCCTGGCTGAGCGAGTATCTAGAGCGCCCTGTCAGGCTCAGGAAAATGCATTCGACAGAGAAGCGAGCAGTGGGAAAAGCCGGCCGAAATTATCCTGAAAGCACGGTCAATTTCCAGGATGTCTATCCCCTTTTGATCATCAGCGAAGCATCTTTAAATGCGCTCAATCAGGAGTTGGAAGCGCCGGTCTCGATGAATCGTTTTCGCCCCAACATAGTGGTGAGGGGATGCGGTCCCTACGCCGAGGACCAGTGGCGACAGATAATAATAGGCAAAACCAGGATAGATATCGTTGAACCCTGCGCTCGTTGCGTGGTCACGACGATAGAACAGGAGACCGGTCGCAAAGGGGGAGAGCCACTCAAGACCCTGGCTCGCCTTAGACTGCAGGGAAACAAAACCATGTTCGGACAAAACGCCATTCACCTGAACCTTGACAACATAGCTATTGGTGACAGCCTGGAAGTTTTGCTATAAATAATCAAGAATACTAATATTGCAATTATCCCGGCCAGAGACGCCAGCACAAAATGTCCGATCAAACAGATGCCAGTTATTTTACTAGCGCTATAGAGTGCCTGGAATCTGGTGATCTGGACCGGGCGGAAGAGCTGTTTAAACTAACCATCCAAAAACTGGGCAACCAGCACAATCAAGCGCATCTGGCTTACAAAAGCTTGATCAGTATCGCTTCGGAAAAGGGCGAATACAACAGAGCCCTGAACATCTCTCTCGACTTACTGGATGCCCAGATTAACACCTTCGGAATAAGACACGCCGAATCTTCAAGAACAATAAACAACATTTACACCCTCTGCAATACCCTGGGCAAGCATGAACTGGCCAAAGAGATAATGCAGATGGCCAAAGATGCCGAGCAGAAAACCGTGGCATCCAGTGTCAAAAAGCTGCGTGGTGACAAAGAGGAGCTGCTGGAGGAAGAAGAAGAGAAGATAGAGCTTCCCGGTGCCCAGACAATGATAGGCAAGATAACGGAGCCGGTCAATTCTCTGTTCAGCATCATGGGCAAACGCTTGAAACGCCTTGTCTGCATGATTCTGGTTCTGACGCTGCTGGGCACCATTTTTGGTGCTCTTTTCGCCCTCCGATACCTAGAAACAGGTCGAGCTGATGAGATCAAAGCGCTCTCGAGGCAGGATTACTATTCTGCCGATGGCAGTATAAAGCTCGATTTCACTAAAAGGGGAGCGGCCGCCTTCGAAATAGGGGACAAAACCCTGGAGCTACCTACCAGTTTCTACAGGAACCCCAGTGGCAACATCGGCAGCCTTTTACTTACACCGATAAATACTCGTGAGTTCTGGATCTACAAAACTCCCCAGGGCATAGACGGTCTCGGCGACTTTACACTCTATGGCTCCGGTAGCGAAGAGATGGAGCTGATTGCGATGATGAAAAACATCATCTCGGTTTCCAATCGACTTTATGAAGACCAGAAACAGTATCCCGAATCATTTAAGGAAGGCATGGAAAACGAAAGGATGTTTGTCTACAAAAACCCTTTCACCCAGAGAGAAGATTACCCCATCGTCCAGCAGGTCAAGCTTCCGGATCAACGCTTCAAAGACATCAATCAGTTGCTTGGCGCACTGCATGCAGGCGGCACCTGGACCAACGAAACCAGTCTTTATCCAGGCACTATCAACTGTTTGCATGTGACGGCAGAGACCGAGAACTCCTTTCAAGAGAAGTTCATTATCCACGGCTGCGACCGCTATGGACGTCTTATCACCGATGCCAGCAATGGCACTTATTTGCTTATCTCCACCGGTGGTGTCACAGAGAAAAGAAACGCTCAGACTGGCGCGGCAATAAAAGGCGCCACCAGAATTTCTATAATTGACCAGAGCATGGCTGGACTTGCCCCCTTGCTTCAATACAGGCTGACTCTATTCTATGCTTTTCTTGGAATCCTATTTTTAGGAGTGGCAAAATTCATACCGGATGGGCTCTCTAAAGGAACCGCCGGTCTCGCTGCCGTAATCTTTTTCTTGCTCAGTGCCGTCGCCGCCTTTATCTGGTATCTACCGATATAAAGCCACGGCTCAATTCAAAAAATTCATAAGCCA
>CAZCBH010000058.1:0-13104 GCA_964496875.1 uncultured Candidatus Obscuribacterales bacterium | reverse complement strand
ATAAGAAGAGAGATCCGCCAGAAAATACTCCACCGGATTGCCCTCAGAGATCTCGGCCAGCTCGGCCACCGTAGCAAGGCATCTCTCTTCGCTGCGACCGACCAGAATGAGCTGATAGTCACGCCTGGCAAGCTCCCGGGCAGCGGCTCTACCTATACCGGATGTGGCGCCGGTAATCAGACAGACTTTCCTTTCGGATGAAGCGTTCATAAATCTCTTTTATTCAGATCACTGATTACCGAGAAACTGCGTAAGACGCTCCAGACCGCGGTTGAATCGAGCCGGGGGGATACTGAAGCAAATACGGCTCCAATCGCCCGTTCTAGACCAGGCGCCGGAATTGATCAAAAGCTTCTTCTCTACGGCAAGCCGATCTCTTTCCGGGCTTAACCTGGCCAGCAAGAACAAACCGCCACGGTATGGCGTATCTAACCCGTCATCCAGTCCGTGCTGCCGAAGCAGCTTGGTCAAAGCCTTTCTATGATCAGAAAGCTCCCGGCGCGCTTGATTGAGAAAAGCCAGCAGTTCATCCCGGGCTTCGCTGACATCGATCATTCCATGCGGAGCTTCTTCCAGAAAGGCCGAATAGAGATTGTCGCAAGCTCTCAAGATAGCCGCCGGCGGTACATCGAGGTGAGATTGAATCGCCCTCGACCATTCTCTATCTGGAGATACTAGAAAGCCGCTGCGCAAGCCACCGGCGGCATAGGCTTTGGACGCACCATCCACCAGGAAGAGATACTTGCTCAATTGAGAATCGCCCAGATGCGAGCCGAAGCTCAGATAATGCGGAGTCCAGTCCCCGAGTCGATAATCGCTCAACAAGAAGAAGATCTCGTCGGCTAATAGATAGATTTCTTTTTCTGCGCATATCTTAAGCAGATTGGAAACCGCCGAAGACTCATAGAGCAAACCGCTGGGATTGCCAGGCTGGGTAAGCCAGAGAAGATCAGGCTTCTCTTTGAGAGCCTTCACCATCTCCGGTGTCACAGCAAATCCGTTATCTGCGACGGTCTCAATCGGCACAATCTCAGCACCATGATAGAGAAGCATCGGATAAAGCGGTCCATATGAACCGTCAGGGATGGCCACCCGGGGACGTCGTCCCAGCCGCGCCCGCAAAGCCCTTATCAAAGCACCAAAGAGAGGAAAAGCCCCCTGAGCAAGGGCAATGCGGTCAGGCACCACCATGGCTCTTCGAGTATGGGCAAGGTAAGAGGTGATTCTATACTTGACGGTCTCGGCAAGCACATCGCTGTGCGGTTCTACAAAGCCTTTGATAAGCCCTTTGACAAGCAGATCAGGCACTGAATGTTCGAACTCGCCATAGTCGAAGCGAATCAAATCTTTGTCTTTGGTGGAAATAGGCTTGGGCGCGAAGGAAGGATCTTTGGAAGCTTCGATGAAGTCTCTGCGAAACGGCCTGAGACGGGCAGAATTCGAAGTCCCCGGTTCGTTTTGCTTACCTTCGAGCTGACCGGGAAACGGGAAAGAGAGCAGGTCGTCGAACAGCCATTCATAATAAAGCTGGCTGGGATAAGGAATTCTAGAATAGGTCAATTCGGCCGCCACATCGAAGCCTTCAACCCAGCGCTCCGGAGCGTTAATCAGGAAACTCAGCTCCAGGTCGGGACATACGGTGTTTTTTATCAGGCCATATAGCAGCACCACATTGTCGGGAATTTGCATCTGCCCGGTTATACGCAAAAGCATATTCGAGTCGAGCTGAGAGCCGATATCGAAGTGGGTCGAGTCGTCGATGATGTACCAGCGCTCCGGATGCTTACGAGCGTGTTCGAAAAGGGCGTTGAGAACTATAGCCGAGGGAGCATTAAACTGCACCGGAGATAACACCACCATGGCCGGCTTGATTATCTCATCCAGTTCGAGAATCTCCGAAAGATCATCGTTGCTCCAGGTCGTCTTCACATTGCTGTTGCGCCCCAAAAGCTCATAGACATCTTTGAGAGACTCGGACAAGAGAACTTCGGCATCTTCTTCTGCCACCATATTCACTATCATAGATAGGAGCTGACCTCTCTCAGGCGCGACAAAGAGACTGTCATTCTCAACGGGAATCTGACAATAGATGCTAAGGAATTTAGCCAATCTCTTCCGTAAGCTGAGGTCCCCACGTTCGTTCGGATAGGGCAGGGTCTTGTGATTGATGAAATCTTCCGACAGACGCTCCAGGAAAGTCATCTGCTCTTCTGTCATCCTCGAGAAATCCAGCTCTTTTCTCAAAGCATCCAGGGACATGCGATGCAGATTGCGTACGAAACCGAAAGTAGGTCCTTCAAACTGTGTCGTAGCCTGATATACGAGCAAGTCATGATAGACATCTTTGCCGCTTCTAAGAATCGAAACCGCGGTTTCGGCACTGACAGACTGGCGAGAATTTCCCGACATGAAAAAATGGAATTTGATGCCGTGATCCTTCTCCAGACTGACCAGAGATGCAAGATCGGTATCATCGGCCTGGGGAATGCGACGGCTCCAGACCACGCTGGATTGAAAACCACGCCGGTCGAACATCGCTTTGATGGCATCGGGTCCGGGGCGGCCGCCCAGGATGAGGGTGACTTTGCCGCCACGCTTCAAACAGAGCTGTGACTGCTCAAGAGCTCTTGCGATAAGAGGCAGTCCAAAACGGTCTTCCAAAATGCCCTGCTCGAAACAATAGTTGCTGAGATCATAGAGTTCTCGCTCTTTGAGGCTGGTTTCATAGCTGTCTCCGGACTCCCCGCCCGGATGCAGAACCTGGGGAATACAGCCGATGATATGGTCGAATTCATCTCTATGCCTGATAGAATCGGCAAGCAGATCAGACTGGGCGATGCGGAAAGCACCGACTATGGGGACACCGGCCTGGCTCGTCAAAACAGTGCCGTCTTTGAGGGTCCCGTTCAACCATGCATTGAGGCGAGCGATTGTCACCGCCACCGGATTGATATCGAGCCCGACCACCTCTTTTACACCGGTCTTCTTCAGAAGAAGAAGGCTGATCCAACCACATCCTGTACCGAGCTCCACCACCCGGGTAGAGTCGAACTGCTCGGGATCTTTCATCAAGCCTTCAGCAAAAGTTTGCCCCCACTTCTCCGGAGAGAAAACCGCAGGGGTGAGAAGAAGATTGACCGGCTTGTCAAGCCCTGGAACATCTATGGAGCGCACGAAAAGATGCTCTCGTTTATCGCAGATAAGCGTCTCGGCGAGCTCGTGCAGCAATGCCACCGCGGATTCTCTGGTGGTGCCGGATTCCAGATTGGCAAGCAGCCTGTTGAGGAGTTCGTAGGTCTTCTCCGCCCTGTTTCCATCGTCGGGCAGGTCGATGATTTCGCCAATCCCAGGTAATGCACCAAGTTCCAATCTCGACTGAGCCATAACTCCTTCTCCCCGGCATACATTGACATCTGCCGCCGTAAACTTACCGAAGCATATATACCAGTATTAGACACGGCTCTGATATCCTATAGGGAATATTTAAGGGATTGATTAGAAAAATGTCCTCCAGATGGAGTCATCTAAAAGCGGACGCCGATGTCGCTCTCCAGTACGGCAGCTACGGAGAAGCGGAGATGCTCTGGCGGCGCGCCCTCGAAGAGGCTCATACCTTTGAAAAAGGGGACTCTCGCTTTCCTCTGACCTGTGAGAACCTGGCTAGGGTACTATGCCACCAGGACAAGTACCAGGAAGCGGAGTTGTTGTTTGAAAAAGCCTTGCAGTGCAGAGATGAGTATTTCCGTTTCGAAGTCGACCAGCTTGTCGAAACCCTTTCCAACCTCTATGAAATCTACTTCAAACTAGGCAAAGTCGAACAGGCGGAAGAGCTCTGTTTAAGAGTACTTTCCATAATAGAAGACAGAGAAGAATCAGAGCGCCTGGCCTCCTGCCTCTTTGATCTGGGCAATCTCTGCCACGTGCAGGGACGCTTACTCGATGCCGAAGAACATTATCTCAGAAGCCTGGTCATGCGGCAGAACTGCCTTGGAGAAGAGCATCTCAGTGTCGCCGAGTCTATGTACGCCCTTGCCGCGCTCTATGACGAATCCGGCAGACTGACCGAATCGGAGCCCCTCTACGAAAAATGCATAGAGGTAAGAGAGCCTTTATTAGGCGCATCCCATCCCGATGTCATAGCCGCCATGGGCTCGCTGGCCAATGTCTATAAAAACTCGAATCGTCTGGTCGATGCCAAATTCGTCTACGAGAGACTCTGGTACGTAATCGATAAGATCCCGGAGTCTCGCCAACCGCATCTGGTACCACATATGATCAACATGTGCGAAATGTACGAGATGCAAGGGCTGCACGGAGAAGCGGAACAACTTATTAGACGCATTTTGAGAATTCAAAGCGAGACTCTCAAATCGAGTTCTCTTGAACTGAGCTATTCCGAAGAGCGGCTGGCTCGCTCACTTTCTTTGCAAGAGAAATTCGAAGAAGCCGAATCTGTGTTGAACTCTGTTCTCGAAACCAGAGAGGAGATCCTGGGCAGCGATCATCCGGTGGTGGCCGAGACCCTGGATAAACTGGCGGCGCTCTATTTTGAAACAGACAAGCACGATGTGGCGGAAAGCATCTGTGTAAGAGCGACGGAGATTCTGGAAAAAGACGGCAGCGGCAACGAAGAAGAAGTTATTAAAAGCCTCAAACATCTGGATGAAATCTACCGCACCCAGGAAAAATTCGAAGAAGCGGAAAGTGTTTTGATTAAGCTCTTCATATTACAGAAGAAACTTTTCGGCACCGGACACTCCGAAACCGCAGAGAGCCTCGCTAGTCTTGCCCAGGTCTACAAACGCCAGAAGCGCCTGGACAAAGCGGCAACTTTCATGCAGAAAGCTCTCGACCTCAAAAAACAAGCAGTAGGGGAGGACTCCCCGGAAGTACAATCCATGGTATCCAATCTGGCTGAGCTGGAAGAGATGCTCGGTTCTAATAATCGAGCTCTGGAACTATGGCAGGAACTCGCTTCTCTTTATCGAAACTCTTTTGGAGAGAATCATCCGAACGTGGCAGAAGTGCTGGATCACGAAACCAGAAATTATACAATTCTGGGCAAATACGCCCTCGCCGAAGAATGTGCCAAAAGAGCCCTGGCGCTTCGACAAGAGGCTTTCGGAGAAGAGCATCCCAAAGTGGCGGTCAGCCTGGTTGAAATAGGTCGGCTCTATTTCGAGCAAGGCAAGCTTGATGAAGCCGAAGAAAACTGGAAAAAGGCCCTGGTCATGCAACTCGATATACTCGGCGCAGAACACGAGAACGTCGCCCAGACCTACAGCTTGCTTTCCGGATCGGCTTTTCAGAAAAAAGATTTTAAATCCGCCGAAGCCTACATAGAAAAAGCCTACGCCATAAAAGCCGCCCGCCATGCCCCGGATCATCCCGACGTGCTCAACTGCTTCAATAACTATGTCGATATTCTGGCCGCTCTCAAAAAATACAAAGAAGCCGAAGCGCTCTGTCGAAAAGTGGTCTCTTTAAGAAGCAGAACCCTTGGAGCCCACAACATAGAAGTATCATATGCGATGGCAAAACTGGCAGAGATCTATCAACTTCAGGGCAAACATGACCAGGCCGAGCCGGTCTTCAAACAAGCTATTGAAGTGCACACCATGGCCCGAGGCAGAGAAGGTCAACCCCTGGTCGATATGCTGCGGGGATATTCCCGCACCTTGTTAGAACTCGGTCAAAAAACCAGGGCGGCAAAAATGGAGACTCGGGCAAGAGCCATAGCCGATGCCCGAGAAAGGAATGCCAGGGTAAGCAGCCAGGCCTAAAGCACAGGCCGAGCAAGCAATTACCGCTAACTACTTGCCCATTCGCTTCATCATCCAGCTGCGCATCAAGGAGCTGGAGCGTCCATGACCGTAACCGCCTTTATGCTTGAGCATCGCCTTTCTGAGTTCCTGACGCTGGGCTCCGGTCAGGACCTGAGCCATTTGCAGCTTGTAATCGAGCTTCATGGCGGTCATCTCTTTCTTCAAAGAAGCGACCCTGTCATTCATCTTTTTGACTTCTTTTGTGTCAATCTCTTCTCTGGTGAGAAGATCTCTGAGATGCCGTTTCTTGGACATGAGTTCGACTTTCAAAGGTCCCATTTCGTCCATCATCTTCATTTTGAGCTGGTAGTACTTCTCGTACTGTTCATCGGTGATGGCGTTCTCGCCGGAGAGCACCGATGAGATTCCGCAACCTTGACCCGACCACCGCTTCAGAACCGGACATATCGGCATGGCGCCGCCGGTGGAAAGCCCTTTGCTCTGGGCGCCGGCCAGGAGACTGACCGCCTGTTCGGCCAGACTGGCAAGCGGCGAAGCCGTGCCCTGATCGGCCTGGGCGATGACCTCGGCACTGTCTTCGGCGATATGCTCCACCACCTCGGAAAGGTCAGGTGTCTCGCTCTCCTGGGCAAACACCGGCGAAACCGCCCCTAAAGAAAGGGTCAGGGCTACTGCCAGTGCAGTTCCCAGGGCTGGGGATAAACTGAGTTTCTTGTTTCTGGACATAGTCTCGAACCTCTTCCGAAAAGGAATTTGTTATATAACGGCCCAACACTATAACCGCTCAGAGCCCAAAAAACCTGAAAAATGCCCGATTTAATGCAAGAAATCCCATGACATCCATCGGGTTCGCGGCGATGCGAAGCACTGCTTGTAGTATCAATCTCCAGAACAGAACAGAACAGACGCACTTCAGGTCGTTTTTTCTTCTTCTGCCGGCTTTTCTCCAGCTTTGGCCCCTGCATTGAAATGAATATCTTCCAGAAGCTTTCGAGAGAACTCTTGAGATTCTTCGATGGCGTCATATTTATTGCGCATCTCGTTTATTTCACCTTCCAGCATAGCAACGCGCTTTTCAAGCTCGCTCAGCTCCCTGGCGCCGGGACGCTTTCCGGCGATACGGTCGGAGATGGAGATTATCAGGGGACGAAAGAGAAAAACCGGCGGCAAAACCAGCAGAGTTATAACCAACAAAGCGAGCAGTGAGATAGGAATTTCCATTATTTAAATGATACAGAAAACCGTCAGACACTATCTTAGCTTACAACAGATTCTATAAAATTGATTCAGGGCAGTTCGCGAAGGATAAAGGGCTTGAGAAACACCGATGATTTCGAGAAGATCAGAAGCTTCTCAGGTGTAAAGCCTGTTATAGATGGCGTTTTCACAGCCATCCGTGTGACCTTCACCAGTCTCACACTGTTGACCGCCATGGTCGTAACCGTGGTCGCTATGTTCGTCTGGGTGCACCTGGCCAGGGTGCCGAATCTCTCTATGCTGGAAGACTACAATCCTGGAGCCTCTATCCAGCTATTCGACCGCAACGACAAGCTGATTTGTACCTATCCAAGCAAGAAGAAACGCAAGCCGATAAGCCTGGCGGCGGTCTCGCCTTATATGGTCGATGCCGTGCTGGCAGCCGAAGACCACAGCTTTTACGAACATCAAGGTATAAGCTTCATCGGTATCTTGAGAGCGGCAATGGCCAACCTCACTGCCGGTAAAGCCGTCCAGGGCGGCTCTACCCTCACCCAGCAACTGGTTAAAAATCTATTCTTTCAAGATGATCAACGCACCATCCCCCTGAAAGTGGCCGAGGGCATAGTCGCCTCTGAAATAGAAAGAAAGTACAGCAAAGAAAAAATTCTTGAAATCTATCTCAATCAAATCTACTTCGGCAGCGGCGCCTGGGGCGTCGAACAAGCGGCGCGAATTTACTTTGATAAGAGCGCAGACCAATTGAATGTGGCAGAGTCGGCTTATCTAGCCGGGATAATTAAATCGCCTTCTTATCTGGGCGACCCAAAGCACCGGGACAAGGCTCTTGCGCGCCAGAGAACCGTAGTAGAAAAAATGGAGGAATACAAGCTGATTTCTCCCCTGGAAGCCCGGGAAGCGCTATCTGAAACACTGATATTCAGAAGAGGAAGCACCGCATCCGGTGAAGAAGAGCAAACTGTCTTCGTGCCGCCTTATCCTTATTTTTGCCAGTATATTGTCGAATCTTTGGAAGGCACCTACAACTACAATCATAACTCCGGACTAAAAGTATATACCACCCTCGATACCAGCGCCCAGAAATCCGCCGAAGCAGTTATGCAAGCCTCTGCAAAGGGATTGCCGCGGGGTCTAGATCAAGCGGCACTGGTCGCCATCAACTTAGCGGACGGCTCGGTGCTGGCCATGGTAGGTGGTCTTGGAGACTATCTGAGCCATCAGTGGAACTCAGCCGTGCACCCTCATACAATGGGCTCTTCGTTTAAACCTTTCGTCTACCTGAGCGCCTTCGAGCATGGTGTGATCTCACCATCCAGCCAACTCTACGATTCTCCCCTTTCGGTTCTCGATGAAGACGCCGCCAAAAGAAACGGCGGCAATGCGACGATATGGCAACCCCAGAATTTCGATCACAAGTTTCTGGGTTATCTCAGCGCCGAAGATGCGCTGGCCCAGTCGAGAAATGTCTGCAGCGTAAGAGTGGCGCAACAGGTCGGCATCAAGACTGTCATAGACACAGCCCGACGCGCCGGCATAAAAGAAGAATTGAATCCGACTCTGGCTCTCTCTCTTGGAGCTTCCGCCGCTTCCCCTCTTTCTATGGCCAACGCCTATGCCACCATCGCCCGGGGAGGACAATATATGGAGCCTCATTTCATCCGCCGGGTAGAAGACGACCGGGGCAAAATACTGGAGACTTTCGAGCCGATTCAATCGAGATCGCTCGATCTTGATGCCACCAGGCAACTGGTGGATATCTTGAGAAAAGTGGTGGAATCAGGCACCGGAACAAGGGCGCGCGTGCCGGGCATACAAGTAGCCGGGAAGACAGGCACCGCCGATGAAGCAAGAGATTTATGGTTCGTAGGATTCACCCCGGATCTGGTTACAGCCGTTTGGGTAGGCAACGCCGAGAACAAAGCCGTGGGAGGCAGCCATACTACCGGTGGCACAGTGGTGGCACCGATTTGGAAACGCTTCGTCAGCGCTTACTACAAGAATCATTCCAAACCCAAAGGAGCGCTTATCTCCGCAGGCGGTCCCAATCCGGAATCATCTATAAAAGCGGAGAACGAAATCAAACCCGGATTACAGGAAGCTGCTGCAGCCCAGAGCTACCAGCAAGGTGTCTCGCCCCAGTCCGCAAGAAGACCGCGAAGAGCCAAGAAAGCACCTCAAAACCATGCCGGGGCAAGGCATACCGGGACCGGAATCCAGGAATACAACTGGGATAAGCGTTAGCGGCCACTCTACGTAGTTACCCCCCGACTGAACGAAAATCCTCTTGACTTCCCTCTGACAGACAGCGATAGTGGAGCTGGAATCCCGGTAGCGTGTTGTATAGAAAATTAGCGGCGGAATTATAGGGGGTTTGCCTTGTATATAGTTCCAGAAGACCTGCGCGAAGATTTCGAAAATTACCGGAACAGAGTCGAGAGAGACGATGCGGTTCTATACCGATACTCCCGCAGAAGAATAAATAAACAGATTGTAATTCTGACCAAAATAGGTCTGGTCCTGGGAACCGGATTTCTGATGCTGGTCCTCCTCTGTAAACTGACGGAGAAGGGCGAATCGGCGGAAAGTGCCAGGCAATACCATCAATACGGTCGATACCAGCAGCCCGAAGCGGGACTGAGCTTCGGCGCACCCAAAAGGCACAACCGGTCTTCTTCTACTTCCGCGGTCTATGTTCCGGTTCAGATATCTATCCCTCCGTCATCTCTTTCAACAAACAACGGTGACGGAGCGGTCTATTACATTTTCAAGAACCATGCCCAGGGGGTTTATGCCACACACTGAACGCATGCAGGAAGTTTACGCTATGTTGCAAAGATAAGACCAATTTGAAGAAGACCGCAAACTAAAGCAAGTCGATTAAATCAGCCTGTCGGTCTACGTAGTTCCACCACAGCCGGTCTTGACCGGCATAAGCCCCGGTAAGACAATTAGTTCACAAGAGGACCAGAAGTTTTGAGAGACCCGTCAGAAGAACAAATGAACAGCCAACCCGAAATCAAGCAGCCACACTCTATAAATTGCCCGTGCGGATGCAAAGCCCTGGAAGGAGACGACGCGATCAAGCGTCATCTCAAGATCCTCGCCTGTATTGTCTTTGTCGCCACCCTTGGCCTGGTGGCGGTATGCTCGATGGCTCGCGATAACGAAGGAGCTGCGGAGCCGGAGATGGCCACAGTTATAAACTATCCCCCCGGCGCCATTCAGGCGGCTGAAGGCAGTTTCCCGGTGATGACACCGACCCAGAGCAGTCCCAGAGTCTATGCCGTTGTGCCGATGCAGGCCCCAGATCAGATGCAGATGCAGATGCAAATGCCGATGCAATATCAAGTGCCGGTATCGACCCAGGGCGTGGTGGCACTACCCATGACCGGAGTCAGCCAGATCCGTCCAGAGATGCCTTCCCATCTAACCATGGCGATAACCAGCATGGATGGCAAGACCAAGATCAAAAGAATCGCCGGTCGCTGACAAACACAAACTCTTTTAAAGCGCTCTCAAGCCAGAGATTGAATTTTCTGCTTATCTATCTAGTTTTAGGGATGGCAGCAAAGTGAAAAATCAATTCTGGCTTTTTAAATCTGAACCGAACGTCTATTCAATCGACGATCTCAAGAAAGAGAAAACCGCCTTCTGGGAAGGGGTTAGAAATTACCAGGCCAGAAATCTTTTGAGAGACACGATCAAGAATGGAGATCAAGTCCTCTTCTACCACAGCAATGCCGAGCCGCCGGGCATTGTCGGAATTTGTCAGGTAGTAAAAGAAGGCTATCCCGACCACACTCAGTTTGACGAGTCCTCCAAATATTTCGATCCCAAGAGTAAAAAAGATGACCCTCGTTGGTACATGGTCGATGTAAAATTCGTCAAGAAGTTCAAATCGATAGTCAGCCTGGAAACCTTAAAAAATAGCGCCGGACTAGAAGAGATGATGGTAACCAAAAGAGGCGCCCGACTTTCCATCCAACCGGTAACCGAGAAGGAATGGAAAACTGTTATGAAACTGGCCGGAGAAAGGTAAGCCACCTTCCATGCCCCTGGAAAATCTACTGGCGATAAGCCTGATAATCTATATCGTTCTGATGTTCGCGATCAGCATCTATGCCCAGAGCAGGGTAAAGTCGGTCGAGGATTTTGTCGTAGCCGGACGCAGGTTACCTGTCTGGATGGCGTCGGCGACGCTTTTAGCCACCTGGTTTGGTGCCGGTCCGGTTCTGACCGCATCCACCGAAGTTGCCAACTATGGCGTGCACAAAGCCGCCCTCGATCCTATAGGAGCCGGTCTTTGTCTTTTGATAGCCGGTATTTTCTACGCCAAAAAGCTCTGGGCGATGGGCATTCTCACCATCTCCGACTTCTTTCGAGAGAAGTTCGGAGAGAAAGCCGAGATCTTCTCTGCCTTTATTCTCGTGCCCAGCTACTTCGGCTGGATAGCGGCTCAATTTGTCGCGCTTGCCCATGTTCTGGAGTATTTCTTTCACATCCCGATTCCGGCAGGCATTCTGTGCGTAGCCATAATAGGAACGCTCTATACTTCGCTAGGCGGCATGTGGTCGGTGACTCTCACCGACGCCCTGCAAATGGTGCTGGTTATAGCCGGTCTATTGATGTTAGCCTTCCAGGCGCTATTCACCATAGGTTCCGGGGATATCGCCAACGGCATCAACACCGTGGTGACCGAGCTGGATGCCAAATACCCGGAAAAACTTTCGCTTTTTCACAGCACTAAAGACGGTGGCATATTGATGTGGGTCTCGATAGTACTGGCAGGCTCCCTGGGCAATATCCCCGGTCAAGACCTGATGCAGCGAGTCTTTGCCGCCAAAGACGCCGCTGCGGCAAGAGCATCCTGCATCATCGCGGGCGTATCGTATCTGTTTCTTGGTGCTGTGACGGTATCACTGGGGCTGGTGGCATCCTATCTCTACCAGGGCAAAATCCTCGACTCCATTCTTCCTCTGCTCGCCTCCCACTATCTGACCCCGGCCTGCACGACAATCTTCATGCTGGCGGTGGTATCGGCGGTACTATCGACAATAGACAGCGCCATCCTCGCCCCCGCTACCGTCCTGGCCCAAAACCTGGTCGGTAAAATCCCCCAGACCAGTGTCTCGGCAATCACCCTCAATCGCCTCAGCATCTTCTTTATCGGCTTCGCCACCTATCTGCTCGCCATCTCCGGCAAAGGCGCCTATTCCCTCCTTGAAGGCGCCTACAGCCTTACTATGGTCGGGCTCTTCGTCCCTCTCACCATGGGTCTCTTTAGCAAGATCAAAGGCGAAGCGGCAGCGCTTGCGGCCATGACTACCGGAGTGTCTATCTATTTCTGCCACGAGATGATGACATGGCATTTCTTCCTAGAGCCGCTCGAGGCTGTAGGCGCCCTGAAACTGTCTCCTTCACTTACCGCCACCGCCTGCGCATTTTTGATGTTCGTCATAGTAGGCAAGCTCGGTCAACCGTCCGAAGCAATTTAACCCAAATCTATTTATTCGGCGGACCGAAAAAGTTGTTTATCTCCATCGAGGTCAGCGCCTGCCTTAGCTGACTGTCGTACTGAGAGCCTCTCAAGGCGCCACCAGAGTTCTTGATGATCTGGTCCGGAATGATGCCGTAACGCTTCTTAGCTCCATCGCCCAGAAAGCGACCCGCCGGAGTGGTGTACTCCCCGGTGGTTACCTTTAAAGCCGTCCCATTGGGAAAAGCCATGTCGATGGTCTGGATCTCACCTTTGCCGAAGCTGCGAGTGCCCTTTATTGTGGCTGCACCGTTATCTCTCAAAGCAGCCGCAAAAATTTCCGAAGCCGAAGCACTCCTGCCATTGGTCAAAATCGTGACGGGCTTATCTACAAGATCAGGAAAACGCTCCAGACTGCGATCTACCGAGGTTCCACTGGGACCTGTCACTTTCTCGTACATGCCTTTGTCATCGAGTCCATACTCTTTATCGGCGAACTGGGGGCTATCGGGCTCGGAGCGCAGCTTGTTGCGGGAGCGCACTAAAACACCCTCATCGACGAAAAGGGAGGCGGCCTGCAAAGCCTTGCCAAAATAACCGCCGCCATTATCGCGCAGATCGATG
>CAZCBH010000057.1:0-30144 GCA_964496875.1 uncultured Candidatus Obscuribacterales bacterium | reverse complement strand
GGCGTTTTTTCTGGCCATCTCTATAAGGCGCAATTTCTCTCCCTTTTGAGGAACGAGAAGCTTGACCACCTTTCCTGCCTTACTAGATAAAAGCTGAGAGAGCAGCTCCCGGTCGTCGACTTCGTGCTGGAGAATAACATCGGATGGAGTGTTCACATCCTCGCAGTCGGCGTAGTACTGGTTGATGAAACTCTGATAGGCTTCGTCCCAGGTGGTTCTATCGGTCAGGTGAATGGTGACCGCATCCGATGAAATAAGCTTGCCCTCACGGACCCGCATCAAACATAGTATCAAGAGCTTATCAGTGTGCACTTCGGCAAAAATGTCCTGGCTCACACGACTGTTCTGGAAAAACACCTGCTGGCGCTCGATTACTGTCTCTAGCGCCCGCAGCCTGTCGCGTAATTTAGCAGCCTTTTCGAATTCCAGCTCATCGGAAGCAGCCTGCATATCGCGCTTCATCTGCGATACCACTTCCATCTGGCGTCCGGCAAGAAACAGCTCCACCTGCTTGACCATCCGATCATAGTCTTCTTCTGAAACCAACTTCTGACAGGGTCCCAGACATAGTCCGATATGATAGTTCATACAGGGACGGTCTTTAAAAAGCGGACTTTTTCTCTGGCGCATCGGAAAGACTTTCCGCAACACCTTAACCGTCTGCCACATGGCACCTGCTTCTACATAGGGTCCGAAGATTTTGGCTTTTGAATTGCTTTTTCTGAATCGACCCGGATCCCTGACCATAATCAAGCGAGGATAGGCGACATCGTAGGTGATGGCTAACCACGGGTAGCGTCTGTCATCTTTGAGGGCCACATTGTATCTGGGCAGATGCTTTCTAATAAGAGTCGCTTCCAATAAAAGCGCCTCTTTTTCAGAATTGGTGAGCACGGTCTCCAACCGGACTACTTTTGGCATCATCACAGCCAGTTTGGGACGCTCGCGCCAGGAGGCAGAGTTCCAGTAGGATCTCACCCTGGATTTGAGCGATACGGCTTTGCCGATATAAATGATATCGCCGCGATCATTGAAGAACATGTAGACGCCGGGATTATCCGGCAGGGCAGAGACCTGCTTCTTCAGCTCCTCGGCAAGCACAGGTGAAGACATAGGGAACCTTTTATATCCTCTTCCTCAATCCATAATATCAGGGATTTCGGGGATTCCAGAATAATCGCTTTCTCTATCGCCTGCATAGACTTGTCTGCTTGAAGAGACCGTCTTCTTGCCTTTGTTTCTGTCACTGTCTTTCAACTCGAAAGAGACTTTCATACCCGGAATGGCAGCATTCAACGCCTCTGTCACGGTATGCACCTGGATGATGTTGAAGTCGGCGGATGATTTGAACGGCAAAGGAGCTGAGGCCGCAGGCACCACCGCCCGGGTAAAGCCGAGCCGTCTTGCCTCCTTAATGCGGCGTTCGAGAGCCACCACCGGTCTGACTTCACCGGTCAAGCCTATTTCGCCGATAAAGACCGAACCGGGATCGGTAGAGCGGTCTAGGCTGGAAGTCGCAATCGCCACGGCGACACCGAGATCGCCTGCGGGATCGTCTATGTCTATGCCGCCGACCACGTTGACATAAAGATCCGAGCGCGAGAGCATGATCCCGACCTTCTTTTCCAGAACTGCCGCAATTTGAAGCAAACGATTGTTGTCCCATCCGTTAGAGACCCTGCGCGGTGCTGCAAGATTAGTACCGCTGGCAAGAGCCTGGACCTCCAGCATTAAAACACGGTTGCCCTCACCGCTTGCGATAACAGCGGTGCCCGATGGTGCCTGTTTTTTGCCCAGGATATTCAGTCTTTCCCCCAGTAAAAGAGCGCTTGGATTGTCGACTTCAGAAAGACCCTTGTCGGTCATGGTAAAGATAGCCGCTTCCTGAGTAGAGCCGAAGCGGTTCTTCACCGCTCGCAAAATTCGAAGCTGCCTTGCTCTATCGCCTTCGAACTGGAGCACCACATCAACCATATGTTCGAGCACTCTGGGTCCGGCGATGGAACCATCTTTGGTGACATGGCCGACCAGAATGACGGCGGTATTGACAGCTTTGGCCGCCGAGATAATCTCCTGGGCAGACTCTCTGACCTGACCGACAGAGCCCGGAGCGCTGCCCATCTCGGGGTGATAGACAGACTGGATGCTGTCGATGATAGCCACCCCTTCCTGCCACTCTAAAAGCCTCTTTCCAATCTCGACCACATTATGGCGAGCATCTATGTAGACATCCGAATCAAGCATACCCAGGCGACTGGCCCTGAGACGCACTTGATTGGCGGATTCTTCTCCTGCCACATAAAGGATCTTTTGATATTGAGAAGCGCTCTTAGCAACCTGTAACAGAAGGGTAGACTTTCCGATGCCCGGATCACCGGCTAGAAGAGTCACCGAACCGGGCACCAGACCGCCACCCAGAACCTCGTCCAGGTCTTTGATTCCGGTGGTAATCCTGCCGGTTTCGGAGGAGGATATATCCCTGAGCATAACCGGGGCAAATTCGGCTTCAGGCTCATGGGCTCTCAGGTTTTGACCACCCAGACCGGACTTTGTTTTAGTCTCGATTATCTTCTCTTCGACAAGCGATCCCCAACTGCTGCACTCAGTACACTTTCCAAGAAACGCGTTCGAGCAGTAACCACACTCTTGACATGTCCAGCGAGATCTATTCTTTGCCATGATCGCCTCCGAGAAGATCATTTAACGCGCCACGGTCGTGCATTTGACCGAAATAGAGTCTATACTATTGCTTTCCTTCTCGATACAGGGAGGTTCTCATGCCAGGTTTGTCCATAATACTGAGTACAGCGGTGCTTCTGGCACCCGCCGCCACTCTTGGTATCAATTCGCCGAACCAAGATGAAAAAGTCTTAGAAGTTAAAAAGGCGTTTTCTCAAAATAGCCCCCTGCTCATCGCCCAGAAATACGGTGGAACAGACCCCCATGGCCCGGATCCCCACGGCGATGATCCCCATGACGAAACCTATGATTCCAAGATGCCCGCGAATCAAAAGCGCAACTTCAACCGGGCGCCTAAAGATGTCTACGGCGATAAGCTGCCAAACAACCAGCAACCGTATTAAAAACTGGCGCTGGCAAGGGACGGACAGTTGTTTATACTAGGCCTGGAGCCCTAAGCACTCAGGTCTGATTTAGATGTTTCAATCTCCTGGACCGATTCTTTTTTCTCTCGGTCCCCTGACAATTCGCTGGTATGGTCTGATGATAGCCCTGGGCTTCGTGGCAGCCACCTATTTTGCCGTCAAGCTGGCGGAGCGCCTGGAGCTTGATTCGGAAAAATATGTCAACGGCGCTCTGATAGGCTTCATCGGCGGCATTATCGGAGCAAGGCTTTACTACGTCGCTGTCTCCTGGGGCTATTTTTCGACCCATTTGACCGAGATCCCGATGACCTGGAACGGCGGCATGTCGATACATGGCGGTATCATCGGTGGTGTCGGTATGGGAGTGCTCTATTTATATCTATCCGGATTTCCTGTATTAAGAGCCTTCGATCTCTCCGGGGTCGGCCTTGCTCTTGGACAGAGCATAGGGCGCTGGGGTAATTTCTTCAATTCAGAAGCCTTCGGAAGTCCGGTCCCCGACAGCTTTCCGCTAAAGCTTTTCATCCCGATGGATATGCGCCCAAAAGAGTCATTCAACCACGAGTATTATCACCCGACCTTTCTCTATGAGTCTGTCCTTGATCTGATTCTCTTTCTTCTGCTTTTTCAATTCGTCTCTAAAAAGCTGGTGAACTACCCTGGCATGACCTTTGCCGTCTATCTCTTCGGCTATTCATTAATAAGGCTGATGATAGAGCCCATGCGCATGGACAGCATAAGAGCGGCAAGCGGCACCCCGGTGCCTATAATCGCAAGCATCGTCTGCGCCGCCTTAGCCCTGGTGGCAGCCTTGATTCTATATTTGTATCATAAGAAAAGGTCGAAAGCCGTTTAGCTTATAGATTTATCGCCCGCCTTTCAAAAGCGAATGTTTGACCGGCCTGGTCCTGCTGGTTACTTCACCAGTCACTTTCGTATTGCTGGAAGACTGCACGCCTCCACTTGCTGAGCCTGGATCCTTGTACTTGAGAGTCACCGGCGAAGCGCTATCACTCGGGTTCGGACGAATACGTAGAGGTTTTCTGGCAGCATTTGCAGCAGGCTTCATCTGTCCGGTCACAGACTTGTTCTGCATCAAACCCATTTTAGTACCAGGCAGATTATTGCGTCTCTCGAGACTGCCCATATTAGATTCGAAGCCTGACTGGGGCAGTTGATTGGTATCGATGACCACAGAGCCGCCACCACCATTGCCAACGCCATTTGAAAGAGCAGGCAAATTGACATCGGTTATGGTGGCTTGTCCCTGGGGTACTGCCGGGATGTTGATACGCAGCAGATTCGGCCCTTCCTGAGGGCGTCTTCTATCCTTGATGATAGGACCGTCGTGGACTATATCGATTTGCAGAGGCGCCTTATAAGGCTTCACCACAGGCAGCGATTTAGTATCGACATAGATGCCGCCCTGGGCCTGGGCCTTTGGACAGGCGAAAGCCAGAACTAATAATGGAGTAGCGAAAGCCATTGTAGAAACGAGATTATTCATATGATCACTCCCAAAAATCGCGCCAAGATGAAGTTGGCCCCCAGGCGATACATCGATCGTCAGAAGCCCGTATATTTATGAACCGCCACCGTTGCCAAGAGGCAAAATCATATCGATTCTGGATCAGATGGCAAAGACTTTCTATGGGGTAAACCCCGGATGTTCAAATTCGCCATTATCCCAATTTCGCTGATTGTTGAAGCATTTGAAACCGCAGGCCGCATAATTGTCGCCTAGAACAAAAGAGGAAAGAGGCGTTTGAGGGTATATAGTTACTTCAATATTCTAGAAGAGTGAGAGTCCAGGAAAGATGACTGTCGATGACTTGAGTAAATATCTAGAGTCTCTTTCCCTTGAAGTAGAGATACTCAGAAAACATGAAAAGATCAAGCTTTTGAAGAGGTGGAAAGAACGCTATATCGCACCTTTCGAAAAACTCTACGATAGTGCGGAAAAGAGCTGGGATCTACACATCTTTGAAAACAACTTGCTGCCTTGTATCACAGACACGGAAGCGGAAAAAGAGTATTCTATGACATCGCCGGAGAGGTGCTATATTCTACCTTCTGATGACGGGCCTGGCTTTGTATGCTCGAGCAAACCGCCCGCTGACCTCAGCAGATTTTGCCTCGAAGGAGCTCGTCCATGGCCATTTGCACCAGCCGGCAATGGTCGAACTTTGGCGGAATCATTTTTTTTGATATCTCCTGCCAGCATGAACTGGACGTTTGTCGTTCACGCAGAAGGTAGCTATTTTGCGATGGCTCCGGAACCGAGTAGATAGTACCCGGTAGTCGAAGCGCCTGAGATCAGCGGCGTTTCTTGGCGCCACCGGTGGCAGGACCCAGACCCTGGATGCGAGTCTTGCAGTCGGCTGCGTTTGGTCCGGTCGGTGCCAGTTGCAGATATTTCTGGTAGTCCTTGCGAGCTGCCGCTTTGTTATTGAGGAACTCGTATAAAGTGCCTCGATAATAGTAGGCATCAGCCAGCTTCCCATCCATGTTTATCGCCTTGGTATATTCTGCGATGGCCTCGTTGTTATTGTTGTTTGCCTGGAAGGCGGTACCGAGGTTCATGCGGGTGTTGGCGTCATCACTGAGTCTTAGAGCCGCTTGATAGTCGGCGATGGCACCGGGCAGGTCATACTTGCCACCACCCATATCGGTGGTCTGCTTCTTGTAGGCTGACTCCAACAGTGGTGCCGCCTTGGCCTGCTTGGCTCCGACCAGGGCTTCTTTGTAAGCAGCCGTGGCGGGGTCCAGACTCATCGCCTTTTCATAGTTGGTGATGGCGCTATCTATGTCGTTCTTAGCCTGATAGGCCGTACCCATGGCATAGTAGTAGGCAGGCTCATTGGCGTTGACCGCAATCGCTTTCTTATAAGAGGCAATCGCTTCATCGTACTTAGACTCTTGCTGCAATTTCACAGCATCGTCGTAGGCTGTCTGGGCTTCTGCGCTCTGCTGCATCTGAGCCTGGGTGACAATCTTCTGGACATCTTTTGGATTGGCTCTAAGAGCATCTACTCTAGCCTGGGCCTGGGCTCGATAAGAACCCTGGGGCGCTTCGGCAAGATACTTCTGATAGGTGGAGACAGCGGCAGCTGCGTTGCCGTCGTTTTCATCAAGAGCGCCTACGAAATAGAGACAATCTTTGGTGCCTTTGTTATAGCCCTGCATGTAAGAGGAACGCGCTTTCTGGAAGTTACCGAGAAACTGATAGGAAGCACCGAGAAAGGTATCAACATCAGAATTACCCGGGTCGACCTTGAGCGCTTGCTCGTATGCGTCGATGGCTCCCTGATAATCTTTGGAGGCGTATTTGGTATTACCGTCATTGATAAACGGAGCAGCTTTTGAGGCCACGGCGGCATCGAGAACTTTCTGATACTCGGCTATCTGCTGCTTATCCGTACATAGGCTTATCGCTTTCTTGAAGTAGACCACGGCGTTATCGATATCCTCTTTGGCTTGATAGAGATAGCCTATTGCATAAGGATAGGTAGGCTCGCTCGGCTGTGCCTGGGCGGCAATCTGGAACTGAGCGATGGCTTCGTCGTACTTCTTCTCTTTCTGGAACTCGACACCTTTGTTATATGCGTCAGCAGCTGCCTCTGCGCCTTTTCTATCGGCCGAGGTCTGGAGTTTTTCTATGTCGCTGGGGTTCTTCGAAAGCGCAGCGACCCTGGTCTGGGCAAGACTGGCATAAGGACCGGAGGGATCGGCTTTTAAGTACTGCTGATACAGACCGAGAGCCTGCATGCCCTTATTGTAGTTTTCATCGATGGCAGCCATTAAGTAGAGGTTGCCGACACTGCCTTTCTTATCGAGGTCATAACCTTTTTGATAAGAGACTCTGGCTTGCTGGAAGTCATCGGTCTGTTGCTGAGCCGTACCTAAGTTGGTCCAGATCGATGCGTTTTTAGGAAGCAACTTGGTGGCTTGTTGATAGAGTTCGATGGCGCCTGCGACATCGCCTGCTTTTTGCTTGTTATAGGCTTCTTGAACAAGAGGACCGGCCTGCTCGTCGTTGGCGCTGACTAGTGCCTCTTTGTAGGTCTTGTTGTCGGCATCCATGGCAAGCGCCTTGTTATAGTTCAAGCGCGCGTTGTCATAATCTTTCTTAGCCTGGAAGCAAGTACCTAGACCATAGATATAGTCGGCAAGAGGTTTCTTGGAAATAGCATCGTTATATTTGGCTATCGCCTGATCGTATTGTCCTTGTTTTTGCAAAGCAACAGCGGCATTGAATGCGTCTTCTGCATCTTTTTCGTTGGCGATTTCGGACTGCGATTTGATCTTTATCGTAGCGGTGATGTCTTTGCTGAGAGCATCCACCCTCTCCTTGGTCGGTCCTATGTACTGACCGGAAGGGGCTTTTTGCATGTAGAGCTTATATTTGGCCATGGCATTGACACCACTGCCGAAGTGCTCTTCTATCTTGCCGATGAAATAGAGATCGTCGACTCTGCCTTTGGGGTCTAATTTGTAAGCCTTGTCATAAGAGGCTTCGGCTGCCCGGTAATCTTCTAGAGAATACTGAGCGGAGGCGAGGTTATACCAGATTTCGTCATTCTTGGGTCTGATATCGAGAGCCTGTTTATAGAGATCGATAGCCTTGGCGTATTGCTTGGCTTCATGGGCTGCCACGGCTTGTTTGATGATTGGCTCGGCTTTGGTGCCCATGGCGTCATCGAGGGCGACGGAATAGTTTTTGTTATTAGGATCAAGACTGACCGCAAGCCGGTATTCGGCTATCGCTTTCTCGATATCTTTCTTTGCTTCATAAGCCGCACCAAGGTTGAAGTGGGTGGCTGCGTCTTTTGGATCGACATTGATGAGCTGCAGATATTTAGCGATGGCATCATCGAAGTTGCCGGCTTTGAAAGAGTCGTTGGCGGCTTTAGCCAGGTTCTCGACGTCCTGATCTTTCTTGGCTGCCGATGCGGTCTCTAGACCGAGCTTAGCTCGCTTATCGTTTGCATCGAGAGAAAGAGCCTTTTGATAAGCGGCTATCGCCTTGGCGTAATCTTTGGTGAGCTGCTGATAGACAGTCCCGATGTTGACTATGACCTCTACACTGTTGGCGCGCATTTTGAGAGCTTCGCCATATTCAGCAAGTGCAGCCTGGGCATTGCCGGCTTTCTGATATTCGACACCCTGGTCGACATGTTTTTGATACTGGGCTTCGGCCATGGCCTTTGGCAAATCTCCCAGAAGTTTCTGGGCTGTAGGATTGGCTTTACCCTGGGAGAATCGAATCGCCTGTTTATACTCTTCGGCGGCTTGATTGAAGTCGCCTCGCAATTGCAGAGCCTGTCCTAAACCGATATGGTTCTCCGGCGCGATTGGGTTTTCGGCAAGAGCGGCTTCCCATCCGGCAACCAGGGCATCAAGCACTTCGGAGTCATTGGGATTGAGCTTGAGAGCCTGACCATAAGCACCTATCGCTTCGGCGATTTTCTTGTCGGCTTGCAGAGTCTGGCCAAGCTTAACCGCACGCATGGCGGTGGCTTCAGCTCCCAGAGCGGATCTATAAGCGTTCTCTGCGTCTTCGAGCTTATTCTCCACCCGATAGACATCACCGAGACGTTCCCAGATGGCACCATCGTTTTTGATTTCGAGGGCGGCTTTGTATTCTACGATGGCACCGGTGAAGTCGCCGGACTTACGTGAAGAATCACCGAGATCGACCCGGTCTTCAAACTTGTTGGGATCCCGGTTCATGAAGCGAATGATTCCGGAGACGTTTTGCTTGGTGGTAGCGTTGCTCGGATCTAATAAAAGAGCGCGGTGAAATTGCTTGAGCGCCTGCATCGGGCTTTTCTGCAATTGCAGACCATAGTTGTTGTAGGCAATCGCCAGGTTCTTTCTGGCAAGCTCATAGGTCGAATCCACCTTGAGCGCTTCTTCGAACTGGCGAATCGCCTCCTGGAAGTTTTGCTGATTGAGCGCACGTACCCCGGCGTTATTGAGCTCTATTACCCTGGAACTGGTGGCATGAACCGGCGCCACTACCTGTGGTGCCATGCCTAGAGCCGCAAGTGAAAGGGCCAGAGCTATTTGTCTTTTACGAAACCTGGAATTGCCTGCTTTAGCCAACGGTACTGAATACTCCTGTGGAACTTGTCAAAGGTTTTGAAACACTAGTAAAAAGAATAGGCTCTATTCTATAGAAAACTCCTCATATTATCTCTAAGTTCTGGTAATCAGGATATAGACTTTCCCCTGGAAATAAGAACACGACAATAACGGCAAGGACGTCAAGGGAAACGAAATGTTTCAAGCCCGCCCCCGATGAGGAGACGGGCTTGAAACATTTGTTGCCAAGCAGGCTTTTAATATTCCGGTTCGATCAATCCATAATTTCCGTCGCGACGATGGTAGACGGTACTGACATGGTTGGTCTCGGCATTGACGAACATGAAGAAGTCATGACCAAGAAGATCCATATGCTTGCATGCTTCCTCCGGGCTCATCGGCTTCAAAGCGAACTTCTTGGAACGAACGATGGACGGAGTTTCAGTATCCTCCAGCATGACGGCTTCTTCGACCGCATCATCATCATCCATCTCAGCGCCCACATCGACTCTCTCTTTGGGCTTGTGCTTCTTGTCCTTATTGTGGGTCTTATGGAAGTAGCGGGTCTTATATTTGCGAAGCTGACGCTCTATCTTGTCTGCCACCAGGTCGATGGAGGCGTACATATTTTCGGTGGACTCTTCACCGCGAATCACCTGACCGTTTACCGAAATCGTCACTTCGGCCGTCTGGCTTCGAGCGATAGAAGGGTTCTTGGCTACACTGAGAAGCGCTTTGCAATCGAGGTCAGAATCAAAGTGTTTCTGCGCTCGCTGCAGCTTATCGACCAGATAATCTTTCAAAGCCGGCGTCAAGTCTATGTTCCGTCCAGTAACCGTCACATGCATCAGCAATCCTCCAGAGAAGCCGCCAGGAATTTAATTATGGCGTGGTTTCCATTTATGTGAGCAAGGAGGGTGAAATCGGATGGACGCCATCCCAGATCACCTCAAAAAGCAAGACATCTCATATATCTCACCCTTATATGATAAACCCTCGATCTGTTATTGACGAGACCTCAATGAAAAGATCAGGGTTTGGCCTCGCAATCGCAATGATAGAGAAGCCTATCGAAGCGCTGAATCCGCCGAAAGAATGATTCTGGCGGCTTCCAGATAATTGAGCCGGTCATGGCTTCCGGCGTTGTTATGACTGACAACGGCGGCACGAGCCGATGGAACGAACCATTTATCGGCGCGGGAGCGAGCCCTTCTGGCAAGCTGCCCGGGATTATGCGGATCTATTGGAGCGCCCATCTTTCTAGCGCGGGCTTTGAGATCTACCGCCCGGGCAATGACATCCAGAGCTTCTTTTTGTCCAATCACTTCGTTACCTGAAGCGGCTGAATAAGCAGGATCAAGACCGAAGTTGCGTACGAAATCGGCAAGGGCATTGCTGTCATGAATTTCGGTACCGGTGAGCTTTCGAGAGATTATCGAATAAAACTCGTTGCGGCTGACGTTGGACGAAGGATCTTTGACCGCTACGAATTCTCCCTGCTTCCTGAGCTCTTTGAAGGCAGCCAGGCTGAATCTGGCATTAACCGGGAAATAATCGGTGTAGCGAGCCAGGCAATCATACTGCTCGTCGGTTACCTGATGGAAGGGATAGAGGCTGGCGCTTGTAACACCGTTATCTCTGCAAGCCCGCATGAAATCGTGTATCTCTTTGCTGTGGGTCTTCATTCCGTCGCCGATTACGTGGATCTCGGCATCGGGTCGACCGATTAACTCGCGGACTTTCTTGACGGTGTCACGGGTATAGTCATAGGCTTTGTAATCGGCATATTTACTGTTCCAGTAATTCATCGGAGCAATAACATCATAATAATGATCAAGCATCTTCCAGGGCGTCCTGGCTACTTGAGGAGCTTTGTTGAGGGGGCTGAACACCACCGCCACAAGGGGGTAGTCCTTACCGAGCTTATCGCGAAGATAGCGGCTGTACTTCTCGACCTTCCAGGCACTGAGGTCCTTTTCCATGTTGGCGGCAATACTGTCGAACTTGTCTCCCTTCGGGGTTCTGAACTGAGCCGCATCCACCATCTTCTGGGCATCGGCTTCGGGGTTGTCCAGCATCGAGAAAGACCAGGCAATGACACGAATCTTGTAGCGATGGCATGTTTCTATCAATTTGCCAAGCCTGTCTGGGTTGCGAATCGCCTCGGTATTACTGCGCGATGTCTGCACAAAGACGTTGCGTACACCATGACGGTTCAAGTTGAGACAGTACTCTTCGGTTTCACTGACCGGAGGATGACTCCAGATATTCATCCAGATACCGGGACCGTCGGCGATGCCGGGCGGCTCGGAAAGAGAGCCAGCTTGAGCGCTGGAGGCGAAAGACACGAAAAATGCCATGATAGCGGCAGATATAAAAACGCGGCGGATATCCATTAGATGAAGCTGCTTTCTAGCTACTAAAAACGATTCGATAATTCCATTATACAAAGAATACAAAAATTTCAAGTACTTTTTACAAAGAGCCAAAAGCCTTACTTGATGCGGTTTTAAGCCGGCAGAGCAATCTGCGCGCCCTACCACCTTGAAAAATACCACTGTCATATGTGGTGCCCAATACGCATATCAGACACGGGACCAAAACGGAAGAATTTCCATAGCCGAGTGATATGCTAGTAAGGTCTCTCACAGCCCCCTTGCGAAAAATCAATTAATGAACCCGAGAAGATGAAAGACGAGGAAATACAAAAGAAGCTGGTCGAACTCGAAACCGCTATCCTCAAGGAAGTGGAGCCGGAAGCAAGCTCTCAGCTTGCCAGAACCGAGACCGGCGGCAGCATAGCCAGAAGATCCGACGAGCAACTGGCAGGGCTTTCGAACAAACGCTCGATAGACGCAGGTGGTAAGTCAGACCTTCACTATTTCGGAGGGATTTTCCTGTTACTGGTGGGTGTGGTTATTCTATTTCAGCATGTCACCGTCACCACCGGCGCCATGACCATATGGGGCATTAACACAGGCAATTCCATCGGGGCCTTACTGGTTCTTTTAACGGTCGGCGTGGGCTGGATCGTCTATAACTCTAAGAGCATCTGGGGTTGGATGCTGGCTGCTGTCAGTCTTTTCACAATTATCTTCTCAGTGGTCAGCGGCTTGAGAATTTACTTCTCTCCGATAAGCATGTTGAATATGCTCTTTATGCTCCTGCCTTTCGCCTTCGGAGCCGCGTTCTTGCTCAAGGGCATGGGCGGTCCCCGGGGCGTGGAAGAGGCGATCAAAACCAAAATCGAATCCGACACCTAAGAAAGAAGGCTAATAGTGTCCAGACTTTTCACCGCAAGATAGACAGTTACTATTTGACCGGTGCTACTTTATTGAGCTTCTCGGCGTCTTCGGGCTCGAGCAAAATAGGTCCACGAAGCTGCAGCAAGGTGGATGGCGGCTTCGGCTCTTCAAGGTCAAGCAAGAGCTGGGTCGGAGGCTTGGCCTTCTCCGGCGCCTTCTCTTGAACGGTCTTCTTAGGCTCGACCCGATCTAGATCGAGCAGGTTGACATCACCCTTCTCTTTCGGAGGCACCACTTGTTTCTCCGCTTCACCACCGGCGATACTGCCTTCTACCCTTCTTTCTCCGGGCAACGGCTGGGGGGTTGTCTTCCATTCCCTCGTACCTCTTCTGATATCGTCCATCTTCATGGCAATAGCTTCGGTGCGCAGCTTGTTTTTCTTGAGAATGAAACCGGTCCAGTCGAAACGCACCGGATCAGTGTGATCTCCTTGCTGAACGTAGCGATGGGTGGTGACGTTCTCATCAGGAATACCATATCTCTCTTGCAGATAATTAACCAGGCGCACCGCGGACACAACCAGAGCCGGCGGATAGTCTTGCGAACCGGAATGTACCATCTCGATGCCGATACAGTTGTCGTTGTTGACACCGGCGATGGTTTTGAAGATGTTGATGTGAACGGTACCAAGATCAGGATCTACCGCCTGGTAAATGGTGCCGTCCCTGTCTACCACGAACTGAGCACCGGGATGCCTGCGCCCTCTCGAATTCCAGCTGTTTATCACCCGGGGCGCATCCATGTTTGGATTGCCTGTTTCAGTGGAGTGCATGATTATGTACTTTATCGGCTCACGCCTGAAAAATATGCCGCCTTTGAGAGGATGATACTTGAACACTCCCGCTCGCACCATGGTGGCAGCCGGACGATGACCGGCTTGACCCCGGACGAACTCTCTCATCACGTCGGCGGACATTGATTCAGGTAGAGGACTGCGATCGAAATCAGGCGCGTTCATCATGAAAAAATCATAGGGATAAGCATACCTAGGAGCTCTAGCCGCCGCCTTGTGATGATGACGGTGCTTCGATTTAGACGACCGATGCCTGGATGATTTATGCCTGCTTTTGCTTGCGGACTTGTGACGTTTGCTGGATGATTTCTTGGAGGATGAGTGTTTTTTCTTACTGGAAGACTTTCTAGAGGACCTGGCTTCTGCCGGCTGATCTGCAATCACGACAGTAGACACCATCAGTAATACCAGAGCAAGAAATGCTCCGACTATTTTTGATAAGAAGAAAGAATTTTTCCGAGTAAAAATACCGTGCAACCAAAGCTCTCCTGGCAAGAAAAGGAAGTTCCCGAGCTGTATTCTACAGCCTTCCGCCTAATCTATCCAGCCACCGCCAAGGATATACGTATCGGTCGAATCATATATACCAAGCACCTGACCGGGAGTTATAGCCGGCTGAGGCTCACTGAACTCGACACGCACCCTACCATCAGCAAGTGGCTCCACCAGGGCTTTTTCCGCCTTGCTGTTATAGCGAATCTTGGCAAGCGCCTCAAAAGGCTCGGTCGGAATCTCATCAAGGATCCAATTTACAGCGGACGCTGTCAGCTCTCTTCGAAGCAAAGCATCTTTATCACCTACATAGACCACCCGCTTTTCGGGATCCAGCGATGTGACATAGAGAGGATGTTCAAAGGCTACACCTATACCCCGTCTTTGACCGATGGTGTAATTATGGGTGCCTTTATGATAACCGAGTACGGCACCGGTGACCGTATGAATAATCGGTCCGGGTTTTTCTTCTATGAAATCGGCCAGATATTCCTGGGCGGTGGTGCCGAAAGGAATAAAACAAAGATCCTGACTGTCCGGCTTGTCGGCTATGACCAGCCCTCTACTGTGGGCGATTTTGCGAATCTCATCCTTGTTGAAGTCACCCAGAGGCAAAAGAGTCGAGTTCAACTGCTCCCGGGTCAGCCCCCAGAGCACATAAGACTGGTCTTTTCTAGGATCTTCGGCCCTGGCAAGACGCTTACCCGATTCGGTCTCCACCACCCGGGCATAATGCCCTGTTGCTATATAACTGGCCCCGAGGTGCTTGAGACCATAGTTCATGAGCGCCCCCCATTTTATGAGAGTGTTGCAGAGACTACAGGGCAGAGGCGTTCTCGCCCTTTCGTAGGATTCATGAAACTGATTGATGATCTCGTTTTTAAAGAGTTCTCTCAAGTCGACGGCATGGTGTTCGATATCGAGCTGCTCGCAAACTCTCGCGGCATCGACCATGCCTGTATCGCAGCAGCGGCTTCCGGATTTGATCAACCATCCGGTCACCCCGACCACATCATAACCGGCCTCCAGCATAAAGGCGGCGGTGGCACTACTATCGACACCACCACTCATCAGCACTGCTACTCTGGTTTTGTTCTTCGGTACAGGGCGCACATCGCGGGCTGAAGCCACCTGACAAACCGACTGCACCAGTTCGGCAGCAGGCAGTTCATTCACATGCTCGTCTATACCGGGCAGCTCTCGCTTCTTCCCGGAACTATGAACGGCTTTCTTTCTATCAGTGCTGGTCATAATCTAGATCTAGAATCCGCTGTGGACGGAATCCAGATTCTACTATAAAAACAGGCTCCATTGACAACTTGCGGACTTCGACAGGCAAATCTTTACTTCATTTACCCATCAACATCGCCACCCGCCTGCGGGCTTTCTCCGCATTGGCGCCCCGGGGAGCGTCCCGCAAATAATTCTGATATTCTTGAACAGCGTCTCTGGATTTATGAAGTTTCTCCAGAACAAGAGCGCGGTTATAGTGAGCCACCGGCAGCTTGCCCAGGGCCTGGGCGATGGCGATGCGGTAAGCGCTCTCGGCCCCTTTGAGATCGCCTCCATGCTTCATGATGATGCCGTGCAGGTTGTGAATGAGAGGGCAGAGCTTCTCCTGACGCCGAGCCTCTTCGATGGCCTCTTTACACGTCTGCCTGGCAGACATCCATTTGCCGGTTTTGACATAGGCGCAGGCAAGATTATACTTCGCTTCTATCAGGGAACCGTTGCTCAATTCCACGGCTTTCTTGAGGTTGGCGATAGCAGATTCGGCTTTATCTCTCGTGTTTTGCCTCAGTTGTGCATAACCGAGACTGTTCCAGAAAGAAGGGTCTTTGGCGGAAGGCCCGCGACTGAGGACATTCAGGACCTTCTCCGCCCTTGCGAACTGGGAGGTCTCGATAAGGCTGGCAGCTTCGTTCTCGTCTGACGAACCGCTGGATACCGCGGTGTTTGTCCTGGCGCCGGCAGACGATCCTTCTCCTTGCTGCATCTTTTTGAGTTCGGCTATCTTGCCGCGGGTATCTGCCTCGTAAGACTTATTCTTCTCGAACTTCAAAGATGACTCATAGGCGGATAGGGCTTGATTCGGCTGGTTCTTGGCAGTGTAAATCAATCCGAGATGATAAAAGGCCAGGGCATAATCATGCTTCAAGGAGATCGCTTTTTTGACCTCCTGCTCAGCCCGGTCGAAATCGCTCAAACAGTAATAAGTAGCCCCCAGACCGTTATGAGCGGCGGCGAAATCGGGCTTCAAGCGAATGGCTTCCTGGTAATGGACTTCGGCTTCGCTGTAGTCTTTGTCATCCCGCAACACATTGGCGAGGTTGTAGTGCAGCTGCGGGTCCTTGTCATTAGCCAGGCGCAGTGCAAGCCGGTACAAATTGCCGGCATCGGAGAATTTGCCTTGCTGATAGCGCACCGCAGCCAGGTTAGAGAGACTGGGTACGAAAAGCGGCTCTATTTCGAGGGCCTTCATATAGTTTGAAGAAGCACTTTCCAGGTCCCCGGTTCTATAAAATGTAAGACCGAGATTATTGAAAGCATCCGGGCATTTAGGGTCCAGCTCTATCGCCTTTTGAAACTCCTGCCTGGCTCCCTGATATTGACCGGATTCGAGCAGCATACTGCCCTGATCTAAATGAACGAAAACCTCGCGCTGGTACTGCCGGGTCGCCTTTGCCTCTGTGGGCGGAACCGAATTCAAAGAAGAAGCCAAAATAATCGACGAGAGAGCCAGCCCGATGAAAGGGCTTTTTCTCTTTGTAATCAATTCGATGCGAAGTTTCATTTCTAAAGTATAAATTCTACCGACCAAGTTATCAATTTTGTTATCGATAAAGTCAAAAACGATGGATCAGAATTTCTACCTATACCTCCCCGTGCTAAGATCCTCGTTTGCCCAGACGGCGGTAGCCCTATAGAAGCCCATGCGTGACAATAAACTTGCTAATGCCCTGCACGAGTCCTTCAGAAACAGTCCCGTCTACGCCCGATTGCTGGCGAGAACAGCCCGAGGAGCAAAGACCGAGCTAAATCTGGCAGGACTGACCGATTCCGCCAAAAGCTTGATCTTATCCTGTCTGCAACACGAAATTCGCCGACCGGTTTTTCTTGTGGTGCAGGACAACCATGTCGCTGCCCATTATCATCAAGAACTCACTAATCTATCGAAATATCGAGTTCTACTCTTCCCGTCATCCGAAGTCTCTCCTTACGAGCAAGTATTGAGCAGCCCGGACAACGTCGCCAGCCAGATGGAGCTGCTTCAGCATCTGCAAAATGATCCTCGTGAGCCATATCTTGTAGTAGTAACGGCCAAAGCGCTGATGCAGAGGGTACTACCACCGGCGGTGCTCAAAGAGAGCCTTTTCTCTATCAAAGTCGGAGAATCGATAGCCACAGAAGATCTGGCGAGATCACTATCTGCACTTGGTTATGCCAGAGAGAGCCTGGTTACTCTGCGCGGCGAATTCAGCATCCGGGGTGATATTGTCGACATCTTCCCCTCAACCGGAGCACCGCTTAGACTGGAGCTCTTCGGAGAGGACGTGGAATCGATTCGCACCTTCAATATCGAGAGCCAACGCTCGGTAGAGGAGCTTCAGGAAGCCGTCATAACACCGCGCTGGTGGGTGATTCTGGAGAGCGACGAAGAAGCGAGACAGAAACTGGGAGACAAACTCAGAAGCGTGCTGGCGGAATCGGTGAATGAACTCTCCGAAAATGAAGCCGACACCCTGCGCTCGGTGATGGAGACCGATCTCGAAGCGATAGAAGCCGGAGCTTATCCTGAATCGGTGGAATACTACGCGCCTTATATCCACGATCAGTTCGCCTCTTTAGTGGATTACATAGACGAGAACGCGGTCATAGCGATAGATGAATGGGATTCCATCGCCCAGGTTCTCAAAGCCTATGACGAAAAGCTTGATAGAGCCTACGAAGAAGGCACAGAATCGGGCCGTCTTTTAAAATTGCCCTGGAAACTGCATATCCCTGCCGGTCAGGTCATGGACGGATTCAAAGACAATCAAAAGGTCTTTCTCTCCAGCCTGCCGACCTTCGAGGAAAAAGACAAAGAGTCGGTGGCCGACTTCAACTGCAAACCGATAGAAAAATTCAGCAACCAGATGAATCTGGTCGTCGACAGAATTCGAGAATGGCGAAGCCAGGGCAATCGCATCGTGGTCTCCACCGAACAACCCCAGCGTATGATAGGCATCCTGAGAGAATGGGACTGCCCTGCCAAATATGTAGCCGGTCCCGATGACAACACAGTCATAAAAGGACAATCGGAGAACATCGAGGACGAATCCACCGCGGTGGACGACACCGTATGGGTAACCAGATATGGTTTCATCCACGGCTTCTGCCTCGAAGATGAGCATCTGGTCTCGATAACCGACGGAGAGCTCTTTGGTCTCAAGCGCAAACCGACGGTTTACCGAAGACCTGCAATAGAAAAAAACTACGAACGTTTCACCTCGGTCACCGACCTGAAAGTGGGCGACTATGTCGTCCACATCAAACAGGGTATCGGACAGTTCACCGGCGTCCAGCGCATAGAAGTAGATAAACAGCAGCGCGAGTTTCTCACCGTCCAGTATTCAGGAGACGACAAACTCTATGTCCCTGTGGATCAGATCAACCTGCTCTCGCGCTATCGCGGCGCCGGCGATCACAAACCGCGCCTGTCGAGACTGGGCGGAGCCGAATGGGAATCGACCAAGAAACGGGTAAAACGCTCGGTCAAGCAGATTGCCGAAGACCTGGTCAATCTCTATGCCCTGCGCGCCAAACAGGAAGGCTTCCAGTCCACCCCGGATACACCATGGCAGTTCGAGATGGAAGAGGCCTTCCCCTTCGAAGAGACCCCGGACCAGTGGCAGGCGATTGTCGATGTCAAACAGGATCTCGAATCGAAGAAACCGATGGATCGCTTGATTTGCGGAGATGTCGGCTTCGGCAAGACAGAGGTGGCGATTCGCGCCATTTTCAAGATGGTGATGTCCGGCAGGCAGGCGGCGGTTCTGGTACCAACCACGGTTCTAGCCCAACAACACTTCAATACTCTGGCGGAGAGATTCGCACCATATCCGATTCGCCTTGGATCGCTCAGTCGCTTCAGGACAGCCAAGGAGCAAAGAGAGGTGGTGCGCCGGCTTGCCACCGGAGAATGCGATGTGGTGGTCGGTACTCACAGAATGCTTCAAAAAGACATGTCCTTCAAGGACCTTGGCCTGGTGGTCATCGACGAAGAGCATCGCTTTGGAGTAGCCCACAAAGAGAAGTTGAAGCAGTTACGGGTTATGGTCGATGTGCTGACCATGTCGGCTACACCTATCCCCAGAACTTTGAACATGGCGTTATCCGGCACCCGGGACATGTCCTTGATCTCCACTCCCCCCGTCAATCGGGCGCCGGTGAAAACCTTTGTCGGAGAGTATAAACTGCCCCTGGTGCGCACCGCTATCCTGCACGAAATGGAGCGCGGCGGTCAGATTTATTTTGTGCATAACCGCATCGAATCGATAGAGAATATCGCCTTCGAACTCAAGCAACTGGTGCCAGAAGCGCGTATCATCATCGGCCACGGTCAGATGAATGAGAGAGAGCTTGAAAATGTAATGCTCGCATTCAATGCCCATGAATTCGACATTCTTCTTTGCACCACCATCATCGAATCCGGTCTCGATATTCCAAATGCCAATACGATAATCATCAACGAAGCGGACAAATTCGGTCTCGCCCAGCTCTATCAGCTCAGGGGTCGGGTGGGAAGATCCGATGTACAGGCGTATTCCTATTGCCTCTATCGTCCCCAGAAAGTTCTGACCGAACAAGCCCAGGGTCGTCTAAAAGCGATTCGAGAATTCACCTCTCTGGGCTCCGGCTATCAAATCGCCCTGCGCGATATGGAGATTCGCGGAGTCGGAAACATCCTCGGCTCGGAGCAACACGGTCACATGGTATCAGTTGGCTTCGACCTCTATTGCAAGCTATTAGGAGAGTCGGTGGCGGAGCTCAAAGGCGATGCCGTGGCAGGCGATCTCGACAGTCAGATAGACATCAACGTCACCGCCTTTATTCCGGAGACCTACATAGAAGACGGCAGACAACGCTTAATAGAATACAAACGACTGGCCGATGTCAAAACCGAACGAGAGCTGGATTTCCTCTCGGACGAATGGAAGGACAGGTTCGGCAATATTCCCACGGAAGCCCAACAACTGGTTACGGTGGTTCGCCTGAGACTGCTCGCCAGTCAGGCCAAAGTCCAGCAGATCAAGCCGGATTTGCAGGGTTTGCGTATGATGGTCAATTACAGGTTGCAACAGTGGCTGCCGATTCAAAACAAGCTTCCCAAGCACCTTGCCAGCAAGACCATCTACAAACCGGGAATCGCCGGCGGTCAGGGCTCGAGCCCCTATGTAATCGTCAAAGCGGAAGGGATGAGCCCTGGAGAGCAGCTTAATTTGATTCATGATCTACTAAGTGCTATGGTTTCAAACGCTCAAACTGCACAGGCAACTTAAGCGAGTAAATATGGTGAGTAAAGCAAGACTTCGTACCCTGACCGCTCTAACCGCAATTCTCCTTCCTTCTATCTTTACAGGTTGCACCAGTGTCGACCAGAAGGTCGACAAAGGGACCGCGGAGGTGAAGCGCAACGGTATCGTCGTCACCAGTGAGAAGCTAACCAATTTTGAAGGACTGGCCGATAAAATAAAGAAGGAGCAGATACCGGACAGTGAAATCATCTGCACCGTCGGCGACGACGCCATCAATGTGGGTGACTACAAACTCAACTTTCGCTATAAGCAAGATCAGGCGAAGCAAGAAATCACTCTTCATCCCCAGATAACAGCGCCACTATTGAAAGATGCGCAACGCATGGGAATCGAGCTGACCGAAAGAGAGAAGAAAGACCTCATCGATGCATCCCTTAAAAAAGGCGGCTTCGAACTGGAGAAGAAATTCCAATCCGGGGAGCTCAATCGAGAGGATTTCGAGAAGCAGGTCCTTGACATGGGAGTGGTGCTCAAAGCGATAAATACCAGGATAGAGCAGCACCTACTCACCGAGATCATCAACAACTCGCTTCTGGTAGATGCGGCTCGAAAAAACGGTCTTGGAAAAGTCGCCTTCAACAAGTATGTCGAGGTCAAACACACCGACAAGTATCAAGAATACTTGAAGTTGACCAACCTGACTCCCAACCAGGTCAAAGACCAGATTCTCGAAGAAATTCTTGCCGACCTGATGAAACAAAAGATTGTCGAAAACGCCGACATAGCAGACAAGCAAGTTTATGAGTTTTATCAAGCGAACAAAGAAAATTTCAAACATAACGGAAGATATCACTGGGCCCAGATCTTGATAGCCGATCCGGAGCAGGACTTCGGAGCGATGACCACAGTAGCCACCGATGTCTCCCGGAAATTTCCCAAATTGAGCCAGAAAGAGCAGATGGCTAAAATTCAGGTCCTCAAGGATGAAAAACGCAAGAAGGCGATGGATCTAGTCAAATCAGCAAAGTCCGGAGTCGATTTCGCCACCCTGGCCAACGCCAATACCGAAGACATCCCGGCAAGAGCTTCCAAAACCGGCGGAGACATGGGTTACACAGACTTGAAAAGTCTAGCGGGCAATCAGATATTCAAGAACATCGGCAGCGCCATCGAGACCATGTCCCCCGGCGAGACCTATCCTAAGCCGATAAAATCGGTAGTGGGCTGGCATGTGATCAAATTGATCGACAAGCAGGAATCCGGCTACATTCCCTTCGAAGAAGTCAAAGACGAAATCAAGCAGACCCTGGCTCGCCAGAATGCGGAGTTCGCCGTCAGAGCCTGGATCATCCACCAGCGAGAAGTCGTCCCCGTGCGCATCGCCAAACGTTTCGAGAGCTTACTTGCCAAGGCGAATCAACTGGAGGGCGAGACTAAATCTCAGCCTTGAATTTTTGCCGCGGGCGAAGAAATTATCTGTTTAATCTGGGATAATCCCAACAAGTTTGATCGGGAGGAGCAAATTATATGTTGAAAACCACAGAAGTGGCTCGACTGGCAAAACTATCTCAAACAGCATTTTTAACCAGCATGATAGCCCTGGGATGCTTGAGCGCACCGGCGGCACTGGCCAAGAAAAGCGCCCCAAAAGCAAAGGCGAAGTCCCAGAGCAGCAAGCTGGTTCCGGGCACCGACGCCTACAAGGCTTACCATGCCGTCCGTGACGGCGCCAAGGCGCTGCTGTTCAACCAGCCGAAAAAAGCCATGGAGGAGTTTAATGAAGCCCTGCGCCTCAAACCCGACTATGCTCTGGCTTACGCAGACCGGGCCAATGCCCACATGGTCATGGGCGACAAGAAATCCGCCCTGGCGGATTGCAACAAAGCCATAAGCCTCGATCCCAATCTGGCTGTGGCCTATGTCAACCGCTCCTGGGTCTACAACAGTGCAAGACAGTTCGAGAAGGCTCTTGAAGACTGCAACAAAGCAATCAGCCTCGATAAATCTATCACCCTGGCCTATACCAATAGAGCCCATGCCCACAACAAACTGGGCAACCACAAAGAGGCGCTCGAAGACTGCAACAAAGTCATCAAAATCAATCCGGATTTTGCCACCGCTTATCTAAACCGCTCCCATACCTATATCGGTCTGGGCGAATTCGATAAAGCGGTGGAGGACGCCACCCGGGCTATTGCCCTCAATCCCGACTCGGCCAAAGGCTATCTCAATCGAGGTCACGCCTATCGTGAGCTAAAAGAGTATGACAAAGCCCTTGCCGATATCGACAAGGCGCTGACTATGCACAAAGGTCTGGCGTCTGCCTACTACAACCGTTCGAGAATCTACGAAGCGATGGCTGGCGCCGATCTGGACAAAGCCAAGAAGCTGGGCTTTGTAGTCAAATCGGATAAAGCCGATGACGACAAAGACGGCGACGAATAACCGGTTGTTTGAAGAACGAACTGAAAAGAGGAGCCCTGGGGCTCCTCTTTTCTTAATATCAGAAGAAGTGGCGCATTAAGGACCGTAGTACTGAACATAACGCCCCATACCCATATTGGTGCCGTCATAAGAAGACTGGGATTCGGCCCCGGTATCGGAAGGACCGCCGGTTTCTGATTCGGCCCCGGAAGAGGCTACTCCACCTGAGTCGGATTCGGCTCCTGTATCGTTGGCGCCACCCGATTCGGAGGAACCTTCGCCCCAGAGCACCCCGGAAGTTTCGTTGGTAGCTCCAAGCCCGTAGACCCCACCACTTTCGCTGCCGCCGCCTATGACAAAGCCACCGGCTTCCGATTCGGCGAAAGCCGCCGAAGAGGCGGATAAAAATGCTACCGTAAGCGCCAGGCCGGCTAGTTTGACAGATCTCTTGTCCAGTCTCATTGATACTCTCCATGTGGGCGTCGAAATAGTATTATCAAATAAGATACTAGCAAATATAAGGAATAAAGAGATTAGTTTTGGACTCCGCACTGGTATATAATCCCATCTAAATCCTTTTCCTTTGCCGATGAATTCCACCGACACACAAAGAATCAGACTGGGCATCCTCATGATCGATGCCGGTCTTATAACCAGAGATGACCTGGAAGAATGTCTCGCCATGGCGAAAGAGACCGGTCTGCCGGTGGGCAAGATTTTTCTCTTATCAGGCAAGACCTCCGAGCCGGTGCTTTTGGCCACGGTCCAGGCCCAGTCCTTGTTGAAAGACGGCATCATCAACCTGGAGACATCTTATAAAGCCCTCAAGAAGGTAGCCCAGAGCGGTCTCAGCCTCGATGAGGCCCTGAAACAGCTAAAAGTCGAAGTCGACGACGTCAAAGTGAATAAACTGGGCGAGCTTTTGGTGGAGGCCAATTTCGTCTCGGAAGAACAATTGAACGAAGCCCTGGAAGGCTCTGCCTCCACCGGTCTACCTTTCGGTCGGATGCTGGTCCTGAACGGTATCATCAATGAAGCCCAGCTTGCCGCCACCCTCAACGCCCAGATTCTGGTGCGAGATCAAAAAATAACCAAAGAGCAAGCGATAGAAGGTCTTAAACAAGCAAGACGCAGACAGATAGCGGTAGAAGTACCGCTCATGGAAAAAGGATTTTATACCGTCCAGCCCAGGGAAAGCGTCAGACTGGGCGAACTCCTGACTCTATCAGGCATGGTTTCCGAATCCCAGATTCTTTCTGCGGTGGAACTGGGTTTGGTGTCACAAAAACCCCTCGGCAAGGTACTCACCGAACAGAATCTTGTCTCGGAATCAGTGCTCAGAATAGCGCTAAAAATCCAGGAGCTGGTGGAAGCGGGCACACTCAAACCGGCCCAGGCGGCTGAAGTGATGACAAAGTCTACGGAAGGCGGGCTATCGATACCAGATGCAGTGGCATCGATCCAGAAGCAAGTCAGTCCGGAAAATCAAGAAGTCTCGCTCAAAGACTTTCTTTTTGCCACGCATCATCTGACCGATCAAGAGTTGCAGACCGCTTTCGACAAATCGGTCAACAACAATCAGATTCTAGGTCGTATTTTATTGAGCGCCGGTCTGATCGATGAAAATAGCCTGCAGGCAGCCATGCGTCTGGTTTTTCTGGTGAAAGGGAAAGTGATAAACCAGACCGACGCGTCAAGGGCTTTTGAATACTGCCTTCAGAATAAAGTCAGTATAGACGAAGCCCTGGCCAGACTGGACATCAAAATCTAACTCGAGCTAACCCCGGACGTAGGGATTGTTTCTCTTCTCCGACCAGATTGTCGTGTCCGGTCCATGCCCGGGAATGACACGGGTTTCGTCTTCTAAAACCATCAACCGGTCCGAAATAGACTTGATTATCTGCTCGAAAGATCCACCCCAAAGGTCAGTACGACCGATGGAACCGGAGAAAAGCGTGTCTCCTGCAAGCAATACCGGCTCATCGGCTTCCACGGAATAACAGAGACTGCCCGGAGTGTGACCGGGGGTATGCAGCACCCGGGTCTGGACACCGCCGAATTCCACACTCTCTTCATCCTCCAGATAATGATCCACCGGCAAGGGTGTATCCGGTGCAAAGCCGAACATCTGGCACTGTTTATCGAGATTGTCGTACAGCCATTGATCCTCTTTATGGAGACAGATCTTCGCCCCGGTCAACTCTTTCATCTTGCGACTACCGAGCACATGATCGAAGTGGGCATGGGTATGAAGCAGATAGCGCGCGGTCAGACCGAGATCATCCAGCTTCTGTTTGATGACTTCCGGATCGCCGCCGGGATCGACCACTACCGCCTCACCACTCTCTCTGTCACCGAGAATAGAACAGTTGCACTGAAGAGGACCGACCTGGAATGTTTCAACAACGATCATCACTCGAACATCTCGCTGACCGAACAATCGTCGTGAATTCTGGCGATTGCCTCCCCCAGGAGCTTGGCCACGCTCAACTGAACGATTTTATTCGAGACCGAGATCTTATCGAGAGGGATGGAATTGGTGACAATAAGCCTTTCTATGGGAGACTTCTCTATACGATCATTGGCAGGACCGGATAACACAGCATGGGTAGCACAGGCGAATACTTGCCTGGCACCTTCCTTTTTCAACAGCTCAGCCCCTTTGACAAGGGTTCCGGCAGTGTCGACCATGTCGTCCACCATGACCGCGATCTTGCCTTTGACATCACCGACGACGCTCATCACTTCGGCGACGTTGTGCTCGCTCCGCCGTTTGTCGATAATGGCAATGGGCGCGTCATCGAGCTTTTTGGCAAAAGCGCGGGTTCTGGCCACTCCGCCCACGTCAGGGCTGACCACCACCACGTCTTCGAGATTCATCTCCTGGAGATATTCGAGCAGCACCGGAGAAGCATAGAGGTGATCAACAAGGATGTTGAAGAAACCCATGATCTGCGGAGCATGCAGATCGAGGGCGACCACCCGCTGGGCGCCTGCGGTGGTCAAAAGGTCAGCGGTCAACTTAGCAGTTATCGCCTCTCTTCCGGCGGCTTTTCTGTCCTGTCTGCCGTAGCCGTAATAGGGAATCACCACGGTGATACGTCCTGCCGAAGCCCGTTTGAGCGCATCAAGCAGAATAAGCAGCTCCATCAGATTTTCGTTTACCGGGGTGCAGGTAGGCTGGATCACAAAGCAATCGAGACCGCGAACGCTTTCCCTCACTTGAACATAAATCTCACCATCCGAAAACGGTGAGATTTTGACTGGTGATAGATGTAACCCCATATATTCCGCCACTTCTCTGGCCAGTTCCGGATTGGCCGTGCCGGATAAGATTCTCAGATCTGTCTTGCCTCCGGTGAGTATGCGTTGACGGGCCGGCATTTGTGCAACCAAGATCCTGATCCTCCAGAGCTTATTTGCTAGGGTTCCAGGCTAATTGTAATGTAGTTGAAGAGGCCAGGGGTGAGATCTGAAGAAAACTTTCAAAACATTTATTGGCAGCTTCAACCTAGAAGAAAGGCAATTCTCCCGCAAAAGACAGACTGAGAGCCCCTTCGAGATAGCACTTCACGTGCTGATAAGAGAGTCCGCCCTGTAGATAGGCGTTATAGGGCGGTCTCAACGGTCCATCGCAAGACAGCTCGATGGTGGCGCCTTCCACGAAGGTGCCGCCTGCCATCACCACCGGGTCTTCGTATCCAGGCATTCTATAAGGCTCCGGCTCCACATGGGCGTCCACCGGAGAGTATCTTTGCATCGCTCGACAAAAATTGATCAGCTTTTTCTCATCTGAGAACTCGATCGCCTGGATAATGTCATAACGCTTCTCTTGCGCGCCGGGTTTCACTGTCAATCCGAATTCTTCGAAGACACTGGTTATGAGCAGAACGCCTTTCAAAGCTTGTGCGACCACCGAAGGCGCCATGAATAGTCCCTGGAAAAGATGGCGTCCTTCTCCAAAATTCAGACCCATGTGTCCTTTGATACCAGGAGCCGTCAATCTGATCAAGGCAGATTCGACCAGATCTTCTACTCCTGCTATATAACCACCGGCAATGGCTAACCCACCACCGGGATTTTTGATTAGAGACCCGACGACCAGATCGGCGCCCACTTCGCTCGGTTCATCGACTTCGACAAATTCACCATAACAATTGTCTACTATCACTCTGGCGGAAGGACAAACCGAACGGGCAGCATCGATGAGCTTCTTGAGCTCACTATTCGAATAGGTTTTGCGGGTGGCGCTGTAGCCGCAGGACTTCTGCAAATAAAAGAAGTCGACCTCGCCCAGGGGTGCTATGGCACGGATGATATCGTTGCGATCTAAAGTAGCGGGATCAAGGTCGACCTCCAGATAGGTACCGCCAAGATCGCAGATAGATCCGCGACTCTCCTTCTTGCCGCCAAGCACGGGCTCCAGAGAGTCATAAGGTCTGCCGGTCAGTGTCAGAAAACGGGTGCCTGGTCTGATATTGCCGAGGATGGCACAGGCGATGGCATGGGTTCCGGAGACGAAACTCACCCTGACACAGGCGCTCTCGGTCTTGAAGATCTGAGCCCAGACTTTATCCAAAGTCTCTCGACCGATATGGTCGATGCCGTAACCGGAGGCAGAATTGAAGTGTTCCTGGGTGACTCTATTATCCCGAAACGCGGTAAGCACCTTGTTCAGGTTGAACTCGGATACCCTGTCAATTTCGCTATATCTATCCGCCAGGGCACGCTCTTTTTCGAGAATCAGATCCCGCGCTTTCTCCAGGTCTTGCATGCCAAACTCCGGCCGAAAAGTAAACCATTTGATCAGGATCCAATTGAACCAAGTGCGAGTTTCATTCGTCAAAGAGTGTGAACATTCATTTAACAGGTGACAAGACCATGGCGAACTATTTTTCACAGCTAGAGTTGGATCCAGGAGCATTTCTTCTGGAGGAACTCTGTCGTCTCTGCCGAAAGCCTGTAGAGAATGACTTCTTGAGAGGTTATTCAGAAGACACCTGGTCAGGAAAGGTTCTGACCTATCTAAACAACTTGCTGCCCGGCGGGCAATGCGAAGAAAGTCCCCCCCGCTACTCTCCTTATCTGACCATCTGCCTGCAATGCTCATCGACTCTCGACCTCGACAAAGTTAGAGAATCAAAACTCGACTTCGACAAAGCAAGCATAACGGTTCTGAGCGCCGGCTCTTATAAAGGACTGTTGAGGGACCTTATAAGAACCTGCAAATACATGGACGACAGACTACTGGCCGTCGATCTGGGCAGATACCTGGCTAACAGCCTGATTGCGACCAACTTGATCCCGCCGCAAAAGCTTCTTCTAACTCCGGTGCCGCTTCATCGAAAGCGCCTGAACAAGCGCGGTTTCAACCAGGCTCTGGTGCTGGCAAAAGAGCTTGGCCGATTGACGAACATACCGGTCAGAGCCGATCTGCTTAAAAGAATAAAAGCGACCACACCCCAGTTCGGACTCAGCATCGAAGAGAGAAGAACCAATCTCGAAGGCGCTTTCGCACTGAGTAAAACTGCCCCCGACGACGACAGCACCATTGTCCTGGTGGATGATCTATTTACCACGGGCAACACCCTTATAGAATGCGCCAGACCACTTATCAATCCCAAAATAGGAAAGAATAGAATTTATGCTTTCACCGTTTGCCGTGCCGACTAGGAAAGAGATTTGAAAGCCGCTTCGAAGGCTTTTGCCGTTGCGTCTATCTCTTTATCTGAATGCATGGTCGAGGGAAAAGCAGCTTCGAACTGAGACGGCGGCCAATAGACCCCTTCTTGCAGAAGCGCTCGCCAGAGTTTGCCGAACTGGGCGGTATCGGATTTGGCGGCACTATCGAAATCGACCACCTTTTCATCGGTGATGAAAACGGAGATCATGCCACAGACATGATTGACCGTCACTTTCGGTCCATCCGCGGCTAAAGCCGCCTCGGCGATTTTCTCAGCCAGCTTATCGGTAATTTTTGTCAGTTTCTCGTAAGGCGCCTTCTCGCGAAGGGCATGCAATTGCGCAAGTCCTGCCGCCATAGCAAGCGGATTACCTGAGAGCGTGCCGGCTTGATAGACGTCACCGGAAGGAGCCACGCGCTCCATGATCTCTTTCTTGCCGCCATAAGCCCCGACTGGTAAACCGGCGCCAATGATCTTTCCAAGACAAGTGAGATCAGGTTTTATGTCATACAATTCCTGGGCGCCACCAAGGGCGACTCTGAAACCGGTCATGACCTCGTCGCAGATAAGCAGAGCCTGATTGGCTTCGGTAAGCTCACGCAGAGCTTTCAAAAACTTAGCATCCGGAAGAATGACTCCGGCATTGCCCACCACCGGCTCGAAAATCACGGCGGCGATATCGTCATGCTTCTCGAAAGCCTCTTTCAGCGCGGCGACATCGTTATAGGGAATGGAGACAGTGAGGGACGAGAACTCCTCAGGCACACCGGGGCTACTGGATATGCCGAGAGTCGCCAGACCGGAGCCTGCTTTTACCAGGAAAGAATCCCCATGACCGTGATAGCAGCCATCGAACTTGACTAGACGCTTTTTGCCCGTATAAGCGCGGGCCAGACGCAGAGCCGACATGGTCGCCTCGGTGCCGGAATTGACCATGCGCACCATCTCCATGGAGGGCACCAGCTTGCTTAGCAGCTCGGCCATTTCCACCTCGAGCCGGCAGGGTGCACCATAACTGGTGCCGTTCCTGAGCTCGCTCTCGATGGCAGCCAGCACTCTAGGGTGACGATGTCCGAGGATCATCGGTCCCCAGGAGCCTACATAGTCTATGTATTCACCCCCATCGACATCGAAGAGGTAAGCGCCATCAGCTTTCGCAATAAAGAGCGGATCGGACTCCACCGCTTTCATAGCCCGGGCAGGAGAGTTCACTCCCCCTGGTATCACAGCCTGCGCCCGTTCATAAAGCGCTTCGGACTTTGATTTGGTTTTGGTGGCAGTTTCTGTCATGGCATTACTCCTGATACTAGTCGCCTACCGCCTCTTTCGAACCGAGAACTCGCTCGATAACGGGCTTGACCATCTTCAAGGCTTTCTCTCCGGCCTGGAAATGACGCAGTTTATGCTCGCTGTCGAATACATAATAAGCAGGCACAAACTTATTTTCGAAGCGATCGGTGATTTCATGCCAGTTGTCTACCACGCAGGGCTGCTTCATTTTGTATTCTTCGACTGCTTCCTTGACCTTCTCCACATTGGTGTCGGCTTCAGACCGCGGCATGTGCACCGAGACTATCTTGAGACCGGAAGGAGCGAACTCATCGACCCAGTTATTGATATCGGGCAGGGACTCTTTGCAGTTATGGCAGCTTATCGACCAGAAATGAATCAAAACCGGTTTGCCCTTCAAATCTTCGTTTGTGATGGGCTCGGAGTTGAACCAGTCGGTTCCGCCTT
>CAZCBH010000056.1:0-30503 GCA_964496875.1 uncultured Candidatus Obscuribacterales bacterium | reverse complement strand
ATATGACCTTCCCTTCTCTTCTCAGGATCTTCGGGCTCCCATTGCCACATTTCCACTTTATCTGCATGGAGCAAACTGAACCTTTTCCATACTCCGGCGTTTATACAGAGGGAGGTGAATCACCATGGAAGATCTTTACACACTGCTGGAACATGCCAAATCAAACGACGACTACAGAACGATTCTAGAGATTTTACGCTGGCCGAAAGGGTTCTACTGTCCCCGGTGCGGAGATACAAAAGCCTATCGAATAGAAAGCAGAAAGTTAATGGAGTGCAGCCGATGCGAAGCACAAATATCGGCGACTTCCGGCACTGCTCTGCACGGCGTAAAGAACTTGAGAATCTGGGTAAAAGCCATTCTCTCATTGCTCGAAGAGGATGGACTATCATCCACATCTATCTCAATCCTATTCAATCTCGACTATGCCACCACCTGGTTCATGATGCAAAAAATTCGTCTGGTGCTCGGAAAACATCTGGAAGATTTCCTGGGAGATCAAAAAGAGGATGTCTCAATTCCATGCGCCACTTTGAAAAAGGCTCTCTTCAAACGCAGTAGAGAAAAAAAGATCTACTACTCTCAATATGGGCACCCCCCCTGAGAAAGAAGTAAGTGGTGACTGCAACCAGCCCCTCGAACAGCTGGTCCTGGAAAATACCAGAATACTTATAGCCTATCTCCTTGGTACTTTCTACGGTGTCAGTCGCAAGTACTCCCAGCTATATGTCTATGAAAACTCTATCCGAGTTGCGTCGTCTACAATAGACCCGATTGCCCTGATATCATGTTTCGTACGAGGCAGCCCACTACCGAGGAAGGCAATAGTTAATTACTTCGCTCCTCAAGAACTCCGACGATCGTATCGGCTGTCATAAACTCCAAATAAATCCGCTATATCTCGTCGGTGGGGGTGCGTAGTTTGACGAATTTCCCCTCGACTTTTCCAAACCAGTAGTTGGGAATCAAAAGCAGGGTGTTGTGCCAGGGATTTAGAATCTCCTTCCCCACCCCGTATGCTTTAGCGATTTCGTAGGTCTGCTGGACACAATTGTTGCTCAACACAGACCAGCCGGCATTCTGAAAAGATCGGGCCACTGCCTCGGCGTTTTCGGGAGACGGCTTATCAACCGGTAGAGACTTATATGCATGGTATCGAATATGCCATCCCCGGGTCGTCATCTCTTCGGTCATCTTCTCTTTATCAGCCTTCATCAACCACCAGTCGTTCGACTCGCCTGGTCCGACGTACATATAATTCACCCAGCCAAGGAGGTCCCACCAGTGGTGACGGTATAGATGATCGGTAGAGCCGAAAACATAGCAATTTTGCGAGGGAACAGAAAAGCCCCAGCCCACATGGCCAAAACGCATCGCCTGTCTGTAGTTTATGAAAAGGAGAAATTCTCCTTTTTCTCTCGCCCCGTTCACTGCTCACACCTGCGCATAAAGCTTGCCTGGTAAGTGTAACATCAGGTCAGTCCATATCGACTGAGTAAGAATGAAGCGTCTATGCGAGGATTTCGCCTCGTAAAAAAATCAACGGGCGTGTAGATAGAAGCAGGATTCTGTTCGACCATGGATCAAAACCCGGAGTTGCTCTCGGTAGAGGGTAAAATGAACATAGTCGACTCGAATATGAGGTAAATATGCTCAGAGTTTTCCTTAGCACCGCCACAGCTATAATTTTGGGATTCCAGGTCACCCTGCCGGTAGCGGCTCAAGAGACCATCCCGGGCGATATCGAGAACGCCAAAGCCAGGGTCAAGGAAGAGCAGAAATTGATGCCCGTTCGAGACAAGTGGGCGCTGGTGGTCGGTATCGGCAACTTCAAGAGCAAGAAAGTACCCCGTCTGCAGTACGCCGCTAAAGATGCCGCCGATTTCTATCGATTTCTTATAGACGAAGCGAATTTCAGCAAAGATCATGTACGTATCCTATTGAATGAGGAAGCTACCGAAAGACGCGTCCTTTCGGAGCTGGGTGAGAAGTTCCTACCCAATCTGGTTCAAGAAGGAGATCTGGTTGTGGTCTACTTCTCTACCCATGGCAGCCCGGGCCACATTGACCGTCAGGGTAAAAACTATCTGGTCGCCTACGATAGTGAACCTGATGAGCTGTTTACCACAGGCATAGAGATGAAAAGATTGCTTGAATCCCTGAAAGGACGAGTGAAGAGCAATAGAATCCTATTGATTCTCGACGCCTGTCACTCTGGAACTCTCAATCCCAATGCAAAAGGCTTGAAGAGAGTGGCTAACTTCGACGTCAACGCCATCGGTCAGGGCGAAGGACAGATGGTCATCTGCTCAAGTATGCCCGATGAGCAATCCTGGGAGTCCAGGCGTTACAAAAACGGTGTGTTCACAAGACAGCTCCTCGACGCCCTCCGAAAGAAGAAAGAAGATTCAGGCATCAAAGAAGCATTTTCCTCAGTCAAAGACTCTGTGCAAAAAGAAGTCAAACAAGACCGCCTGGGAGCCGAGCAGACTCCCGTACTGAACAGCAAATGGGAAGGGGCCGATCTGGTGATTGCAGCTAAACCGACCTCCTGTGAGCCGGTCCCGGAGACAATCCGCTCGGATCTAGGAGAGGATAGCTCTCCGAGACTCGAAGAGTATCTGAAAAGAAAGCAGAGCGACGGAGATCTGGACTTCAACAGTATCTTGAAAGAGCCGGTCAAAAAGCCATCCTTTGAAGAAGAGAGCGTCGGTGAAAGCCTGCATCTAGACAAAGCTTACTTCGACAAAATCGGTCCCAGTGAACCAAAGCAACTTCTCAGAGGCTACAACACAGCGATTCGTTCTAACCCCAAAGACCCCGAACTCTTCTACAGCCGGGGAGTGGCATATATCAAATTGGAGAGATGGATAGATGCTCTCAACGACCTTTCGGACGCCCTCATGAACGATCCGAACAAAACTCATTTTTATGTAGCCAGAGCCTATGTTTATCACAAAATGGGAAGAGATGTGAACGCCTGGCAAGACATAAAGCAAGCCCAGTTCTATGATTCGAAGTTCCCCAAGAAGGTCAGCTTCGGAAATTAAAAAACTGAAAAATTGAAAAACTGAATGAATGAATGAATGAATGAATGAAGAACTGAAGGATTCAATAATTAAAATGGACAGCAAAGAGCCTTTCTCTAAAGACATCGCCGAAGACATCTCCGGCCGCAGCCTGATTTTCTATGACGGTGTCTGCGGGCTGTGCAACCATTTCGTCAAGTTCGTCCTGTCCAATACCGCAGATAAACCCTTTGTTTTCGCCTCTCTCCAGAGCGAATTCGCTTCGAAAAGATTGCAGAGACATGGAATCGAAGCAGCCGATCTGGACACGGTCTATGTCCAGATCGATGGAGGAGAGCCTGACAGCAAAGTACTTTCCCGCTCTGATGCTATTGTGCATATCCTGCGAGGCTTAAAAGCACCGATGCCTCAGTTTGCCACCATACTCAATATCATTCCCAGACCGGTGAGAGATCTGGGCTATCGACTGGTGGCTAAAATTCGCTATCGGCTCTTCGGCAAATACGATACCTGCCTCCTTCCAAGCGCCGGCGAAGCTGAAAAATTCATAGAAATCTAACTGATTTTCTTCTGGAACGGGCGAAATCAGCCAAAGTGCGCTAGAATTCACAAGTTCTAAAGGAGCTTGAAGCAATTGGCTAATTCCGAAGTGAATGGCAGAGGAACGCTCTTGGTCACGGTCGAAGAGCTGCTCGCTCTCGGACGCGAATGCCTGGTCGTAGACGCAAGACCCTACAAAGAGTTTCAAAGAGGGCATATCCCCGGAGCGGTTCATATTGGCTGGGAAGACTGGAACGAAAAGGCCCCCGACCGGGTCCGACCAATTCTTCGCCAGCCCGGCTACTGGGGCAAGCTCGCTGACCTCGAAAAGCCGCAGTATATAGACAAATTCAGAAAACTTGGGGTCGACCGAGACCGACCGGTGGTTGTCTATGCAGGCGGCAGATCATCGAAAGGGCGAGAAGGTCGCATAGCCTGGATGCTCATTTATGCCGGCGTCAAACATGTAGCTATGCTCGACGGCGGCATAAAGGCCTGGAAACGACGCTCTTTACCGCTGGAAACGGACATCAACAGTCCCGGTTTCACCTCTTTCGTTCCTGATATTAAGCAAGAGCGCCGCATCCTGCATAAAGATCTCACAGCCCTTATCGACACCGATCAATTTCCCCGATTGCTTGATACTCGCTCGGAAGACGAATTCTCCGGCAAGCGCTTCTGGTATCAACCCAAAAAAGGTCGTATTCCGAAGGCACATCTGGTGGTATTCAACGAAGTTTATACCGATGACGGACACAATTTCGTCGGAGAAGAGGCTTATAAAAGCTTATTACCCGAAGGTTATCAATCCCTGAGGAATATAGGCACCTACTGCGAAGTAGGAGTCCGTACCTGCACCGTCGCCCTCCTGCATGAGCATTATACTGGAACAATACTACCCGTCTATGACGGTTCGATTATGGAATGGTCCTTCGACAATGAGCTGCCGATTTTGACTATTTGAGGAGTTGAGCTAGATCTCTATGCCGGCCAGATACCACCAGTCGAAGATTGCAACCAGCCTGTTCACGGCAATGTTACTTTCGGTCGGCTCAGGAAACGCCGAAGCCCAGACAGAAAACGCGGACAGCCTGGTCAAACAGGCTATTAGCGAAGCCAAGCAGCAGAAACACATAGACGCTATCCGCAATTACTCCAGAGCGATAAACCTTTCTCCCGAACATCATCCGGCATACTTCTATCGAGCTCGTTCGAGAAAGGCTCTGGCAGACTATCAGAACGCAGTTCTCGACTATAATTTCGCTATAAAGCTCAATCCCAAGTCCTCCCTTGCTTACACAGAACGGGGCTGGTGCCTGACCAAACTAGATCTTCCCAAGCGCGCAATGAACGACCTGGATCAAGCCCTGAAGCTAAATCCCAAAAACACGCGCGCTCTAGAGTATCGAGCATCTTTGAAGTACAAACAGGGAGACTTTCAGGGAGCCCTGGGGGACGTCAATCAAATTCTGAAATTGAAGCCGAACTCATCAAAACAGCTTGCCGAATTCATGCTGCCAAGACTGAATCTGGTAAAGAAGAAAAACTCCAGCAACGAAAGCCAATCTTCGGTCGCCACCAGCGTAGAGTCTCCTCGAAACTTTGATATCAATATCGATACCACAGGTTCCAGCTCTGTCAAGATAGACAAGAAAGAGCTTGCCCAGGTCAATAATGAAGCGGCCGAAGCAATTAAAAAAGGCAAGTTCGACCAGGCCGTGAAGCTCCTGCAGCCAATCACCGAGAAACATCCTGACTACGAATTCGCAAGAAAGAATCTGACCATAGCCTACAACAACTATGGCTTGAAGCTGGCAAGGCATAACACCAGAGATTCTGCAGAGAAATTCCGCTCGGCACTATATTTCTCTCCGGGAGAAGCCACGGCACGCCGCAATCTGAACGCCGTTATCAAAGAGTTGGGCAAAGATCCAAACTCCTACGAAGACAGAGTGGAACTGGGCAACGAACAACTGAGAGCCGGTGCGCCCCGCATGGCATTCGTAGAATTCACCGAGGCTCTGCGCCTGCGCAATACTCCATCGGTCAGAAGAAAACTGGCCGAAGTCTGCTTGCAACTGGAGAACAATCAAAACAAAGACATTCCAGAAGATTCCGGGACAGAGAAACGCAGTGCCACCACAAATCAGATGGTTGCCAGCGCACCGACAGACTCAGCCGCTCCAGGTTCGCCGCAGACTCAAGAATCGGTGCCGACACAGGCACTTGAAGCGAAGCAAGACACCGAGCAGGCTTCAGCAGGCGCTGCTGACCCAATTCAGAACATAGAAGCGAAGCAGGAAACCGCATCGAATCCGGTGGCACAAGATACAATTGATGAGAAAACCTCTATAGAATCTGCCAATCAAGAACCGCCTGAAACAAAATCGGTGGAACCCGCAAAATCCATGGAACCCGCAAAATCGGTAGAACCGACCGCTCCTCTAATAGGTCTCGGTCTGCCCGCTCCGGGTAATCTAAACAGCGCCCCGGTGATAAAGCTGAGCAGCTCAGACCTCTTGCTGGAATGGGAGAATAGAATGCGCAACGGTCAAGAGCGCTATGACCAGGGGGACTATATCGCCGCCGAGAATGACTTTGACAGCGCCGTTTCCCTGGCAGAAAGAATAGGTCCCGATAGTAGAGAACTGGCCATGAGCTTGCAGAGACTGGCTGAAGTCTATCTGATTCACAAGCGTGTAGCCCAGGCAAACTCGTTGCTTGCCCGCGCGTTGGTGATCCTCTCCAGGCACTACTCGGTAGAGAGTCCTATTCTCGTAAAACTGAGAGAGAAAATCGACACGCTCTCAGGCGCCTTGAATAGAGAAGTCAGCCACAGCAGCGACCAAGTTCAAGCGCAGAAGCAGGGTCCGAACCAGGACGAACCAGAAAAAACCACCACCGGTGCCAGGCCGAGCATAGCCACCAACGATTAAAGCAGCAATGGCAAAGAATAAGCGGTTGCAACTATGCAATAACGCAACTAAGCGCAAACCCGTATACGCGTACACGCATACACGCATACACACGTAGACAAGTAAACGCACTATTGCGTCATAGATTCATCACTCTAACTCTCTAACGAGGCAGGCTGGTGGCAAGCTCCCTACCACGCTTATACTGATCAGGCCATTCAAGATCCTGTCCCAGTTCGGCAGCAGCCTGCAGCGGCCAGTAGGGCTCTCGCAATAGCTTTCGAGCAAGCAAGACTATATCGGCTTTTCCATCCTCGAGGATATCGCTAGCCTGCTGTGCCTCAGTTATCAATCCAACCGCACCGGTCATGATACCGGTATCTCTTCTGATCTGTTCGGCAAAAGGCACCTGATAACCGGGGTTCTGCGGAATAGCAACCCTCGGCAGAATCGCCCCGGATGAACAATCTATCAAATCGACACCAAGCGGCTTGACCGTAGCGGCAAGGGCGACAGACTGAACAGCATCCCAGCCGCCCTCGACCCAATCAGTGGCGGAAATCCTCAAGAAAAGGGGCATCTCATCCGGAATCACGGCCCGAATCGCCTCAACCACTTGCCTGGTAAATCTGACCCGATTTTCAAAACTACCACCGAACTCATCTTCCCTTTTGTTCGAGAGCGGCGACAAGAAAGAATGAAGCAGATAACCGTGGGCGTTGTGGATCTCAATCATCTCGAAACCGGCTTCTAAAGCCCTTTTAGCGCCCCTGGCAAAAGACTGCACCAGCGCTTCGATATCCTCGCGGCTGAGTTCCACCGGCACCGGGTGCCCATCATCAAAAGGAATAGCGCTGGCACCGACCACACTCCACCCGCCTTCAGCAACCGGTAGCACGCCGCCACCTTTCCATGGGGCTTTTGTAGAAGCTTTCCTTCCGGCATGAGCTAGCTGAATAGCCGGCACCGCCCCCTGGGATTTGATAAAACTGTTGATACGACGAAAAGGTTCTATATGGGCATCGCTCCAGATCCCCATATCATCAGGGCTGATTCGCCCCTCCGGCTCCACCGCCGTAGCCTCTACAATCACGCAGGCGGCACCGCCGACAGCCCGGGAGCCAAGATGCACCATATGCCAGTCGGTAGCCATGCCGTCGACAGATGAATACTGACACATAGGAGAGACAAAGATTCGATTCTTGAACTCGACACCTCTTATTCGCAGAGGCTCGAATAGCTTACATTTTTTCATACCATACCGGTCCGTCATCACCTTCACCAGCTTTGTTTTCATTGCCCGAACCCTTATCATCGTCGGACACTTCCGGCGGCATCAGGTCGATTATCTTCATGTAGTGCTTGGACATCTGAGAGCGTTCATTATCCGTCCAGGTCAGGGGACGAAACTCATCAAGAATGGCATAGACCTCGGCTCGGTTCTTTGCCCGAGTTATGCGAGAAAGCCACTCGCCCAGGTTCATGGAAGTCTTGGTATCGGCCATAGCTTTGTTGCTACCTGTTTTTTCTGAAGCCTAGCCCGCCCGAAATGCAGTCCCCGGGCTGGGTAAGCCTATATGATATCAAGATCGCGCCGGTTTGATGCGGCAAGACTTTCAAGTTCAGGGGATTTTTAAATTAGCAAGAAGAGAAAAGCGAAGGCAGGCTGCCTTCGCTTTTCGATAACATCGAATTGGTTAAGGACTATTCGCTGTCCAGTTCGCCCAGGCTGAAGGTGTCGGGGTGGAAAGGTGTATTGAATCCACCGACAACGCCGTTCTTGGTTCCGTAGTAGACTCCTTTCAGAGTACCGGCAACCAGGCCGACAGGCAGGGTGACGAGCGAGCAGACCAGGCATACAGGGCCGTTGTCTTTTCCGCCCAGAGGCTCACCAACTTTGTCGGCAGCCATTCCGGTAAAATCGATGTAGCTCTTGACGCTCTCGCGAACGACAGCCACAGGTGTACCGAGAACAACACCGGCACCAATAGCGCCAACTCTGGTCACCATGAGCGAACCCTGGGTGACTTGCTCGAGCGGCTCGGAGTCAGCAGCCATAGCAGGCGCGGACATTCCGACCATTGCCATAAGAGCCATTGCAACTCCTAATTTGCTTGTTTTCACAACATTTCCTCCCCTGGAAATTTCTTTATGATTCTAGTAAATCACTACTAAACTTTATCGGACCCTCGAGCAGGACTTGGCATCCAGCCCCCAATAATCCTTTGAGTTATGGTACACGAAGTTCTCAATTCCTTATAGGGTTATTTCGGTAAATTGTCTATTAAGACGGCTCGCATGTCGCAAGACAAAATTCGATCACTCTATCTTCAGCCCAGAATCTATCTTTCAGACCGCCATCGACAGAAGGGCGATTATTGCAAATTGTGGAAGCTTTACCCGAATCCCCTGACAACACCGAAAGAAAACCGCCATGCCCCCCATGTAAGGGCGATAGCAACCGCACCGGTCCGGATAGCAAATCGGCTTCCTCAAAAGACGCCGAAGGAACTAGCGGGTCATCGAGGGCGGCAATAATCAGACCGGGCGTCCTGATATCACCAAGCCTGGAAAGGGAGCTGCATTGCTCGTAATAGTGCCCGGCAGAATCGAAGCCGCCGTCCGGAGCCGTATAGGTCTCATCGAACTGCTTCACTGTCCTTATCTTTTTCAGGGGAGCGAGCGGATATCGCCGGGGAAAAAGTGCGGCTTTTCTCTTGAGTTTCTCTCTGAGACTGCGCATAAAAGTGACTTGATAGATTCTATTGAGACCACAGTCCAGTCTATCTACCGACCGCTCCAGATCCACCGAAGGAGAGACGGCGCAGACCGCTGCAAGAGAGGAAAAAAGATCTCTATTCTCGTCCTGCTTACAGGAAGCAAGTTCGGCAGCGGCTTTGAGGACGATATTTCCACCCAGGGAAAAACCGACAAAGAAAATCCTTTCGAAGCCCCATTTCTTGCGAGCCCATTCTGCAACCGCTATCAGGTCGTCGCTCATGCCGGCATTATAAAGAGTATCAGTTAACTCTTCGGTGCCGCCGCAATTGCGCAGATTCAAACGGAGCACGCTGAATCCGGCAAGCAACGCCTTAACAGCCACCCCCTGCATATAAGGAGAGTTACTGGAACCTTCGAGACCATGCACCACCACCACCAGATTCTTACCGGCACCGGGAGCTAGATCTGACTGCAAATTGACCTCGGCAAGCACCCTCGATCCCGGTGCCACCTCGATAAGATGCGGCTCGACAGAAGCCTTTAGATAGATAGGAAAACGCCGGGGCCAGAGGGCTGCTGCTATGGTCATTAGATGCCTATTGGCAAAAAATTTAGCCGGCTCGAACCGGCTTTCTAAAATCCGATCTTGCCCGGCACTTGAATTTGGATCTGTTTCTAACACCGAATCCGACACCATCATATCTTTCTCAATTCACATAGCTTTCTAAAGCATTCAAAAAACGATCAAGCTCATCTCTTGTCACAGAGTAATGACATGATATGCGCCCACCTGCTCCCGGGTGCGGAGAGAGAAAGTCCGGTTGAATCCAGATTTTGTGATCCTGCCAGAGTGCAGCTCTGAGATCCGCTACCTTCCAACGTTCCGGTTTGGCGTGAAAGGTGATCATCGAAGCCTGCTCTTCTCCTTCCGGATTGTGGTAGCCGGGATAGCGGACCCTGACCCCATCCATAAGCATCAGACGGGTTCTAAGATATAGAACGAGCCCTTTCTGATAGGCATCGATATGCTGTCGATCCAGACTCTGATAAAGGCGCACCGCTTCGGTCAGACCAAGCCACTTCACCACATCCGGATTGCCCTTGTGCTCGAAACGTCGAAGGTCGTAAATCTCTGCTTCCCGGGTCTCGTAAAATCCATCGCCAAGCCAGACCGGATTGAGAAGCGGAATAAAATCCCTTGAAACCAGGGCGAATCCGGTGGAGTTGGGAGCGGAAAGCCACTTGTGGCCCGCTCCTACCCACAGAGGATATCTACCCGGTCTGGACTGTCCGTTGCCCGGCGCATGGGCACCATCCACAAGGAGCGGTATATCTAAAAGTTTCAAGCTCTCGTTCAAAAGAGTAAGCTCCGGTCGCCATCCGGAATAGCAGTCAATCTCACTTATCAGAACCAACCTGGTATTACCTGTGATTAGATTGAGCAACTCCAGACTCATCTGCTCTGTGGAGCAACCAGCTTCTACGTTGTAGGTCCTGACCCTAATGCCCCGGCTATCTTCGAGATAACGAAGAATGGTCCGGCTGCTGCCATGCTCCCGACTGGTGATGATCACTTCATCTCCAGCCCTGGTAAGCAAGCTGGAAAGTATCAGCTGTAGGGCCTGGGTGGTGGAATCGGTTAATAGAAGACACTCTTTATCAACGTCAAAAAGCTCTGCCAGGCTCTGTCTGGCGTTTTCTTTAATGTCGTCTTCCAGATAGGTGACCCGGGTTGGATTGTCATTGAGGCGCCGCCATCCCTGATTGACAGCGGCTAGAACAGACTCGGGCTTGCGCCCGACGGAGCCCCAATTCAGATAGCTTACAGAAGTATCATCAGGACGGAATTCTTCCCGAACGAAATTGGAATGCCGCTCATCAAGGCAAACAGGGATTTCCGTGCTGACGTCAGATCTCATTTAATTAATGATACCCCCCGGAAAACCGCATGGTGAAAGACACTGGACCTGCTATATAATCAAAAATGCACTTCATGAGGAAATCTTTCTCAAATTATGGCAGAAGGCGAAACAGTTTTCTTTGGATTATTCGCATTCTTTGCGGTCCTGGTGCTTCTGGGAATAGCTCAGAATTTGGGGTATCTTCCCTATATCTAGACTTTCCCGAGATGTGGTCTTCCATACTCCGATCATCCGCCGGTGGGCTTTCTGAACGAGCTCGCCGTTTCCGGCGTCAAATTTTACCAGCTCTAGCAGTCCTGATTATGGCAAGCCAGCTTATCGCCGGCTGTTCCGGACCGAACTGCCATGGCGATCCCGAGCTTACCAAAAATGTCTATATCGAGCTCGTAGACTGGCATATCGTCGGACTATGGGTAATTAACTGCCCCTGTTGCTGGATCCGGGTGAAAAACTACAACAATGTTCCGATAAAAGATGTCTGTTTCCGCTATCGCACCTACGGCTATGACGGAGAGCTGCTTACCGTAGGCACCTACAAGCTGGAGTATGACGTTCCGGCTGGCGGAATCAAGAACTGTATCGAACAATATATCGGGCTGGTTGATTTAGAAAGCGATATGCTCAGCCTTGAGATTGTCTCGGTAGAAGCCCACTGAAACTTGTTAGAAGAGCTAAAACACGGATTTAATAGTAGCGTTCGTCGGCAAAATAGACCGATTTGACCACTATGTAGCCGATGATTCCATAGATAATCAAACAGACCAGGAGCATAGCCTCCGGCCATTTCTCGTAGATCCGGGCGAAAGGCCTGACGATGAAGTCGATCAGAAATAGTCCTAGCGCTGTACCTGGCATTGCTTTGCCCTCGGGTTACGGTTTACAAGAAGTAACTTGATAGTTATAAGGCTTTCCGAAGGAATTGGTCCTTTAATATCGCTAATATCGCTGACTTCGCTGATTGAAAGCTGAGTACAGGTACCACCAACGGTACCGAATCAGAATCTTGTGCCCCGCAAGGCTTTTAGATAGCGGTCAGGGTCAACCTTTGACTTGGCTGGCTTGTGCGGCAAAAAAACACTGAAAAGCGTGGGACGGAATACTGCAAGAAACGCTATAGCCAGAACGAGGCACATGCCAAAAGAAATAATCCAGATCATTTTATATGTGGAGATTCTGAATCTCTTGTAGACGACAATGAAAGTATATTGAAACCAACAGGTTTAAGGCAGGGTTAAGATATCAAAAAGCGCAAAGGTTTTGATACCAGATTAAAAAAAAAATAGCACCCTTTCCAGGGTGCCATTTCTAAATCAACTGACCTGGAACCTAGATATGATGCAGGTTCACGTCCACATGAAGAATTCCATCGGTAGCTTGTGATACTACGGTGACGGACTCATCATCCTCCTCGGTAGCCGGGCTGGAAACCTTGCCTGGCTTCGTCTTAGGCTTGCTTACCGGACCGTTTTTCTTGGTCGGCTTCTGGGCGACCTTATTGGTCGTCGTCGAACCGGTACTCGAAGAAGCACTGTTTTTCTTGGTTTTAGTGCTTGCCTGTGCCACCTTGGTGGTGGTGGTGGAGGCAGGCTTTTCGGTCTTGACCGGCTCGGATTTTACCGTACTGCGAGCGACTTTCAGACTGCTACCCGGGAAGCTTTTGTTCGGGTCTGCATATGAAACAAGCACCTTTGCCGGTACCAGATCCTTAGAGCCGGTCATGGCGGAGGCTATGAGAGTAGGTTGCTCGGTGGGCTTATCTAAATAAGCCTGGGCGTCAATCGGATGACGCGAGAGAAGCAGAGTCACTTTCTCCATTCCGGGATTCTCATCGAAAGTGAGGGATCCCATACCGGGCAGGGTATAAGTTTTGCCGGGCAGAACTTTGTTGCTTTCGTTCACCGAAGGATCCGGGAAGAGCACCGACTGCTCACCGCGGCTGCCGGTGGTGAGCAGAATATAGGCATAACCTTTGATATTGGATTTGACCCGGAAGCGAATTCTGTCTCCGCTTCTGAATTCGGCTTTGTTGTTGGTCCTTATAGTTTCGCCGTCACGCTCGAGCTCGATCCAGTACTGAACACCAGTGTTCAGGTCCTTGCTCGGGCTGTCCAGCTGCTCGAAAAACAGACCCTTGGCGCCTTTATCTAAAGCCAGCGTCGGTGCTGCGGTAGAAACCAGCATAGCCGCCGTCATAATCCAGGTAAAACAATTTCTTGTCAGAGACATTATCTTCAAGCTCCTTCAGGGCCCTTACTGCTTAACGTGTTTGATCAAATAACGATCGATGAAAATACTTTTCTCGGCTCCGGCTTTCCCATCGGCATCACCATCTTTTAGATTATCATTACCAACGAGACCTTTGCAGAAATTAGCCAGACTGTCCTCCACGCCGGTATCCGAATGGGAGCCCTCGATATCGTCGACGGCTCTTCTATAGGCGTCTTGCACAGCGGCTGGATTGCTGGAGAGCTGCAGTTTGCGGGGACTGGCGAGAACCACGAAAGTTTCCACTCCCGGAGAGTTTTGCATCTCCAAACCAATTAGATTTTGCATGTTGCCCTCCACATATTCGGAGACTTTGTCCGGGAAGGTGAAACTGGTCCCGGCATCCAGCACTTTGTTATTCACTTCCAACCCCGGATAAATTAGGGCGGGCTGATCGGAACCGAAATAAATCAGGTAGACATAGGATTTCCTGAGCACATCCAGCTTCAGGTGGATGAGGTCCTTTTCCTTGTAGATAGTGCCATCATCCTGAAGTTTCCAGCAATGTGTGGTCGAATCCCCGGCGTTGTCGCTGCGGGTCTTCTTATAGATGTGGAGCTTCACCCAGGGCTTATCAGGAATCACCATGGTGTCACCGGAGACAACCCTGGGCTTTGGCAGATTAGCGACAAAAAATGCCAGAGCGCCCAGCCCTGAAAGAAGCAGGAGAGCCAGAACCAGAAAAATCGGAGTAGCGTTCTTACGCCTTTGATTTCTGACTGCTTCCTTCTTCTCGTGCAGCTCTTCACCGCAACTTTTACAGAAACGAGATCCTTCCTGGCTGGTCCGACCGCACTTGGGACAGTCTATCCGAGAAGCTCCGGAGGCTTCCTTCGAATCGGCAGGACCTTTACTGGCGCCGCCTCTATCCGCATTGCCAGCGTCAGAAACAAAAGAGACAGCCACAGGAGCAGGATCTGCAGCAAGCGCCACCGGAGAAGGCCCGGCAGCCATTCCTGCGCCCGGGTCCGCCTGGGAGCCTTCCCGGGGAGAATTCGGAGCAGAGCCCGCTTCGGCCAGAGCTTCGCCGTCCGATTCAGAAGTACCTCTGCGAGGCATGTCGGTCAGGGTCAAACGAGCTGCCAGAGGGGCATCTCCTCCGGCGCGCAGACATTCTACAATGCAGTCTACCCAGAGCATTCCCTGAAGATTCGAATCGGCACCCGGAGTCTGGAAATTTGGCGGCAAGGGTCCGCAATGCATACCTATGACCCGGTCTTCCTTAAATAAGGGGCTGCCAGTGGCCTCGGGCACCAGCCGAACATTATGGAGCAGATGAAACTTGTCTTCCTGACGCATGGCACCAAGCAGACTGCCCTCCCTCGATAAAGCCCTTCCGCTATGAGAATCGATATGGATACTGGTAATCGAATCGTAGGGAGCAAGAGGCGCGTTTACCGCAAGCGGAAGCGGCTTGACCGGCTCGGTATCGGCCGACTCTTCCAGGGTCTGCCTAACTTTGACGCCTATCTGCTGGGTTCGCTTCAACTCGGCGATGGTCACATAGATAGAGTAATCATCCAGATTCGAGACCTGCCAGAGCTGACCCAAAGGCGTACCGCCATCGAAAAGGTCCCAGAGCCTGCGACAGTAATCTTTGACCGGACCGGGAAGAATCTCCACATTGGGCTCAGAGATGGTCTTTTCATAAAGTGTCTCCGGACCGCCTATCAGTGGCACCATGGTCTTGAGTTCGTCGAATCTTCGACTGGCCTCGATAAGAACCATCTCGGCAGGCTTGGCTATAGCAGTGGTCACTTCCCAGTTCGGCTTATCAGCCGCCCAGAAAAAGAAATTACCGTCCAGCTCCCGATTGACGATCTGGTAGACAGCCATCTCATTGACCAGATTGCGGTACTGAGCGTAAATAAGACGACCGTCTTTGCAGAATATGCGAGCCACAGGGAAATTGCGCTCGTCGCATATGGTGATAATGCCTTCTTTGCGGGCATTGGTAATGGACTGGATTACGACAAAGAGCTCTATCTCACGAAGATTGCCGCCCAGACCCTGCTCCCGTGGCGGGATGGGAAGAGAGAGATTTTTATTGACGCGAAAGGTGATGGTATCGGAGAGCTCCGGGACATTCTTCTTGAGCTTCAAGACCACCGCATTGTGCTTCTGAAGCGGAACCGCCGGCATAGGCTCCGTCAACGAGACCTGCTGCAGCTGATTGGCCACGGTCTGGTCGAAGGCAGGATGAAATAGAGCCGATTCCACCCCATAATCTCTTTTCGTGCCGGGGGTTGACCCAGGAAATCGAACTAAAAGAGCATCGAGATAATTCGAATACCGAGAGACCAGATGAGCACAGGTAGCCACTTTATCTTCGTCAATCAGCCAGACATTGCCCAGATAATTGCCGTCGGTCATGGTCCGATCCACCAGACATCCGATGGAACGGGCCAGAGTATTGACGTTGAGGGGCATTTTCAGGGTCATTAAGGCACTATCTAGAAAAGTTCTCTCTCGAGAACCGGATAATTAGTTATACAGTATATAAGAACCTGAAATTCTTGAAGCCAGCATGTAGACTTTCTTCTTAAAACCCCCGGTAATCAAGAGAGCAGGAAGCCCGAGATGTCCATACTGGTAGCAGGAGTAGATTTCAGCGGAGCCAAGACCGAGCCCAACGAGACCTGGCTTGTGGTCTCTGAGCTCAGTTCTCTTGGCATGCAGGTTAAAAGTGTGAAAAGAACAGGCAGCCAGGGTCTCAAAAAAGAACTCGATGCCATAAAAGACTTGTCCGTGGTCGCTCTCGACTTTCCCTTCTCGCTGCCGGTGGAATTCCTGCGCTTTCTAGAGCGTAAGCTGAGCAAAGAAGAGTTTCAAGAATGGCAAGAAGTGGCTATGCAGCTTGTTTTCATGAGCTATGACGAGTTCGAGGTCATGGTCGAAGAGTATGACATCGAGCCCAAGCGATTCACCGACAAAAATTGCGGCAGACCAGCCCAGAGCCCGCTGCATCGGGTCAACCCCAGCATGGTGCAGATGACCTACCAGGGTATGAGGATGCTCAGCTCCCTGGACCCGAACCGTTATTGGATTGCCCCTTTCAATGACCCAAAACCAGGCACCTGCGCCGTCTTAGAAGTTTATCCCCGAGAAATTCTCTGGCTTTTAGCATTGCCGGACCGGGGATACAAGTCGAGAGACAAGAAAAATCATGAAAAATCCCTCGCCCTCAGAAAAGAGATTGTCGATGGCTTGATAAATCTGAGAGAGAGGGGTGACCACCGTTACGAAACCTGCCCTCGTCTTTCTATGGACAACGCCAGCAAAGGGCAGTTTATCGCCTCGGACCACGCCCTCGACGCCCTGGCGGCTTGTTACGGCGCGGCGGTTTTTGCCCAACAAAAAGATCTCTTTCCTGACCCCTTCGATGCCAATAATCTCAACATATTGCTGGAAGGATGGATTTTTGCCCCATCCAAGCTGCGGGGATAAATTCTAGCGCCGGGCTGCCAAGAAGAAAATTCAACAAGATTCACACTTGGTTCGAAGATTAAATTCAATAGGCTATAATTGGCGAGATAGAAGAGAGCATGCGCCAGTAGCTCAGCTGGACAGAGCAACCGCCTTCTAAGCGGTCGGTCGTTGGTTCGAATCCAACCTGGCGTGCCATTTTAAATCAAAACTTGCTACCGAGTTCCGAAATCGCTTACGCTGTTACGTTGCAGTTGATTGGTTAGCCTATGATTTTCCAGGTTTCCCTGGAGATACTAATCGACTCAACAACTCATGCGATGGACAGGACTGGAAACAGCCAGGTAAAGTCGGCGCCATGGCAGATTGAGATCGCAAACCGGATATGATCGGCTTATGGCGGATGAAAAAGCCGAACAACAATCTTATCCCGCTTATAGAATCATTTTATTCAGCTGGTATTGCCATTGGTGGCTACGACTCAAACAGGGGCGCCGCCACCGACAATGTCATCACAGGCAACACACTGGTAAACAATGACACTGATAATGATGGCAATGGTGAGCTGATGATCCAGGTTTCGATAGAGCGGTTAAACTACTGGCTGACTGTTCCAGGTTTTAGCTCATTCGCTTTCGAAGCGATTTTAGAAGCTTCTCTAGATTTGCCCATTTTCTGCAAAAGCTTGAAATAATTACCGAGAATCACCGCCTTCGAAGACTTACTGATCTGCTTATTTTCATCAGCAAGAGCTATGGCGCTTCGATACTCTTTTCTCGATTCGTCATAGAGACCCATGTACTTGTGCAGTCGGGCCAGGGCACCGAGCATAACGATATAGTCGGCGTCCTTCTCTCCTCTGAAACGCTTGACGATAGCAAGCGCTTCTTCGGTCACAGCCTCGGCTTCGAAGTATCTATTCATGCCAGTGTAGACAAGACCCAGATCAGAAAGAAGAAAGGCAATCTGCAACCGATCTTCATCAGCCGGACCGAGCCGCTCCCACATAGAATCGTGGCGAAAGATATGTTCGCGGATAATCTCTTCGGCCTTTTGAAACTTGTTGTCTCGATAGTACATCCTGGTCACTCTATCTATGAGCTTGACCAGAAGCATTCCATCGGTAGACTTGAGCCCGGACAGCTGCTTGAGCGCACTTACATAGAGGGCTTCCGCCTTCTCCGATTCTCCCTCGGCGTTAAGTAAATCGGCTTCACGAATTTTGTCGATATAGCTTGACGGTTTCTCTGTAACCCGGGGTGGATCTTTCTTCATGTACCCCGGATGGCTCGGGCTATAGGGAGTGGCAGCCACCTTCTCTAGAGTAGGCCAGTGTATCTCTATTTCGTTTGACTTACTGTGCCGGTCGACCATCTCTAAAGTCTCTTTCTTGCGCGCCGATTCTTTATTTAGATGGCGAACATGTTCGATGGCAGCCTCGGACAGAACCAGAGCCTTATGATGCTCCCCTTTGCCGGCCGCTTCTTCGGCATGTTTCTTATAGACGCTCCACAGAACATGGGAAGGCGGAGAGCTCATAATCCAGCCATTCCGAGACTCTAACAAACGGGAGCGTGAGTTCTTGTTGGTGGATTCGGTCGGATCTATGACCACTTCGGTATCGACAGTCTCGGCAAGTACCGAGCAGGGCAAGGAAACACCGGCTGCTGAGAGCGCAAGAATAAGTGATAAGGAGAGGACCGAACGCATGGCTCGAATTATATCCTTCGCCACTGCGTGCTTTATGCAGCGCGCAGAATAATCAGGAATCATAATGTAATATTAGACTATCCTGAACAGTCCACTTGCAACTTAAGAGGCTCTTATGCAAAAGAAAGCATCGGCAATAACTTTTAGTATAACCCTGGCGCTAATTGCCGCACTGGCTCCTCTAACGACTCCGGACGCTCTCGCCCAGGGAACAGCGGAGGCCCACATCAAACAAGCCGAAGCTTTCCATCAGATAGGACGTTTCGGCGACGCCGAAAAGCACTATAATCTCGCGGTAAAACAGGCCTTTTCTCTGGGTCAGAACAACCCGAACATTCCGGATGTTCTAGCTTCCAGCGCCGATTTCTTCCGCCAGAGGGGCAACTTCGGCAGATCCGAGCAACTATATCTGCAAGCGATTCAATACAAGAAGCGGGGAGTCGGGCAGGAACACTTCGATCTCACCACCCTTTATATGGGTCTTGGATTTCTCTATTACGGAGAAGACAAGTACTACCAGGCAGAAGAGCAGTATCGCAACGCCCTCGCAATATATGAAAAAAAATTACGCACAGACAAGAACATCCCCAATTTCAATAAACGGGACGTCAATCTAAAAATGGCGGAATGCCTGGAAGAGATAGCCCGTTGCGTAGAGAAGACCAAAGGGGCAAACGATGCGGCTTCTTACAGAGCCAAAGCCGGACAGATAAAAGCCTCGCCCATGGGCGACTACTACTATTAAGAACGAGCCATGGCAGCTAATTTAATGGCTTTGCGTTTTCAACTTCTTTCGCTGTTTAGAAGCTTCGGCTTCAATCGCCTTGATTCTGTCGGCGGTGAGCGGATGGTCGGAGACCAGTAGCAGCGCAGCCGATGGAATACCATCTTCGTCCTTCTGCAGTCGCTTGAAGAATTGAATCAATGCTTCAGGTTTATATCCCGCCTTGAGAGTAAGCTCCACCGCAAGCTTATCGGCGGCCGCTTCCTGAGCGCGGGAATAATTGAGGCGCTCCAACTCTTTCATCGTGGGTATCAGAACAGCCAGTTGTTTGTTGGTGACAGTGCCACCAGTAACAATGGCAATACACATACCCAATCCACTGGTGTGCAGGATGCGGCGCAGACTGTCTCTGTGCACCACATGACCTATTTCGTGGGCAAGAACACCGGCAAGCTCATCATCACTCTTGGCTTCACTAATCAATTTAGACAGCACGACTATGTTTCCGCCCGGCAGAGAGTAGGCGTTGACCACTTTGCTCTCTTCCACATAAAAATGAAACTTGTATGGACTACCTCCTGCAGCCGCAACCAGCTTCGCTCCTATATCATTGACCCGCTTTACCAATAAAGATTTCTTTTCATCCTTGAGAAGCTTCTTGGGAAGCCCGACTTCTCCGATGGTCTCCTCTACCGAAACCGGCACCTTGTCGGCCGCCATATCGACCCAGAGGTCGAAAGTCAGATAGAAAACCAGGACAATGGATGCAATCACTCCAAGAATGATTCCTACGTGGCTGCCTCTTATTAGAACGGCATGCTTCACTTTCTGCTTCACCACCCGGGAGGCTTTCACCACATCCAGATCGGGATGGCGACTCTCCAGCTCATCCAAAAAATCATGCCCACTAAAGAGCACCACGGTCTTGCTGGATGAATGGCTGACCCTCACCCTATCGCCCAGCTCTCCGCCCTCTTTGATAACGATCTCGGAAACAGGAAGATAGAGAGGGCTCTCACCATAGTCAAGCACAATGTTGCCACCGCTGACAGTTGCAAAAGCAGCAACCGGATCAGACGCGTCCTTTATATAGAGCCGGGCTTTGAATTCCTTCATCTCTCTATACTCCGATATCAGGAACTAAATCAGGAGAATAGACCAAAAATACCGCCGCCGCCGGTGGGGACGAACTTACGAATCCAGCCCCCGAAGGCTTCGGGATTTCTAGATTGAATCCAGACCTTTCCAGGTCCCTGGAACTTGCAAGCCAGTCCTTCACCACTGGTAACACTGGATATCCATGTAGTACCACCTTTGATGATACGATAGCTCATGTCACCGCTCCAGGTGACGAGGTGCCCGGTATCGACCACATACTCATCATCAGCAGTCAGACTGATTTCGAGCAGCGCCCCAAAAGCGCTTACGGCTATATGTCCCTCTCCGTGCGCGTGAATCACGAACAAACCTGCTCCTGAAAATAGCCCCGTTGAGATTCGCTGCATCCTGGTATCAAGGGTGACATCCTCGAAAGAAGCAAGCAGACAACCATTCTTGACCATGTAATCTTGACCGGCGGTGAGAGGCAGAATTTTGACATCACCGGGAACCGCGGGTGCGACCAGCACAGTACCCGCCCCTTTGTCTGCTTTCAAAGTCTGGAAAAAGAGAGACTCACCACCAAGAAATGCCCTCTTCATCGACCGCCAGAGACCACCGTGAAGACTGCCCGAAACAGAAACCGATGCAGTTCTAGAGACCAGAGCGCCGGATTCGGCTTTCAACTCTTCGTAGGGCTCGAGTTCCGCGTGGATTAGAGCGTTGGAACCGGGATAAAGCACTTCGTAATTCATTGAATCTCCGATCTAAGTTAGTCGTATCTGCCCCGGAAGAGGCCACCGAAAAAAGACTTCTGTACTCTCATGCCCGGTAATATGAAGGCGAAATCCGCTTGACATCTTAGTTTCAGATAATCTTCCGCCTATTTGCCCGACCGGCTTCGTAGCAGATATTAAAGCCAACTAATATCGGAAGCGACAATGCAAACCCAAACACTAGTCACATTCGGCGCATATCCCTGTAAAATGGCAGATGCCATGACAGAAAGCCAGAGATCAACCAATATCAAGGTATGTCCTCGTTGCGGAAGAGAAGACGATCGGGGTAATATCGTTTGCCCTGAAGATGGGACGGCTTTGAAAAAACAAGATAAATTGATCGGCACCACCATCGCCGAGAAGTACGAAATTCTTTCTCTCCTCGGCCGCGGCGGCATGAGCATGGTCTACAAAGGCAAACACAAGCTCATGGACCGCATCGTCGCGATTAAACTTCTTCGTCCTGAGCTGGTGGCGATACCACAGCTGGTAGAGCGCTTCAAAAGAGAATCAAAAGCGATCAGCACTCTCAGGCATCCGAACATAGTCACGGTATTCGATTTTGGCCTTATAAAAGATGCGCATTCGACGCCTTTCTTGATCATGGACTATCTGGAAGGTAGAACCCTGGACGAAGTACTGAAAGAAGAAGGCAAGCTCAATCTGGCCAGAGCCGTAGAATTGTTCTGCGCAGCGTGCGACGCCCTCGCCCACACTCACGAGATGGGCATCGTCCACCGGGACATCAAACCCTCCAACCTGCTCCTTAGAAAAGAGCCGAACGGAACCGAGACCCTGACCATCTTCGACTTCGGCATCGCCAAGATGTTGCAGGGAGAATCCACTGTTCATAAACTCACCGCCTCCGGCGAGGTCTTCGGCAGTCCGCTCTATATGAGCCCCGAGCAGGCTGAAGGCGAGGGTATCGACCATCGCACCGACATTTATTCTCTCGCTTGCGTCCTGCACGAATCTATATTAGGCAAACCACCTTTTAGGGGTGAGACCCCGCTTGAAACCATCATGATGCACATGAGCGAGCCGGTGTCAGCATTTGATGAAACAGCTCCCGGTGTAAGTGTGCCACCAGCCCTGGAGCAGGTTATAACAAAAGCATTGACGAAAAAGCCCGCCCAGCGTTATCAGAGCATCATCGAATTTCGCGATGCCGTCCAAGAAGCGATGAAGACGGTGGCACCTGTGGTGCCGGTAGCGCCTGGATACTCGCCCGCCCACGGCGATAACACCGACCCGAACTTGCGCTTCGCCAGCTTCAGCGACCACGGTGACAATTCTTTGAACAACCCGGCGCTGCCATCTTCGACACCACCGATGAGAAAGAGCGGCAAGCTGAGCCCGGTGGTCATAGGAGTCGGAGCCGGCTTGATTCTGGCGGTATGTGCAGCAGGAGCCATAATCGGCTTCAATCAAATAAACGGCTCCAATCCCCAGGTAGTATCGGGTCAAAATGATACCGACAAAAAAGATCCCGCAGAAATCGGCGACCAGAAGCCGAAAGATCAAACCAAATCCGCCACCACCGAAGCCGTACCTGTAGACGTCGCCGACACCCAGAAAGAAGACAGGGTAATAATCGATTCTATCGAGCTAAAAAAAATACCCAGCGCCCAGTTGCTGCCTCTTCTAAGCGCGTCCAATACTCTTGATTGGTCTCTGGAATTCGACGGCAAAATTGCCTCGAAACCACCGGCACCACTTCTGGACGAACCAGGAGCGTCTTCCACCCCGGATAAGAAGCAGCCGCCAAAGTGTGACATCAGAATCTTCGCGGTCTCGCCGACCGAAGCCACTCCATACCAGGCAGGCATCGGGGTCATGCACAAGTACTTCCAGAAAGAAGCCCAGTCCTGGCAAGAGCTGAGCGTCACCTTCACCAGCCCGAAAAAATACAAAGACCTGCTCATTCAAGAGGTGCAGTATCCCCGGGGGGAGAGCACAAAGAGCAACGTGAAACAGTTTATGGTCTATTTCCGCAGCAAGGGAGGGCGGCTAATCGCCATTCAGTTCTACCCGACCCGGGCGACCTATGATGAGGTGATGAGTATGATGGATACGCTTCTGCCTTACATAGAAGGGACCATCAACTAGACCGGCGCATGCAAAGGGCGAAGCTGTTGCAGTCTTGTATAACAGCGCCCGCGAAGATGTTGCCAAGCGCGGGTTCTGTGGTATTCTACCGGAAGCTTGTCATGTCATTAAGAAACGAGCAGCTCATGGGCGAGTGGCGGAATGGCAGACGCGCTAGATTTAGGATCTAGTGTAGCAATACGTGTGGGTTCAAGTCCCACCTCGCCCAAGTCTTAGACAGCGCAATAACTTACGGAATTCAGTCATTCCAAGTAATCGACTAATTCAAGCACTCAAACAACAAAAATGTTCCCCATATGTTCCCTGAACTAGTAGCTTGAGCAAATTGAAATTGGGGACCAAAATGTAGCGGGCTGAGAAAGATCTGATACCACTTTAGCAGGGATGTGACAACTCAGATTGAGACACTTTATCTACATAGATGAAGCAGGCACAATGGACCACCAAGAGGTGATGACAGTTGGCACAGTGCGCTTCAACGGAAACAGAGAAGCGGACAGGATGAGGGTTGATTTGATACAAAACCTTTATCCTGAAGAATTCCACAGAAACAGATCCGCTTGCCTGAAGCGAAGAATTTTGCATTTTGCCGAACTAGAGAATCACCAGCGTCGAATTATGGCGAACTACTTGAGAAACAAAAGTATTGTGGTTCACATTTCAGCCTATGCTCATGACGGAAACCCAAAAAGCCACGAACAGCGCTTTTCTATATATCAACAACTGGCTCTTAGCTCTCTCAGAAAGTCAGTGGAGGACAGCAAGGAAGTACATGGAGTCATAGCCAAACAGGGAGGGTGGCAAGTTTACCAAGACAGCCTCATCCAATTCTTTGAAGACGGACTAACAGAGTCCAGAAGGCATTTTCAGAAATACGATTTTAAAGTCAAATCTGCAATTCAGTCCGCTGGTGTTCAGATTGCTGACTTTTACACCAGTGCAGCCAGGTGGAGTATCTTTTCTGAAGGCGACCGTGAGTTTTACACCTTGGTTGAAAACCAAGTATTTGATTTCGACTACCCGACAATTACTTTATAAAAGAAGGCAAGGGCCGAAACCCTTGCCTAAAGACTCTATCGGTCAACTTATACTAGGCTGGAAACTTAATTCCCTTCATCGCTATGCCGCAAAGGACCCAGTATAGAATTACGTCCGATCTATTTGTACTGATACTATACCACCATCACTATGATATCACTGCAAAATTTAACCTATTTGACAACATACTTAATCTTTCGAAGATTGCCGAAATCGCCCAACCTGCTGCCTGTTGACTATTTGAGCTAGTATCACAAGATGGTGCTCCTCTGCTTCGTTATTCAATTTAGCCCTCAATCACAACCAGATATTCCAGCTGGCAGACCAGCTCTTTAAGCGCCTACCGACTCTCATTCAAGTCTTCATCGTTATCGATGGCATCGCCCAGAGAAGCTAGCAGACATCGTATATCAGAACGGATTAGACGCTCTGAAGCTTCAAGGTCTATCGTTCCTCAGCCCTCCTATAGAATCCCTTCTCCCCTCAGAATAAACGGCTTAGAGGGGCTGTGAGCTGTTCTGATCGGCAAGTAATGATGAAATGGCAGAAAGTTGGCAAAGAAGAAGCTAACTGCGTTCAAATCGGGTATTACTATAATGCTGAGTAATCTGGATTTTATGACGGATATCCTTTAGAATCTTAGTCATAGGCAGGGGAACACATTAGTGGCATTGAAAGTATTCGAAGGCTTCGCTAGAGAGCAAGCAGCTGAGTTCAGCGGGTTAACCCCCGGTGAGATTGCTTGGCTTAGGGAGTCAAAGATTGTCACCCCTAAGAGAACTAAAGAGGGGTATCAGTACACCTTCCAGGAAATCCTCATGCTGAAACTAATCAAAAGCCTGAAGGTTTTCGGTGTCCCTCTTAAGAATGTCAAAGCGGCCCAGTCTTACTTGAAAGATTTAGACCCCAACAAGAGCCTAATTAACTACATGCTTTACGTGAACATGCACGACAAAAGCATCTTATATCTGGGTGAGCTACCACAAGAATCATCTATGGTATCACTCAGCCATGCTGGTCAGCTTATGCATAAAAACCTGTTAGCTATTCTGCCGGTCGGTGAAGAGCTTGAGAATTGTAGAAGAGAAGTTATTGAGCTAGATAAAACAATTGATCGAGGGCTGAAGGCTAAGAGAGTAATTTCGCTTGATCAGTTGAAGAAGAAGTATGGCTATTGACGTTTAAATATCTTACGCAGGTCCTTGTATGTGTCCTCTCTCCTGAGAGCAATCTCTAAGACAGTAACCACCTTCTTTTTCTTGTCTATCCTGAAAATTATTCGAGCCTGACCTTGTCTGGTCTTCCACGTAGTTGGTTTAGCATGCCTATAAACTGAGGCGTTGTGAGTTGGCGCAGTCTCAAGCTCTCCCAATACAACGAGCACTTCTTTCCGGACCTGGCCGGACAACTTACTGAACCTTTTGTCTGCTTGAGATACTAAATTAACTTCGTAGATCTTTTCTTGTTTTGACGCCATAACACTGCGCTCCACTTACGTGGTTCGCTCCTTTTCCTCTTCAATTCGCACCGCCTCTAGCCTTGTATGTGGTGATCCGATTATACGGTATCCCTCTGATTGATCAAGGGCGGAAAACCTGATCAATTGGGGCATACAGGCATCACTTACATAAGAGGTTTTTCTAAATGCCGGAAACTCTTGTCGCACCTGGATTGCCAGGCGAAAAACCAAACCGGTCTGGCTTCCAAGGCTATTCAGAAAAGACATATCCCGGAGGTCAATCCTCTATATCTTTTATGGCAAACGCTTGGTATCGGAAGCAATTTCAAAAATACATTTAATGAACAAAACATATCCAACAACTATCCAAAGGCGGTGCATCCGGAAGGAAACAAAGGCAAAACATTTTTGATGTCTTTCGGATTTGTATCACTAAATAAAGCTATTCATAAAGACCCCGCCCAATAGCTTGCCTGGTCAACCTTCGAATTTCAGACCGTTTATAATCCTTCGATTTGCGCTCCTGCTCAAGATCGAGCTGTAATGGCGCAACATTCAGGAATTCATCTAGGCTCTCTAACAGCGGTCTCTGCTTGCGGATCTCTCCGTCGCTAGTTGTCTTCGGTGCGCTCCGTGGTCCTAGCTTAAGCTCGAGCATTGCTCGTCCTCTCTCTACCCTAACGGGCATCGCAGAGGTAAACTGGCTAGGCTCACCACCGGAAGCGAAGCGCTCAAATAGCCGCTCAGCCGTTTTCGTGATGAAGGGCAAAAGTGACCTGGCTGTATAGGCGATCAGATCGGGGGTTACAGTCTTCGGATTGTAGATGCCCTTATCTAGCTCGCCCGGATCGAAACTCTGACCACTGGAGTTAGTAGCAAGACTGTAATCCTTGAACGATCGCATAGATGACGGATTCCGACCAGTTGCCACAATGAGCAGGGAAAGCAGCAAATTAAGACTGGTAATCGCTTGTCCAGTATCTTGAGTGTCGGTGCCACCAATAGCTTGAATCAGTTGCCCAAACTCTCCTACCGTGGCTAGCGGAGAAAGAGAGCCTCTGACATCAGCAAGAATTCTTCCATCCGGCTGTTCTGATCCTCTAACTAAAACGCCACCCCTAGCCCTAGAGTTATGGAGTTTATCAACGCGTTTCAGTTAGCACTGGAGGGAGAAGATCGGAGACAAAGATTTGACTCATAGGCTTCATTATCTTGTTTTTCATTAACAGTGTTTGACCGTACCTTCAAGTACACAGACAGCAACTTCATAGAGAACAGGATAGGACTTACTCATATGTAAACCCTATCCAAAACAATAACTCGACGAAAGCTAACCACCGGACATATACACCACATTCAACACGACAACACGTCTGGTATCATATACAATAAAAATGGCACACTAGTGAGCACCTCGCCCTTGAGACCATAGCACCGCCAAATCCACCGAAATCATTTATCCCACTTCCCAATAAAGTGAAGAAGAAACTGCTGCGAGATATCGTAAACAATAGAACAGCAATTCTAACTGAATTCCAAAAAAGTCAGACCGGATAAAAGCAATGAAAACAATGCAAGCAGAGCTGGTAGAAGTCACAGAAGGAAAGTTTAAAACCTTTCCCAACTTGTCGGATGGGATGCTGAGAGTTTTGTCCGACAATAACTCACAGTACTGTTATGCATTTACAAACGCCTCAACTTACATGCACTCGTACTCAGAAGTGAACCAGATTCTGAATTCAAGAAGAACAACAAAACTTCAGTGCCTATTTGTCGAAGTGGATGAAGCCGCTAAAGAATATCTTCTTGATTTTTTTGCAAGGAGAGGGCTCGATAGCCTCGCACGAATGCCCGGCTAAGGTTCTGTATATCTATGACAAATCAGCACCGGCAAGAGTAATTACAGCATGGGCAAACGGCGTACAAGAATCAACCATCGCCTCTGCAATCGTCGTCAAAGATCTGCTCAGAGTCGCGGACGCGGCGTTTAACTTTTATGCGGTTCCATTAAAAACATTGCCTGGTGTTAGCAAGCTGACTTCGAAGGATGCGAGACACTTGGAAGTACCGAAACATGGCCACTATATTCAGTGGACAGATCGAGACATCCACATTTCTCTCAATGAAATCAAAGCCGCAGTGAATAAGAACTACAAAGAACAACTTCTTCAAAAAAGAGCGCTGCAATCATCTGGCTATGGCTTAGCAATTAAATCACTTCGCGAAAGAATGGGACTTTCAAAGGTACAGATTGAGAAACTCACCGGTCTATCGGCAAGGCAGCAGCAGCGTTACGAGAATGATGGATACGCACTCACATCAGACGCTATCGACAAATTGTCCAGAGCGCATGACATGAGCCCCAATGAATATCTTTCGGCTCTGGCGGAGTTGCTTAACTCTCAAAGCGAAAACATTTAGAATAACAGCATACTATATGGAACAAGGAAAAGTCCGTTGAACCCAATACTCGCAAAAGCGGAAGAGCTAGACTACCCGATGCTGGAAGGGGTGTTTTTCACTGAGGTTCATCAGACAGAACAATATATTATCGCCTGTCATGAGAAGTCTACCGACCACTACTCCAATGTCTGCTCCAGAATTCGCTGCACCGCCCACGATGCCGAGAATGTTTTTGAAGAGATTATGCAATACTTCAAAGAGCACGATCGCGCCGCAGCATTCTCACTTTCTCCCTTTGTAAAACCGGATAGTTTCACAGACATTCTGCGCGGCAGAGATTTCGCGCCTGACTTCAAAGACGTCTGGATGTTCTACCATGGCGAGTGCATTGCACCACCACTACCGACTTCCGTATCCATCAAAACAATCAGCACCCAGGAAGAACTGGCACAGTTTATAGATACCTTCAATAGCGCCTACAGCGGCGACGATCCAGATGAGCCCTATGGCGAAGCACCGCCAGAATGGGGCGAGACTTTTCAAAAGGGGTTCGGTCGCAAGAAAGCCGGTCGCGAAGTCGCTTACTACATCCTCTATAAAGAAGAGAAACCTGCTTCGGTATTGCTCACCAGCGCTCTTTCCGAATTCGCCGGTATTTATGCCGTGGGCACCTCGCCCTCGATGCGCGGCAATGGGCTTGCGACAATTCTGACATTGCATGCCGTGAAAGATCTCTATAACCAGGGCGTAGAGCATGTTTTCCTTCAGACCCTGAAAGATAGCCTCAACGAAAAGCTCTATAAAAGAATCGGCTTCGTCACAGAATGGGAAGCCGAAACCTGGTTACCACGGTCCCGATGATTTGACCATCCCGACCAAGCGGAAAGGCGGTAAATAGCCTTCATATTAAGGCAAGATAGCATGTCTCAATTCTTGAATTCTTGAACAGATCATCTATATCTATTAATATGCCTTTTTGTATCCTCCAGGGGCAGGTCACAGAATGCGACTATTCTCCAGATATTCTGTTTTACCAGTGCTTTGCGCAATGCTATTTGTCTTAATCTCCGGGATCAACACTCCAATCCAGGCCGATAGCCAAAACGAGAGTGTGCATCAGACGCCGGTTAAAGATAAATGGGCACTTGTTATTGGTATAAGCAACTTCAAGGACCCGAAGATAAACCTTAAGTATCCGACCAAAGACGCCCGCGATTTTGCCGACTTTCTAGTAAAGCAGGCCAACTTCGCCGACGATCATGTAAAAGTACTGGTGGATGAAAAAGCTACTCGAAGCAACATCCTCGATATGCTTGCGGATAAATGGCTGCCCCGGGTGGCGGCGCCCGATGACCTGGTGGTAATCTATGTATCCAGCCATGGAAGCCCATCCCATGCCGATGTCGGCGGGGCGAACTTTCTGGTGGCACACGATACGGATCCAGAGAGGCTTTTCTCTACCGGCTTATCCATGCAAGAACTGGCGTCCATTGTCAAAGAGAGAGTACATAGCGATAGAGTGGTGCTCTTTCTAGATGCCTGCCACAGCGGTGCTGCAAGAACCGGCGGCAAAGGTCTGCATAGACAGCTCAATTTCAGCGCCGACAATCTGATGCAGGGCACAGGACAGCTGGTAGTCTGCTCTAGCAAAGCAGATCAGATTTCCTGGGAATCGCGCAAGTATGAAAACGGAGTTTTCACTCGACAGCTTATTAAAGCTCTAGGCAAAGAAGGCAAGAAAACCCGCCTGGGAACAGCCTTTGCCGATCTCAAAGACTCTGTTCAAGAAGAGGTGCTTGCCGACCGGGGAGAGTTGCAGACTCCTGTCATGGAGAGCAAATGGAGAGGGTCGGACCTGCTTCTATCATGCCTGCCGGCTAAACCGCGGGCGGTGCCTAACATAAAAGCTTCTGTTTCAGTGACGCCCACCAGTGAGCCTGACGTCAATTCGAAGCCGACAGCAAAATCAGTGCCTGTCTATTTGACACGCCTGGATAAAATGGCGGCGGATAAGATGAGTGAACGTCAGTATGATGACGCACTGAAACTCTACGAGATCTTGAGAGCGGGTCTGGAATCCACCGTCGGTCGCGACACGAAACATACCACAGAGTGCCTGACTCAATTAGGATGGCTTTATACAGTAAAAGGTCGCCTGGCAGACGCCGAGTCTCTGCAAAGGGAGTCTGTGAGAATAAACGCTACGCTTTATGGAAAAGACAGCTTCTTTGTGGCCCGGGAAACGACTCTGCTATGCAATACGCTATTAGCCAGGCAAGACTATGTCGAGGCGACACCGGTGGCGATGCGGGCAATAGAACTGTGGGAAGGTCTGGGAGGCAGAGAGAATCCCCATGTTCTAGAG